>NZ_JBNHEY010000002.1:0-737834 GCF_059089725.1 Arthrobacter sp. M71 S08 | reverse complement strand
CCACCGGAACCCTCACCTACTACCCCTTCACCACCAACGGCTTCGGAACCGCCACCACCATCGGCACCGGCTGGACCACCTACACCCTCGCCGGAACGCCGTTCATCAGGTGACGATGTTCCGGTCGAGCGTTCACACACTGAAGCGCCGGATGCTTCGTCTTCGAGGCAACCCGGCTGGGGCGAAACGCCTTGGACTAACCCTGCTCTCTGCCGACAACCCGTCCATACAACTCCAGCAGCGATCGCACGCCGACCTTTACGTCGTGATGCTCGGCGATGAACTTCTTGCCTTCCTGCCGTCGGGAGCCCTGGCTCGGGTCGGCGAGGATGCGACCGACAGCTTGGGCCACCGATACGGGAGTCGGGTCGCTCAAGGAAACGAGGTCCGGGTAGAACTCGTGTGAAGCGCTGCTGACCAGCGGTACGCCGATCGACAGCGCTTCAAGCTCGCTTGTTGCAAGGATGGTTGTCATCTGGCCGACGACGACGGCGGCGCTTGCAAGCCACGCTTTGTACTCCACGTAGGGCATTTTGGGGAGCAGATCTACCCCTGCGCTGCGTGCCGCTTCCGCGTCCTTCCCCCAGTCCAGACCAAGCAGCTCAGCTCCGGGGCATTTGGTGCGAATCCGCCGCGCGACCTCGATCTGGGCTTCGCCGCCCTTCACCTCCTCCCAGCGGGAAGCAAAAATTACCCGGTTGGGGACCGGTGACCAGCGTGGCGCCCGGTCCAGCCGGACCGGAATCGGAAAGTAGCTGGCTTCCGAGCGCGGGTTGAGGTTACGAACGTGCGGCAGCAGGTCGGGTGTGGCATAAAGGATCGCAGCCGCGTGTTCGGCGCCAAAGCGCAGCCGTGGCGCCCATCCGTCGTACTGCCGGCTTCGGACATCGGAGCCATGCAGATGCAGTACCCACGGCCGCCGCACCCAGCGCATGTGGGGAGATAGCCCCCCGGTATGAAGGTGAATCACATCGGTCTGCATACTCTTCGCTGCCAGCGTGCCGTCCCACAGCACCGGGCGCGCCCGGATGGCAGGATGCTTCAAGGGGCCGGTCCATACCTTCCGGTAATACCAGGGTATGTCTGTGGTGCTCCAGTTTTGCCCGGTCTCGTTGGCATAGTCGACAAGATTACGCCCGACGCTCGCAGCATCGTGGACGTGAAGGGCGCGGATGCGGGGCATCGACTCAACCATTACTGACACCAGCAATCTTCCGGACGGCGTCGGGCCACGCACTGCTCGTCGATTCGGCGCTCAGTTCCCTTGCCGCCGCGTGCGAAGCTTCCTTCATCCGCGTCACTTCAGCTGCTGTCATACCGGTGAGTGCGACTGCGGCGGACTCACCGTCGAACCTCTCCGTTACGAGCCCAAGTCCGTGGCGCTCCACCAGGGCCTTCATTTCCGGGGAGGGGCCTATGAGGAGGGCAAGCCGCGCCTGAATGAATTCAAACAGCTTGTTGGGCAGCGCGTGTTCCATATTGAAGTTACTGGGCGGGCAAAGGTAAAACCCTATGTCGTAAGCCTGCAGCATAGGGACGATCTGCTCGAAAGGGACTGGAGCCTTCATACGCACGGCGCCGTCAGGCACGGTGGCAGCCTTCTGCGCCAATTCGTCAATGTACCGTTGTTCCCCCGGCACAAGGACCAGGTCCAGCGTCGCTGTGCCGGGACGTAGTTCGTTGGCGCGGCGGACGGCTTCTATCATCACTTCGATTCTACGTACACGACCCGCCGCGCCAGTGTGCACCACCCTGAGAGGTGATTGAACAGGAGTGGGGCCGGAACGATCCTCATAAGCGGAAGCATTCGGCACAACCGAGGGCTTCGGGATCCCGTATACGGAGGCGTATTCGTCCGCGATGCCGTCGGCCACTGTGGACACCGAATCCGCTTTCGTGACGTATTGCCGGCACGCCCAGTCCATGAACGGGCCCATCACCAGACGCCATTTCAGGTCCTCCTCCCCTTGTCTGGGCGCATACTCGTGAAGATCGGCGTGCACTCCCCTGCGCGGTTTCAGGGAAACAGCCAATGGGACAGACAGGACGTCATTCGCGACGACGACGTCCACACTGCCTGCAGGGATATGGTCCTGCACCAACCTGACCTTGTCGGCGCCGAAATAAAGGCGGTGATATCGGCGCGCGCCCAGGTAGAACCCGACACGGGATTTACTGGAGTGCCACGCGGGGAGGTTCTCGGGGATCTCAACGTGCCGGATCACACCACCAGGCGAGGGCCCGTAACCGCAGGAGATAACATCAGCGAACTCCTGGAATAGACGTATCTGCCGGAGCACGCGGGGGTCACGGGCTATCCGTGAAAACGAGAGGACAAGTACCAGGGGGCGGGTTGGGCCAGGAGCTTCATCGTGCGGCATATTTTTCACTCTATCGACGTCGGTGCAAGTCCACGCTGAATCGGACATTTCCACGACGCTAGCCCATAGCAGCTAGCTTTCGAACCGCGTGGATCCATGGGCGGGTCAGCTGTTCTGAGCTCAGTCGACTCGCAGCCCTGTGGGCGTTCTCCTTCAACTCGGCCACCCGCTCGTCCGTGAGGGACAGGAGGACCTGTGCCGTCGCCTCCGCGTCAAATCCCGCGGCTACGCATCCCACACCGTATTCGTGGATCAATCGGGCCATTTCCGGGGAGGGACCGATAACAATCGCGAGCCGGGCCTGAATGAATTCGAAGAACTTGTTCGGCAGTGTGTGTTCCAGGTTGAACGTGCTCGGTGGGCAGACGAAGACCCCGACATCGTAGCCCTGCAGCATAGGCACAATTTGTTCGAACGGTACTGGAGGTTTCATGCGGACTGCGCCGCCGGGCACGGAAGCTGCCCGGACTGTCAGCTCATCGATATATCGTTGCTCACCCGGCACGAGTACCAGGTCCATTGTCGCCGTCCCGGGACGGAGCTGGTTGACCCGCTGGACGGCGTCTATCATTACTTCAATTTTCCGTCCGCGGCCTGCTGCACCCGTGTGGACCAGACGCAGTGGTGACTGAACGGGGGTAGGCGCAAACCTGTCGTCGTACCCTGAGGCGTTAGGCACCACGGAAGGCTCGGGGATGCCGTATACCGAGGCATACTCCTCGGCAATCCGCTTGCCCACGGTTGATACCGAATCTGCTTTTGTCACGTACTCACGGCAGGCCCAGTCCATCAGGGGGCCCACAAGGAGCCGCCATTTCAGATCGTTTTCTCCCTGCCGTGGAGCGTACTCATGCAGGTCGGCATGCACGCCCATGCTCGGCCGTAGCGATAACGCCAGAGGGACGGCAAGCACGTCGTTCGCGACCACCACGTCCATGCTGCCCTCGGGGATTCGGTCCTGCACAAACCGGACGCGCTCCGCCCCGAAGTAGAGCCGCTTATGCCTGCGGGCGGCCAGGAGTGCCGCCACCTTCTTGTAACTGACGCGCCAGGATTTGAAACGCACCGGTATCTGGATGTGCTCGACGACTCCTTCTGGCGCCTCCCCGTAACCGCAGGAAATGACGTCGGCGAACTCACGGAAGAGACCGATCTGGCGCAACACCCGCGGGTCCCGAATAATGGGCGAGAACGACAGAACCAGTACACGCGGTCGAGATGAGTCACGCCGATCTTCAGTCATCATTTCCAAATCTCTGGTTCCGAGAGCAAGCCGTCAATGTTCAGACCAGTCCCACCAGTGCGGCCTTGGGCCGCCGGCTGCCCATCAGTGAAAAAGAAACACAACGTCGCTGTCCTTGATCGTGGACAACCGGCGAGCGACGGTGATCGTAGATATTCTACCGGCCAGTTTGAAAGTTCCAGGGAATGCGGATGTTCCCGAGCTCAGTGTTCGGCAGCAGCCCTGTAGATGGCGGCAAGCTGCGGAACGAGTGCCTCCGGCCCGTGGTTCCGGCGGACCCAGGAAGCACCGTTCGAAGATGTTGACGCTGATATGGAGTCCTCGAGAACCTCTCGGACGCGTTGTGTGATCCCTTCCGGATCCCCCTCGATCGGGAAGGGGCTTCCGGGATAGTACCCCGGCCGTACGCTCGTCACCGTGGGCGCCCCCATGGCTACCGCCTGAAGCTCGCTCGTTGCCAGGATTCCTGTGGTTTGCCCCACCACACAATGGGCTCCTGCCATCCACTGTAGGAATCTATCTTTGGGCATCCGGGGAACGAGCTGAACGCCCAGGTCACGAGCCTCCTCGGCTCGGTCACCCCAGTCCAGACCTTCGAAGAGAACGGTCTTGTCCAGACCCGATCTCAACTCGCGGAGGAGTGCCAGTTGGGTATCGCCGCCCTTTGACTCGTCCCACCGCGACGAGAACACGAGTTTGGGGGACCCGACCGGCTTCCACGACGGAAGTACCGAGAAATCAATCGGTATCGGCAGGTAAGTTGCGTCAGGTCGCGCTTTCACGGCGTGCTCACGCAGGTCGGGGGTCGCATAGAGCACATGAGCAGCCCTATCGGCCCCCCACTCGATCGCAGGCCTACTTTTCGATTGATAGAAGTAGGTCCGAATGTCTGTTCCGTGCCAGTGCATGACGAATGGGAGAACTGGCCGACTGTTGGCGACCCCCGTCCGAGTCCCGAAATGAATGTGCATGACGTCGCCTCGAACCGCTTCGGCCGTCCGCCGTATTACCCATTCCGCCCTCGCCAGTCGACGGATCCTCAAAGTCTTATCTTCGGGTCGAAGGCTTTCTGGCGCCCATGGCCGGTAGCGCCATCGATAGCCTGCCTCCTGCCCATACTTCACCAAAGTTCTGCCCACGTCAGCGCAGTCGAAGAAGTGAACTACTTTGGGATCGGATTTCCCGCTTGGCATGCACTCAATGTAGCGTCGTTCGGCTCTAGACGTTTGCCGGAGAGGAACTCGTTCCAACGTCGTCTGTGTCAACGCCTGCAATCGCCCCGATGGCCTGAGCCCAAGGCTGCACTGCGCGCTCCGCGGACAATGCCCACGCGGCTGCATGACTATTGGATTTGAATTCCTCGACTTTGGCGACCGTAAGCGACCGGATCGCTTCGCGGAAGGACTCCGCGGTGAAGTCTTCGGAAACAACGCCTAGATCATGTTCCCGAACAATCCGTGCCATTTCGGGCGATGGGCTGATCACCACGGCAAGACGGGCCTGCACGTATTCGAAGAGCTTGTTGGGCAGCGCCATCTCATAGTTGAAATTCGTCGGGGGAAGCAGAAACACGCCCACGTCATATTGCTGCAGCGTTGGTACCAGTTCGTCGAAGGGAACCGGATCACGGAAACGTACGTTCGAAACGGCTTTTGCGTGAGCTCGCAACGCCTCGACGGTTCCAGGTCCGGTCGACATCAGCATGAGATCGAGCGTCGCACCTTCGACACCGCGCATGGCATCGATCATCAATTCAATCTTGCGGGCCGGGTTTGCCCCTCCGCTATGGATCAGTCGAAGCGGTTCCCGCGTATCTGAAGGTTCCAGCTCCGCGTATGAGGATGCGTTCATAACGACGTCGGCGTCAATGGCGTAGTCATGTAGGTAACGGTCCGCGATGCCCCGGCATACGGTTGAAACAGAGCGAGCTGCTCGCACCTTTGTGAGCTGCCACCTCAAGTACGGAAGTCCCATGAGCTTCCAGTTGAAGCCCGATCCTGGAAGCCGGGGCTCCCACTCATGCAGATCCGCATGGAATCCCTTGACCGGTTCGAGCAGGGAAGCAAGTGGAACTGTATTGAGGTCATTCGCGATGACAACGTCGAATGCGCCTTTCGATATGAGGCTCAGAGCCGCCCGCACCCTCGGCTCACGGCGATAGAAGATTTCGAACTGCCGGCCCACGAGGAGAGCACCCGCGAATTTGAGATTAATAGGCCACCAGCCGCTTGCTTCCTCGGGGATCTCGAAGTGATCACTCACGCCGTCCGGAGCGGGCCCGAAGCCGCATGTCGACACCTCATAGGAATCCCTTAGGAGGGAGATCTGCCGGAGCACACGTGGGTCACGTCTCAGGGGTGAGAAGCACAAGATCAGCAAGCGGGGTTTCATGTCAACTAGCCTAGCTTCCCGACTGAGCACGTCCCTGCCACCATCGGTCGAGTATTCTGAACCCGGAATGAAAAACTTATTCACGATTCTTCGGCCGCTTTTGGCAACACTCCCCGCAGGCAGCAGACGCTTTCTACTCGGTTACGGTATCGCAAGTGCTTGCCTGGCTGTGCTCGACATGGTCGCGCTGGGCGCCATTGCTTTGATACTGCCGTCGCTCGTCAGCGGGAGGGCAGTAGTACTTCCGATGCTCGGCGATGTGTCCGATCTGGTCCTTCCGATCCTCATCGCGGTGTGTGCCTTGATCGTCCTCAAAGGCGTGCTTGCGGTGCTCCTCCTGCGAATGGCGACGGCTCGGTTCGCACAACATGAAGTCTCCATCGGGGATCGGCTTTTCGCCTCATATCTTGCTTCTCCCTGGGCGGAGCGCCTCAAGAAAAACTCAAGCGAGTTAGTACGCATGGTTGACGTGGGTGTGGGAATCACCGTCTCCGGCGTGCTTATCCCTGCAATGACCCTGTTCGGTGAATTGGGGACCCTCATCGCCGTCATTGTCGTCCTCTTCGTAGCCGAGCCGATTATTGCGGTGGTGACGCTCGTCTATCTCGGCCTTATCGCTCTCCTGCTCGCCCGCGTCATCTCTCCTCGTGCTGTTCAGGCTGGCCGCGACAACAGGCACTGGTCCGGCAAGACGGTCATGATGCTCACCGAGGCCATGAACACCCTCAAGGAGCTGACACTGGCAGGCCGGGCGCCCGACGTGCAGGAGAGGGTAAACCAGACACGGACCAAGAGTTCGAAGGCGCGCGCACAATCGATCTTCCTCAGCCAGGTCCCGCGTTATGTGCTCGAAACGGCGCTGATCGTCGGTTTCGCTCTGGTCGGCGGCGTCGGACTGGCGATAGGCGGCCCGGAGGGCGCGGTCAGTGCCGTGGGACTCTTCGCCGTAGCCGGGTTCCGGCTTGTCCCTTCATTGACCCGGCTCCAAGCCGTGCAGTCGCAGGCAAACTCCAGCGCATCCTTCGCCAACAATGTCATGAAGGACATTCGCACGGGAGATGAACTACTCGCGGCACGAAAGCGGGACCGACCCCAGCAGAAGCTCGGCGCAGACCGGATCGATATCCTGTTGAAGGACGTCAGCTTCACCTATCCCAACGCCGACTCGCCCGCCCTCGAGCGCGTGAACATCACTATTCCCGCTGGATCACACGTCGCTTTTGTAGGATCCTCGGGAGCCGGCAAATCCACACTCGTGGATCTGCTGCTCGGACTGCTCGAACCCACTGGCGGTTATTTGGAAGTCGGTGGAACGCGTATGGATTTCGTTCTGGATGACTGGCGCAAGCGAATCGGGTACGTCCCTCAGGAGGTGTCCCTTTTCGATGCAACCGTCGGGCAAAATGTAGCGCTGACATGGAACCCGTCGAACGTTGACACGGCTAAGGTGGAGACTGCCCTGCGCCGCGCCCAACTGCTGGAGACCATCAGGAGCCGGCCGGGTGGAATCGACGCCATGGTTGCAGAACGTGGCCTATCTCTCTCAGGCGGCCAGCGGCAGCGACTTGGTATAGCGCGTGCGCTGTACAACAACCCGAATGTCCTCGTGATGGATGAAGCCACAAGCGCATTGGACACCGCCACTGAAGCGGCCGTGACCACTGCGATAAGGGAGCTTCACGGCGAGGTCACTGTCATTACAGTGGCCCACAGACTTTCCACCATCAGGAACGCCGATATCGTCTTCTTCATGAAGGATGGACGCGTTGAGGCCCAGGGGTCATTCAATGAAGTAGTTGCCCAGGTTCCGGACTTCGCCCGGCAGGCCGCGCTAGCGGGACTAAGTTAGTCGCCGATAGATGGACGCGAGCTGATTCACAACATTGTCCGGCGAGTGATACATGTTTATCCATCTCTGAGCTTGAAGCCGGGCGGCCGTTGCCATCGGGTTCTCAAGAACTGAAGCCACTGCGAACGCGAGATCCGCGGTAGTTCCCCCGCCTAGAACGGGGACGGGTTCCGCGTAGTAACCGGGCTCGAGACGCGCGACGAGGGGAATACCGATCGCTATACTCTGCAACTCGCTCATCGCCAAGATCCCTGAAGTCTGGCCTACGACACAGTGAGCGCGGGAAAGCCACTGCAGGTACCGCTCTTTGGACATTTTGGGGACCAGGTCGGCACCCCGCTTCCGGGCCTCCGCCGCACCTTCACCCCAGTCCAGGCCTTCTATCCGGACGCGAGGCCCGAGAACGCGGCGGACCTCCGCCAGCAGTTCGAGTTGCTGCTCTCCGCCCTTCGAGCCGTCCCACCGTGAGGAAAAGACGACGAGAGGCTCATCGGACGGTTCCCACGCCGGCAACTCAGCGAGGTTGACCGGATTGGGCAGGTAGATGGCGTCGCTGCGCGCTGCTTCTGCGTGGGTCTTGAGATCTGGAGTCGAATACAGCACGGCGGCGGCGTTGTCCGCGCCCCACTGAATCTTGTCGCGCTGTGAAGGATCATAGTAAAAAGTTCTGATGTCGGTGCCGTGATAGTGGACGACGAAAGGTCGTCGCGGACGTCGCGTGACAACGTCCAGTCTGGTCCCAAAGTGAATATGAAGGAGATCTGACTCCATGGTTCGAAGCCAGCGCCGCGCAGTCCATTCCGCCACGCCCGCAACGCGCCTGACAGAACCGGAAACGTCGGTTCCATCGCGGTGTGTATTCCGCGCGGGAAGGTATCGCCACGGTCGTCCTGCGGCCTGGCCATACTGAACAAGAGTTGCTCCGACGTCGGCGCAGTCGTAGAGGTGTAGCGCTCGGGATTCTTTGGTGCCGGCAAACATACTTTGAACCTAGCAGAGCCTTTCGCGCCGTCGAACTTTCCCACTGTAGAGTGGCTAGCGGCCTAGCCCAAGGAGAGATTACTGGATGTCCGCTGAGAAACGCCCTCACCTGCTGTACGTCGCGTGGGGCTATCCGCCTTCTCGGGGCGCGGGCGTCTACCGGGCGCTTGCCACCGCAAACGCCTTCGTCCGGAACGGATGGGACGTCACTGTAGTGACAGCCAGTCGTGAGGTTTTTGAGTACCAAACCGGGACTGACACCGAACTGGAAAAGAGCATCGATCCTCGTATCGATGTGGTGCGGGTTCCGTTCAGCTGGATTCGGGGAGAACCTGACCTGTCCCGGTGGTCTCGCATGCGCGTCGCATCCAATCTTCTTTGGACATACCTGCGCGCTCAGAAAGACCGGATCCAGTTTCCGGAGCCGGTGTACGGCGGGTGGCGGCCGGCTCTTATCGCAACCACGGATCGCATCCATCAGGAGAAGCCCGTCGATCTGGTGATCGGCACAGCCAACCCAAACGTCGATTTTGTCCCAGGCTGGCACCTGTACAAAAAGGCGCGGGTCCCATATGTCATGGACTATCGGGACACGTGGCACTTGGATGTTTACGAAGACAAGCGGATCGGGTCCCCGCGCTCCCGCTCAGCTCGCATGGAGCGGCGACTGCTCACCCATGCTGCGGAAGCGTGGTTCGTGAACGCTCCTATCCGGGACTGGCACAAGCAGGAGTACTCGCCGGACACGGACACCTATCACGTTGTCGCGAATGCTTTCGAGGAGGAGTTCGCCGACCGGTTCAGCGGCATGCGGCCTTCACCCCGCGCCGAGAACAAGAGGGCGCTGGTATTCGGTTATCTCGGCACAATTTATGGGCCTATGCCACTGCGGGAGTCGTTGGACGGCTGGCGCGAGGCACGGGCAAAATCCGATCTGCTCCGAGCCTCGAAACTCGTTATCCGGGGGCGCCTGGGGCACTATTCAGAGCCTGATCCAAAGGTGCTCGCCATACTCGATGAGTATCGAAACGACGGTGTCTCGTATGAGGGTCCTGTCAGCAAGACGGACGTCGCATCCGTATACAAAACGTTCGATGCGCTTTTGCTGATCCTCGGTCGAAGCAAGTATGTCACCAGCGGGAAAGTGTTCGAATATGCAGCAACGGGTCTCCCCATAGCATCGCTGCACCACCCCGAAACCGCCGCTAGTGCCGTTCTTGAAGGCCGCCAGGACTGGTTCCCACTCAGCGAGGTCAACGCCGAAGCCGCGTGCGAAGTCTTCCTCCAGACTGCAGATTGCGCGAGCACGATGACGGCACAGGATTACGCCGAAAACCAGAAGTGGGCGTCACACCTTTCCCGGGAAAAACAGTTGCTCCCCCGGATTCATCATCTGCGCTCGCTCATCGGAAAGGACGGCGTGTAGTGAGTCCCTCACTTCGAGTAGTCGCCATCATCGGATCTCCCACTGACCCGGATCAACTGCTCCGTTCGGGGCTGGGCAACGAGTCGCTCGCCGAAGCATTGGGCAGGGCTTCCCTCAGAGAAGTGAACGTTGAGCTCGTCAGTTGGCTACCATCCCTGGATATCCCAGAGGGTGTGGTGGTCGGATCGATGGAACACAGGGCGGCTTTGGACCGAATACTCGCACGGATCGGTGCGAATCGCTTGCAGGGTTTCTTACAGAACTCCCCCGCCGGGCGCCTCATCAACTCGTTGGGGCCATTGGACCAGTCCCGGGTGTTCTGGCGAGCTGTGCGCAAGCATGAGAAAGCGATGCATAGTCTCCGTTCAGCCGACATCCTCCTGGCGGTCGACCTTCCGGCAGTGAGAACCGCTTGGGAGATGCGCCGACGCAGCAAGACAGCCGAAGCCTACTATGGTTTGGCCTCCACCTTGAAGGTTTTTGCCGCTCGGTTCGCTCAGACGACCTCGTCGTAATGGGTAGCAAGCTCAGCGCAGCTTTTGCGCAGGCTCCGCTCTTCCACGGCGAATGTACGCGCCGCTGAACTTAGGGTTGCGTATTCGGTCGGCCGGAGCCGGACCATCTGGTGAATCGCCTCCGCGAGCTCGACCGGTTCTCCTTCTTTAACCAAGATGCCGGTTTGGCCATCGACGACCATTTCACTGAGACCTCCGCAATCACTCGCGATGACCGGGGTACCGCAGGCAGCCGCCTCCAGGGCAACCAGTCCCGCTGCTTCGCGCCACCCGTTATGCGTTCGGCTTGGAACGACCAGTGCGCGTGCACTGCGCATCAGGGAGCGTATCCCGGCGCGGTCCAGCGACCCGACAAGCTCGGTGTGCGGACTGGAACCTGCGAGACCGCGGAGCTCGTCCTTGAGTTCTCCTTCTCCTGCAATAACAAGCCGGTGGGGACTACGAGGTTGCGCAGCCACTGAAGCTCGCAAAAGGTCCCGGATGCCCTTGCGCTCACTCAATCCACCCACGAACAGGATAATCGGCTCACCGTCGGGCTCATTGAGGTTGTCACCCGGCACGGTCGGGGTGAAGTAGTCGGTATCGATCCCCTGGTAATGCACCTCAATTTTTTGTGAGTCCAGTCCAGCAGCCACTGCCGCGCCCGCGAGGAAATTACTGACAGCCAGCAGTTTCCTGCTGTGCTTGTTCGCGGCGCCTATGTTTCGGTGATGCCATCTGGCCATGGCGGTCGACGGCTGACGGCTGAAGACGAAGACGTCCGCGCCGTGCAATGTGGTCACAAGCCCCGTACGGGAGCGCCTCGCGATGTGAGTGGCCGGCACGGACCAGGTGCCGAAATGCTGATGGATGACGTCAGGGTTGAACTTCCTGACGCCCCGCGCCATCAGGGGCATGAACGCTGGCATCGCTAGCTCGCGTCTACGGAATCCAAGGCGTTGCGCCGGCACGTAATCATGGACGGGGATCGATGTGCTGGTGCGGACCTCCGCGACGAGCGAGAACATTTCAAAATGATGCATCGCCCGCATCTGTTCCGCGTGTGCAAGTGCGAAATATGTGGGGGGAATCCGGAGGGTGCCTTTAGTTATCGCGATCTTCACGGTTGCTTCACGTCGTCGTCGGTGTAGCGCCGCTTATGACGGGGCTAGGCATTGGGACGCGTACGGCTGTTCGTAGGCTGACCGCTCTCCCATGGGCGCACCGCTTCATCTAACGCTACGCGGCGAGCCAACTTGGTGATTGATGATTCCATGTGGCGGAACCGCTGATGGGTCGTTGACATGTATACGAGGAAACTCACGATGAACGCGTAGAGGACAAGGTCTGTGCCGCGCCCGATCCCCAGTAGATGAGCCGCAGAGGTAAGCAGAGACGGGAAAAAGATGGAGAGAGCAGCAGTCAAGGCAAAGAGCAGCACCATAATCCGTCTGACAGCCATATGTTTGGCATTCGAACCACCACGGATGAGCACCAGCGAGACAAAAGCGACCGCGAGTACGAGCAGGATCTGTACAACAAATAGCACGTTAGATCACCTAAACAGGAGGTCAGCGATGATGTTGACCGAGTTGAGAAGAGACTGGCCTTTGGACTTTGAATATTCGGTATAAACGATTTGGACCGGGTGTTCAGTCCAACGCGGCTGCAGCACCGCAAGCAATTGCACAAGTTCGGAGGCATGCGCCATCCGGTTTTGTGTCAGATGGATGTTGGATGTCACATTGCGTGAAAAGGCACGAAGCCCATTATGTGCGTCCGTCAGGGGCATTCCAGTTGTTAGCCGGGTCTGGAGTGCTGCTGTGCGTAGGACCAACCGCTTCAGCCATCCGATGTTGGTGCGGCTATCGAGGAATCTCGATCCCAGAACGACGTCGGCTTCACCTGAGTTGAGACGAGCAACCATCGCCATGGCATCGTCGACCCGGTGCTGACCGTCGGCGTCGAACGTCACCACGTTGGTCATATCGGGGTCCGACAGCGCGTACTCAAATCCGGTCTGCAACGCCGCACCCTGGCCCAGGTTTACCGGGTGCTGAACCACTACAGCGCCTGCCTCACGAGCAGCCTCTGCGGATGTATCAGTACTGCCGTCGTCGACGCACACCACGTGCGGGAAGTACGGAAGCAGTCCCCTCACAACATCACCAATAACAGGCGCTTCGTTGTAAAGGGGAATGACGATCCAGGTGCGACTCACCAAGCAAGTATCCCATAGCGAGAGGCTTCGCCCGCTGCGCGACCGCGCCGAGACCATAACCATGCGGCGAGTTCGAGTCCGGGATCAAGGCCGCACGGGACACGAGGGTGACTTGCTATCAGGCGGCGATAAGGCGTGCTGACCCTGAGCTAAGGTCTTTCCTATGAATCGCGGGCCTATCTACCTCATCGGATCTTCGGGCAACCCAAACTTCGGTGACGAGTTCATCACTGCGTCTTGGTTGCGCTTCCTCGCCATTGAAAGGCCAGAAGCTGAGATCTGGCTTGACTGTCCTCGCCCGGGCACAGCACAGACACTCTTCGCTGATCTGCATCCCCGTCTGCACATCACGGATACCCTATGGCGCTGCGCATTCGAAAACCGCGATCTGAGCGGACCGGCACTCAAAGCCCAAATGGAGTCGCTCGTAGAGAACCTGGGCTCTCCTGACTACGACCTTGGATTGCTGAAACTCCGGCAGATGGGCTCGCTTCACCTGATTGGTGGAGGCTACATCAATGGGATGTGGGCCAACCACTCGGCTCTCGTTTATGCGATGCGTGCAGTGCACCGACTGACAGGCGCAGACCTGTTCGCGACGGGTCTTGGCTTGATGCCCGCCGTTGGGGACGAGTCGGTGAATCAGGATCTCTTCGCCGATTTCAATCACGCGACCGCGCGGGACCTCGCAAGCGCGCAAACCTACAGGATTGCACAAGCACCGGACGACGCGTTCCTCGGAGTGAAAGACGAATTGGAGAGAAATCCGCGTGATGGCGTTTTTGTATGCATCCAAAGTGACACTGCTGAACCTGCGCTCGTGGATTCCGCCGTCTCAGCGGCACGAAGCCTCCTGCAACCCATGGCGGATGCCGGACGTACCCTGCACTACGTAGAAGCTGTCCCAGGGGCCGACCGAGTTGCCTATGAGCAACTGGCGGACATCATCCCGGAAGCAAACTTTCTGCCCTTCACGGAGATATGGCGAAGCGGCCTCCCGCTGTCGCGCCGACAAACCTGGATCACAACACGATTTCACTTCCATCTTTTGGCTGCGGCTGCAGGCGCAGACGGTGTCGCTCTCCCGGTGAAGGCCGGTTACTACGATGTCAAGCATCAGTCCCTTCTGGACCTAGGTAGCGGCTGGGCGACCACCACAGCAGACAGTGCTGCGAGTACCGCCGCGGGCGCGGGGAGGCTCTCGGATAAATTAGGGGACCTCTCGGCCCTGAAGGAATCCGAAGCAAAACAGTTATATGGGCAGAAGAAGGCGACCGATCTGGCCCGCTCCCGCCCACTCGCCCGGCTGAGCCGTTCTGCCGGCAGGTCGCTCAACGCCCGACTACGCAAATGAGTACCAGCTTCTGATGCTCTCTGAGTTACCCGCTCTGGTAGCCCTCGTGCCGCTGGGGCTCTCGGCGCTGGCGATCCTCGTAGGACCCGGACTTCTGATACTGCTCCCGCTGCGGACTCCCTTTCCCGCAACTCTTGCACTCGCACCCGCGGTCGGGCTTGTTCCGTTGAGCGTGACGAGCATGGCTTTGTCAGCTTGTGGAATCCCCTGGAACCTTCCCTGGGCGCTGTGCGGAATCGCAATCAGTTCTGCCCTGTTGTGGATGCTCGGCCACCGGTTCAGGCTTAGGTTCCCGCATTCGGAGAAGGCGAAACTCGACCGTCTGTACGTTGTTGGTCTGGCAGGCTCTCTCATCGGGGGATCGCTGTTGACAGTGATCGCTCTCTATCGGGGCATGGGAGGCATTGAAGTTGCATCCCAGGGCTGGGATCCGATCTTCCACATGAATGCAGTCCAGTGGATTCGGGAGTCAGGGAACGCAACCCCCTGGAGCGTATCCCCCATATTCGGTGAGTCCGGCGCCAACTATTACCCCGTCGGATGGCACCTCATCGCTTCTCTCATTCCAGGCGACATCGTGGCGGCATCAAATGTTTTGACTCTGTTGATCGGTGCGGTCGTCTGGCCAATCGGCCTCACCTATCTCGCTTCGGCAGTCTTCCCGAAACGCCCAATCATCTGGTTACTCACACCCGTCCTTGCAGCTTCCTACATCAGCTTTCCCTACGCTCAGTTGGTTCGCAGCGGGCAATGGCCCAACGGCTTCGGGGCTTCCCTCGTTCCCGCTGTTCTTGCAATCCTGATCCTGGTCCTTCGTATGCTTTTCACACGCCGGGCAGGACGCCATCACTCGCGCGGACGAGGTCTTGGGGAGATGTCCTCCGCATTTCTGGTAAGCGCGTTGGCGCTGACGGGCACTGCTATTGCCCATCCCGGCGCCTTGATGGCGCTGGCCGTAGCCGCGATACCGTTTGCCGTCGCATATGGGCTGCCGTGGCTGCGGGAGGTTGTGCAGCGTCGAGAAAAGGCCGGCGTCATATCGTTGTTTGCCGGGGCAGGGCTTCTGACGATCGCTTTGACCGCGCTCTCACGTTCGCCTCTCTTAGAGGGGGTGATGCGCTATGAGCGCGCTGTGCGGGCGGAGCTTCCGGATTCGCTGTATCTAGCAATGTTTGATCTTGCAACCTTTCCTGCACTGCAAGCACCCGAGATGAGTGAATTCAATACCTATGTCGGACTGCTCGCGATAGCGGGCGCGTTGGTTGGGTTGCTTCGTGAAGGGCGCCGCGCGCTCGCAGTCGCGTGGATGTCGTTTGTGCTGCTCCACGTCTTGGCGGCAGGACCCGAAAATCCTGCGCGATGGCTCACCGGGTTCTGGTACAAGGACACCCAGCGCATCGCTCCCATGATCGCAATGACGGGTGTTCTTCTCGCGGGTTGGATGCTTGATACGTGTGCACGGAAGCTCTCTTCCGTGGTCCGTCGAACAATCCACCGCACGCCGGCTTCGAGAGAGTTTTCCCGCACGGCGGCGGTCGTTGCTCTCGCACTCGTGGCTGTTACCTACCTTGCTTCCGACAACTACCGCTCGGCGGAGCGAATCGCTGTCGCGGCAAAGAATTACCGGACCGATTCGGCGGGCACGGGTGTGCTTTCCGCCGGTGAGCAGGAATTCATATCCACGACGGCGGACCTCCTGCCTCAGGACGCTGTTGTGGTCGGTGACCCTTTCAATGGTGAAACTTTCTTCTACACCCTCGCGAAACGACGGGTCGTCTATACCCAACTTGGTTCCGCCACTTCCGGGCAGGAAGCCAAAGAATTCTTGCGGGTGGCCTTTAATCAGATTCACGCCGACCCCGCCGTATGCCAGGCGCTGGGACAGCTGGGCGCGACTCATTTCTACGAGGATCGTCCCGGTCTTTCTCACGCGAGTGACGCGCTTCGGACGTGGCCCGGCTTCTACGGCACGAACACGGAGCAAGGATTTGAAGTTGTGGCTACTAACAGCACTCACAGCCTGTACAGAATCACAGCGTGCTGATACCTGACGGCAGTGTTTCGACGGTTTGTTGAGAATGGAGCGTGATAATGTCGATGGGTTCGCCAGCCTAGGTTTTCTTCCTTGACGCTCGCGCTGACCTTTCTTGTCCGGATTCCGCAGGAGTAATAGATGTCCTGGTGGGCTGCCCTGCCGTCGATCGCGATAGCGATCGCTTTATTTTTGATACCCGGGACCATGTTATCTTTAGCACTCCGTGCTCGGGGTCCTCTGGCTGTGGGCTTGGTACCACTGTTCTCAGTCGGGCTTGCAGGGGTGAGCGGAGCGATAGCTCCATATCTAGGCGTCGACTGGTCGGTCTTTACCTTCTTGGTGTTGAGCCTCGTGCTCTCCGCGGTCGCTTTCGGAGTGAACAAACTGGTTGACTCAAGGTTTGAGCGGACGCCTACGCCAAGACTGGACCGATACTCCGTGGTGGCGGCAGCCGTCGGACTTGCCATCGGTGGCGCAGCGACGGTCTACAACCTCACCCGGGCTCTGGGCGCTCCTGACAATCTCGCGCAACGCTACGACAACGTCTATCACCTGAACGCAGTCAGATATGTGCTTGAAGAGGGTGAAGCTTCAAGTCTCACCCTCGGTCGCATGCTCAACCCAGATGCCGGCCTAGCAATCTATCCGGCCGCCTGGCACAGCTTCGCCTCGATCGTTGCACAGCTGACGGAACAACCGGTCCCGGTCGCAGTCAACGCATTGAACCTCGCTATTTGCGCCGTCGTCTGGCCGGTTAGCGCTGTCCTGCTGACTCGGGTCGTCCTCGGCCCGAAGCCAATCGCGCTTCTTTTTGCCGGAATACTCTCAGCAGCATTCCCGGCGTTCCCACTCGGCTTGCTCGACTTCGGCCCTCTCTACCCCAATCTTCTTTCGTACGCAGTCCTTCCAGCAGTACTGGCCATCGTCGTGTCCAGCCTGAGGATGGTCGTTCGAAGCGGACTCAGTCCCTTAGGTACCCTCATCGCGCTTGTCGCCGGTCTTGCTGCGCTGTTCACTGCTCAGCCGAACGGGTTCTCAGCATTACTGGCTCTCAGTCTGCCGATCATCTCCTGGAAGTGGTGGAGTTGGAGCCGCGAGAGGTACTACCGGACAGGTTCGTTCAAGAAGCTGTTGGTTCCCATTCTTGTCGCTGTCGTCTCAGCCGGCGCCTTTCTTGCGGTATGGCGGGCGCTGCTCATAACCGGATATAACAACTGGCTTCCCTTCAACGACAGCCGCTGGGACGCGATGGGTGAAGCGCTCACGAGTGCGCCACACGGAAGACAAGTGGCAGTGGTTCTCAGCATCGCCACCGCAGCCGGGATAGTCGGGATCGCGAAACGAAGGGCCCCCCGTTGGATGCTCGGCGTGTTCGCCGTCGCTGTTCTGCTCTACATAGTCGCCGCGAGCCAGCCCCGCGGCTTTATCCGGATGGCACTCACTGGATCCTGGTACCAGGACCCTCAACGGCTGGCATCCCTCCTGCCGATTCCCACCATCGTCATTGCGGCCTTCGGAGCCGCGTATCTGGTTGCCGGAAGTCGCCGTCTTCTGCAGCGAGCGTTCAATGCTCTAGGCGTCAATCGCACGACGACGGGAATTCTCGCCGGAGCTCTCACCGTGATCTTCGTGGTGCTGGGCGCTGTGTACAGCCAACGTGGATCGATCGATCAGATGGTAGCGGAAACCCATATAAACCACACTTATGACGGCAACCCCACGATTCTGTCCCCTGCCGAGCGTGAACTTCTCGAGCGTCTGGATGAGACCGTTCCGGGCGATGCCGTAGTAGCAGTCAACCCATGGAATGGCAGCGCTCTCGCCTACGCATTCAGCGGCATCAAGGTTACGCAGTACCACATGGGTTCGCTGTCGCCGGATTTGTCACTCGTCGCGCAGGATCTCAACAACGCCGAGGGCGGTTCGGAAACCTGTACGGTTGCTGCAGAGCTGGGAGTGGAGTACGTCCTGGATTTCGGGGACTACTACCTGCTTGACCGACCGCTGGCCCACTCATACCCGGCGTTCGATGACGTGGACAACCCCAGCAACTACCGACTCGTTGACCAGGAAGGCGACGCCAAGCTGTACGAGGTCACCAACTGCGGCTAAGTTTGGGGGGCCGTCCAGCGCGTCAGGAACCCCGGATGTGCGCTATGGCCTCCGCAACCGGTGCATCGTGGACGATTCGTCCCTTTTCCAGGACAACTCCACGGCGACAGATTTGACCTATCAAGTCCAGGTCATGACTCACCACAATCAACGTCTTTCCCGCATCGGCCAACTCTTTGATTTTGCCGATGCACTTTCGCTGGAACGGTTCGTCACCCACAGCAAGGATCTCGTCGATGAGGAAGACATTGGGATCGGTGTGGACGGCTACCGAAAACGCTAACCGCAGGTACATGCCAGACGAGTAGAACCGTACTTCCGTATCGATAAACTCACCGATTTCAGCAAAGTCGACGATCGAATCGAATTGCCTGTGAATGTCCTTTTCAGACATCCCGAGAATGGCACCGTTGAGGAATACGTTATCCCTGCCGCTGAGGTCAGGGTGAAACCCGGCCCCGACTTCGATGAGGCCTGCGACGCGTCCTCGAGTCCTCACCGTTCCTGAGTCCGGCAGCATGACCCCGGAAATGTGCTTCAGTAGCGTGGACTTTCCGGATCCGTTGAAACCGAGCAGTGCGACAGTCTCTCCCTCGTCTACAAGGAGAGACACATCGTCCAACGCCGGAAACGTGCGGGAAAGATCTCCTTTCCTGCCTTTCAGCAGCCACACGACCGTTTCTTTGAGGGACCGCGTGTGTCGGAGTGCGAAGCGCTTTCGGATTCCGCTGATCTCGATTGCCAGTGCCATCTTTACAACTCCTGTGCGAAGCGGCCCTCAAGGCGGCGGAAAAGGTACTGGCCGAAAATAACTGTCACGGAAGAAATGACCAGGGCGACGGGAAACCATACCGTAAAGAAGCCCGGAGGGAGGTCGAACTCTTGATCCGAAGTCGGCATCCAGAAGGCGTAGTGGAAAGTTTCTACGCTGACGGTCAAAGGGTTCAACATATAAATCGACAGAGCAGTGTCACCCAATTGCCGACGAACCATTTCCCATGAGTAGAGCACGGGCGACGCCCAGGTGGCGACCATCAGCAACATGTCTACGAGGTTCTCGGCGTCACGATAGTAGACGTTGATTGCGCCGAAGATAAGGCCGAGTCCCGTCGCAAGCAGGGCCGCGATGAGGAAGCCCACCACCGCCGCACCGAGCTGCAAGACGGATGGGGACCATCCAGTGATGAGACATGCCGCGGTCAGGATGACAATCTGCGGCAGGAAATGAACGGCCGACACCCATATTGCGGAAACGGGAAAAAGCTCACGGGGAAGATATATCTTCTTGATCAGTCCGCTATTTCCCACGATGGAGCGGGAAGCATTTCCCAGTGCTTCTGAGAAGAAGTTGATCAGGACTATTCCAGCGAAAAGGTAGATAGCGTAGTTTGGCAATCCATCCGGGTTTCGGTCGCTCTGTTCCAGGCCAAGGAAGACCCCGAGTGCTATATAGAACACGATGAATTGCACACCGGGCTTCACGTAGGACCAGATCAGGCCGAGTATGGAGCCCCGATACCGTACCTTGATCTCCTTGTCGACCAGGAGCTTGAGCAGGAAACGATGGCGCGCGACATCCCGTAAACCGGCGCCGCGACCGGGTATCTTCAGTTCCGCGTCCGCGGGCCGCCCGGACTCCCCTGAAACTGCTGTCATTCCGCCTTGTTTCCGGTTGCACCTGCGGCGTGGAACGTCTCGGCCCACGCCGTAGACGACGTGAATTGCGGCATAGCAGACCTGTAGCGCTCGGCAAGCTCATCCCATTGCGCATATAGACGTCGGTGGAGTGTTGCGCTGCGGAGCGCGAGCTCACGGGCCTTGTCGACGTCGCGCTTGTGCCAGGAAACGCCGGCACCGTCTGAGGACGTCACAAGAGCGGAGTCCAGCTGCGAGAGCCGCCACCAACGCGCGTCCATGGCAGCGATGTGCGCTTCGGGATGCTGCTTGGCTTCGGTTGGAACCGGCTTGACCTGATGTAGGACGCCGGTCGCGAGCTTGACGAGAGCGCCAGGGACGCTGCGGGCCGGGGTCGGTCCTTTGCCCTTCCGGGGCGGCTTGCTGGGCTTTACCGCGGGGAAGGAAGAAGGATCAGCTGCGATGCGCGCGTCATCGTGCTCTGCCCTGATCGCCCTGACCTCCGCAAGCTTCGAGCCAAGCGACTCGTGCAAATGGTCGGGGCCCTTCAACAGATCTTCAAGCGCCCGGAGCCGCAACTCGACCGAGGAGTACTGCATCGAGAGAAGATGGCGAACATCCACAGCGAAGCTGTCCCGCGGCATCCGGCCTCCACGCTTATAAGGCGAGTAGAGCAGGGTCGCGAGCCAACGGTTGCGCTGGTGATAGTAAGCCTGCCAGTCGATTGTGTCGTCTTTCTCGGTCCAGGGCATGTGCCAGACGGCCGCGCCCGGCAACGTCACTGTCCGATACCCCTTTGACTGTGCCCGAATCCCGTACTCGACGTCATCCCATTTGATGAAGACGGGAAGTGCCAGCCCGATGTCGTTGATGATCTGAGTGGGGATGAGGCACATCCACCAGCCGTTGTAATCAACGTCGATGCGGCGATGCATCCAGGGCGTATCGCGTAGATTGCTCGCGGCGAAGTCGTGAGCCTCCTCCGTATTCGGGGAGGACCCGTACCGGAAGCGGTATCGATCGACCGACTCTCCGAAGTGGTGCATCACGGAGCGCTCGAACAGGTTGAACATGTGTCCACCAACGATGGTCGGTTCCCTCGTGAAGTCAGCGAACTGCGCTGCCCTGAGGATGCCCTCTGTCTCCATCTCAACATCGTCGTCAAGCAGCATCACATAGCTGCTCTCGGAATCATTCACAGTCTCCAGCATGCCCCGGGCGAAGCCGCCTGAACCACCCAGATTTGGTTGGTTAACGACGGCGAGGCGTCCCTCCAACCTGGCTTCAGCATCCGAGAAACCTTCCTCGGCGGCCACTTTCTGAGTTCCCTGATCCGTCACGATGACACGATGAAGAATCTCCACCAGTTCATCCGAAGATGCGATTGTCGCGAGGTTTCGAACGCAGTAGTCCGGCCGGTTAAAGGTGGTTATCGCGATGGTCAGCTTCCCGGCGGCAAATTGGTCCGGTTCCGGCACGCTCCAGTGAGCATCCTGCAGAGTGACTCGCTCATCATGTGAAGACAGGTCGAACCAGTACCAGCCGCCGTCACCGAAATTGGTGAGTGGAAGCTCGACAGTCAACGAGTGGCCCTCCGCCGCGCTCACCCGGTGACTGCTGACCCTGTTGACGATCCCGCGAGCGGTAGAGCGGTATACAACAATGGTGGCTTCACCATCGAGCAGGACGTTCAGCCGTACCGTCCGTATGGCGGTATGGGCGCGCCAGTAGCTGGCGGGGAAAGCGTTGAAGTAAGTGCCCAGCGACACCCGTTCATGGGGCGGCAGTGCCAGTTGCCGACGATCGAGGACATAATCGGGGTGTAGATCGGCAGCGGGCAACGACACCGGGGCGGATTGATTATTCGGCGAACTGTTCTGATCACGCCGCACGCGCTTGGCGCCATTGAAGTCGACGTAGAGAGGCATAGTGTCGATGTCGCCGCCCTTGGGAAACACCACCCTGTGCACCGTCCGCCAAACAGGGTCCTGGCCGGATCGGCTCATCTGGTCATTCACGACGACAGAGGTACTCATGCGTCGATCCCTCCACTCTCGAGCTTTACGCCACCATTGAAATGAGGCTTGATTTTGTTGTCGAACATCGACAGCGCTGACCCGATGGCCATGTGCATATCGAGGTACTTATAGGTTCCTAGCCGACCGCCGAACAGGACCATTTGTTCGCCCCGAGCGAGATCACGATATGCAAGCAGCTTGGCACGGTCGGCCTCGGTGTTCACCGGGTAATACGGCTCATCGCCCTTCTCAGCGAACCGGGAGAACTCCCGCATGATGACGGTTGCATCCTTCGTGTATTCGCGCTCCGGGTGAAAATGACGGAACTCGTGGATGCGGGTGTATGGGGCATCCGCATCGGGGTAATTCATGACCGGGCAGCCCTGAAAGTCTTCGATCGGCAGTACCTCTTCTTCGAGGTCAATCGTGCGCCAGGACAGGTCTCCCTCGACGTAGTCGAAGTAACGATCGACCGCGCCCGTGTACACCACCGGGACCTGGCCCAGGGTTGCGTTCCGCGAGTAGGGATGTCCGTCGTCGAAAAAGTCGGTGTTCAGTTCCACAGTAATGTTCGGGTGCGCCGCCATGCGTTCGATCCACGCGGTGTATCCATTAACCGGCAAACCCTCGTACTTGTCGTTGAAGTACCGGTTGTCGTAGGTATAACGGACCGGCAGCCGCGAAATAATCTCCGCCGGGAGGTCCTTCGGGTCGGTCTGCCACTGCTTACCGGTGTAGTACTTGATGAAGGCCTCGTAAAGGGGACGCCCGATCAGCTGGATGCCCTTGTCATTGAGATTCTGGGGGTCCGTGCCAGCAAGCTCCCCGGCCTGCTCCTGGATGAGCGCACGCGCCTCGCTTGGGCCCATGGAAGCGCGAAAGAACTGGTTGATTGTTCCCAGGTTGATGGGCATTGGGTACACCTCGCCCTTATGGCTCGTGTATACCTTGTGCTGGTAGCTCGTGAAAGCGGTGAAACGGTTGACGTACTCCCACACTCGTTCGTTCGACGTGTGGAAAAGGTGCGCGCCATAACGGTGGACTTCGATGCCGGTTTGCTGCTCGTTCTCGCTGTAGGCATTGCCACCGATATGGTGTCGGCGATCCAGCACCGCGACCTTGAGTCCAAGCTCTTCGGCGGCCCGCTCTGCAATTGTCAGGCCAAAAAATCCGGAACCTACGACAATGAGGTCAGCGTTCACAAAGTCTCCTGTGTTGGATGGGCGGCAGCACGACGTGTATTCCTGCCCGGTCTAGGTTACCCGACCGATCATCGGCATGCTGACGGGACCCGAGCCGAACTACAGTGGTCCCATGCGCCCCAGGATTCTTTGCATTTCTTTTTCAGACATCCGTGCAGACGCGCGGGTACTGCGCCAGGTCGCGGTTCTCGCCGAGTTCGGTGACGTCACGACCGTCGGTTACGGGACCATACCGGAGGGTGCCTCAAATCACCTCGAGATCGAAGCGTCGCTGCCATCACTACCCCAGACCGTGCTCGGAGTAGCGCTTCTTGCCGCGCGGCGATACGACCGCGTGGAATTCCTCGCTCCTGCGGTCAGCCGTGCACTCGATCTTGTGAAAGGAGACTGGGACCTCGTCGTTGCGAACGAAGCTCGCGCCTTGCCGCTGGCACGCCGGATCGCGGGCACCCAGACACCAGTCTGGGGTGACATGCATGAGTGGGCCCCCGAAGAGCGTGTGCATGTCCTTTCGTGGAAGCTCCTCATCAAACCGTTCATGACCTGGATATGTGCCCGTCACCTTCCTCAGGTGGCGGCAGTATCTGTGGTGAACGACTCAATTGCGGCTCTATATCAGGCTGAGTTCGGGATAGAAACAGTGACCGTCCGAAATGCCCGCCGGCTAGTCGACCTGGAACCGTCCCCAATGCGAGCGCAGACAATCCGGCTCGTCCATAGCGGTGCCGCGGTACCCGGGCGCAACCTGGAAGGGATGATGCAAGCGGCTGGATTGCTTGGACCGAGCTACACGCTCGATCTCTACCTCGTGCCGGCCCGGGACGGTGGAAAATACAAAGATCATCTGGAGAAGCTGGCGCACGAGTTCGGCAATGTCCGGCTGCTGCCGCCGGTACCGCCGGACGATTTGCCACAGGTTCTCAACGATTATGACGTCGGGATCTTCAGTCTTCCCCCGCAAACTCGCAATCACGCTCTCATGCTGCCCAACAAGTTCTTCGATTTCGTCCAGGCCCGGCTTGCAATCGTCTTCAGTCCGTCTCCGGAAACGTCGCGGCTCATTGAGCAGTTCGAACTTGGCGCGATCGCGGCAGACTTTTCTTCCGAAGCGCTGGCTGAGGCGATCGCTTCGATGAGCCGGGAGGACATTGCGAAGTACAAGGAAAACGCACACCGCAGCGCGCGGGTCCTCAGTTCGGAAACTGACGAAGAGGTAGAACGGTCCCTGCTCAAGGCACTGCTGACTCCAGGATCCTGAGGGCAGGAACTAGAGTGGAAACCATGCGAATTCTCAGCGTTGTAGGCGCGCGCCCTCAGTTCGTGAAGCTGGCTCCCATCGCCTCTGCACTGCAGGGCAAGGCCGAGCACCTCATTGCCCATACCGGACAGCATTACGACGAGCTGATGTCCGACGTCTTCTTTCAGGATCTTGGCATCCCGGCCCCGGACTTCAATCTTGCCGTCGGATCCGGGCCCCATGGGCGACAGACGGGTGCAATGCTCGCCGGGATCGAAGAGGTGCTCGAGCAGGCTCGGCCGGACTGGGTGCTCGTCTATGGAGACACGAATTCAACGCTCGCTGCGGCCGTTGCTGCCGTGAAGATGCATATACCGGTAGCACATCTAGAAGCCGGTCTACGGTCATTCAATCGACGGATGCCGGAGGAACACAACCGCGTACTGACTGATCACGCGGCGGATCTCCTTCTTGCTCCGACCGAAGTGGCCATGAAGCATCTGGCAACCGAAGGTCTCGCTGAGCGCAGCGTCCTGGTCGGTGACGTCATGACAGACGTGCTGTATCTGACCAGAGATGCCGTCAGAGCGAAACAGGAGCCACTCCCGGAGGGATTCTCGGCGGGCGGCTACTACGTGAGCACCATTCATCGTCCGGACAATACCGACGATTCGGAACGCCTGTCCGCTATCGTGGCGCAGCTTTCGGCGCTGGACAAGCCGGTTCTCCTGCTGGCTCATCCGCGTCTGCGCTCGTTGGCACGGGAACACGGGATCCCCCTGAACCAGGGGTCCCTCAAATCGATCGACCCCCTTGCTTACCCACAACTCATCAACGCTGTTCAGGGCTCCGCGGGCGTTGTGACGGATTCAGGTGGGTTGCAGAAAGAAGCGTTCCTTCTGAGGGTTCCCTGCACGACTGTTAGACCGGAGACCGAGTGGGTGGAGACGGTCGAACTGGGCTGGAACACGCTCGTATCAACTGACCTGAGCCAACTGGGGGCTGCGGTCACCCGCCCGGCGCCCGCAGCCACTGACGCCGCGCCCTACGGATCGGGCGAGGCAGCACACCAGGTTGTTGCCGCCCTTCTTGACGCCGGAAGGCGTCGCTGAAATTTCCGTAAGCGGCTGCCCGCCCTTAGAGCCGGGCGGACAGGACGGCTGCGGCCGCGCGCTCGCCTGCGCTGCGCAGCGAGGCATTCTCGTTCACCCAGGTGATGCGCCGCTCTCGGTCATCAGCTTTGTCATGAAGGAGCCGGCGCATAGCGCCGGCGACGTGTAGCGGATCATAGGGAACGCTTTCGCCGAGATGATTCTCGCTCACCATGGCCGCGCTGTCCCCGACGCCCGCATAAATGACCGGCGTGCCACATGCTGCTGCCGCATAGATCTTTGTCGGCTTGGCAAAGTCGTAGCCTTTTCCAGGAACGATGCTTACCAGCGCGCCGGCAGCTCCGCGAATCCAGGAAGCAGTTTCTTCCGGTGACTTCACGCCCCCGAAGGTAACGCGACCGGGAACCACCTTCTCGGCCAACCCGCGAAGCTTTGTCTCCGAGGCTCCTTGCCCAAAGAAGTAAAGCCGGACGTTGGCCTCTTCGAGTTCTTTGAGTGCCTCGATGAAGATCTCGGCGCCCTGCCATTCGGACATCGTGCCGGTGTAGACGAAGTACGGGTGTCCGGGCTGTTCCTGCGGCCCGTTCGCGTCAAACGTGTCCGTATCTATGCCATTGCCTACGACGCTCACCCGATCGGGTGAAACTCCGAATTGAGATAGTTGCTGCGCGACGCCGTCAGATATCGCCAGAACCTGCGCAGCATTCCGGAGGGCCACACCTTCAACCCACCGCATGATCGAAATGACTGGTGCAGCGGCACCCATTGCGATCACTGCATCCGTCCAGATATCGGCAGCGTAATAAACGTAGGGGCGTCGTCGCAGCCAGGAAGACGCCGCGACAACGAGCCCTGTGGTGGGCGGAGGCTCCGATACGACCACATCCGCCCGGCTAAGAAGAAGGCGGAAGAAGAGAGGGAGGTCGAAGCTCAGATACTGAACGTACCCCCGAACATTTCCTCCACGATCACGCAGGACCGGCCATCGGGAAATCCCTTGCTCCGGCAAGTGCTGCGTAGGTGGAACGGTAGTCAGTACCTTCACCGACGTTTGCCCACGCTGCAGGGCGCCCACTAGCGCCTTCAGCCGGAAAGCGGCCGCACCTACTTCCGGTGGGAAGAGCCTGGTCGCAAGTATTACCCGCGAATTCACGCGGTGACGTCCACCATCTGCCCGACCTGGGCAGACTCGATCATCGCTTCAGCAACCCGCAGCGTGTTCAGGCCTTCCCGCATGGTCACGACGTCGTTGCGCTCACCACAAACCGCATCGCGGAACGCTTCGTGCTCAGCCTTCAGCGGCTCACGCTTGGTGAGCGCCAACCTAGTGATATTGCCTTCGCTGACACCGCGGAAGTTAGATACAGCTTCCCACTCAGTGTTGACAGTGCCGTTCTCATAGAACGTCAGATCAGCCGTGAGGGTGTCGGCCACGAAAGCGCCCTTCTCCCCCGTCACTACTGTCAACCGCTCCTTCATGGGAGAAAGCCAATTAACGAGGTGGGAAGTGATCACGCCGTTCGCCAACTGGCAGGACGCCGTCACCATATCCTCATGAGGACGCCCCGACCGGGTGCTCGTACGCGCCGAGACAGACTTATAGGGCGACTGCGCCAGCCAGGCTGTGAGATCGATATCGTGGGTACCAAGATCCTTCACCACGCCCACATCAGCGATACGCGAAGGGAACGGTCCCTGACGACGCGTAGCCAACTGGTACACATCACCCAGGTCGCCGTTCTCGATACGGGAACGCAGCGACTGCAGCGCGGGGTTGAACCGTTCGATATGCCCCACCGCCCCGACGAGGCCCGCGGCCTCGAAAGCTTCCGCCAGCTTGACTCCGCCTTCGATCGTCGAGGCGATCGGCTTCTCCACCATCGTGTGAACTCCGGCAGCGGCGAGAGCGAGACCGACTTCCTCGTGAAGACCGGTGGGGACAGCGCAGATGGCCATGTCAATCCCCTGCGAAATCAACTCATCCACGGATCCGCACAACGGCAAGTCCCCGGCGACACCGTGCGGGTCACCGTAGGCATCGGCAACCGCAACCAGCTGAACGCCATCGAGTTCGCGCACCACGCGGGCGTGATGGCGCCCCATCATTCCCAGACCGATCAGCCCTACCCGAAGGTCCCCCATTACGCGCCAGCTCCTGCCAGCTTGTTCACGGCTGTCACGATCCTGTCCAGGTCCTCGTCATCGAGAGACGGGTGCACAGGAAGGGAAAGCACTTCACGCGCGGCGATCTCAGTATTGGGAAGGTCCTCGGTACGGTCGAAGGACGGCAACCGGTGATTCGGGATCGGATAGTACACACCGCTGCCGATGTTGTATTCATCCTTCAGGGCAGCCGCGAAACCATCCCGGTCTCCCGAGATACGGATGGTGTACTGGTGGTACACGTGTTCAGCTCCCTCCGCTACCCCCGGAGTCCCCACGCCTTCAAGGTTGTCGGTCAGGAACTGGGCATTCGACTGGCGCTGCGCCGTCCAGCCGAGCACCTTCGTCAACTGGACGCGTCCGATAGCCGCATGAAGGTTAGTCATTCGCGCGTTGAAGCCCACCAGTTCGTTCTCGTACTGGCGCTCCATGCCCTGGTTCCGCAGGAGGCGAAGATTCCGCTCAACCGTTGCGTCTCCGGTTGACACCATGCCGCCCTCACCCGAGGTCATGTTCTTCGTCGGGTACAGCGAAAACATGGCGAAGTCACCGAACGTGCCGACCTTCTGTCCATTCAGCCCGGCACCATGCGCCTGGGCCGCGTCCTCGAACAATTTGATGCCGCGGGCGTCCGCCAACTCGCGGAACGCAGCCATATTGGCCGGATGACCGTACAGGTGAACCGGCATGATCGCCTTGGTCTTGTCGGAGATCAGCGACTCGACATGGCTGACGTCCAGGCAGTAATGGTCAAGCTCAATGTCGGCGAAGACCGGCGTCGCGCCGGCCAGAGCCACAGAATTCGCTGTCGCAGCGAACGTGAACGACGGGACAATCACTTCATCACCGGGCTTGATCCCGGCAGCCAACAGGCCCAGGTGCAATCCCGACGTACCCGAGTTCACGGCCACAGAGGCCCGACCGTCGAGAAGAACGTCCGAGAACTCCTTCTCGAATTCGGCTACCTCCGCGCCCTGAGCAAGCATGCCGGAGACGAGCACCGCGTCGACAGCGGCACGCTCCTCATCGCCTACGATGGGCTTCGCTGCCGGAATGAATCCTGTGCTCATTTCTGTTCCTCTACTGGTGCCAACGTTCCGTCTGCTTCGCTATACTTCTCACCGGTTTCAGGACACACCCACAACCCGTTCTGCTCCTTGAGCGGATGCCCGGATTTCCCAACCCACCCAAGACGGCGGGCAGGCACTCCCGCCACAAGCCCATAAGCGGGAACATCCTTCGTCACGACGGCGCCGGCTGCGACCGTAGCCCACGCGCCAATGGTGACCGGCGCGACGCAAACAGCCCGTGCGCCGATGGACGCCCCATCCTCGATGGTCACGCCGACGGGCGTCCAGTCGTGCGCGCTTTTCAGTGCGCCGTCCGGTGAGACGGACCGAGGGTAGGTGTCATTCGTCAGGACAACAGCGGGGCCGATGAAGACTCCCTTGCCCAGAGATGCCGGTTCGTAGACCAGGGCATAGTTCTGAACCTTGGTATTCTCCCCCATCGAGACACCCGTTCCGATGTACGCCCCGCGCCCGACGATGCAGTTGGATCCCAGTTTGGCGTTCTCGCGCACCTGCGCGAGATGCCAAACTTTGGTGCCCTCTCCCAGTTCTGCCTGATCGGAGACGTCAGCGCTATCCGCGATGTATGTCATTCGACTACCCTTCCGTTGAATCAGGCCTTGCCGATGACCCGGTAGGTGACTCCGGCCCACTTATCCGGCGTGCTCACCCGACGGCCGTCGATGAACGTCTTCACGCCGGGGAGGTCCGACGGCGTCAGATCTGCATACTTAGCGTGATTCGCCTGGACCACCGCGGCATCCGCCGGATCGCCGAGAGTGTAGGCATCGAAGCCCAGAGACGCGAGTTCTTCATCGGTGTACAGCGGGTCGTGCACCAGTACCTTCGCGCCGCGCTGCTTCAGTGCGTCAACGGTGGCAAAGACGCCGGAGAATGCCGTTTCCTTGACCTCGCCCCGGTAGGCAGCGCCGAGCACGACGACGGTGGCCCCGTCGAGATCCCCATGGGCGCCTTCCAGCAGTCCGACTGTGTACTCGGGCATCCCAGCGTTGGCTTCGCGGGCTGCTCGAACGACCGTCGCAGACGGATCATTCCACAGGTAGAGGCGCGGGTAAACGGGGATGCAGTGACCGCCGACGGCGATACCGGGCTGGTGAATGTGGCTGTAGGGCTGAGAGTTGGACGCCTCGATGACCTGGTAGATATCGATTCCCGCAGTCGCAGCAAAACGTGCGAACTGGTTGGCAAGGCCGATGTTGACATCGCGGTAGGTCGTCTCAGCAAGTTTGGCCAGTTCGGATGCTTCCGCTGATCCGAGGTCCCACACACCATTGCCACGGCCCAGATCGGGACGGTCATCGAAGTCGAGAACGGCCTCGTAGAACTCAATCGCGAGCTTCGCGCCGTCGTCGGACAGACCGCCAACCAGCTTGGGGTACTTGCGGAGATCTTCGAAGACCCGCCCGGTCAGCACGCGCTCCGGGGAGAAGACCAGATGGAAGTCCTTGCCTTCCTCCAGGCCGGAGCCTTCCTCCAGCATCGGCTTCCACCGGTTACGGGTAGTACCAACGGGAAGTGTCGTCTCGTAGGACACCAGTGTCCCCGGGGTGAGGTGCTTGGCAAGCTCCGCCGTCGCTCCGTCCATCCATCCAAAGTCCGGTTTGGCGTCAGCGTCGACGAACAGCGGCACAACCAACACCACGGCATCTGCGTTGGGCACAGCCTGTGCGTAGTCGGTTGTGGCCCGAAGTTTGCCCGAAGGTACCAGTTCGGACAGCTTCTCCTGCAGGTGCGCTTCGCCGGGGAACGGCTCCACCGCGTTGTTGATGGAATCGACAACCTGTGCGTTGACGTCGACGCCCACCACTTCATGACCCTTCGAGGCGAACTGGACCGCGAGGGGCAGGCCGATCTTTCCAAGGGCAATAACAGCAATTTTCACGACGAAGTAGACCTTTTCTGTATGGCTTGTGTTCGACCCAGCGATTCAGTGACCAAGACTATCGGATCACTCGCGGATATCCGCCCATCCGGTCTCTTCCCGGAACATGTTCCGGAACATGTCGTACATCGATTCGACGTAGGTCTCGGTGAGGTGGTTGTCATCAATATAGACGTGCATGTTTCCCACAACCGGGTCACAGGAACGCTCGGAGCAAATCAGGTCTGTTCCGTCGAGGAGGACAGTCCCGGGAGCGACGTCACGAATCTCCGGAAAGGGCGGTTCATCAACGAGCGTCGCACTTCGTTCCCGACCGCATCCTTCGATGTTTCCTCCCGACTGCTCCAGGCACGTCATCATGTTGGTGGAGTACCGCGGATTGTCGCGGATGCCGATCACCTCAATCCCCTGATCCTGTAGTTGAAGGGAGGCTTGGGGGAAACCCGGAACCACTGTGTCGCGCGCCGAATCCGCGTGGGCATTGGTCGCAACAGTGAATATCGCGTCCGGTCCAAGGTCCGTTATATAGGACAGAGCTGCCTCATTGAACGCGCGGCAACCGCCGTCCTGACCCTCGTAAGGTACGCCGAAGTCGCAGCCGCCATGGAGAAGCGCAATCAACGTCCAATTGTTCTCCGCCGCCAGAGGACGCATGACTCCAAGCCACTGCTCGGCGTGCGAGTCACCCACAACAACGAGTGTCCGATCGCTTGCCGAAGGATCGATGCCGTTGTCGCTGCAATGCCCGTCGAGCACGTCTTCGGTGGGAGCAAGTGTCGGGTTGCTGCAACGGGCAGTGAGGGAGGCCCACTCACCGTTGATATCGGCGGCGGAGGGCACGATGGGCGCCTCATAGCGAGAACTCGGAGGGGCAGTCCCTGTCAGGACCCTGGCACCAGGATTGTCGGCTACAGTCTGGGCGCTCAGCCGCTCCTCTTCAACTTTCAGTGCAATCTGCCATCCCGAGAGTGGCAACGCGACGGTGATACATGAGATGGCTACTGCGCCGGCTGCGAATCTACGAGTCGCGTGCGCGGTTCGCCGTATCGGGTTCTCGATGAAGCGGGTAGTCAGGTACGCGAGTACGAGTGACAGGATGATGATTGCCGCTCCGGACAGGGGGCCCGCTTCGGGACGATTCCTGAAAATGAGATAGACGACCAGAATCGGCCAGTGCCACAGATAGAGAGCGTAGGAGAAATCTCCTAGGCGCACGAGCGGTTTCCAGCTCAGGAAAGTGTCCGCCCCGAACCGGCTGCCCGTGTTGCCGGCGACCATTATGGTGCCAGCCGCGAGCAGTGGCCACAGAGCGATATACCCGGGGAATTCCCTCTCCACGTCGAGCAGGAAGCCGCCGCTCATCATCGCCAGCAGGGCAACCCAGCCGGCGATGACGCGTACCACCCTCGGAAGTGATACATAGGGCAGCGCCACGGCAAGAAGCGTGCCCAGGGCGAATTCCCAGAGCCTGGTCCGGGTGTCGAAGTAGGCGTAGGACTGATTGCTGTAGGTCTGTGCTACTGAGTAGGCAAGTGAGGCGCAGAACACGGACCCGAAGATGGCAACCACCACGAAGCGAAATCGCAGCTGCGCTACCTTCGCGAGCACCGCACACACGGAGAAAAGCAATGGCCAAAGAATGAAAATCTGTCCCTGGACCGAGAGGGACCAGAAGTGCTGGAGAGGACTTGCCAGACTGTCATCCGCTGCGTAGTAATCCACTGACCTCTCGGCCAGAAGCCAGTTCTGCACATAGAACAGTGACGCCCATGTTTGATCGAAGACCTCAGACCATCGGGACTGCGGAACGAACAGGAAGGTGGCGGCAAGCGTACCCAGCAGTACTACGACGACCGCGGGTAGAAGCCTTTTGAATAGGTGCAGCCAATAGCGCCCGAGGTTGAAATCCCCGCCTTCCTCGGCTTTCCGGATGAAAGTGAGGGTGAGCAGAAACGACGAGATAAGCAGGAAAACGTCGACGCCGCCGGACACACGATCGAACCAGATATGGTAGACCACGACCATCAGGACGGCGAGCGCGCGGAGCCCCTGAATCTCCGGTCTGTACGACACGGTCCTTGAGCTGCGGGACGATGCCTGATCCGGGCCGGTTAATGCAAGGACAGCCACGAAGCGTCTCCAGGAATCTGTCGGTCGAAAAGGCCTCTCTCCCGAGACCCGACGGCTTACATTACCGTGCATAATGCCGCGCCTTCGCGCACGACACCTCGACGACACGGCGTTATCCACAGGAAAACGACGACGCGATCGCGCTTGGTCTCGGCACCCCTAGGCTCGAACCATGGATCTGCACGTCACCCTCGCCGCAGGTCCCGGAGTGCGGCTCCCCGGAGGTGAAACTACCGAGGAGGTAGTCATTGTGAGGGCGCACCTGGTTACCGGTACACAGCTCCACGACCAGTTGGAAAAGCGAACCGGCGCCCAGCACCACTTCGTCAAGGGGAAACCGCTTCGCGAGCTCGAACCCGGCGTGCCACCCCTGACCTCCGGTGCCGTAATAATCGCTGCGGCGACTGCACACATGACTACGAGCCTGTCCCGTCCGGGGAGCTTATTTTTCCTCGTGCGGTCCGGCCCCGACGCCGGCAAGGCGGTTCCTCTTACCCGCGGAACCTACACGATCGGCCGAAGCGCCGCGGACATCACCATTCATGATCCCGAGCTCTCCCGGGTGCATGCCGTCCTCACGGTGACCAATGATTCCCTGGTCCTTCACGACCGGAACTCAGCCAACGGCGTCTGGGTGAACGGGCACCGGGTTGAGTTGACCCCGGTGACCACGGACTCCGACATCCGCATCGGGACCAGCCGATGCGCCCTCGTCCTTCCCGATACACCAGCCCAGCCGCCCCTCGCCGTCGACCTCAGCGAACCATGCAGCATCAGTGCACCTCCACCGGAGGAAGTCAATCGCTTGTTCTTATTTACGGCATTCCTGCCGCTTGTGCTCGGTGTCGTGTTGGCCGTAACGACCGGCATGTGGTTCTTCCTCGCTTTCAGCGCACTATCCGCTGTCACAGGGCTGGTGCCACTTATCAACGGGCGAAGAAAACGTCGCGCTTTCACGGCAGCGGTCACAGCTGCAGTGAACGCGGACAACGAACGACGACGGCGCGCAGCATCAGATCCGGGCAGGCTTACGCTGGCCACGCTTCGGCCAGGCTCGCCCGCAGCCGTTGGGCCTTGCCCACTGTTCACCGGTGGGAGATACCTGCGGCTCGGCACTGCCGACCAGCCCGCCAACGTCCGGCCCCAACCCGCACCGCCGGAGTGGCAGCCACCGGTAATCGCGGAAGCGCCAGTACTCGTCCCGCTGACTGAGGCGCGAAGTGAAGAGCCTGTCAACCTGCACGTCCGCGGCCCGGAGGAAGTTCTCATGCGTGTCGCCCACCTGCTGCTGCTTCAACTCTCCGCCCTTCTCGAATCCGGCGAGATCCTGTGTTACGGTCGTGCCTCAGAGCTGCCGGCGGCAGCACGGTTCCTGCCGCGGATGACCCTCGTCGCACACCGGGCACGTCTAGTCGAACTTCTCGCAAGCGGTCGGTACTCCTCGATCGTGCTGTTCGGCACAGGTCCCATTCCCGAGACTCCTCGTCTACGCATCTATCGTTTTTCCTCGTCCACAGGGCATGAGGATGAAAAATGGACGGCCGATTACTTCGGGTCGGATCCTGTGCTCCGAACTCCTGACGGCGTCATTTCCTTCCGCCCTGATCACCTGGGCACTGAGACGTTCAATGTGTTGGCCCGGTCAATCGGAGCCCGAGCAGAGCCCGCTGGGGACGGGGTGTCAGATACGTCAGTACCGGAGGCTGTTGCATTGCCGGACCTCCTAGCCTGTGACGTCGTAAGCATTGGTGAGAGGTGGCGTGCGCCCTCGAACGGAGCGCGTCTCGGGACTGTCATCGGCTCATCTGCTGCAGGACCCCTGGTCCTTGATCTCGTGGCGGCGGGGCCTCACGTGCTCATCGCCGGAACAACCGGGTCCGGCAAGTCGGAGTTTCTGCGGACGCTGGTCCTGGGCCTCGCCCTGAACTGCTCCCCCGCAGACCTCAATTTCCTCTTCGTCGATTTCAAAGGCGGCTCGGGGCTCGGTGCCCTATCACGTCTTCCTCATGTCGCTGGCATGCTCACCGACTTGTCTGCTGCCGCGGTCTCACGCGCCCTGATCTCCCTCAGTGCCGAGGTCAAACGGCGCGAAGCGATGTTTGCGGACGTTGGAGCTGCGGACTACCTGGAATACCGTCAGCGCACAGCGGTCCAACTGCCTCGCCTCGTCACCGTCATTGACGAGTTCCGGATGTTGAGCGAGGAGATCCCCGGCTCCGTGCACGAGCTGATGCGGATCGCGACCCTGGGCCGCTCGCTCGGCATGCATCTTGTCCTCGCAACCCAACGTCCGCAGGGTGCGATCACGTCCGAGATCCGCGCGAACATCACTGCAAGCGTCGCCCTCAGAATGCAGTCCGCAATGGAGTCCCAGGACGTCCTCGAATCAACCGCCGCTTCCTCGATTCCAGTCAACCTCCCTGGTCGCGGATATCTGCGCATCGGATCCGGCCCAGCCATCGAATTCCAGACGGCTACGACGGCAAGACACGGCTCGGGACCGGTCTCGGCCTCCATCACCTCCTTTGCTTCCCTACTGACTCGGGGTCCACATTCGGACTCCTCCGGAGGATCAGCAACGGGAGAAGGCGCATCAGACACCACGAACAACATTCAGACGCTTGTTGATTCTGCCAACAGCGCCGCACAGGCACTTCCGTTCCCCGTGTTGCGGGCACCGGTGTGTCCGTCCCTGCCCGCCACGCTGGCTCCGGTGACGGAGGCTCCGGCCGACACCCCACAGCTGGGCCTGCTCGACATCCCGGAGAAACAGGACCAGCGTCCCCTGGAGTGGGACCCCGCAGGCCATTCTCATCTCGCCCTCGTGGGTCAATCCGGAAGCGGGCTTGAGTCCGCCCTTACACACGTGGCGACAGAGCATCTCCGGACGGTGCCCGACCGGCACCTCTACCTTCTTGACGGCGACTCAAGGTTGCGTGCGGTCATGGACGCTCCCCAGGTCGGCGCACATGTGACCGCGTCCGAGGTCAAGCGGGCCGCTCGTGTGCTCGAACGCATCAGTGAGCTCGTGGCAGAGCGCCTCAACAATCCTGCAGGGTTTCGAGGAAGAACTCAGCTCCTCACTGTGTTTATCTCCGGCTGGGGCAGATGGGCGACGGCGTTCAGGAGCGGCCGCTTCGCCTGGGCGGAGGATGCTTTGCAGGATATCGTGCGCGACGGCGAAGCCGCGGGGATCACGCTTGTGATTGCGGGCGACCGGGAGCTCGTCGGGAGCAGGTTTTTCCCCATGGTGCCTAACCGGCTTTACCTGCCTCTGGGAGCCAGTCCTGAAACGCTTCTCAGCTGGCCGAAGCTACCCGCAATGGATGCCATAGCAGGCCGCGCCTACGTCCAGGGCCGCATCAGCGCGGACGCGGATGCCGTTGCACAACTCGTCACGGAAGGCAGCCCCGTACCGTCCATGCAACCCGCACAACGTCCTTTTGTTGTTGCCCGGCTTCCTCAAGCTGTCAGCGCCACCGAACTGAAACCAGCAGAGTCAGGCTCGGGTACGCTTCGGGTTCCCGTGGGATTGGGCGGAGACGATCCTGCCACCGTGCACCTCCCTCTGCCACAAGGCACTGCTGCACTGGTCGTGGGGGCCGCAGGAACAGGTAAGTCTCAAACGCTCGACCTGATCGCGCAGCTGGCCCCGCCACTACTCAAATGCCGCAGACCTCTCAGGGACGAAGATCCGGACGCCTTCTGGAAACGGGCGGCTGCCGAGGGTCCCGGCTCAGATGATCTGCTGCTGGTCGATGATGCCGACATGCTTCCCCGGGATACGCACCAGCGACTCGCTGCGATGCTTGCCGCAGGGGCTCGGGCAGTCTTTGCATCCTCGCCGTCCCCTTCACTTGCGACCAGTCCGGCTCTGGCGACCATGCGGATTAACCCGCTGGGAATCGTTCTCGGCCCACGGGCGGCGACCGACGGCGATATATTCGGCTTGCGCCTTGATGTGGACGGCACACCGCCGCCGGGACGAGGCATCCTGGTCGGTGCACGCCAGACCGTCGAGATTCAGGTAGCCCAGCGCGGAGACACCGCGCCGGTCAGCGACCTACGCGGCGAGACCGCATAGCCACCGGTCAGAGCATCGGGGTACCGTCGCCGACCCTGCTTGTGTACGCCACAACGGGACGGGTGAAAAGTTGGTGCACCACAACCACGGCGGGGACCAACATGAACAGGCCCACCCAGATCACTCCGCCGGTCAGCGTTGGGACGGCCACAACGATTGCGAACAACTGGAAGACGAGGGCAGCTGAACGAGTCCACCGGTAGCCGCGGAAAAAGAAATGAGCTACTGCTAGAAGCCATCCTGCGAAAAGCAGCAGAAGGACCAGCATGAAGACCGCGCCGCCGAGTGAAGTGGGAGTGCTTGTCATAAGCCCGAAAGCGAACCAGCCGGCGACCGCAAGCAGGACCGCGGCCTCACACAACAGGATCACCGCGATGACCGTCACGCCTCCCGGCCGGGTTGTTCCGTTGGGCTGGGGCAGCGGCGAGGGTCTTGACACAGTGGCACCCTACCGGACATAGTCGTTCACATCCACGATCGCTCTGGTGATGTCAACTGTGTGACGCATCCCTCACGTTCTGAGGCAATTACCTATTCGTTACCCCTTGTTTGCGTGTGCGTAACGTGACAGCCTTAATGAAGGAAAATGCGGGGGCCGTTGTGGCCCCCTTTACTATGACACCCCTCGTGAATGTTTTCACAAAGCTCTCACGAGTCGTAAGGAGAAAGTGATCAGCATGGACTGGCGTAGCCGCGCTGCCTGCCTAGACAAGGACCCGGAATTGTTCTTCCCGGTCGGCAATACAGGGCCCGCCCTGCTTCAGATCGAAGAAGCGAAGAGCGTCTGCCGCCGCTGCCAGGTCGTGGACACCTGCCTCCAGTGGGCCATCGAGTCCGGGCAGGACGCCGGGGTGTGGGGCGGCTTGAGTGAAGACGAGCGCCGCGCCCTCAAGCGTCGCGCAGCCCGCGCGAGGCGAGCATCCTGACCTAAACGCGTGTTGCTGAAGGGAGGGCATCTTCGGATGCCCTCCCTTCAGCGTGTCAGGACCGGTTGCGAGGGTCAGCTCCCCTGCGGAGTAGGCCTGGTTGCCCCGGTCTTGCGACGAGCTCCGGGGATGCCCATTTCAATGGTCACCACGGTGCCGCCGCCCTCGCGCGCCGTCCATTCAATTGTTCCGCCGAGTTCGCTCATGACGAGTGTCCTCACGATCTGCAGACCGAGTCCTTCGCTGTAGCCCTCGGCGGGCAGGCCAGCACCGTCATCCATGATGGACACTGTGAGCATTTCGCCGTCGTCATCCACGCTTCGGTTGGCCCTTAGCCACACCGTGCCGGGCTGGTCCGCAAGCCCGTGTTCGACGGCGTTGGTCACCAGCTCGTTGATCACCAGGGCAAGAGGAGTGGCAAAGTCGCTTGGCAGTTCGCCAAACTCGCCTGACCGCTCAGTCCTGACCGCCTGGTTTGGCGATGCGACCTCCGCCGACAGACGGAACTGGCGCGCAATCAGTTCGTCGAAGTCCACGCTCTGGGACAGACCTTGCGAAAGAGTCTCATGAACCAGGGCGATCGTCGCCACACGACGCATCGCCTGCTCAAGTCCCTGCTTCGCTTCATCGCTCACCATGCGCCGTGACTGCATCCTCAGCAGTGCAGCGACGGTCTGCAGATTATTCTTCACCCGGTGGTGAATCTCGCGGATGGTGGCGTCCTTGGAAACCAACTCCATCTCTCTTCGCCTGAGTTCAGAGACATCCCGGCAGAGTACAAGCGCACCGAAACGCTGCTTCTCGTCGCGCAGGGGAATTGCTCGCAATGACAGGCTCACGCTCCGCGACTCAATCTCGGTCCGCCAGGGCATCTTTCCCGTCAGCACCAGGGGAAGCGTCTCGTCGACCATCCTGCGGTCTTTGAGCAGAGACGTCACGATCTCAGCGAGCGGGCGGCCCTCGAGGGTTTCGACATCGCCCAACCTTCGGAACGCCGAGACGCCGTTAGGGCTGGCGTACTGCACGACGCCGTCAACATCGAGCCTGATTAGACCGTCTCCCACACGCGGTGCCCCACGCCTGGAACCGGTGGGAGTGGCAAAGTCGGGCCACAGCCCCAGGGTGCCCATGCGCAGCAGATCGTACGCGCACTGGCGGTAGGTGAGCTCCAGCCGCGAAGGCATGCGCGAACTGGAGAGGTCCATATGCGAAGTGACGACGGCGAGCGTCCGGCCGTTCCGCACCATGGGGACCGCTTCAACCCGCATGGCCATCTCTGTGGTCCAGTTGGTTTCCCCCGACCGTTCAATCTGCTGACTGTCCCAGGCCTTGTCAACCAGCGGCTGAAGGTCGGCTCGAATGCGCTCCCCCACAAAGTCGCTGTGGAAGACGGTATGGGAGGTGGACGGGCGCACGTGCGCCAAGGCGACGTATCCGCCGTCGTGCAGTGGGAACCACAGTGCCAGGTCCGCAAACGCGAGGTCCGCAACCATCTGCCAATCCCCCACCAGCAGGTGCAGCCACTCAGCATCTCCCGGGGCAAACCCTGAGTGTTCCCGGATCGGATCCGTGAAGATTGCCACCAATTACTCCCTTACTGCCGCACGATGGAACGCAGCAAGCGTAGTGCAACCGACAGCGATGCCATATCATCGCGTTCCAACTGGTTAACCTCGGCGAACATTTTCCTTGCCCGATCCAGATATTCAGCGTTGAGCTTCTCCCACTCCTGAAGTCTGCTCGACGCGTCCAACGATTCCAGATGTGACGAACTGTTCATGACTGACACAGTCATTTCCGACACCGTCGCGTAGAGGTCGTCACGCAGGGCTGCGCGTGCCAGCGCCTGCCAGCGGTCTTCCCTGGGCAGCGAGGTAATGCGCTCGAGCAGGTTATCCACGTTGAAGCGGTTGTAGATGGCGAAGTAGACCTCGGCAATGCGCTCCACCGGTTCGTCCACACGCCGCGAAATCAGTGCAACGTCGAGCAACCCGAACGATTCGAACTGCTCCGCCCAGTTTTGCGCGAGTGAATCGGGCAGGCCCCATTCCTCGGCGCGCTTGAACCCGGCCTGCACCCGTTCGAGGTCACCGCCCCGCACATAATTGATAAGCCTTGTGCGCAGCGGATCGATGAGCGGTTTGAAAGCCGCAATGTCTTCCTCCACTGTCGAGCCGCGCCCAACGTGGTTCACGAACCAGCGCACTGCACGGTCCAGCAGCCTTCGAACGTCGAGGTGGACGGTTGTCCAGTGCTCAGTCGGGAAGCTGGGTGGGAGCGCGGCGAGTGCTTCCACGGTCCGCTCTAGTTCGTAGATTTCCCGCAGCGCGACGAACGCACGCGCCACGATCGGCTCGCCGACCGACGTTTCCTCCATGACCCGGAAGACGAAGGTGATACCGCCCAGGTTGATCATGTCGTTCGCAACCACTGTGGAGATGATCTCGCGGCGGAGCGGATGAGTGTCGAGTTCCTGGTCAAACCGCTCGACGACCTGGCGTGGGAAGTAACTCCTCAGTGTGTCCTTAAACCACGGGTCGTCGGCGAGATCGCTCTTGGTGAGCGCCTTTGTCAGCTCAATCTTGGCGTAGGCGGCAATGACGGACAGTTCCGGCGACGTCAGACCCTGACCGCGCTCGGCCCGTGCGCGTAGCTCCTTCGTGGATGGAAGGGCTTCGAGTTCCCGGTTGAGGTCCGCATGTGACTCGAGCCAGTCCATCAGCCTTTCAAAGCTCGGGCTCCACTCCAGGACGCGCTGCCGGTCGTTGAGCAGCAGCATGTTCTGGTCGATGTTGTCCTGAAGCACAAGGTCAGCTACCTCGTCCGTCATCGAGTGCAGGAACTCAGTACGTTCCTCCGCGCGGAGTCGGCCGATGCGCACCATCCGGTCAACGAAAATCTTGATATTGACCTCGTGGTCGGAGCAATCGACGCCTGCTGAGTTGTCGATTGCATCCGTGTTGAGGAGCACTCCGTTCAACGCAGCCTCGATCCGGCCGCGCTGCGTCATTCCCAGATTGCCGCCCTCGCCGATGACGCGGGCCCGCAGCTGGTTCCCGTTGACCCGGATCGCGTCGTTTGCCTTGTCGCCAACATCGCTGTGGGTCTCGGTCGAAGCCTTCACATACGTCCCAATACCGCCGTTGTAGAGCAGGTCAACCGGCGCAGTGAGAATGGCGCGCAGAAGCTCCGGAGGACTCATGCTGGTGACGGACTCGTCGAGACCGAGCGCCGACCGTACCTGCTCACTGAGGGGGATGGACTTCACATGGCGCGCATACACGCCGCCGCCCTCGCTGATCAGCTCCGGGTTGTAATCCGCCCAGCTGGACCGCGGAAGCTCGAAGAGCCGCTTTCGCTCGACGAACGACGTCGCTGCGTCCGGGTTGGGATCAAGGAAGATGTGGCGATGGTCGAAAGCCGCGACGAGGCGGATATGTGTGGAGAGCATCATGCCGTTGCCAAACACATCTCCGCTCATGTCACCGACGCCCGCGACCGTAAAGTCCTCGTTCTGCGTGTCAATGCCGAACTCACTGAAGTGGCTCTTCACTGATTCCCAAGCGCCGCGCGCCGTGATACCCATCGCCTTGTGGTCGTACCCAACCGAGCCGCCCGAGGCGAAGGCATCGCCCAGCCAGAAGCCGTATTCAGCCGACAGTTCGTTGGCGATATCCGAGAAGGAAGCCGTTCCCTTGTCCGCTGCCACGACTAGGTAACTGTCGTCGCCGTCGTGCCGGACCACTCTCTCCGGCGGGACTACCTGCTCGCCGTTCTCTGTGGTCACGAGGTTATCCGTGATGTCCAGAAGCGCCCGGATGAACGTACGGTAACTGGCCTGGCCCTCCGCCATCCACGCGGCGCGGTCCTGCACGGGGTCGGGCAACTGCTTCGCATAGAAGCCACCCTTCGCGCCCGTGGGAACGATGACGGCGTTCTTGACCGTCTGTGCTTTCACAAGACCGAGGATCTCCGTGCGGAAGTCCTCACGCCGATCCGACCACCGCAGACCGCCGCGCGCAATGTCTCCGAAGCGCAGATGGACGCCTTCGATCTGCGGCGAATATACCCAGATCTCGAACTTCGGACGAGGATGCGGTGCGCCCTCGATCGCCGACGTATTCAGTTTGTAACTGATGTGGTGCTTGTCCTGGAAGTAGTTCGTGCGCAGGGTCGCTTCGATGACATTGGTCAACGTGCGCAGCACCCGGTCGGCGTCCAACGTGGGCACCTGCTCCAGAGCGCTATCCAGCTCCTGACGAACCCGGGCAGTCGTCTCTTCCCGCTGGCTGTCACGGAGGTCCGGGTCGAATCGGGCCTCAAAGAGCGCGACGAGCTTGCGCGTAACCGCAGGATTGCCCAGCAGGGTGTCGCTGATGAATCCGTAGGAATTCATGTTGCCCATCTGCCGCATGTACTTCGCATAGCTGCGAAGAACCGCGACCTGCCGCCAGCGGAGGTTCATCCTCAGAACGAGTCGATCGAAGGAATCCGACTCGCTGGCGTTGGCCATCGCAGCAGCGAACGCGTCCTCCAGCAGTTCGCCTGTACCTTCCGGATCGATTCCGTGTGGATAGCGCAGGCCGAGGTCGTAGAGGAAGAAGTCCCTGCCGTCGGAGCGTTCAATCTCAAAGGGCCGCTCGTCGAGCACCTCCAGACCGAGATTGTGCAGGAATGGCAATATCTGGCTGAGACTCTTCGGTTCAGTCAAATACAGCTTGAGACGCGCGTTCTCTTCCAGATGCTCGCCGGCTCCGGTAGGAACGTACACCTGCATGATCGGACCGGCACTATCAGTGCGGTCATAAATCGAGAATCGTTCGATGTCTTCGAGCGCATCCTCAACTTCATAGTCCACCCGGTATGCCGCGGGGAAAGCCTCGGCCCACAGGCGTGAGAACTGTTCGGCATCCTGGCGGCTGAACCTGGTACGGGCTACTTCATCGATGCCCTCTGACCAGGACCGGGCTGCCATGACGAGCCGCTGTTCGAGCTCGGCAACCTCCACCTTCGCCACTTCCGCGCCCTTCGGGAGCCGGATGCGGAAGAAAAGGCGGGCAAGCGCGGATTCGCTCATGCGCGCTTCGTAGTCGATCGACTCTGCATTGAAGGTGCGCCGCAGCTCGTCCTCGATGCGCAAACGCACGCTCGTCGTATAGCGGTCCCGCGGGAGGTAGACCAGCGCGGACATAAAGCGTCCGTAGGTGTCGGGACGGAGGAACAACCGGGTACGGCGCCTCTCCTGCAGCTTCAGGATCCCCATCGCTGTGTTGACCAGATCATCGACGTCTATCTGGAACAGTTCGTCACGGGGATACGTCTCGAGGATGGAGAGCAGGTCCTTGCCCGAGTGCGAATCCGACGGGAACCCGCAGCGGCGCAGGACCTCATTGACCTTCTCCCGAACGATCGGAACATTGCGTACCGACTCGGTGTACGCGCTGGTGGCGAACAGTCCAATGAACCGTTGCTCGCCGCAGACATTCCCCTGCTGATCGAACCGCTTGATGCCGATGTAGTCGAGGTAGGCGGCACGGTGAACCGTCGACCGGGAGTTTGCCTTGGTAATGACCAGAGGCTGCTTTTCCCGTGCTTTGGCGCGTCCTGCCTGGGTCAGATGCTGAATCGGCCGGCCGTCGATCGGGTGGCGAAGCAGGCCCAGCCCGCTGTCGTTGCGGATGCTGAGCACGTCCTCGCCGTCCACTGTCTCAAGGTCGTACTCCTTGTAACCGAGGAAGGTGAAGTTGCCCTGGTCCAGCCAGGACAGCAGGTCCCTGGCCTGCTCCAGCCCAACGACACCGGCGCTTGCCGGCACTGCCTGCAGGGTGTTCGCCACTTCACGCAACTTGGCGCGCATAGCAGCCCAGTCCTCTACTGCGACACGGACGTCGGAAAGAACACGCTGAAGACCGTCGATGATTTCCGTACGCCGCGCCTCATCACCGATCCGGCCGACTTCGACCGCTATCCATGACTCGATGTGAGCGCTGATATCCCCCTCGGCCACTAATTCAGCGAGGTTAGGGAGTGCCGCAGTATCTCCGCTTGATGAACCAGCGGAGGAGGGAACCCGCTGGAGCCTCCTCAGTTCAGCAGACGAACGATCCCGCACCGCAACGAACGTGGGGTGCACAACCAGCCGGATGGCCGCCTGCTGCCGCACGAGTTCCGCAGTAACGGAATCCACAAGAAATGGCATGTCGTCCGTGACGACCATGACGATGCTCGCATCGTCCTGGTCGAAGACTCGAACACGCGCCTCGCCCGTGGGCCGCGTCTCGGCCAGAGCACGGTGCTCCAGCGCCCGTTCGGTCAGCGCGTCCGGTGAGTAAACGCCGGCGTCGTCGTCCGAGAGGTGCTGGTAATAGTGCTGGATGAACTCGGTGAATGAAGTGTCAGAGCTGGACTGTTCCGTGATGCTGGATCCAGACGACATGAACCGCCTCCGTAACGAAATGAAAGGCCGCCCCTTTGCGACCCCCTTACTGTGAGAGCCTAACCCCGTTGGTGGAAAACTTCATTTCGTTGTGTCTTAGCCTAGAAGTTCTTCGTTTGCGTTGTTCATCCGGTGCACCGACCAGCGCGGCAATTGCGTGGCGAAGCGGGGAGGCTAAAGCAACCTCGGGAAGCGCCGAGCCTTTGAGCAAGGCATTATCGGCAGCGTCGAAATCAGCCGGAAGAAATGCCGAAATAGGCACCGACGGACCGAATCTTTCCCACGCCTCGCGAAGCTGACGCTCCGGCGATCGACCCACCGACGCCGCCCTCACCTTATTGAAGATGACGCGCGGCGAAGCGGTCGGCACTGCTTCATCAAGTTCTGCCAGCGTTCGAACCAGTCGTGGAACACCCACTGAGTCAGCCGAGCCGATGGCGTATACCTCATCCGCCAGTTCGAGGCACCGCAGCGTCGCCCCGTTACGGCGCGGTGCCAGGGTGTCGAAGCTCAGTTCCTCGTCGGCTTCGAGACCAAAAGCGCAGTCGATGACGACGGTGTCGAACATTGAGCGCGCTAGCGCAAGGACGCGGGTGAGCGCGGAAGGCCTCACTTCCGCCCACCGATCAGCCCGGGTGACACCGGTCAGTACGTGCAGTAGATGGCCGTCAATGGTGACCTCAGCACAGATGCGCTGCAGTGAAGTGGTGTCCAAAACTCCCTGGTCAGCGAGGCGGCAGGCTTGCGCAATTCCCGCTGATTCATCCAGGAGGCCCAGGAAGGCAGCAACACTGGCGCCGTAGGTGTCAGCGTCCATCAACAGGACCCGTATGCCCATCGCTGTCAATTCGGCCGCAACGTTGACGGCTACTGTGGTGCGGCCTGTTGCACCGGTAGGTCCCCACGCAACCACCACGGTTCCATCGCCCGGAGCCTCACCTTCTTCAGCCGGGGACGGCGCTTTGGGTGTCAGGGCGCGGGAAGTATCAGCAAATGCAGAGCTGGGCTTACCCTTTCGAAGCAACTCGAGGTCCGCCACGGCAGCGGCAACCTCGTCAGCTAGCGCTCCGGCCTCCACGGTGGTGGGTGTGTGCCGTATCTCCAGGGCGCGCAGGCGCTCCCGAGCATCGTCGTCGTCCGTCAACGCGACTACGGCGACATCGGACGCGCGCAAGCGCTCAACTAGAGACGACGTGAGATCGCCGGCGTCGAAAGCAATAATTGCAGCCCTGGCGATTCCGGTCTGGCATGCCACAATCATTTCTGCGAATTCATCGCAGCGGCGAACCACAGTAACCGGCCCGCGGAGTTGTTCCAGGCTAGTGACGCAGTCACTAGCGGCACGCCCGACGGTAACTACGGGAATACTCACTGCGCACCCGCGTTGACGACGACAGCGATCCTTGCCTCGTTCGACAGTGCGTCGAGGAGCGAAGGGAGAGTTTCATCACCGACCAGCACAAAGACCCGAGCGGACTGGGTGGCGCCCAGCGCAGAGTCCTCCTTCGTGTAGTCATAGATTTCCGCGCCTTCGAGGAGCAGCTCCGGCGCGCCGAACTCGTTGCCCTGTCCTCGCGGTGATACCCACACGTCCACCCGATCTCCCGTGGCAGTACCAGCCGGCAGGGGGTCCTCTATTGTGAGGCCCACCGGTTTACGGTCGAGGGCATCGGCTGTTCCCAGCCCGGAGGCGGGAAGTAGCTCCCCGGCGGATATCAGCCTCTGCGCAACTGCATTGTCCGGGACCCCTTCGCTGACTGTTCGGTACGAACCTTCGACCTCACCGAGCCGCACTGGAACGATGTGGAAATCATCTTCGGTGAGCTCAGCGCCTACCGGCAGGTCCTCGCGCGCGGCATAGACGCCGATCGTTTTGTCCGCACTTTCGACTAGGGCGATCACGCCGACAATGGAGACGCACACCAACAGTATGCCTATCAGCAGACGCGGGTCCTTCCACGACGGTTTGCGCAATCGGATCGGCGCATCCGTGCGCACCGGACTGTCGATCTTGAGACTCACGTGCTTTCCCCTGTTCCCCGCTGCTTTGCCCGTCATCTGCGTCGCGCAGTGAGACCTACGCGCCAGAAGCAATTCTCTTCCAGCGAATCGACAAATGGAAACCACTTGCGCGAATCGGCAACGAACTGTGGATATCGAAGCCGAACACCCCTTTGGGATGGCAAGATGGATGAAGCAGTTTCTTGCATGGAACGAAGGGAAAGGCGGCTTTCGTGGCACAGAAACGGTTCATGACGCTTGCCGATGTGGGAGAAGTGCTCAATATTTCCTCATCGCAGACTTATGCGCTGGTGCGCTCCGGTGAGCTACCGGCGATTCAGGTCGGCGGACGCGGACAATGGCGGGTGGAGACTCAGGTCCTCGAGGACTACATTGCCCGCGCCTACCAAAAGACGGCGGCAAGCGTGAAGGAAGGTCTACACGTTGAGCAGGATGTATAGCATCCTGCTTCAACGCTCCTGAGGTCGGTGCCTGCGGAGGTGCCGTCCTTTTGTTGTTTGCAGCCGCAACCGCTCCGATAGCTTCGAATCCTAGCGGGAGGAAACCGCAGCGATTCCTGAGAAGGGAACGGCGTAAACGGCAGACACCTTCGCCGAGCGCCGTGACTCCCCGGGCAACACCGCCGCAATCTCAAGGAAGTCCTTCCCGACGCGGTCGATGATTCCCTCAATCCGCGCTCCGCCTTCCACCCTGTACACGGTGACGGATGCGCGGTCCCTTGCCAGCGTTCGCACAGCAGATCCCAACCCTAGTGCCCCATGAACGCGGGACTTCTCGCTGGCCACGTTTCGACCCAGGCCCTCCACAAGTCGAACGGCAGTCAGCGGGACCACTACTTCCGCCGGCGCTTTGCTGAGCACCAGCCACTCTGATCCCACGTGGGTCAACTCTCCATCGAAAAGTTCGCCGCCGGACGTCCCCACCCTCAGGACGAGTCCAAGTTGCCCCCGAAGACGATCAGCGAGGGTAACGGTCCCCTGCTCCCGACGGACCCGGTCGGCTATTTCGGCATCTCCTGCCACCTGCTCAGCGGCCTCGAGTTGGGCCGCAATGTCCTCGAAAAGAGCTGTCCAGCGCATCGGCTCAGCCTATGATCCGGCGAATCCGGGGTCAACTAGTAGACATCTAGCTCCATTCAAGATAGACAAGTGTCATCAAATAACATCAAACGGGGTCAAAAGAGGTAAATGATGGAATCATGTAGAAAGGAAGCATGGTGGGCTTCTGCGGTGTTTCTGCTGGGAGGCATGCTCATCTTGACGGGCAGAGCCCTCGTAAAGAGTCAGGAACTGTCCTCAGCCGGTACTGGGCTGACGGCGATGGTTGGAGTGGGCGTCTCTGCCCTCGGCACGCTCGTCCTGGCTTGGTGGGGCCTCAGCTTCTGTTTTGCCATTGCCGCGGGGCTGCTCGTTTCGACGTGGTCGCCCGAACGCCGCGCAACGCGTCGGTGCCTTTGCTCCCGTATTCATGCGACGAGCTGCTTGCCTCGCCTTAGGCGTGAATCTGATTGCGGTTCCGTCCGCATACGCCGGAACTGGTGTTGTCGCCTCTTCCTCCCATCCGGAACGGGTTAACACCGGGGAGGAAACGGGCACCCTTAGCCCGCAGTGGATTCCGGTTGAAGCGCAGCGGGTACTCGAGCCGACCTGGCGGCCAACACCGTTGCCTTCCGGCGGAAGTCTGATGGTCAAGGAAACCCGTGAAAGCCGTCCACCGTCTGACACCGCACAGAACGAGGTCGTAGTGCAGCCCGGTGATTCTCTATGGACCATCACCGCACGGCATCTCAACCTGGACGCGTCAGACGCCAAGGTGGCCGAAACCTGGCCGCGATGGTATGAGACGAACAGGGATGTAATCGGGGAAAATCCCGAGTTGCTTCAGCCCGGACAGATACTCAGTCCGCCAGCCGGAACACCGACGGAATCACAATGAAGCGAGGAAATTCTGTGAGCGCTATTTCCCACCTGCCTGCCGCTGCCGATGCCGCTCCCCTGGCTGATGTCAGCGGTGCCCCAAGGCCCGTCCTGCACGGCGCCGCGGCTCATGTTCCGATCCTCAGGCACGAGTACGCCGCGGTACTGCCCCTGACCCGCCAGGCGGTGCCGATGCCGACACCGGAACCGGTCGTTCCGGAAGAACTGGAAGCGGTGGCGCGGAAAGTAGCACGGGGAGCGCTCGAAGTTCTTGGCGGAACAAGGCCCCTGCAGCAAATGGCGAGACTCCTCGACACGCGCAGTTACGAGCGTCTCCAGTTGCGCTCCAATCTGGTTCGCAGCATTGAACACGCCCCTGGATCCGCCTCTGGCGGAGGCGCCGCCGTCAATACCCGTCTCCATCGCAACGTCCTTATTCGAACGGTACGTATCTGCCCGATCACCCCGAGCATCTTCGAAGCTTCGGTGGTGGCGGCAGAACAAAAGCGCGCAAGGGCAATTGCACTCAGGATCGAACGCTGGCGTGGTCAGTGGCGCGTCACCGAACTCCAGATCGGGTGACGCGCTCCTTACGGCGGAGCGATATGACTACTTCCGACGCCGCTTCGCCGCCGCGCGCTGCTCGGCCCGGGTGCCGTTCCCGGCGTTACCGTCAGACTCGCTGCGACGGCGTTCAACCCTGGTCTCCACCCCACCCTGTGCATTGGGAGCTGTGAATGCCAAGCTGGCCGGGCGCTCGGGAGCCTCAAGTCCCGCGGCTTTGATAGTTGAGGTATCCACCAGTCCCCGGCCGTCAGCTACTCCTGGAAGCCCGGCCCGCTGTGCCGGAGCGACCTCAACCTCGAGGTTGAAGATGTAGCCGATACTCTCCTCGCGGATAGCTTCCATCATTGCCTGAAAGAGCACAAAACCCTCGCGCTGGTACTCCACAAGCGGGTCACGCTGTGCCATGGCGCGCAGTCCGATGCCTTCCTTGAGGTAATCCATCTCGTAGAGATGCTCCTGCCACTTGCGGCCGATCACCGACAACACCACGCGACGCTCAAGTTCCCTCATGGATTTCTCGCCGAGCGCCTCCTCACGCTGCTTGTAGGCGACCTTCGCATCCGAGAGGATCTCGGCGTGGAGGAAGTCACGAGTGATTTTCGACTTGCCGCCGGCTTCCTCGATTACCTCGTCGATCGTCAGGCTGATCGGATAAAGGGTTTTCAGATTGGACCACAGCAACTCGTAGTCCCAGTCATCTCCGTGTCCCTGGGCAGTCGCTTCATCCACCATGGCTGTGACCACGTCTTCGAGGAAGTGCTCGACCTTCTCGTGCAGGTCATCACCTTCGAGGATGCGCCGCCGATCGCTGTAGATCGCTTCGCGCTGCCTGTTGAGGACGTCGTCATACTTCAGGACGTTCTTGCGCTGCTCTGCATTGCGGCTCTCCACCTGCCCCTGAGCGTTCTCGATCGCCTTGGAAACCATCTTCGATTCCAGCGCCACGTCATCAGGCATGGAGGAACTGTTCATGATCCGTTCCGCCGCACCGGAATTGAACAGCCGCATGAGGTCGTCGGTGAGAGACAGGTAGAAGCGGGATGCACCCGGGTCCCCCTGACGACCGGAGCGGCCCCTCAACTGGTTGTCGATGCGCCGGGACTCGTGCCTTTCGGTACCCAGCACGTAGAGGCCGCCGAGCTGCCGGACTTCCTCCTGCTCGGTCTCCACTGCTTCCTTCGCCGCCGCAAGGGCATTCGGCCATTCGGCTTCGTATTCCTCGGCGTTTTCTGCCGGGTGAAGGCCTTTCTTCTCCATCGCGGCCACGGCATTGAACTCGGCATTTCCACCGAGCATGATGTCCGTACCACGGCCGGCCATGTTGGTTGCCACAGTGACCGCGCCCCGGCGCCCTGCCTGCGCGACAATCGCAGCCTCACGTGCATGGTTCTTGGCATTCAGCACTTCGTGACGGACGCCCGCCTTTGCGAGCTGCTTCGACAGGTATTCGCTCTTCTCGACCGAGGTGGTGCCCACAAGGACCGGCTGACCCTTTTCGTGCCGTTCCACGATGTCATTGACGACTGCCTCGAACTTGGCAACCTCGTTCTTGTAAATGAGGTCGGAGCGGTCCTCGCGAACCATCGGCCGGTTGGTGGGGATGGGAACGACGCCGAGCTTGTAGGTTCCCATGAACTCCGCCGCTTCCGTCTCAGCGGTACCGGTCATTCCGGACAGTTTCTCGTAGAGGCGGAAGTAGTTCTGGAGCGTGACGGTAGCGAGCGTCTGATTCTCGGCCTTGATCTCGACACCTTCCTTGGCCTCGATCGCCTGGTGCATTCCCTCGTTGTAGCGTCGACCGGCGAGGATGCGGCCCGTGTGCTCGTCGACGATCATCACCTCACCGTTGAGGACGACGTAGTCCTTGTCCCGCTTGAAGAGTTCCTTCGCCTTGATCGCGTTGTTGAGGAAGCCGATCAGCGGCGTGTTCGCGGACTCGTAGAGATTCTGGATGCCGAGATAGTCCTCAACCTTCTCGATGCCGCTCTCCAAAACACCAACGGTGCGCTTCTTCTCGTCGACTTCGTAGTCTGTTTCCCTGGTGAGGCGGGTGACTACCTTGGAGAATTCGGTGTACCAGCGGTTAACGTCACCGGATGCCTGACCGGAGATGATGAGCGGCGTGCGGGCCTCATCGATGAGGATGGAGTCAACCTCATCGACGATGGCGAAGTTGTGTCCGCGCTGTACCAGCTCGGCGGCGCTCCAGGCCATGTTGTCGCGAAGGTAGTCGAAGCCGAACTCGTTGTTTGTGCCGTAGGTGATGTCCGCCGCGTACTGCGCACGGCGTGTGGCCGGGTCCTGCTTCGACAGGATGCAGCCGCAGCTCAGACCGAGGAAGCGGAACACGCGGCCCATCAGGTCCGACTGGTATTCGGCCAGGTAGTCGTTCGTCGTGACAACGTGGACGCCCTTGCCCGTCAGCGCATTCAGGTAGGCCGGCGCGGTTGCGACAAGGGTTTTGCCTTCACCGGTTTTCATCTCAGCGATGTTGCCCAAATGCAGGGCGGCGCCACCCATCAGCTGCACGTCGAAGTGGCGAAGGCCCAGCGTGCGGCTGGCTGCTTCCCTCACCGCGGCGAATGCCTCCGGCAGCAGCGCATCGAGGGTCTCACCGTCCTGATAGCGCTTCTTCAGCTTGTCGGTCTCTCCACGGAGTTCCTCGTCGCTAAGGTCTCGAAACTCGTCCTCGAGCACGTTTATCGCGTCGGCGTAGTTGCGGAGTTGCTTCAGTGTCTTCTTATCGCCGGTACGAAGGACTCGTTCAAGAAGTGATGGCACTGGTTTTTGCTCCCAATCTAGGTACGCCGTTTCCTGGCGAATTCAGTCTACGTGAGAGACGTACTGTCCCCCGATTTAGTTCCCATCCGTACTCCTGCGCCAATTCTTCAGCCAGTTGCGCAGACAGGTTGCCTCGTGGTTCGACGACCACATGGTCAAGCCCCAGCCAACCGGCCATCAGGACCAGCTCCGCCGCAAGTTCGACGGCGGTGTCCGCCGGCATCGAAGGCTCACCGTGCGCAGCTCTTACGACAAGCCGTTTCTGCAATCGGTCCGCCTTGAGATCCACCCTTGCCGCCATGCAGTCGCGGAGGAGGAAAGGCAGTACGTAGTAGCCATAGGTGCGCTTTTCCGCCGGTGTGTAAATTTCGATGCGGTAATGAAAGTCGAACAGGGCTTCCAAGCGCCGGCGTTCGAAGACTACGGAGTCGAAGGGACTCAGCAAAGCACGCCCCTTGGCCGCCCGAGGAAGAACTGAACCGGCATAGCGGTACGCGGGCTGTCGCCATGATTCGACCGAGACAGGAACCAGTGTGCCGCGCTGCACCAGGACGTGAATGGCAGCGGCGGCTGCCTTCATGGGAAGACGGAAATAGTCGGCGATACAGCGCGTGGTTCCTACACCTACCGCTTTGGCTGCCCGTTCCGTGAGGTGCAGATAGGCTTCGGCAGCGGGAACTCGCAGGCGCGCGAGCGCCGGATCAGGAAGGACTTTTTCGGTGAGGGCGTACCGCCGCTCGAATTGTGCAGTCCTGCCCGCGGACGAGATGAGACCATGCTGGAAAAGATCCTCCAGAACTCTCTTCGCCGAGCTCCAGTTCCACCCCCACTGGTCTGTTTTCTTCTGTTCGGTGTGCCCGATCCGATCCTGCACTTGAGCGGCGGTCAGTGGTCGGCTTGTGGCCAGCAGGTCGAGTATGCGGCTCCTGAGGGCATGCCGCACCTCGTCGGGTAACGATGATGCGCTCGCCCACTTCCGGCTTTGAGTGGTGACGAGGTAGGGAAACAGTTCTGGCAGGACCAGGCTTGCCTCATGCGCCCAGTACTCCATCAGGCGGCGCGGCGCCCGCGACGAGAAGCGGTCGAGCAGCGTGCGGTCGTATGAACCCAACCGGGCGAAGAGGGGGAGGTAATGGCTGCGGGAGAGAACGTTCACCGAGTCAATCTGCAGGAGCTGCAGCTGCGCAAGGGTACGGCCCACCTCCCGGGTTCCCGGGGTCCTGGTGGGCCGCTCCCTTGCCAGTCCCTGCGCCTCCAACGCGATTCGGCGTGCCTGGAGGAGAGTCAGGGAATAGGTCATTGCTTGATCATAGGTTCCCGTTCAGGCGCTAGGCAGTCGCCGTTTCGCGGGCGCGGTAGGCAATCAGTTCCTCATGTGGGTCTTCAAGACCTTCCGCACACTTCGCGTCAAGAGTGATGACCCCGTAGGTCCATCCCTGGCGACGGTAAACGACCGACGGCGCCCCGGTCTGTGAATCTACAAAGAGGTAGAAATCGTGTCCGACGAGTTCCATATTGTCGACGGCGTCATCGAGGCTCATCGGGATCCCCGAGAAGACCTTCCTGCGGATCAGCACCGGCGAATCGCCCGCCGGGATCTCACTGTCGACTTCATAGCCGTTTTGATCGGCCGTGTCGGCGCCAGCACTGCCTGTGTGGTTGGAAGAAGCTGCGTAGATCGGTTGTTCCGTACTCGCGGGCTCCAAAGTAGCAGTCGCTTCACGGACTGCCACGGGTGTGTGCCTGCCGTGGTGGACCTTACGGCGGTCCCGGGCCCTGCGGAGCCGCTCCAGCAGCTTGCTGTAGGCCAGGTCGAAGGCTGCGAACTTGTCCGCAGCTGATGCTTCGGCCCGGATGACCGGACCTTTCTGCAACACCGTGAGCTCGACGGTGAGTGCGCTATCTGCCTGACGCGCGTTGGGCTCCTTTGTAACCTTCGCGTCAAGCCTCTGGACCTTGTCCCCCAGTTGTTCGATTTTGTCGATCTTCTCCTCCGCGTACTCCCGGAAGCGGTCAGAAACTGCGAGGTTCCGTCCGTTGATCATAAATTCCATAGTGCCCTCCAAAATCGCTCAGGTGACACAACAGCGGCCGAGGATCTGCTCCTTCCAGCCGCTGTCGATGGGTAACTGTCTTCGTTGTGATACCCATACTTCACGGTAGTTCACCCGCTGTTTGAATTCACCCCTACCCGTCGGTTTTTTTCCGTGTGTTCGCTGGGAGCGCCTTTATTACGTCTGGGAGCGCTACCGTCGTCATCTGCTTCTTCCCGCGCGGGGCGGGCGTGGCGGCAACGACGACGGCGCCGGCCACCACCGCTCCCTCTTCACGGAGTACACGCGCGGTTTCGGCGATGGTTGCTCCTGTGGTCAGGACGTCGTCGACGATGAGACACGGCCGGTTCCGGTCCATTGTGCGCATTGCCGGTGCTGCCTCCATGCTGCCGTGGAGATTGCGGCGCCTGCCCTGTCTACCAAGCGCCTTCTGTGACAACCCACCCGAGACAAGGTTCATGAGTGCAAGCGGCTGGCGGCGGAGCCGGACAACCCCGGCAACAGCTGTTCCTGCCGGCAACTCACCGCGTCGGGCCAATCCGACAAGCAGCAACATCAGAGGATCATAACCACGACGCCTGACCGATGCTCCCCGGGCAGGCACCGGAACCAGCAGTACCTCCGCAGGTTCCTCACAGAGCGTCCACCTGGCCTCATGCAACGCTCCGGCGAGTGCGGCCTGCAGCCAGCGCGTGATGTCGGTATGCCCGTGATTCTTGAACGCCAGAAGAACAGCCGACACGGCATTGGCATACTGGCCCGCCGCGACAACGGGAAGCGGTGACAGAACCTCGTCGTCTGTCAATGGGTGCTCTGTCGGCAACCATTCCTTCCCGGGCAGCCCTTCCGCGCCGTGTTCGGCCCGGAAGGGCCGAACGGTGGAGCGCCTGAAGGCTGCTGCGCAGGCCGAGCAGAGCGAGCTGTCAGCGATTTCGCACACCACGCATTCCGTCGGGAAGATCAGTGACCAAAACTCGCCCAAAGCTTCAGCGGCCCTTCTCCAGAACAAGTGGAGGCGAACCCGATCCAGAACTCGCTCCACGCTTTCCCGCCACATGGCTAAACCGTGTCACAACGGGGCAAAGCGCATCAGCAAGGGAGGCGAAATGTGGATAAGTTGCGTCCGGGAGCAGTTACCCGGCGAACGCCGGGTCGCGGGCAACGACGCCCTGGTCCGTCCAGGTGTTGCCGACAACGCCGTAGATGCTGTTCCCGCTCTGGGCAAACACATTGGAGCTGCCCGTTCCGGCGCTGAGGTGTTGCAGGCCTTTGAGGGGCACGAATTCGTCGGGGTCCGATGCAAAAGGGATCAGTGTGGCGATGACCGCGGCGTCCCGTGAGGTATCCGCCACGACAACGGAGGTTTCCGTGACCCACTTCGCGGTATCTATCGCACCGGCCGGGTTGAGTGATATCGGCTCGCTCAACGTCTGCGGCACACCGTCCTCGCTACGGCTGACCCCGGACAGCAGCAACTGGCTCTGTCCTGACTGCTGGGCCACGACTAGGGCCCTGGCTCCATCGCGGGAAATACGGATCTCGCTGATCGTGCGGTTCCCCAGCCACGGGGCAAGAACCTCAATCGCGTTGCTCGCGCTTCCGCCGGGCGGGATGGCTCGGACGTAGGAACGCCCCTCTGTGGTGCCCGCCGTCCAGATCCAGTTTGCAGGGTCGTAACTGGGAGCGGTCAGGTTTGACCCTGCGGTGACTGTCCGAACGTTTTGTCCCTCTCCCGTTGCCATGAGCTCGGTCCGTTCATCGTTCAGGAAGGCATAGTTTTTTCCGTCGTAGGACATTGCCGGGTCGACGGGGTCGAAATCCGCAATGGACGGCACATCATCGACAGGAGTCAACTGACCGCCTTCAAAGAAGGCCAGCTCATCCTCGCTGATCACGATCTGCCTGCTCGGAACAGCCGGATCCAGCTCCGGGAGCACGAGGTCGGGGTCGATTTCGAAGGGGATCGGCTGACCCGCCCGCAGTTCCACCGAGTTCACCGTGTTGAGTCCTGTCATGGTCACTCTGAGCTGCTGTTGCATCTGTTGACGGCGCAGGTTGTCGGTGCCGGTGAGAATGTCCTGTGTGAAGTCGATGGTCGCCGTCCCCGATTCAATGGGCACCGATTCAACTGCGAGGGCCGCGTTTTCGGGGAAGGCGCTTGTGACTGCACCCTGCAGGTACGGTGCCGGGCCATCGATGAGTGCCTTGACGATGTTCGTGGCGATTCCCTGGCGGGTGACGAACCAGCGAACATCGGGAACCCAGTAACGGTAACTGCTGCTGTAGAAGTAGAGCTCGTGAGATTGCAGGAGGTTCTTCGCGTCGGCGGTGGAGATCATGATCCCGCTCGGTATTTCCGCGACGCGCCACTCCCCCTGCACCTGTTCCATTTTGACCGTCATGGATTCTGTAGTGCCGGGCCCGACGTTACGTCGAATACCTGCGGCGTCAATGTAACCGGCAACCTCCAGCTGGAGCTGCAATTCGCCCTCTGTCGGAGTGGAGCTAATCTTGAAATCAGTCCGGTAGATAGTGATCTCTTCCTCCGGCTCCCACTCCTCCGCCAGCGCTGGAGTGAGATAGGACCGTGCCACACGGTAGTCTTCCGAAACGCCGATGCCCGCGACGAGGAACCCACTGAGAATTTCCCCTGCGCTGGCTCCCTCGCGCGGAGGCGGTGGGTTGTTGACGAATCGGGCACCTGTTTCGGCCTCGGCGGTCGCTTCGATCGTTCCGACCGGCCCGGCCGTGGGAATGGAGGAGCACGCGGTCAGCAGCGTGAGCAAAAGGATCAGGGCAACGACTGCCCGTGAGCGTGCACGCTTCATCAGTCCTCGCTCCCTGGCGCGCCGTGCATCGTGGGCACAGCGTCCGGCGTTGTGCTTGTCCCAGCCGGTCCCGGAGGGAGCGCCTCCTGCCGCGGCGGAAGCGGAAGCGGCGAAACCTTCAACACCGAGTCCCGGCGCTTGGGCAGTGTAAGCCGGAAGCAGGAGCCTTCCCCGGGCGAGCCCCAGGCCTGAAGCCATGCGCCGTGGAGTCGTGCGTCCTCGGTGGCGATCGACAACCCGAGACCGCTGCCGCCGGTGGTGCGCGCACGGGCAGGATCGGCACGCCAGAACCGGTCGAACACCCGGGCAGCCTCGAGTGGAGTCATCCCGATGCCGTGGTCCCGCACGGCTACGGCAACGGCATCCGGGTTGGACGCAATGTAGATGTTGATCGGTTTTCCTTCGCCGTGTTCCAAGGCGTTGACTACAAGGTTGCGGAGGATGCGGTCGATTCGTCGGGGGTCGACGTCAACCACGCACTCGGACTCCTTCGAGATCACCGTGACATCGGATTTGTGGCTCTCTGCCAGCGGACGCGTTCCTTCGATGACGTGGTGGACAAGCTGGAAGATATCGGTCGGCTCGGCATCCAGTACCGCCGCGCCCGCATCGAAGCGTGAGATCTCCAGGAGGTCCGCGAGCAGCGCCTGAAAGCGCTCCACCTGGTTGTACAGGATCTCCGCCGAGCGCCGGTTGACCGGGTCGAAATCCTGGCGCGCGTCGTGCAGGACCTCTGCAGCCATCCGGACAGTTGTCAGCGGCGTTCTCAGTTCGTGGGAGACGTCGGAGACAAAACGCTGCTGCATCTGCGACAGCCGGGCAAGCTGGGTGATCTGATCCTGGAGACTGGCCGCCATGTGATTGAAGGAGGCGCCCAGACGTGCAACCTCGTCTTCGCCCTGAGTCTCCATGCGCTCCTGAAGTTGGCCCGCCGCCAGCTTTTCCGACACCAGTGCGGCGTGGCTCACCGGCCCCACCACGCTCCTCGTGACAAGCCACACGATAGCCCCGATTGTCACCAGGAGAAGTGTTCCGCCTATCAAGGTCACGCCATGGATGTAATCCAGGGTCGCCTGCATGGATGAGAGGTCGTAGATGAGGTAAAGCGAATACTCCGTCTGCTCCGGAGGGAGGGTCACTTTCGTTCCGAAGGCAATACCCGGCACATTGAACTCGGCGCCGGACGCTGACGTCGCAAGGGCGATCGGTGACCAGTACTGATCGTCACCGTTCCGGACTGCTTCCGCGAGCGCTTCCGGAATAGCAGAAGATTCGGTCAAACCCGGACTCGCGAACGGCGAAACAAAGATGCTCTCCTGACCCGGAACACCCTTCAGCATGAACTGCCGCGGGGCGTCGGCTCCTCCGCCCTCCAGACTGGGCAGGGTGTCGCGCACGAGCTGCGCGGTTGACTCACGATCGGTCACCGACGTCTGGGCGAAGATCTGCTTGACCTCGCTCAGACCGGCGCTCGCCTCAGCCTTGAATTGCTCGAGCCTCTCCTGGTAGAGCCCGTTTGCTATCTGGCTGGAAAGAAACGCTCCGACTGCCAACAGCGCGACGGCGGTAAGCACCAGTGTGGAAGTGACAGTCCGAAACAGCAGCGATCGACGCCAATGGCGCGCAGTCTGCGCCATGGTGGACTGGACCCACTGCCACCCCCGCGCGGCGCCCGTGGACGCCGAGCTCAGGGACCGGCTTGCCCGCCTTTCCAAAATTACGCTTGTCCTGCCTTATATCCGACGCCACGAACGGTCAGTACGATTTCGGGGGCTTCAGGATCCCGTTCAATCTTGGATCGCAGCCGCTGTACGTGAACGTTAACGAGCCGGGTGTCGGCTGCGTGCCGGTATCCCCAGACCTGTTCCAGCAGTAGTTCACGCGTGAATACCTGCCACGGCTTCCGTGCCAGGGCAACGAGCAGATCGAATTCGAGCGGCGTCAGAGAGATAGGTTCGCCGGCCCGCGTGACAGAGTGACCCGCAACGTCAATGCTGACCTCGCCAATGCGCAGAGTTTCAGGTGCCTTCTGATCACCGGGGCGCAGTCGCGCCCGAACCCTGGCTACCAACTCTGCGGGCTTGAACGGTTTCGGCACGTAGTCATCGGCGCCGGACTCCAACCCGCGAACGACGTCGGACGTGTCCGACTTGGCGGTGAGCATGACGATGGGAAGGTCCGATTCGTTGCGGATCTGCCGGCAAACCTCGATTCCGTCAATGCCCGGGAGCATGAGGTCCAGGAGGACGAGATCCGGCTTGGTGCTCCTGAAGACATCCACCGCCTGCGCTCCATCGGCGCAGAACACAGGGTCGAAACCATCGTTGCGCAGGACGATACCGATCATCTCAGCCAGTGCTTCGTCGTCGTCTATGACCAGAATGCGTGCCTTCATATCCCCATAATCTCCCATTGCCCCATCAATGTCGCATCGGCGCGCGACCGGCATCTGCGGCCAGCATGCCTCTGTCATCCTAGAGGACGATTTGTCGGCGACTTCGCACGGAACGCCCGCCGGACGACGTGCGATGGAGAACAATGGAGGCATGGCCGCCTCCTCGGCCCCCGACACGGGCGGAAACGTCAGGGCAGGTAACTATAGTTCTAGATGTAGAGCCGGAACAGTCGCCTGTCGGGCGTGCGAAGAGTCGTGTACAGCACAACCAACGGTTCGCGTACAGCGGGCAGCACACCAGGTGTAAGGGGAAAATCATGAGCGGGAACTTCCCGGGAGGGAACCCGGAGGACCGTCCATGGCAGCCTCCTTCCGGACCGCAGCAGTGGGGGCAGAACCAGCAGCCGAAGTGGGGCCAAAACCAGCCCTGGCCTTCTGAGCAGCCGCCCGGCCTCGCGAACCCGGGATGGCCCGCCCCTCCGCCCGGCCAGTTCCACGGCTACCAGGCGCCGCCGAAACCCGGCATCATTCCGCTGCGCCCGCTCGGTCTGGGGGAAATTCTCGACGGCGCTTTCCAGGCCTGCCGCCGGAACCCCCTTGCGACATTCGGAACGGCCATCCTGTTTCAGGTGGTTGTGGCGGTCCTGACCGTTCTCCTGACGATCGGTCTGACCGGATCGCTCGCAACCTTCGACCCGTTCACCGCCTCCTCCGCGGAGGTCACCGGACTGGTCGCCTCCGTACTCTCCATCGGCTCGGTTCTGGTGCTGTTGACCTCGGTGGGTGTCCTCATCCTGCAGGGCGTCCTGATTATTCCGATCGCCCGCGCGGTACTCGACGAGCGCACCGGATTCACTGCGCTGTGGAAGCTTGCCGGACGCAGGATCCTCCCTCTGCTCGGACTGGGAGCGATCCTCTTCGCTCTCTGGACCGTTTCCGTTGTCGTGCTGGTGCTCATTCTTGTCGGCCTTTCCCTCGCTCTCGAGGACGCCGCAGTCGCGATTGTCGTGATCGGGATCCTGGCAGCAGTAGCACTTGCAATCTGGCTCAATATCAAATGGGTTATGGCCCCGGCCGCGCTGATGCTCGAGGGAGTCGGCCCCATCGCGGCGCTGCGCCGGTCCTGGTCCCTCACCACCGGTAACTGGTGGCGGACGTTCGGAATCCTGGTGCTCACCTCCATCATCGTTTCGATCATCACCCAGGTCGTGGCCGCGCCGGTGTCATTCCTTGCCTTCGGTTTTGGATCCTTCACTTCTGCGCCCGCTTCCACCGAGGCTGCGGTGCTCGAATCGCTGCCCGTGCTTCTGATCGTTCAGGCAGTGACAGCTGTATTTACCGCGATCGGCTTCGCCTTCCAGGCCGGCGTCACCGCGCTGCTCTACGTTGACCTTCGGATTCGGCGGGAGGGTTTCGACATCGTGCTCCTGCGGGAGAACGAAGCACGCGCGAAGGGCAGCTACTCTCCCATTCCCGGACAGTCGGGTCGCGGAGGAACAGGCCACCCGGGGCCGCAAAACCCGCAAAACTGGCCGGGAGCCTAACATTCATGCCCGCTGGACGAGCGACGTATCTGATGCCTTCCGAGGCGCCTGTTCAGCCGGACGACGACGAAGCCCGGCAAATGTTGCAGGAGGAGCTGGCGAAAGGTATCTACCGGGATGCCGAGCCATCGCTCCTTGAACGCGCCTGGACGGCCTTCCTCAACTGGCTGGGCGAGATTCTGGGCCAGATCAGAGGTGTAGACGCGGGTCTGGGAACCATCCTGCTGGCGATAGGCGCCGTCGTCGTCATCACGGTGGCCGTGCTCCTGATCAAACCGCGGCTCAACGCCAGGAAGCGTCCGGATCCCACGGTCTTTCAGGCCGCTGTCCAGCTTTCAGCACAGGCTCATCGCGATTATGCGGACGCTGCTGCCCGGACAGGAGACTGGGATGAGGCACTCACGGAACGCTTCCGGGCCATCACCCGCTCGGCGGAGGAACGCGTCATCCTGGATGAGCAGCCCGGACGTACCGCCGTCGAGGTTGCCCACCAGCTGCAGGCCCTGTTCGGCAGTCAGTCAATGGAACTCGACTGGTTGGCAACGCGCTTCAATGAAGTGCACTATGGCGCACGGCCTGCAAGCCAGGCCGACTATCAGCGGGCCGTGGACCTTGACCAGGGGTTGCAGCGGTTTCAGCCGCACCGGCAGACCGACAGTCAGCAATGGACGGCTCCAGTATGACCGGTGACATGAGTTCAACGCTGGCTGCAGAGAACGCGGCCGACGCCGTCGATCGCGAAAGCAGTGCCGGCAGTGAGGTAATCGGCGACGGAGGAAGCGCCCGCTCCACGCTCCTTGGCAGGCTGAAGCGGGCGCGCGGGTGGATTGCCCTTGCCGTCCTCCTTGCGATCGCCGTCGTCATCGGCGCGGTGGCCACGAGTGCCGGCCAAGGGAGACCGCTCTCTCCGGACAATGCTGCGCCGCAAGGGGCACGTGCAGCCGCGCAGGTGTTGAGCCGCAACGGCGTCGAAGTTGTTCACGCGGAGTCACTTGAAGACGCCGTCGCAGCGCTCCAGGGAAGTAATGACACCCTGCTCCTGCACGACCCTAATAATTGGCTCACATCAGAGCAGTTGGCGACTCTCGGCGGCGGCCTCGCCGACCGTACCCTCCTGATCGAGCCCAGCCTCACCATGCTGGCCGAACTGGCTGACGACATACGGTCCGCTGGAGTTGTCCCTGACGACGCTGAAGAAGCACTGCAGGCAGAATGTATCGATCCGGACGCTCAAGCCGCGGCAGCCGTGAGCGTTGGCGGGTTGTCCTACCGCGGCCCAGTCACCTGTTTTCCGCTTCCCCAGAGCGAGGACGGGAACCCTGCCGGAACCTTCGCTACCGCTGCCGACGGAACAGTGGCCGTTCTGGGTAACGGAGCGATCATGAGCAACGAGCTCATCGACGAGAATGGCAACGCTGCCCTTACGCTCCGAGTCCTTGGCAGCAACAGCACCCTCGTCTGGTACCAGCCCACTGAAGAAGATCTGGCGATTACATCCGGGCCGGCTGATGCCCTGAGCCTGCTTCCCGACTTCGTCAACCCGTTGATGTTCTGGTTGCTGGTCACGGCGCTGCTCGCGATGCTGTGGAGAGGCCGTCGGCTGGGCCCTCTGGTTACGGAGCCGCTGCCCGTCGTTGTCCGTTCGGCCGAGACCGCGGCCGGCAGGGCGCGTCTGTACCAGGACGCCGGTGCAGTGGAACACGCCGCCGGGACCCTCCGCGCGGGGACGCTGACCCGGCTGGCGACACAGCTGCGGATACCGCCCTCCAATACCCGCGCATCAGTTGTGGCGGTCGCCGCCCAAAAAACCAACCGCGAATTCGCCGACGTCGACCGGTTGCTCAACTCCTTCACGCCCCGCTCCGATGCCCAACTCGTGCAGTGGAGCCAGGAACTGGAAAAACTCGAACAGGAGATCCGTCGTTCATGAATAAGCACCACCAGCACCAGCCCGCTCCGCCCGCGCACCAAGCGTCAGACGGCGGTGCCTCATACCCGGCGGGAGCCTCGGCTGAGGGCACGTCGCCGGCGGATCCTTCCCGTCGCGCGCTCGTTGCAGTGCGTGACGAGGTGGCGAAGGCGGTCGTAGGGCAGGACGCAGCCGTGACCGGACTGCTCATCGCACTCCTCGCGAAGGGTCACGTACTTCTGGAAGGTGTACCCGGTGTGGCGAAGACGCTGCTGGTGCGCAGCATCTCGGCGGCCCTCAGCCTGGATACCAAGCGGGTCCAGTTCACGCCGGACCTCATGCCCGGTGACGTAACGGGATCGCTCATCTTTGAGTCCCGGACGGCTGAGTTCACCTTCCGGCAGGGCCCGGTCTTCACCAACATCCTGCTCGCCGATGAGATCAACCGAACGCCGCCTAAAACGCAGGCCGCCCTGCTGGAGGCCATGGAGGAGCGCCAGGTATCCGTCGACGGTGTGACAAGACCGCTGCCGGAGCCGTTCATTGTCGCCGCAACGCAGAACCCGGTGGAATACGAGGGCACCTACCCCCTTCCCGAAGCACAGCTGGACCGCTTCCTCCTCAAGCTCACCCTTCCGCTGCCTGAGCGGGACGACGAAATCGAGGTAATCCGCCGGCACAGTGTGGGATTCGATCCCCGGAACCTCGAAGCCGCCGGAGTGAGGGCCGTAGCGGGCGAAAGCGACCTTGCGGCCGCCAGGCAGGCGGTACAGCGGGTGGGTGTGGCTCCCGAAGTGCTGAGCTACATCGTCGACGTCGTGCGCGCAACGCGCAACGCGCCCTCGTTCCAGCTTGGCGTCTCTCCCCGCGGGGCCACCGCTCTGTTGAACACCTCGCGCGCCTGGGCTTGGCTTTCCGGCCGCGACTTCGTCACACCTGACGACGTGAAAGCTCTGGCTCTTCCGGCCCTGCGCCACCGGGTGGCACTGCGCCCGGAAGCCCAGATGGATGGTGTGAGCGTCGACAGCGTCCTGGGTAACATTCTGGCGACCGTTCCCGTGCCGAGGTAATTGTGGGCGCAGCAGCATGAGCATCACTGCCCGTCTCGTCATCCTTGCCTTGCTCGGAATCATCCCGGTGGTCCTCTACCCGGGCGCTTTGTCCATCGCGCTGTGGCTGGCCCTGCTGACTGTTGGTTGCGCCGTCGACCTTGCCCTCGCCGCATCTCCGCGAGCGATCGGTATTAAGCGGACGTTGCCTGAGACTGTCCGCCTCACGGAGGACGCCACAAGCATCCTCACTGTGCGGAATCACTCCAAGCGGGCCTTTCACGGCTGGATCCGCGAGGGTTGGCAACCATCGGCAGGTGCCCAGAACCCGGTGCACCGGCTGAGCGTTCCTGCCGGCGAGGGCCGTAACCTCAGGGTCCGGCTGGTTCCACGGCGTCGCGGTGACTTGTCCGTGCACCATGTGACAATCCGAAGTGGGGGTCCGCTCGGGCTCGCCGCCCGTCAGGTCACAATTCCAGCGCCAGGCACCCTGAGGGTGTTGCCGCCGTTCCACTCGAAGCGGCTACTGGCCTCGAAGCTGAGGCGTCTGAGGGAACTTGATGGGCGCGCGGCAGTGCAGATCCGTGGGGCGGGAACAGAATTCGACTCTCTGCGTGACTACGTCCGTGGAGATGATGTTCGTTCCATCGACTGGCGGGCATCCGCCCGACGGCGGGACACGGTTGTACGGACATGGCGGCCGGAACGCGACCGCCGTGTGGTCATTGTGCTCGACACGTCCCGCACTTCGGCGGTCCGGATCGAGGACGAACCCCGGCTGGATACCGGAATTGAGGCGTCACTCCTGCTGGCGGTGCTGGCCCAGCGGGGCGGTGACCGCGTCGATTTCCTCGCCTTCGACCGGCGTCCGCGTGCGAGGGTGGAATCCGCGGCCAAGGGCAATCTACTCGCATCCCTCGTCACAGCGATGGCTCCATTGGACTCAGAGCTGATCGAGGCTGACTTCTCAAGAATCCCGGCACAGGTGCGCTCGATCTCCGCGCACCGCAGCCTGGTAGTGCTCCTGACTGCTCTGGATGCCGGGGCCGTCGAGGAGGGCCTGTTGCCGATGCTGCCGTCGCTGACCGCGCAGCATGTCGTCGTGGTGGCGTCCGTCCGCGACCCGCACCTCGATGACCTGCGCCATCAGCGCAGCACTGCGGCGGAGACATACCGCGCGGCTGCTGCTGAGCGTGCTCTTCTCGACCGCGCCGCTATCAAGCAACGCCTCCACCAGCTTGGTGCGGAGGTCGTAGACGAGCCTCCGCACGAGCTCCCGTCCAAACTGGCAGACCTCTACATTCGCCTGAAGGCAGCGGGCCGGCTGTGACGGCGGCGGCCGTGACCGGAAGCTTCGACTATTCCAACACTGCTCGGCGGCAGGGATGGAATGATCTTCCGGCTGCCGTGCGGTCCGCCATCGAAGAGGAGACCGGCGCCCCAGTGCACTCGGTCCGTCTTGCCGGAGGTGGGTTCACCAACGGTTTCGCCGCGGTCGTTGGGGCCTCCGAAGCCACCCTGTTCGTGAAGGCCGCGCCGTCGTCGGACCAGTTCACCCATCCGGCCTACGTTCGTGAGGCTGAGGTACTGAAGTTCCTGCCGGACTGCCTGCCAATACCCCAGCTGCGCCGTTCGCTCATCCTGAATGAAACCCCAGACCAGTGGCAGGTTCTCTGCTTCGAGGCGGTCGACGGCTACATGCCGGGTGATCCCTGGACCACGGCCGATCTCGGTGCGATCCACGCCAGCCTGCTGACGGTACAGGACGCGCTCATCAGCTCGCCGCGTGAGTTGACGGGCGGGCCCATGTCGGCCGGTATCAGCGATGATCCGTTGGTCAGCACCGTCTTTTCACGTCTGGCCTCTGAAGGCGACGCGTTGCCGGGCTTCCTCCCCCATGGCACCTCCGCCAGGCTCGGCGAGCTGCAGCAGTTGCGCGACCGGAGCACGGAAGCGCTGCGGGGCGACTCCATCCTCCACAACGACCTGCGGGCGGATAACGTGCTGCTCCGCCACAGTGATGGCCGGGCATTCATCTGCGACTGGAATTTCCTGGCTCACGGACCTTCCTGGACGGACTGGGTAGGCGTCCTCATCTACGCCCGAAACGGCGGGATCGACCCCTCACCGTGGCTTGCCCAGTCACCGCTGTCTGCTGCGGCGAACGACGACGACGTCGACAGCTGGCTCGCAATCCTCGCCGCCTACATGACCCCCGGCATGCAGCCTGACATTGAGACCAGCCCCCGCCTGCGGGCCCACGCGCGATTCACAGCCGGCATCACAGTGGACTGGCTCATACAAAGGAGATGGTCATGACGTCCTCGGTCTACCAACGAGCACTTGGAGCGGAGTTCGGTCGCCTGCAACCACAGCTTCAGGAGTACTTCAGTCTGCATGAGGATTCACAGCAGTTCGGAACCGGACACGGAACTTTCGATGTGGCAGGCAGCCCTGCCCCACTCCTCAGTCCGTTCTTCGCGCTGGCCGCGAAGGATAACTCCTTCTTCCCGGAGTACGAGAACAACGTCGGCTTCACCGTGCGGAATTGGGCCCACCTGGACCCGTACGGCAGGCCTTCGCTCACCGCACGCCGCGACATTTCGTTCAATAACGTCTCGCGGGTCTTCGAGGACACCACATCATGGGCCGATGGCCGGCTGGTCGATTATCTGGGGCTTCACCGGCGTATGGCCACCGCCCTTACCTGCGAGGTGACGGCCAACGGTCATATGCGGATGATCTCTTCTGCCACCCGCATCTTCGCCGGTCCGCTCAGGCTGCCGCTGCCCGACATCGTCGGAGCCCAGGCCTACATGGAGCAGTGGTGGGACGAGGACGAGCACCGGTTCCGCATCCAGACCAATGTCCTCCACAGGCAGCTGGGGCCGGTCCTGGTGTACGCCGGCTGGTTCACCTATGAACTGACCGCGTACGACGGCGGCCTGCCCGCCGAGGCCGCACCGGCGCGCTGGGAACGACGCGCGTGACCGGTCAGGCGTCTGCGATGGCCTGATTGAGGGCGTCAGCGCTCTGGTGAAGATGCGCCAGCAACCTGCGGGCGTGGTCAGGCGAACGCTCCGCGAGGCTTTCGCCGGGGGCCAGCCGTATGGACCTCAGCGAGTGGATGGCCAGGCCGACTTCCCGCCAGGGACGCAGCAGCGCTTCGGCAGTCTCTTGCACCCGCAGCGGCCTGCTGCCCGGGACCTGGACACCTGCCCAGAGGGTGCGGCCTGCTTCGACGAGTTCCGCGAGCGCTTCCCAGTCTCGGTTGGACACGCCGCTCACCGGAACAGCGACACCCATGCCCGGCACTCGCTGGACAAGGGTCAGTTGCTCTGCGGTTCTGAAGGAAAGCACGACGGCGGCGGCACCGGCCTCGTGCGCTCCCTCCGCCAGCAGTGTCCAGGCTTCGATTGCTTCATGCTTCGGTACGGCGCGCAGCGTCCGGTATCCGCTGGCTGTAGGTATGCTGCCCTCGAGCACCCCTGTGATCTCCGGTTCGTCCAGCTGCAGCGTGAGCTCAGCACCGGGGCTCGCAGTGGCGGCGCGTCTCAGCAGCGAACTGACGCCCTCAATCAGCGCATCGCGGAGGTCCCGACGCGCACCATAATCAAGCAGCGCACGTTCGCCATTGTGCAGATGGAGATTCGCGGCAAGCGACATGGGTCCCCGACAGTGCACTTTGAGCGTGTCGGCGGGACGCTCTTCGGACCCCACCAGGTCCGCAAGGATGTTGAAGTCGGTAGACAGCGCGGAAATAGCGCGGCGAACATCTTTGCCGGGTCGGTCCACCAGCCTCCAGCCGTGCGGCTGCAGGTCGACGGGGAGTTCCGGGAGCAGAGCGGCGGTCCTGCCAATTTCGTCGCTGCCGACGCCACGGTCAGGCAGCGAAGGCAGGAAAGGCAGGTTCGGGCTCCCGAGCTCGCCGCGGATTATCCGGAGTGCTTCAACGGGGTCCTGGCCGGGCCAGTCACCCAGCGCAGTGACTGTCACCGCCGCGGTGTCAGGCACCGCTGCAGTGTCAGGCATCGCGCGACGAGTGGTTCTGCGAAATGTCCTGGTGGTGGCGGATGACCTCGGAAATGATGAAGTTCAGGAACTTCTCCGCGAAAGCGGGGTCCAGATTCGCTTCCTCGGCCAGGGCACGCAGCCGGGAAATCTGCGCGGCTTCCCGGGCGGGGTCCGCGGGCGGCAGCTTGTGCTCGGCTTTCAGGTGCCCCACGCGCTGGGTCGCCTTGAAGCGTTCAGCCAGCAGATACACCAGGGTGGCGTCAATGTTGTCGATGCTGCCCCGAACTGAGAGCAGTTCTTCCATGACGGCGGGGTCAACTTCGCCGGCGAGTGAGCTCGCTGCAGGGTCGAAACGCCGGGTCTTCTCAGTCATGCTTCCAGTTAAGCAGACCGCACGGGGGCACGGCGCATTGTGTCTGTGATCGGTCTGATGGTCAGCGTGCCGCAGCGAGGTCGGGGCGCTCCAGCGACCGGGCTGAATCCAGTGTCGCCTGCCCGAGCACCCGGGTGCCCTGGTAGATCACGACCGTTTGTCCGGGGGCGACGCCGCGCATCGGCTCGACGAGGCGCACCACGAGGCTCTGGCGGCCGTCGTCGTCGTGCTCGACGTGAGCGCGGGCGTCCACGGGATCACCGTGGGCACGCACCTGGGCCATGCACTCGAACTCCTCGCCGGACTCGACGGCGGGAATCGGAAGCCCCGCCCAGGAGACCTTGATTCCGCGCAGCTGATCGACCGCGAGCATGCGCTCCGGACCCACGACGACCGTGTTTTCCTTCGGGCGGATCTCAAGGACGAACCGGGGCTTGCCGTCGGGTGCGGGGCGCCCGAGCTTGAGGCCCTTCCGCTGGCCGACGGTGAATGCGTTGGCCCCGGGGTGCGTACCGATGGTCGCGCCTTCAACATCCACGATGTCGCCCTCGGTGAGCTCGATGCGCTCCTCGAGCCAGCCGCGGGTGTCGCCGTCGGGAATGAAGCAGATGTCGTGGCTATCGGGCTTGTTGGCGACCGACAGTCCCCGTCTTTCGGCCTCTGCGCGGACCTCTGCCTTGGAGGGGGTGTCGGCGAGCGGGAACATGGAGTGCTTCAGCTGCTCATGCGTGAGGACGCCGAGCACGTACGACTGGTCCTTGGCCCAGTCCGCCGCCCGGTGCAGTTCCCGGCTGCCGTCGGCGTTCTCGATGACCTTTGCATAGTGTCCGGTGCAGACCGCGTCGAAACCGAGCGCAAGGGCCTTCTCCAGCAGTGCAGCAAACTTGATGCGTTCGTTGCACCGCATGCACGGGTTGGGGGTGCGTCCGGCGGCGTACTCGGCGATGAAGTCATCCACCACGTCTTCCTTGAACCGCTCGGAGAAGTCCCAGACGTAGTAGGGAATGCCGAGGATGTCGCAGGCACGCCAGGCATCGCGGCTGTCCTCGATCGTGCAGCAGCCGCGGCTGCCGGTCCGCAGGGTCCCGGGCATGCGTGAGAGCGCGAGGTGAACCCCGACGACGTCGTGCCCCGCCTCTACTGCGCGGGCCGCCGCAACCGCCGAATCGACTCCGCCGCTCATCGCTGCGAGTACCTTCATGAACTGAAACCCGTTCCTGCTGTCTGGATGGATGATGCGTGGCCGGACATGCCCGCCTTCCGCGCACGTTCGTACGCTTCGGGCAGCGCGGCCACCAAAGCGTCAACGTCTTCGGGCGTCGATGTATGCCCGAGGCTGAAACGCTGGGAGCCGCGGGCTTCGGTCTCGCTCAGTCCCATGGCCAGGAGGACGTGCGATGGCCGGGGCACCCCGGCGGTGCAGGCCGACCCGGTGGACGTCTCCACACCCGCTACATCGAGCAGGAACAGCAGTGAGTCCCCCTCGCATCCGGGGAAAGTGAAGTGCGCGTTGCCTGGCAGCCGTTCGGTTCGCGGCCCCCTGAGGACCGCCTCCGGCACAACGCGTTCGACACCGGCAATCAGCTGGTCCCGCAGCCCCGCGATGCGTGCCGACTCCCCGGAGAGGGAACTGACGACGTCGTCCGCTGCTGCCGCAAACGCCGCTATACCCGCCGTATCAAGGGTGCCCGAGCGGATGTCGCGTTCCTGCCCGCCACCGTGCTGCACGGGCGTGAGCTTCACGGACCGCCCAACCAGCAGAGCGCCGACGCCCACCGGACCGCCGATCTTGTGCCCGCTGATTGCCATGGTGGCGAGCCCGGACTCGGCGAAGGAGACAGGCAGGGAGCCGAAGGCCTGGACAGCGTCGGAGTGCACCGGAACGCCGTGGCGGGCGGCCGCCGCGACGATGTCCGCCACAGGCTGGATGGCACCGACCTCATTGTTCGCCCACATTACGGTGACCAGCGCGATGTCATCGGCGCCCGCAGCGAGTTCCTCCTCGAGCACGTCCAGGCGAACGACTCCCTCCGCGGTGACCGGGAGCCAGGTGACCCGGGCTCCCTCATGCTGTTCAAGCCACTCGACGGTGTCCTGAACGGCGTGATGCTCGACGGCGCTGCACAGGATCCGTGTCCTCCGCGGCTCTGCTCCGCGGCGGGCCCAGAAAAGCCCCTTGACGGCCAGGTTGTCCGCTTCGGTCCCACCGGAGGTGAAGATGACTTCCGACGGGTGCGCTCCGGCTGCGCGTGCGAGGGTCTCGCGGCCGTCTTCAACAACCCTGCGGGCACGGCGGCCCGAGCCGTGCAGCGACGAAGGGTTACCGCTGCGGCTGAGTTCGGTGGTGAGTGCGGCGAGCGCGGGCGCCGAAAGGGGCGTGGTCGCCGCGTGATCAAGGTACACGGGCACCCCACGATTCTATCGTCGGGGCGTGCCAAAGCCGAACGGGCGGCCGTTCACGGCGGAAAATCGCTGTCAGGAGGGGCTGATAGAAATGAGCTGTGGAAGAAACGCCCGTGCAGACCGGTTCCCCGCTGTTCGTTCCCCGCCTGCTGCACGCCAGGCATGAATTCGGACAGCGCGTCCTCGACTTCGACCGACAGATCGCGCTGATGGCGATCATCAACCGCACTCCGGACTCCTTTTACGACGGCGGACGCACGTTCGCCCTGCAGGCTGCAGTGGACGCTTCCCTGCAGGCCGTGGCTGACGGCGCTGATTGGGTTGATATCGGCGGCGCGCCTTTTGCGCCCGGTCCCGCGATCCCGGCCGTCGAGGAAGCCGACCGCATTCTTCCGGTAATCCGGGCGGTCAGGGAAGAGTCCGACGTCGTCATCTCGGCCGACACGTTCCTGCCGGAGGTGGCGGAGCAAGCCATCCGTGCAGGAGCCAACGTCGTCAATGACACCACCGGACTGCGGAACCGCGATCTCGCCGCGGTGATCGCCGAGACCGGTGCGCACGTGGTCATCACCCACAGCCTCGCGGCACCGCGGACCGTTCTGGGACGCCCGACCTATACCGACGTGGTTGCGGAGGTTGCCGATTTCCTGGTTCGGCAGGTGGACCTTGCTGTAGCACTGGGCATCAGCGAGGACCGCATCCTGGTGGATCCGGGACATGACCTGAACAAGAACACGCTGCATTCGCTCGAAATCACGCGCCGGTTCTCGGAGATTGCGGGCCTGGGTTTCCCCACGCTCGCCGCAGTCTCCAACAAGGACTTCATCGGCGAGACGCTGGGCCTGCCGAAGCAGGCACGGGGGGAAGGATCCATTGCCGCCGCCGTCATGTGTGCTCTGGGCGGCGCCCGGGTCCTCCGGATGCACAACGTCGCTGCAGCCCGCTCAGCCATCAATGTGGTGGAGGCAGCCATGGGATGGCGCCGGCCTGCCTTCCTCAAACACAACATGGGAGATTTCAACAAACCATGATCAACGAGATCCTTCCCGCCCATGCCGCCGACCGTACCGATGAGGATCTGCTCGCTCTCTACGCCTACCCGGCCCAGCGCCCCTGGGTGCGGTTCAACTTCATCTCCAGCCTCGACGGATCGGCAACGCACCAGAGCGTCTCCGCGCCGCTGGGCAACGAGGGCGACCGCCGGTTGTTCGGGCTCATCCGCAGGCTCTGTGATGTCATCCTTGTGGGAGCAGGCACGGTGCGTGCTGAAGGCTATGCGGGGCCGCTGGTCAGTGATGAGGCCACCGCCTGGCGTGCTGCCCATGGGCTTCCCGAACACCCTGCGCTTGCAATGATCTCCCGCACGCTGGGCATCGAGCCGGACAGTGAGCTGTTCAGGCTCTCCCGGGTGCGTCCCATGATCTTCACGACGGCGGCGGCCGACCCGAAGCGGGTGCGGTCCCTCTCAGAGGTCGCCGACGTCGTCGTTGCGGGCGAAGAGGACGTTGAGGCGTATAGGTGCGCGGCCTGGCTTCAAGACCGCGGCCTGGGACGCATACTCTGCGAAGGTGGTCCAAGCATCTTCGGTGGTTTCATCGCCGAAGATGCTGTCGACGAGCTCTGCCTCTCGCTGAGCCCGTTGCTGACCGGCGGCGAGGGGGCCCACATCTCCGCCGGCGTCGATAGCCCGGCCCTCCGCCGGCTGACACTGGCGTCACTGCTCGAGTCCGATTCCGCTCTCTTCGGACGCTGGATACGGGCAGAAGCTGGGTGATGCTCGCTCAGGCCAGGACTCTGAGCGCGCCGGGCACTACGTCGATGCGTACCGGTGCAGCGCCGACCGGCTCCCCGTCGGCATACAGCAGGATGTCCGCTACCTCCAGCTCCACAGATTGCACGGTCCGGAGGTGAACCGCCCTCAGCCTCACGTGCCGACCGGAGAAGAGAAGCGGAAACAGCGCCAGTAACCGCAGGCGGGACATGGGATCCACCACCAGCAGATCCAGGCGGCCATCCACGGGCCGTGCGTCCGGTGTTATCAGCATTCCCCCGCCGATGGAGCGCATATTGGCAACGCAGACAAGCATCGCCTCAATCCCCGTCCGAGTACCATCGACGCTCATCCGGTAGTGCAGGGGTCGGAAGAAGGGCAGCTCCCGTAGTAAGGCGAGCACGTACCTGGCCCGGCCCCGCGGACGCGTCCACCTATTAGCCCGGGCGTTGACCACCGCGTCCAACCCCGCGGAACAGGCTGCTGCAAATAGGACGTCCGGCCTTTCCGGGCTCCTGATGCGCCCCAGGTCCACCTCGCGGGACCCGCTCTCCAGGGCGGACAGAAGAGCTGCAAGGGCTTCGGCTGGTGCGCGGAGCGGGAGACCCAGCGAGCGCGCGATGTCGTTCCCGGTGCCTACGGGGATGATGCCCAGCGGGACCGGCGTCCCGGCCAAGGCGTTGATAGCGATATGGGCTAGCCCGTCGCCGCCCACCGCCACCAGCGCCTCCGGATTCTTGGTAAGCGCCACCTCAAGCTCCGTCAGCAACCGGTCCGGACCCTGGAGTCCCACCACTTCGAGCTCGTGTCCCTGCTCTTCGAGCCTGCTCACTATCCCCGGCGCTGCACGTGCTCCTGCGCCTGCCCCTGCCAGCGGGTTCAGGGCAACGACGAGCCTCACCGGATCACCGCTCCGTGCGCCTCTGCTATCGCAAGCGCCTGGGCGACGTCGACGACGGCGCCGCGGACATTGAACTCCTCCCCCTCTATCCCCTCAAGGGCGCTTCCGCGCAGGTCAGCTTCTCGCAAGCGGGCGCCGCTCCACGCAATGTTGGCCAGGCGGCAATCGCGGAGCACGGCATTGCGAAGGTCTGCGTTGGTGAAGTCAGCCTCCGTGAAGTTCACGTCGGAAAAGGATCCACGCTGCAGGTCCGCACCCACCAACGAGACGAATGACCAGTTACAGCCCTTTAGCCGCACCGGTTTCAGGGTGGAGTCAATGAAGACGCTGCCCGCAAACTTGCACCCTTCAAACGTGGCGTCGAAGAAGTTGCAGTGCTCAAGGCGGCAATTGTCGAAGGCGCTGTTGATGTGGGTCGATACGTTGAACCGGACGTTGCGGAACACACAACCACTGAAGACGCTGCCCTCGGTACGCAGTTCAGTGAAGTCACAGTCGATGAAGCGCGCTCCGCTGTGATCTTCGCGCTCGCTCCGGACCGCATACCAGTCCAGCCCGCTCCATACCTCGTCGTTGCCCGCCATTCTCCTGATGCTAGCCGCCCATTTGCCGGAGGTGACGCCACCGTTTACAGTCAAGCGCGGAACCTGAACGACGTTTCTGATCCCGTTTCGGACGAAAGGCCACTATGGCAGCCCCCGACCGCACGTACTACGCCGTGCTTGGGGTGAGCAGAAGCGCCACTGCCAAAGAAATCAAAAGCGCGTACCGCAAAGCTGCCCGTTCAGCCCACCCTGATCAGGGCGGCAGCGCCGAACTGTTCCACGATGTCGCCGTCGCCTACGAAATGCTCTCTGATCCTGAGCGTCGGCGTCGTTACGACCGGACTCTGGGCATCGAGGATCCGTTACCTGGTGCGAGGCCTGCATCCGCCGCGAGGCGCCAGCCCGAGCCGCCCGCTCCCGAGGTCTACACGCAACCCCCCCGCTACGAACCCGGTTATGACGACGACGCCACAACGGCAGCGGTTCCCCTTACCCTGGCGCAACAGCAGGTTCACGGAACTGCCCGGCAGCCAGGCGGTTTCGCCAAGCTTCGACCGGGCACCACGGCGCGCTATGACGGTGAGCGCGCCACCGCGCGCCTGTTGGAGGCCAGTATGCTGCCCGGTTTCCCTGCAGCCCGGCTGGTCAATGGATTGACTTTCGGCCGGGGTGTGGATGTCGGCCACGCGCTGCTGGCGGGCTACCGCATTGCCATCATCGACTCGCTCGTGGCGCCCCCTGGAAATTACTCGTGGGACGGGCACCGCCTGCGGCACCGCGGACGGCATGCGGGAGACGTCAGAATCACCGAGACCGTGCGTCGGGTTCAGGACCTCTTTCCGGAGTGCAACGTGCGCGGCTGGCTGGTGCTGCACGGTCGGCAGGATAATCCGTTCGAGCCGATTGTGGACTACCCGCCCTCGCTCGACCGCTCCGCGCTGGTGTCCGTCCACGTTGCCAACCCCGGGACACTGCTCCGCGAGGTGCGGCGCTTCCTCTCGGAAGGCCCGCAAGCCAATACGGTGCAGGTACCTGTCCTCGGCCGCTTGCTGCGCGCGGCCGGGCGCTAGGATTACACAGTGTTTCGCATCCTCTTCTATACGCCCGAAATTCCCGGTAATACGGGCAACGCCATCAGGCTTGCTGCAGTCACCGGTGCGGAGCTTCACCTCGTTGAACCTCTGGGCTTCGACCTCGACGATACGAAGCTTCGAAGGGCCGGACTGGATTACCACGATCTGGCTGTCCTGACCGTGCACCCGGACCTGGAAGCCGCCCTGGCCGCTCTTCGACCTGAACGTCTCTTTGCCTACACCGCCGAAGGAACGGTCACGTACTCGGACATCGACTACCGCCCCGGCGACGTGCTCCTCTTTGGACCTGAGTCTGTGGGGCTACCGTCCGAAGTGAAGAATCATCCGGCCGTCACCTCACGCGTGCGGCTGCCCATGCTGCCCTCGCGGCGTTCACTCAACCTGGCCAACTCGGCATCCATCGTGCTCTACGAGGCCTGGCGTCAGCAGGGTTTCGAGGGCGCCAACCCAAGCCAGTCCATCATGGAGGAGCGTTCGTGACCGATGTAGGCAGCCTGTTCGACGACGGCGCGGAGCACTTCGAGCGCCTGGCCCCGGTTCTCTGGAACACCATGGGCAACGCGGTTGTTGCCGCGGCGGATCTTCACGTGGGCGAAAAAGTGCTCGACGCCTGCTGCGGAAGCGGCGCGAGCACTATCCCCGCAGCACAGCTGGTGGGCCCCGACGGACGGGTTGACGCCGTCGACCTGTCCGGCGAACTACTCTCGCTGGCGACCGCCAAGGCAGTCGCTCTGGCCCTCGACAACACCACGTTCACGGAGGCGGATGTGTCGGTATGGTCGTCCGGGCAGCAGTATGATGCGGTGCTCTGCTGCTACGGCCTCTTTTTCCTCCCTGACATGGCCACGGGGACGCGCCATCTGGCTTCCCAATTGCGCAGTGGAGGAAAGCTGGCCATGAGCACCTGGCAGGAACACGCCCACGAACCGTTCGCGACGCTCCTCCGCGAAGTGTGCCTCGAGGAACAGCCGCACCTGCGCGAAGCTCCGGTTCCGAACCCGACGCGGCAAATGGCAGAGATTTCATCAGTTGAAAAGCTGCATGCCTTCCTTGAGAAGGCGGGGTTTGCGTCCGTCGAGGTGCACGAAACGCCCCTGGAGGTGCCGTTGGACGCTGATCTTGCCTGGACCCTGGTGCTTGGTACCGGATACCGGTTCCTGCTGCCTACCGACCCTGAGGGCCAGGAGCGTATCCGCAGCCGGTTCATGGAGAAACTGGGCAGCGATCTGACCCTCAACGCCGACTCACTGATCGCCGTCGCCGTCCGTCAATAGCACGCACGCGAACCCATCCACCTTGTTCTCCGTGACGAACAAAAGATGTCATCGGTTGCAACTGATCGGGCATGCAGTTCTGGAGAAACGGCGGTAGGACATGGGCGCACGGCCAATTGGGCGAGACGTGCTCACACGCGCCGTCGGCCATGCTGTTAGAGATAGCCACCGCGGCGCTTTATGCTTGAAGCCTATGGATACGCCACGTGTGAGCCGGACGACCCCCGCTAGATCAGACTCTGATCAGGCGGCCGGTGAGTCCTCCGGCTCGGCATCTGATCTGTTTGGTCTTCTGGCGCGGATTGCCCAGCATGACCAAAGCGCCTTCGCGGAGTTTTACGCACAGACATCGCGCAGGGTCTACGGTCTTGCCCGACGCGTCCTGATCGACCCCGAGCTTAGCCAGGACACCACGCAGGAGGTTTACCTGCAGGTGTGGAACATGGCGGACCGGTTCAATCCGGACGCGGGGAGCCCGATGGCGTGGCTCATGACCCTGGCACACCGCCGGGCCGTGGATAGGGTGAGATCCGAACAAAGTTCCACGGACCGCGAAGCCCGGTACGGGGCAGCCATGCAGGTCAAGGACCATGACGATGTCGTCGACACGGTCACGCAGCGGATGGAAGCTGAAGCTGTAGTCAAGTGTTTGAAAACGTTGACTGAGACGCAGCAGGAATCGGTGCGGCTCGCTTATTACGGCGGGCTGACGTATCGGGAAGTGGCGGAGAAGCTTGGCGTGGCGGTACCGACCATCAAGTCAAGAATCCGAGACGGATTGATCCGATTGAAAACATGTTTGGGGGTGAACTGAGATGCAGGCCAAGGATATGAACAAAAATTTTTCAGGTGATCTTCGCCAGGACCTGGCCAACGGCCTCGCCACGGAATGGGCGGAGTTGTATGCCCTGGATGCCGTAAGCGAAGAGGAACGCACCACGCTCGAGGACTACATCTCAGATGCCGCTCCTGAGATCCGTCAGGCCTTCGACCGGCGGGTTCAATCGGCACGTGAGACGCTTGCACAGGCCTATGCCAACCACGAGGAAGAGCCGCCGGCTGACCTGTACACACGCATCCTGAGCAACCTGCGGGATGACACGGCCGCGGGCGCTCCTACTGCCGCGGCCGGGGACGAGCTGGCCGCACGCCGTTCCGCGCGTCGTGGTCACTCCCCCATGGGACGCTGGCTGCTGGCGGCCGCCGCTGCCGTCGTTGTTGCGGTCGGCGGTGTCACCGTGGCGCAGAACCTGCAGCCTTCCTCCATTCAGCAGCAGGTCCTTCAGGCGGATGACGTCCAACGTGAAGAGATCGAGATCGGCGACTCCGGCACCGCCGAACTCGCGTTCTCCGAGTCCAGGGACGCCGCCGTCGTCACCCTCGACAGTGTTCCGGCACCGCCGGAAGGGAAGGTTTACCAGATGTGGCGCATTCCCGCAGATGGAGCTTCCCCGGAATCGCTCGGAACCATGACCGGCGAGGACGTCGCCCACACTGAGCTGGCGATCGAAGGCATCAATTCATACAGCGGTCTGGCAATCACCGTTGAGCCGGAAGGCGGTTCAAATACGCCGACCCTTCCGATCGTGGTCGAGATTCCCTTCAACGCCTGACCGATCCGGCACGGTCCCGCCGTCGTTCACAGCATCCGGCTGTCGGCACGTCAATTCGCCTGCCGGCGGTCAGAACCCGGCGATCGTTGTATCGGTGTTGACCGGGACCACCTGGAAAACCTCGGCGCTGCGCCCCTCCGCTAGACCGCCGCGCTGGGCGTTGGCTGCGAGGAAACCACGGACGGTACTGTCCATCCGCTCGATGTCAGGATGCTGGCTCGCGTGAAAGCGGAGGGCACGCATCTTGTCTTCCACGTGGTCGGACACGTCGACGAAGTGGTTCTCAAGCTGGGTGGGGCCACCGAAGAACCACAGCCACGGAACGCGATATGCCTCCAGTCCGCGGGCGGCCAGTTCAGGGAAGGCATACGGGTTCTCGACAGCAGGGTAAATGGCGCGGGTGACGGCTTCCCCGCACGCCAGATGATCGGGGTGGCTCTTCTGGATCCGCTCCCAGTTCCGCTCCGGATGCATCGAGACGACTATCTGCGGGCGCACGCTCCTGATGAGCTCCACGACACCTGCCACCAACTCCAGTGTGGGTTCCAGATAACCGTCGCGGTGGCCAAGGAAATGCACTGTTTCGACGCCAACCAGCCTCGCAGCCGCGCGCTGTTCCTCCCGCCGCAGCTCCACGATGTCGGTGCGGTGTTCCTCGGAGAAGCCGCCCGCGTCGCCATCGGTCATGATGCAGTAGTCAACGACGACGCCGGCTGCGGTCCATTTCGCCACCGTCCCGGCAGCACCGAAATCGATGTCATCCGGGTGCGCTACGAAGCACAGGACCCGATTCACGCCGGCCTCGGTTTGTTCAGGAACTTCAGGCATGCTCAGCTCTTGCGCTTCCTGATCTCATCGGTCGCCTGGGGCAGCACGGTTGCCAGGTCTCCAACAACACCGAAGTCGGCGATCTCGAATACCGGAGCGTCGGGGTCCTTGTTGACCGCAACGATGACCTTCGCGGTCTGCATGCCGGCCTTCTGCTGGATGGCGCCGGAAATGCCGGCGGAGATGTACAGCTGTGGGGAGACCGTCTTGCCGGTCTGGCCGATCTGGGCAGAATGGTCAATCCACCCGGCGTCCGTTGCGGCTCTTGACGCACCGACGGCGCCACCCAGCACGTCCGCCAGATCCTCGACCGGCCCGAAGTCGCCATCGACTCCCCTGCCGCCGGCCACTACGACGCGTGCTTCATCCAGCGTCGGGCGGCCGCTCGCTGCCTTCTCCGAACGGCCGGTAATACGTGCTGCCGCGCCGGGCACCACCACGTCCACCGAACGGATCTCGGGATTAGAACCACCCTGCGGAGTAGCGACCTCCACGCTGTTCGACTTGACCGTGATGATTGGACGCCCCGTGGTCACCGTGGCGTTCACGGTGTAGGAGCCCGCGAATACCGACTTCGTCGCGGTGAAGTCGGCAGCGACCGCCACGGCATCCGTGATGACACCCGAGGACAGGCGGATACCTGTGCGGGCGGCGATCTCCTTGGCTTCGAAGGTGTTGCCAAGAAGTATGGCGTCAGCTTCTGCTTCTTCGGCGGCTGCCGCGAGAAAAGCGGCCTTGCCTGCGACGAGCAGTTCGCCGAGGCCGTCGGTCGACGGCTGGTAGACGGCGCCCGCGCCATGGGCGCCAAGCTCCGCTGAGACCTGGTCAGTCAGCTCTCCCAGCAGCGCGACCACTGGTTCGCCAAGGTTTCCCGCGAGGGTCAAGAGCTCACGGTCAGTCTTGTGCAGGTTCTCACCGGGCGTGTCAATGTAAACGAGGACTTTTGCCATTCCAAGGGCTCCTAGGGAAGTTGTTCGCAGGGTAGGCTGCGGCTAGAGCAGCTTCTGCTCGACGAGGAAATCAACCAGTCGACGCCCGGCGTCGCCTTCGTCGGTGATGATGACGCCCTGCGAGCGCGGAGGCCGCGGCTGCGCCTGTTCCACCCGGGTCCATGCGCCCCTGAGTCCAACCTCGGAGGCGTCCAGTCCGACGTCGGCGAGCGTGAGGGTAGTGATCGTCTTCTTCTTCGCCGCCATGATGCCCTTGAAGTTCGGGTACCGGGGTTCGTTGATCTGGTCGGTGACGGACACAACGGCGGGCAAATCGCTCTCCACCGTCTCAGCCACATTGTCGCTCTCCCGGCGCGCGGTGAGGTGCCACGCGCCGTCGTCCTGCTGCAGTTCCAGGCTGGACGCAAAGGTGACCTGCGGGAGATCCAGCAGCTCTGCGAGCTGGGCCGGGACAAGGGAAGTTTCGCCGTCTGTGGAAGCCATGCCCGTCAGCACGAGGTCGACGTTGCCAAGATGCCGTACGACGGCGGCGAGCGCCCGTGAGGTGCCCGACGCGTCGGAGCCGGCGAGCGCCTCGTCGCTGAGGTGAACACCTTCATGCGCGCCGATCTGCAGGGCCTTCTTCACGGCGTTCACTGCGGCCGGAGGACCCATGGTGACAGCTGTAACACGATGGCCGGCGCCGCCGTCGGCTTCGGCGAGTTGCAGGGCCGCTTCAAGAGCGTACTCATCCAGTTCCGACAAAATGCTTTCCGAGCGGTCGGTGGTGTAGTGCTCTCCGCGAAGGTGACGATCGAACTGGGCGTCCGGTACGTGCTTCACCAACACCGCGATATTCAGCGCGGGATTTGTCTCGTCCATTGCTGCCTTTCCTCCGGCTAGTAGCTGCCCGCACACAAGCTAACCACACAGGTGTGCCGTTTACCGCAGCCATATGACGAAGCAGCAGCCCCCCGGTGCGGTGGCTGCTGCTTCGACATTTTCCGTCGGTATCAGGCGGGCGCCAGACCGACCGTGACGTCAAGGGTAAGGGTTTCGTCACCGCGCACCAGTTCGACCTCTGTGGACTCCCCTTCAGCGAGCATCCGCACGGCGGCCGTGAGCGACTGTGGGTCCTCGATCGGGAAATTACCGACGCGGGTGATGATGTCGCCTTCCTGAAAACCTGCAGTTTCGGCCGGGCTGCCCGATTCGATGGACTGCACCTGCGCACCGACGGAAAAGGAACTGCTGCCCTGGGCGCCGCCGGACGCGGCGGCGCCGACGCTCACCCCCAGGAAACCGTGCGTGGCCTTGCCGTTGGCAATGATTTCCTCGGCGACGCGCTGAGCGTAGTTAATCGGAATGGAGAAGCCGACGCCGATGTTGCCGGCGCTCTCGCCGGTGCCGGCTGAGGCGATTGCCACGTTGACGCCGATGATCTCACCCTCGGAGTTGACCAGTGCACCGCCGGAGTTGCCCTGGTTGATGGCGGCATCCGTCTGTATCACGTTGAGGTAGATCGATCCCTGGCCGCCCTGCTGGGGGGCTTGGGATCCGTCCGGTGGGAGGAAGTTGAAGCCGTCGCCCGAATCCTGTTCCGGTGCGTCCGCCTGTTCCTCGGGAACGGCGGACGACTGCACACTGATGGTGCGGTTGAGGGTCGAAATGATGCCGTCAGTGACGGTGCCGCTGAGGCCCAGCGGGGCGCCGATCGCGATGGCGACATCACCAACGTTCAGCTCGGAGGAATCGGCGAGCGTTGCAGGTTGAAGATCGGGAGCATCAATCTTGATCACCGCGAGGTCGGAGAGTGGATCCGTGCCGACCACCTGCGCCTGGAAAACCCGCCCGTCATTGGTCCGCACTTCAACGGCAGGTTCGGCGACCTGACCACCCAGGGTGACAACGTGGGTATTGGTGACAATGTGCCCATCAGCATCAAGGATGATGCCGGAACCGGAGCCACCCGAGCCACCGCCGCTGACGGAGATGGTCACGACGCTGGGCGACGCTTTGGCCGCCGCGCCCGTGATCTCGTTGACGCTCTCCGTGTCATTGATCACGACGGACTGGGGCTGGGAGCCGCCGTTGGTCGAGATCGGGGCGCCCGACTCGAACAGTGCATCAGCGCCGGCAACTACACCGCCGCCGATGAGCCCCGCAACCAGCATGCCCGCAAGGAAAGTTCCTGTACCGACCCGCTTCTTCGGCTCACGCTGCTTCTTTCCGTATCCGTCATGGCCCGCATACGGGGCGGGTCCGAACGACGCGCCCGTGGACTGGGGGCTGCCCGCGAAGTGGTCCTCGTGCTCGGATCCGGGACCCTCAAACGGCGACGTGAAGGGATCGGCCTGATGCTGCTGCGTCGAGGGAAAGTTCGGGTTACGGCTGGGAGGATTCTGGGGCCGGGGCGGAAGCGGTCCGTCGTATGAACCGGGGGTGTTCTCGGTCATCGGTTGTCCTTTCAGTGGTGCTCCCTGAACTATGGCAAAACAGCCTGTAATAACGGCTGACGTTGCCTGTACGGCAGCTGTGAACCAGCCGAACGCGTTGGTGCCTTATGTCATTGTCCCGCACCGACGAATGGAGCGGTGAGCCGGAAGGTTTCGCTCGGGGCATAGCCTTCCCGGTGGACGGCCCCCAGAGCGCACCATAGAATCGCAATCAGGCGAACCCCCGGGATTTATGCCTTGCACAACGGCGGTTTGCCAGTTCCCGGACCGCCCGGCGGACACTGCTGAAGGGTCGTGAATGAAGTCGAGCATCACACGCATCTGCTCCGCCGCAGGTGTTGGAACATTGGCTCTGCTGAGCCCGCTGGTTGCCGCGCCGGCCTACGCAGTCGATCCTGTCGACTTCAGTTCGGAGACGGTGGTGGACCAGGCTGATGTCCTCACCGACGCTGAACAGCAACAGGTGGAGCAGTCCATCGAGCAGCTCCAGAGCGAGCATGGTTACACGCTGCACGTCGCCTACATTGACTCCTTCAGTAACCCGTCCAGTCCGCGTGAATGGGCCGCCGCGACTGCCGAACTCAGTGGGTTCCAGGCTGATGACGCAATTTTCGTGGTCGGCGTCGATGACCGCACCGGCGGTATCCTCGCGGACAGCTCGAGCGTGGTCGATGACGAATCCACCGCGATCTACCAAAGCTTTGCGATCCCTGAGTTAAGGGAAGACGATTGGGCAGGCGCAGCCATTGCAGCCACCACCGGCGTTGACCAGGTCCTTGACGGCGGCACACTGGGCACCGCTGGAGCCTCCGACGTCGGCGGTGGCGGCTCAGTCCTGTTCATCGGTGCACTTCTGGCTCTTGCCGGTGCAGGCGGCTACTTCTATCTCCGGTCGAAGAGCCGGAAACCCACTCCGCAGGATCAGCGCCAGCACCCCTCGGAGATAGAGTTCGGTCCGGGCCGTGGAGCCGACGGACAGGTGCTCGATCCTTTGGCCTCCCTCAGCGTGGAGGACTTGCGCCGTCGTGCGGGAAGCCTGCTGGTCGCCGCTGATGACGCCATCAAGTCCAGTGAACAGGAACTCGGTTTCGCGCAGGCCCAGTACGGCGATGAAGCAGTGAAGCCGTTCGCGGAGGACATCGCTGCCGCGAAGGCCCATATGAGCGAGTCGTTCAAACTTCAGCAGCAACTCGACGACCACATTCCGGACACGGAAGAGGACCAGAGAAAGTGGCTCGGCGACATCATTCGCCGCTGCGAGTCGGTGAACGTGAGCCTCCAGGAACACAAGACCGATTTCGACGCCCTGCGGAAGCTGGAACGCAACGCTCCGCGGGCGTTGGCGGACGCGCAGGCCGCTGCGGGCGATGTCGGAACCGGTCTGGCGGCAGCTGAGGGAACCTTGCGGCAACTCCAGAGGAAGTACGCCGCCTCGGCGACGTCACAGATCGAAGACAATGTTGACCAGGCGCGCGAGCGGCTGCAGTTCGTCGACAATGCCGCTTCCACGGCCCAGAGGCAACTGTCGGAAGGTAATACCAGTGCCGCCGTCGTTGCCGTTCGCGCCACGGAAGAGGGCGTCCACCAGACGAAGGTCCTTCTTGAAGCAATCGATCGCCGAGCAGCGGAACTGGACACGGCTGAACGTGAGATGCACAGGGCCGTCTCGGATACGACCCAGGACCTCGCCCAGGCGCAGGCCATGCTGGCTGCAGGATCGAATCCGGAACTCGCCGGTCCCGTGGCAGGGGCCAAGGCTGCGCTGGAGTCGGTGGAACGTGAGATCGGATCCGGAAAGATCGACCCTGTGTCGCTCCTCCAACGCGTCGAGAACACGCACATGCAGCTGGACTCCGCAATCGGCGGAGTCCGTGACCAAGCGGAACAGATCCGCAGAGCGCGAGAGACCCTGCAGCACACCATCATGGCTGCCCAGTCGCGCATTTCCGGAACGTCGGACTACATTCGCGCCCGCCGCGGCGGAGTGGGCAGCGAGGCCCGGACGCGTTTGGCGGAAGCAGAGCGCAACCTTGACTACGCGATGCGCATACAGACTGAGGACCCTGTGACCGCACTCTCCCATGCGCAGCAGGCCGCAGCCCTCGCGGAGCAGGCCGGCCAGATCGCGCAAAGCGACGTGGACGGCTTCGGCGGACGTATGGGCGGCTTCGGCGGAGGCGGCATGTTCGGCGGCCGTGGAGACGGCATGGGCGGTGCCCTCCTCGGAGGCATTCTCATTGGTTCCATCCTCAACGGGGGCGGCCACGGCGGCGGGATCTTCGGCGGCGGCGGTGGCGGGTTCAGCGGAGGCGGCGACGGCGGCGGCATGTTCGGCGGCGGTGGGTTCGGTGGGTTCGACGCCGGCGGCGGCGGATTCGGCGACTTCGGGGGCGGCTTCGGAGATTTCTAGGTGAGAGACCTCAAAAGGCAGTGAATTACTCAGGCAGATCGAAAGGTATCCCATGGTAAAGCAATCAATTTTCGGACGTATCGCAACACTGGCGAAAGCCAACATCAACGCACTGCTGGATCAGGCGGAAGACCCCCAGAAGTTGCTCGACCAGATGGTCCGTGATTACTCGAACAGCATCGCCGAGGCGGAGAGCGCGGTTGCGCAGACCATCGGCAACCTGCGCATGCTGCAGGAGGATTACAACGAGGACCGCGAGAACGCGCGTAACTGGGGCAACAAGGCGCTCGCAGCGTCGAAGAAGGCCGACGAGTACCGCGCATCAGGTGACGTTGCGGACGCTGAGAAGTTTGACAATCTTGCCAAGGTGGCCATTCAGCGCCAGATGACCGCCGAAAACGAGGCCAAGGGCGCCGAGCCGACCATCGCTTCGCAGACCGAGATCGTCGAGAAGCTCAAGACCGGGCTTAACCAGATGAAGGGCAAGCTCAACGAGCTGACGAGCAAGCGTGATGAACTCATTGCCCGCTCGCGCACCGCGGCGGCCCAATCGCAGGTGCACGACGCCATGAAGAGCATCGATTTCATGGATCCCACCAGCGAGGTCGGCCGCTTCGAGGAGAAAATCCGTCGCGAGGAAGCCCGTGTCCTCGGCCAGGCCGAACTGACCAACTCGAGTCTTGACGCGCAGTTCGAGAGCCTTGAGGACCTGGGCGAACAGAGCGAGATTGAGGCTCGCCTCGCCGCCCTCAAGTCAGGCGGTTCCGGTGCCGACTCGCCGTCTGCGATCGAGCAGGGCGAGGAAAGCCCGAAGTACTGACTGCAGCCCTCCTGGACGACGGCGGTTCCCCACGGGGCCGCCGTCGTTAGCGTTAACGGGTGGTCGTCCGCCGGAGCCCACACTGCAGACGCCGGCACACCGCTCGTATTCAGGGACCGGCGGTAGATTGGGCGGTATGGCCCTGACCGTGGTGTGGCTTCGTGATGATCTACGCATCGCAGATAACCCTGCCCTGCACGCGGCAGCGGAGCGCGGCGCCGTCGTCGTCTGTTATGTACTGGACGAGGTGAGCGAGGGAATACGGCCGCTCGGGAGTGCCTCCCGCTGGTGGCTTCACCACTCGCTGTCCTCGCTCGCCGCGGCCCTCGACCAGCGTGGGATCCCGCTGGTGCTGCGGTCAGGTCGGGCAGTGGAGGTGGTCCCCCGTCTCGTTGAAGAGTCAAGGGCCGACGCTGTCTTCTGGAACCGTCGATACACACTGGCTGAGCGGAACATCGACGCCGCGCTCAAAGCATCGCTGGGTGAGGACGGCTTCCAGGTACACAGCTTCCAGGCGAGCCTGCTGTTCGAACCCTGGGAAGTGACTACAGGCAGCGGTTCCCCGTACAGGGTGTTCGGCCCCTTCTGGCGCGCATGCCAGAACCGGCCGGCTCCCCGTGCACCCCTCGATGTGCCGCCGGTGCTGAGCGGCCCAGGGATCGCTTCGGAAGACCTCGACGCATGGCAGCTGCTTCCCGCTGCACCCGACTGGGCAGGCGGCCTCCGAGAGACCTGGGAACCCGGCGAGCAGAGAGCACAGGCGCTGCTCGGACGTTTCCTGACGGAGATTCTCGACGGTTACGCGCAGTCCCGGCAGCTGCCGAACGTTGAGGGAACCAGCCGCCTTTCGCCGCATCTGCGGTTCGGTGAGGTCAGCCCCTTCCAGGTGTGGCATTCCGCCCAGACCGGTTCGACAGCTGCGCCGGCGAAAGACCTGACCGTCTTCACCCAGGAACTCGGCTGGCGCGACTTCTGTTGGCAGCTGCTGTACCACCAACCGCACCTCGCCACGGAGAACTACCGCACGGAATTCAACGCCTTCCCCTGGCAGCAGCCGGACAGGCAGGAGCTCGACGCGTGGCGTTACGGTCGCACAGGATTTCCCCTGATCGACGCAGGCATGCGCCAGCTCTGGCACTCCGGATGGATGCACAATCGGGTGCGCATGGCCGTCGGTTCATTCCTCGTCAAGAACATGATGGTGGACTGGCGGGTGGGCGAGCAGTGGTTCTGGGACACCCTGGTGGACGCAGACCCGGCCAACAACGCTGCGAACTGGCAGTGGGTGGCCGGCTCGGGGGCGGACGCCGCACCCTACTTCCGCATCTTCAACCCGGTCACGCAGAGCAAGAAGTTCGACGCCGACGGGGGTTACCTCCGTCGGTGGGTGCCGGAACTGCGCTCCCTTGCGAACATTCACGAACCATGGAAGGAAGCGCCCGCAGGATATCCCCCGCCGCTACTGGACCTGAAAGCCTCGCGTGATCAGGCACTCACCGCGTATCAGGACCTCCGGCGGCGGTAGCTGCTTTCATTGACCGCCGCTTGAGTACGCGCGGCACAGCCACCCACAATGCGAGGATGACCGTGGCAAGACTTGCCGCAGTGATGGTCCCCGCCGTCCGGTTCAACACAATGTCGAAGATCAGACCCGTCGTCCCAATCAGAACCATCGCCACCAGCACCATGGTGATCCACAGAATTCGATGTGCGTTGGTAACCAGCGATTCCTTGATGCGCAATCGGAAGAACGTCCGATGCATGATCACCGTGCCCAGCAACAACGCTGTGATCAGTGCGGACAGCACCACCAGCCCCAGATAGATGACGATCTGGAAGGAATCCAGCTCACTGAACCGCGACTGGAACGGCAAGGTGAGCAGGAATCCAGTGAGGATCTGGATACCGGTCTGAAGTACCCGGAGTTCCTGCAGCAATTCCAGCCAGTTGCGGTCGACTCGCTGCAGAGCCGTCTCCCCGCGCTCCCTATCGCCCCCCACCATGCCGTGATCGATCATGGACATAGTGTAGGTGAGCCACGGTGCACGAGGGCGAAAGATCCGGGAATAACAATGGTCCTGGAAGCTGAGCTTCCAGGACCATTGTCTTCTTGTTGCGGGGGCAAGATTTGAACTTGCGACCTCTGGGTTATGAGCCCAGCGAGCTACCGAACTGCTCCACCCCGCGGCGTGATTACTACTCTACCCGCCGCGGGGCCGGATCCCAAATCGGGGCCGGAGTGGCTTATTCGGCGGCTCCTGAAAGGCGCGTTTCAGCATCCAGTGCCCGCTGCAGAGCCGCGCCCAGCCGCTCCTGAGCCTCGCCGTAGGCCGCGAAGTCACCCTCCGCGAGGGCTGCCTGGCCCTCCTGAATAGCAGCGTTCGCGTCCTCCAGCGCTGCCCGGAGGTCAGCTGCCGGATCGCCTGTGCCCGGGTCTGCGGGGGTGGTGGGCTCTTCGGTTGGTTCTTCTGTTGGCTCCGCCGGCTCCTCACCCGTAGGCGGCGCGGGATCATTCGGAGTCTCGCCCACGTTTTCGCTGTCTCCGGTAACCGCACCCGAATCACCCTGGAAGACCTGATCGAGCGCTTCCGCCAACGTCGGTGCGAACCCGACCTGTTCGCCGAAGCTCACCAGCACACGACGCAGGACCGGGAAGGACGAGTCGCCGGAGGACTGGACGTAGACCGGCTGAACATAGGCAATACCGCCACCGATGGGCAGCGTGAGCAGGTTGCCGCTGATCACTTCAGAGGCACCCTGGCGGAGCAGGTTCAGCTCCTGGGAGACCTCTGTGTCCGAGTTGAACAGGTTAGCCGCCTGGCCCGGTCCCACTGCCGAGTCCTGGCCGGAGGAATCGAGCAGACGCAACGCTCCGTAAGTCTCCGCCTTCACCCCGTCCTCGCCGGTGCCCGCGTCGCCGTCCGCCGCGAGGAATCCGTACAGAATGTTGCGCGGCTCCTGGCCCTCCGGCACAAACGGGATGAATGGAGTCGTAAGCGAGAAGCTGGCTGAATCCTGATCAGGCATCTGGAGCGAGAGGTAGAACGGAGGTTGCTTGACCGGCCGTTCGCCGTCCTCCAGTGTCGGGTCGACCGGCACCGCCCAAGCCTGGTTGTTGCTGTAGAACGGCTGCGTCTGGGTCACGTGGTACCGGGCCAACAGTTCACGCTGCACCTTGAAGAGATCCTCCGGGTACCGGACGTGCGCCATGAGGTCGGCCGACATCTCGCTGTACGGCTGCAGGGAGGAAGGATACACGTCCTGCCAGGCTTGGAGGATGGGATCCTGGTCATCCCACGCGTACAGGTCAACGGAACCGTCGTAGGCGTCAACCGTGGCCTTTACTGCGTTCCGGATGTAGTTCACCTGCTCAGCAGGCAAGGCAGTAGCCACGCCCTCCGCCGTCAGGGAATCAACCGTCGCTGACTGCAACTCCTGCCGGGTGGAGTACGGGTACTCGGCGGTAGTGGTGTAACCGTCGATGATCCACTTGACGCGACCATCCACAATCGCGGGATAGGTGTTGCTGTCCAGGGTGAGATACGGCGCTACCTTCTCCACGCGCTCAACCGGATCACGGTCGTACAGGATCTGCGAATCGTTGTTCACCTGGTCCGACAGCAACAGGTCGGTGGACTGGAACTTCAGGGCATAAACCAGCCGGTTGAAGAAGTTTCCGACCAGCGGCCCGCCGTCTCCCTGGAAGGTGCTCCGAGCCTCCTGGTCAGACTCCTCTGTCTGGGGGCGGTCGATTTCGAGGGGCGTAGCACCCTCGGGAGCGCCCACGATGGAGTATTCCGGAGATTCTTCCCCGAAGTAGATACGAGGTTCGAATGTGCTTTCATCACCGAGCACACCCGTGGAAGGGATGCCGGACTGGATGAACCGGGGGCGCCCATCCGGCTGGACTGTGGATCCGGCAGCCGCCACCACACCATAACCATGCGTGTAGTACACGTGCTCGTTGATCCAGCCGGCAGGTACACCGGCCGTGTTGAGCTCGCGTACGGCGATCACCGTATCCTCGATCTTGCCGTCGATCTCGTAGCGGTCGACGTTCAGGATTTCCGGGAACTGGTAGTACTGCCGGAACTGCTGCAGCTGACTGAAGGCATCACTGACGAGGTTCGGATCCAGCAAACGAATATTCGCCGTGGTCTCACCGTCTTCATTGAGGGCTCCCTCCTGGGGAACTTCCTCCGCGTTGTAGTCATTGACCTGCACCTGTTCGAGGCCGTAAGCCGCGCGAGTCAGCTCTATATTGCGCTCGATGAAAGGCTCTTCACGGCTGAATTCCGAGGGGACCACCTGGAATCGCTGGATCACCCACGGGTAGACACCGCCGGCCAGGATGGCAGTGATGACCAGCATCGCCGTGCCGATGACCGGAAGCCGCCAGCGGCCGATCACCGCAGAGACGATGAAGAGGATCGCCACGATGATTGCAGCAGCCGCCAGAATGGCCTTTGTCGGTATGACAGCGTTCACGTCCGTGTAGAGCGCGCCCGCCCACTTACCACTGCTGCTGGTGACCGTGGCGTATCGGTCCAGCCAGTAGTTGACTCCCTGCAGGATCAGGAAGAGCGCCGCGAGGACTGCGATATGGGTGCGGGCGGCCCTGCTGGTGAACAGCCCCTTTTCCTCGAGCCGTATGCCGCCGTACAGGTAGTGCGTGAGCACGCCCGCGATGCCGCTGATGACGACGACGCTTACAAGGAACCCGAGCAGGAAGTTCAGGAACGGCAGGGTGAACACATAGAACGCGATATCCAGCCCAAACTCCGGATCCCTTTCGCCGAACGGGACCGAGTTGAAGAACAGGAGCATTCGTTCCCATTGCGATGACGCGGCCGTCCCGGCGAAGGCTCCGAGCACAATCGGGATACCGATCATGAGCAGCCGGCGGATTGGCTCAAGTTGGGCCTGATAGCGGTTCAGGTTGTCCTGCACGCTGCTGTCGGGCGCATAGATAGGCCGGGAACGGTAAGCGATGCGCAGGCTCAGGTAAACACTGGCTCCCATAATCAGGAACGCAGTCACGAAGAGGCCTATCCGCGAGAGGTTCTCGGTGACAAACACCTCGAGGAACCCAAGCTGGTTGTACCAGAGCACATCGGCGTAAATCTGCGAGAAGTAAACGAAACCTACGACGAGCAGTCCGAGAACAATCAGGGTGGGAACCAGCGGTCCGCGCCGTCTGGTCGGGGACGAGTACGGTTGGCTAGGGCTGCTGCCAAATGGCCGGTCTGGTCCGGATGTCACTATTACCTCATCGTCGGGGGTACTGGAATGCTGGACACGCGCGTAGGCGCATGGATCCACTCATGTTCATTCTGCCTTGTGCACGTCTGGCCCACACAATCGAGTTCCGCCTGAACGGGAGCACCCATCAATCGTTTCCCAATCGTGTCCAAATAGGGTCAGGGCCGCACCGTTAGTCGTCGCAGGAAGGGAGCTTCGCGCCGTCGTCGTTGTCTTCTCCCAGCGTGCCGACAGCAGTGACAGCGTCCTCAAGGGTCTCGACGCGGATCACCCGCAACCCGTCCGGAACATGGCCGATCACTTCGCCGCAGTTCGCCGCCGGCGCGAGGAAGACCTCTGCGCCTGACTCCCGGGCGCCGGCCAGTTTCTGCCGGATCCCCCCGATCGGTCCGACGGCGCCGGAGGAGTCGATGGTCCCGGTTCCGGCGAAGTGCTTCCCGCCGGTCAGTTGCCCCTCGGTCAGTTTGTCCACGATTCCAAGCGCGAACATCATGCCGGCTGACGGGCCCCCTACATTGTTCAACGCAATCTGGACGTCGAAGGGGAACTGGAATTCGGACATCAGGAAAACCCCAAGCTGATAGTCGCCGGAGTCCCCCTTGCGCGGCTCCACCGATTCCACAACGGTCTCGCCGTCCCGGGTGACAGTGATTTCGACGATTTCTCCGCCCGCCGCATTCAATGCATCCTTCAGCGGCTGCAACGACTCGATCTCCTCATCCTCGATCCGGGTGAGAAGGTCCCCTTCCTGAAGGATGCCTTCGGCTGCCGACTCGGGCGCGAAGCCCACAACCGAGAGCGTTTCCTCGTACGGAATCTCCAGGTGCGAGAGCGCTGCTGCAACCGCCGTCTCCTGAGAGGACGTCATTGCTTCGGCGTTCTGCTGTTCGATGTCAGACTCCGAGACTTCGGGCGGGTAGACCAGTTCACGGGGCGTGACGGCCTGGGCCGGATCCGCCCAGGCGCGGAAGGCGTCAAAGATGCTGACCTGTTGCCCGGGCCCGCCCGCGACGAATACTGTGGTCAGGTCCAGCGCGCCGTCCGTCGGGTAGGTTTCTCGGCCTTCAACGGTGATCAGCGGTTCCTCGTTGATCTGCCCGATGGTGTTGAAGGTGGGACCGGGCGATTCGACCACGTAGGGAGAGGGCAACAGCACAGCCGCTGCTCCGAGACCCAGCGCGAGCAAACCCGAAACCGACATCACCGTGAAGCGGGGGTCCCGTTTCACGGCATCATGCTGTGGCCGGTTCGTCTCCCGGGAAAGGGGCTGGGTCAAGGGGTGTCACCTTCAGGTTAGGGGCGCCCGGTGCACCGCGGTGAAGCGGATGAAAGGGCATCACATCTCAAGCCTACAAGCGAATCATGCAGCCGACGCGGTGGCTGGTCGCATGTGCTTTGCCTAGAGCGAACTCCTGCACCGTGTGCAGGACAAGTGCAGGGGCTGAAGGTAACGTTTGAGAGATCGCGACGGGCCATAGCTGCACGCTCACTGGTGCGCCCTTCGCGCGGTTGCAGGACCGCTCCCGCGGCCGAAAAACTTTTTCGAGCAAGATTCGACCAAGGACCGGTGGTATCGATGAGTTCCAATCCGTCGAACAACGACGACGACACTCCCAAGGATCCTCTTTCCGAGATGCTCGAGCGCCTGATGGGCGGCAACATGCAGGGAATGAACCCGCAGGAAATCGCAAAGGCGGCCGGGCTTCCGAACGACCCGCAAGCTATGGCGATGATAATGCAGCAGGTGCAGGCCATGTTTTCGGCACAGTCGGAAGGTCCGGTGAACTGGACCCTCGCCCGTGATCAGGCGCGGCGCGCAGCTGCCACAGGCGGTGATCCTTCGGTGAGCAGCACTGCCAAGCGCGAGGTCGACGACGCCCTGCGGCTCGCGGAAATGTGGCTCGGGCCTGTCACCGACTTCCCCGCCACGGCGCTGCTCGGCAAGGCATGGTCCCGTGCCGAGTGGGTCGAGGCAACCATGGACACCTGGAAGCGACTCACTGAACCGGTAGCCACCAGCATTGCGCTCGCTCTCTCCAATGCCATCACGGAGCAGATGCCGGAAGAGATGAAGACCATGATGGGCGGCGCTACGTCCATGCTGCAGAACATGGGCGGCGCGATGTTCGGGATGCAACTTGGTCAGGCAGTTGGCGCGCTCTCGCGGGACGTCGTGAGTTCGACAGACATCGGTATACCGCTGGCGGAGAACAGCATGGCGCTCCTCCCTGCCAACGTTGCGGCTTTCGGGCAGGGGCTGGACGTCTCCGAGTACGACGTCCGGCTGTTCCTGGCCGTCCGCGAAGCGGCCCATGTACGGCTCTTCACCCAGGTGCCTTGGCTGACGGGTCACCTCCTCGGCGCGATCGAGAGCTATGCGCGCGGCATTCACATCGACATGTCGAAAATTGAGGAAGTCGCACGGGACATCGATCCGTCCAACCCGGAATCACTCCAGAGCGCACTCTCGGAGGGCGTCTTCATGCCTGAGCGTACCCCCGCGCAGGATGCCGCACTTGCCCGCCTGGAGACCACACTGGCGCTCGTGGAAGGCTGGGTCGATGAACTGACCGCTGCCGCTACCGCGAACCTCGAATCTTCGGTCGCCCTGCGTGAAATGGTCCGCCGCCGCCGCGCTACGGGCGGACCGGCGGAGAATGCCTTCGCTTCCCTTGTGGGTCTGGAGTTGCGCCCACGTCGGTTGCGGGATGCCGCAGCCCTATGGGAACAGCTGCGCCAGGAGCGGGGAATCGCCGGACGCGACGCGATCTGGCAGCACCCGGATCTGCTTCCTACGCCGGAGGACCTTGATGATCCGGCCGGCTTCAGCAAGAGGCGTCAGTTGGCCGAATCGGATGGCGCCGATGTTGACGCCGCTCTCGAGAAGCTGCTCGCCGGCGGATTCGAACCGGATGCTGATGAGGCGTCAGCGGAAACTGAACAGTCTGACCCGGACGACGGTGCGGCTGATTCCAGCGGGGAGGATGACAGCGCACGCTGATCTGCGGCTGTGCTGCGCTCTCACCGCCCGCTTAGGCCGTGGTCCGCAGCGTACGCCGCGCCGAGCAGGAACGCTTTGGCGGTTTCGGTATGCGGGTAGCTCGTCAATAGAGCCCAGAACGTACTGTTATGCGAAGGCTCGATCAGATGCGCCATCTCGTGCAGGATCACGTAATCGATGACCCAGTCCGGCATCCCCTGCAGTTTGTGGGACAGCCGGATCGCCCGGGAAGCAGGAGTCGCGGACCCCCAGCGAGAATTCTGGTTGGTTACCCAGCGGACGCTCGCAGGAACTGCCCTGCCGCCAAGGTACTGCGAGGAGAGCTCCGCCGCCCGCTCGCTCAGCGCGGCTTCGGAATGGGCCGGACGGACGGACGTTGCGTGGAGCTTTGCGATCATCCGTTCCACCCACTGCTTCTCCTGCCGGGCAGTGAAGGAAGCGGGTATCGAGACGACCGCGACGCCGTCGCGCAGATCGACGCTGACCGTCCGCCGGCGGCGGGCCGACCGGCGCACTTCCACCGGATAAGGCGCGCTATTCGACATCATGCCCCTTTTCTTCACTTCGGACGCTGCTGACCACTGGGCGTGCGCTGTCAGTTGCTCTGCGCGAGAACGTTCAGTACCGACTCTCCGTAGCGGTCCAGTTTGGCCGGCCCCACACCGGCAAGCTGTGCAAGCTTCTCCAGTGAGTCGGGGCGCGCTTCTGCAATGGCCACCAGGGTGGCGTCCGTGAAGACGACGAAGGCAGGGACGTCGGTCTCCCGTGCGGCCTGCAGGCGCCAGTTCCGCAGCGCTTCGAACGTCTCCTCGCTGTAATTAGGGGGGCATTCCTGGCAACGTCCGATCTTGCGTTCGGCGCCCGAGCCCAGTACCTTCCCGCAAGTGCGGCAGTGTGCAGGAGCCGAGACCTTGCGCTCACGCCGGACGGTGGGTTGGCGGAACGAACGGGTGCCGCCGGAATCCGGGCGAAGGCCGTCAAGGAATCTGGACGGCTTGCGCGATGCCCGGCCGCCCGGGGTGCGCGACGTGGACCAGGAAAGAGCCAAATGCTTACGGGCCCGGGTGATGCCGACGTAGAGGAGGCGGCGTTCCTCATCTACGTCGTCCGGAGTATCGGCGAACGAGATGGGCATCAGGCCCTCGCTCAGTCCCACGAGGAATACCGCCTCCCACTCCAGGCCTTTCGCCGAATGAAGCGACGCCAGCGTGATCCCCTGAACAGTGGGGGCGTGCTGTGCGGCCGCCCTCTCCTCCAGCTCCGCAACGAAGTCCTGGAGTGTGAACCCCTGCGCTGAACGCGCCTCGTGAAGCTCGTCAGCAAGCGACACCAGCGCGGCGAGCGACTCCCACTTCTCCCGGACGGCACCGGAGCTTTGCGGAGCCTCACGGGTATAACCGAGGGACGCAAGGACATCACGCACCAACTGCGGAACGTCGTCGTCTGTTGCGGCGCGGGCCGCGGCTCGAAGCTGCAGCAGACTCTCCCGCACTTCCCGCCGGGCAAAGAACCGCTCGGCTCCGCGAAGCTGGTATCCGATTCCCGCTGCTGCGAGGGCTTGCTCGTAAGCCTCGGACTGCCCGTTGGTCCGGTATAGGATCGCAATTTCGCTCGCCGGCACACCGTCATTGAGCAGCCCTGAGATGCGCCGGGCAACGTCAGCAGATTCAGCTTCGTCATCGCTACACTCGGTGAAGGTCGGCGCCGGGCCAGGAGGCCTCTGCGCGATGAGCTGCAGCGGTGTGGCCCAGGTGCCGACCCCACCGCGACGCTCCGCCTCGGCAGTGCGGGCGGCAAGCAATGAATTGGCGAGGTTGACAACCTGCGGCGTGGAGCGGTAGTCCCGGACGAGCTTGATGACCTGCGCCTGGCGGTACCTGCTGGTGAAATTCAGGAGGTGGGCGCTGGTGGCGCCAGTGAACGAGTAGATGGTCTGGCTGGCGTCGCCGACGACACAGAGCTCGTCCCGCTCCCCCAGCCAGAGATCCAGAAGCCGCTGTTGAAGCGGCGATACGTCCTGATATTCGTCCACGACGAAATGCCGGTATTGTGCACGGACAGTGGCTGCCACCTTGGGGTCTTCCTGCAGGATGCCCACGGTGATGAGCAGTACGTCCTCGAAGTCGATGACGTTTCGATCCACTTTGAGATCTTCATAGGCGCTGAACAGGCGGGCCACCGTTGTGGCGTCCATGCCTGCCGGTTCGACCCTGCCGATGGCTGCCTCAACATAGGTGTCCGGCGTCAACATGGATACCTTCGCCCATTCAACCTCCGCGGCGAGATCGCGGATTGTGGCGCGGTCGGTGCTTAGCCGCAGCCGCCGTGACGCTTCCGCGAGGAGCTGTGCCTTGTGATCGACGAGAGCCGGCAGCGTTCCCCCGACGGCCTGGGGCCAGAAGTATTGCAATTGCCGGAGGGCGGCCGCGTGGAAGGTGCGTGCCTGCACCCCCTGCGCTCCGAGGTCCCGAAGCCGCGTACGCATCTCTGCGGCAGCTCTCGCGGTGAAGGTCACTGCGAGGACCTGCTGGGGTTTATAAACGCCCGTGTGCACACCGTAGGCGATCCGGTGTGTGATTGCGCGCGTTTTTCCGGTTCCGGCTCCTGCAAGAACACAGAGAGGTCCGCTCAATTGGGATGCAACGGCTCGCTGTTCGTCATCCAGGCCGGCGAGGATCCGTTCTTCGACCGAAGACTCCACTACGGTCTCCCGGCGGACGGCTCTTCATCCAGGGGGCCGCCATACCAATGTTCAATGAGCGAACGAGCGATCGACGCACCGGATGCCACCGACAACCGTTCCTCCTTCAGGCCCACGAACAGTTCCTCCCTGGTGAACCAGCGCACCTCCCGGATCTCCACGCCGTCCGGAACAGGTACAGCGTGGGACGCCTTTGCGGTGAAACCCAGCATTAGTGACGCGGGGAAAGGCCAGGGCTGCGACCCAAGATAGGTGGGCGAGTGAACCACGATGCCCGACTCTTCCTCCACCTCACGTTTCACCGCTGCTTCCAGCGATTCACCGGGCTCGACGAAACCTGCAAGCGTGGAGTACCGGTTTTCCGCCCAGGTGGCAGACGAGCCAAGGAGCAGTCGGTCTTCCTCGTCCGTCACCGTTACGATGATCGCGGGATCGGTACGGGGGTAGTGCAGGCTCTCATCCGCCGGGCACCGCCGAACCCAGCCGCCGTCAATGGGTTCCGTGCGCTGTCCGCAGCGAGGGCAATGGGTGTGGGTGGCGTGCCAGTTCGAAATTGCCGCGGCCTCCACGAATAGCCCCGAGTCCTCTGCCGACAGACCTGCGGCTGCATCGCGCAGACCCAGCCACGATTCCTCAGGCGCCAGATCAGGCTGCACACCCTGATGTTCTACCAGCACGATATGTGTACCGGCAGGCATATCTGCCGTCGTTTCAACGGTGCTGCCGAGGTAAATGGGGTTTTCGGGGCGCTCCACCTCCGCAACAGGGCTCAGCAGTAGTCGGCTGCCCTGTACGGGAGACCGCTCCTGGGCGAGATGAAGAATGCGGGTTTCCGGTTGCGCCCACAAACGATCAAACAGATCCGGGGTTATGCGGAAAGTGGAGCCGCGATCAGCCGAGCCGCGTGCCAGGGGCAGGGATCCGAGTGGGGGGAGGTTGGCGATTCCGGCTGCTTGCATGCCGACTGCTTGGGTCATATTTCTACGGTACGGTCCCGCACCCCCAAAAGGACATTCGGAAGAGGATTTCTGGAGGATTAGTGAGGGCGAGCAGCGACTCGCCGCCCGGGACATTCGGGCGGGTGACCTCGCGCGCTTACGGTGGATGTGTGAAACGCTCACCAATGGAACTTGCGGCCCTTGCCAGCGCGGCCGTCCCGGGTCTCGCCCCGACGGGCGTCTCCAGTACGCCCGATGACCCGGCTGACTTCGAGTCTGCTCTGCTGATCGACAGCTCCGGCAAGCAGTGGCGCGTCCGTGCGCCGCGGCATGCAGAGGCCAGTATGCGGCTCGAAACGGAACTTCAGGTGCTGCGCGCGTTCTCCCCCGGTGTACGGGCAGAGCTTCCGTTCCTCGTTCCGCATGTTGCGGGCACCGTGCGGCTGGGGGACCTGCGCACATTTGTGTACTCCCACATCGAAGGATCCACCCGCTCGCTTGAGGAACTTGCCGCCGGCGGTCCTGAACTGGCACGTGAAATCGGCAGGGCAATCGCTGCCGTCCACGAGCTGCCCAGAACCCTGGTCAGCGAAGCTGACCTGCCTGTCTACGAAGCCAACGAGGTTCGGCAGCGGCGGCTCAATGAGTTGGACCAGGCTGCGATCACCGGCCGGATTCCGTCTGACCTGCTGCGGAGATGGGAGCATGCGCTGGAAGACGTTTCGCTCTGGCGGTTCAACCCCACCGTCATTCACGGCGATATCCACGAAGACAACCTGCTCCTTGCAGCCGGCCGGGTCTGCGCTGTGACGGGCTGGACCGACCTGTCAGTCGGAGACCCCGCAGACGATTTCGCCTGGCTTGCTGCGACGCAGGACACGCACTTCGCCGACGAGGTGCACGAGGCTTATCTCAGCGCGCGATCGGATGCGGCTGACGACCATCTGTTGCGGCGGGCTGCACTTGCCGCGGAGTTCGCCCTGGCGCAGTGGTTGGTGCGCGGGCTTGCCCTTGACGATGCCAATATGATCGCGGAGGCCGAAGAGATGATGGGGACTCTTTCCGCTGACCTCGCTGCGGAGGAGGCAGCACTGGCAGCCGAGACGGACGACGAGGGAACCGCCGGTCAGCATGGACTCGCCGAGGGGACCGGGGACGAGCCGGACCGTGCGTACAACGGGAATGCCGGCGGCGTCAGCGCTGGTGACGAGCCAACCCGTCCGAACGCCGACGCTGCGGAGGGCGAAGCAGGTGCAACAGCGATCAGTGCGCCGCAGGATCCGGAGGATCTCGAAACGTCCGCCCTGCCCGTTGTACGCCGCCCCTAGCCCCCATCCTCACGTGCGGTTGCCCGCCGAATGATGCTTTCGAGTTCGCCGCCATCTGCAAGGTCGTGTGGGCGAACCAGCAAGTCCTCACCTACGTAATAGAACGCCGCGCGAACCGACTCCAGAGGGACGTCAAGCAGGCGTGACCACGCCAGGCGGTAAACGGCCAGCTGCACGGATTTCGCTTCCCGGTCTCCCGGCGCGGGCGGTCTCCCGGTCTTCCAGTCAATGAGATCCCAGGCGCCGTCGTCGTCCTTGAAGACCGCGTCGATCCGGCCGCGGACGACAATCGATCCCACGCGTGTTTCCACGGGAATCTCAATGCCATAGGGTACGCGCCCGGCCCAAGTGGACTTCCTGAAAGTATCTGTGAGCTGCTCAAGCTGCAGCCCGTCGTCCACAAAGGAGTCGGCGGCCCCAGGGAACTCCCCCAGGTCGAGCATTCCGGTGGTGCCGTAATACTCTTCGATCCACGCATGGAAGGCAGTACCACGCCGGGCAGCCGAACCCGGACGCCGTGGCACGGGGCGTCGTAGTCGCCTTGCCACGCCCGCGCTGTCCTCGGAGAGTTCGACCATCAGGGAAGCGGAGATGTGGGTGGGAAGTTCGACCGGGGCGGGTCTGAACCTGTGTTGCTGCCTCGCGAGCGCCTTTCGGACCTCATCATCCCAGCGCCCGGACGGACCTACGTCCCTGGTGCCGGGTTCAGGGTTGGCATGTCGGCGTTCAGCCGCGGCAGCCAGGACAGCCGCTGCTGCCTTTTCGACCGGATCACGGCGCTGGCGCAGCGGATCAACCGGCCAGACGGCCCTGTCGCTTTGGGCGCGGGCGGGATTGACCTCCCCTACGGCGCTGTCCTCGATCCACGCGAGTTCCCGGTACCCGTGTTCACCTGCTGCGGCGAGTTCCCGCAGTTCCTCCAGGTATCGGGAGGGAGCAGTTGGTCTGGACCGCCCTCCTCCCCACGCTGACGACGTGCAGACGAGGACATGGCGGGCGCGGGTCAGCGCGACGTAGGCAAGCCTGCGTTCTTCACGTTCGGTATGAGTGAGAGCGTCTTCAGCAAACAGTTTCTCGCTTTCGAGCCAGGACTTCTGGTCGGGCTGGTCCCAGTCCCATTGCGGCAGTTCTACCGCGTCGCCGCGCAGCGGCCAGGGCACGGAGGAATCCCCTGAGCTCCAACGCGATCCCGTCCCGCTGGGAAATGAGCCCTCATTCATGCCCGGAACCAGTACGACGTCCCACTCCAGGCCCTTGGCCGCGTGAACAGTCAGCAATTGGACGGCTTCCCTGCTTGTCTCCAGAGCGGTCACGGGGAGGCCGTCCTCTTCAGCGTCTGCGGCTTCAAGCCAGGCGAGAAAAGCAGGCAGGTCGATGCGGTCGGAGGTTGAGACGAAGCTGCTGACTGCGTCCGCGAAAGCGTCAAGATTCCGTCTTGCCTCGTGGACGCTCACACCCGGCTTCGCAGCAAGCTCGATGTCCAGAAGGAGAGTCTGCTCAATCTCGCCGATCAGGGTGTGCAGATCGTCACCGACTGACTGGCGGAGCCCGCGCAGTTCGTCCCGCAGCAGGACAAGCCGCTCCCTCCCTGTATCCGACAGGCTACGGCCGTTCCCCGAGACCCACCCCACCGGGGGGAGATGATCGACGGCGTCGACGAGGCTCGCCGGTTCCGCATCCTCAGTGGGCGTGAGCTGCTGTTCCTGGTCGGGATTGTGTGCTTTCGATGCATCGGCCGGTTGTGCGGTGCTCGTCGAAGGCTCTCGCGCGTCCGTCCGTAGTTGACTCATCCGGACATCGCGATCGTAGGCTAGCTGGCGCGCCCAGTCACCGAGGGCCATGAGGTCCGCGCTGCCAAGGCGCCAGCGTGCTCCGGCGAGGAGGCGAAGCATAGCGTCGGACCGTTCCGGATCCCCGAGCACCCTCAGTACAGAGAGAATCTCGATGATCTCCGGCGTGCGCAGCAGCCCACCCAGTCCGATGATCTGCACCGGTATGCCTGCCGATTGAAGCTCCCGACGCAAGGGTTCAAACTGCCGCCGTCCACGGCAGAGGACGGCGATGGTGGGGCGGAGGGGCCGGCCGTCGTCGTCCACATCGAAGAATCGGCGCCGTTGCGCCTCGATGAGACGCGTCAGTGCTGCTGCCTCATTGGCCTGCGGGTCATCCGGCGCGGATAGGTCCGTCGGGTGAGCGGCGCTCTCGCTGAGATAACGCGCGAGGTACACCTCCCCCACGGGTGCCTTCGGTCGAGGAACCAGGGCGGGAACCTTCAACTGATTCTGTGGTCCCAGCCATGGCGGCGGGACATTGAGCGAGCCGGCCACAGCGTTTGCTGCCCCAAGAATGCTTGTGGAGTTCCGCCACGCCACGGAGAGATTGACCATCGGTGCAGGCTCCAGCGCAGCGCCGGCATGGACTGGGAACCGTGATCTGAATGTCCCGAGCTGACCGGCGGAGGCCCCGCGGAAGCCATAGATGGACTGGTGCGGATCCCCCACCGCCGTTACTGATCTGCCGTCACCGAAGAGTCGGGAAAAGAGCACCATCTGCGCGTGCGAGGTGTCCTGGAACTCGTCGAGGAGAACGACCGAGTACTTCTGTCGTTCGACGTCGACTGCCTGCGGCACGTCGCTGACGATACGTGCGGCCAAGGATACGAGGTCGCCGTAATCAAGTTGTCCAGATTGATGTTTGGAGGCTGTGTAGAGCTCTACCAGTTCCGTGACCGTGACACGGGTCCGCAGCTTGTCCAGAAGATCCTTTGTGCGCTGGGTGGCCGCCTTCGGCTTTCCCAGCTGGTAGGGACGTGCGCTCATCGCGTCGATCTGATCCAGCAACGTGGCCCTCACGGCGGCCGGATCAACGAGGTGCTCTGCGCATTCGGAGGCCATGGTGAGTACGGCGTTGGTCAATGTTGTTTTCGCTGCCGACAGGTGTTCCCATGGCCCCTGATAGGACTCCACGATCCTGGCAGCCAGCTGCCAGGACTGCGCCGTGCCCAGCATGACGGCGTCGCGCTCCACTCCGATACGCAACCCGTAGTCCTGGACTATGCCGTTGGCATAGGAATGATACGTGGAGATGGTGGGTTCCAGCCGGTCCTCGCCGGAGTCGAGGGTGACGCTCTCGCCCTGGGCACGGTAAAGCGCCAGCAGCTGCTGTCGGATGCGGGCAACCAGCTCGCCCGCCGCCTTCCGCGTGAAGGTGACGCCGAGTATCTGTTCGGGACGGACCAGTCCGTTGGCGACCAGCCACACTACGCGGTCGGCCATGGTCTTGGTCTTGCCCGAACCTGCACCTGCAATAACCAGTAGCGGCTGCAGCGGCGCTTCGATGATGCGGGTCTGTTCCCCGGTCGGGTACAGGACTTCCGCGTCGCCACTGCCGGCAAGCAGCCGTGCCAACGCCTCTGCCGAGAGCTGCGGCGCCGCATCTGCCTGGGCCTGCCCGTGTGCCGTCTCGATGCTCATTCGGTCACCTGTCTTCCTTCAATGCACAGCGGGCAGATTTCCGGGAGGCGGCAACCGGCCCCGCCGTATGACGACCGTTTGGGATCGTGAACGGCTTCAAATTCGGCAGCGGACATCAGCCCTGCTGCCTGCTCGATCATCTCGTGGGCCCAGGAATCTTCCTGTCCGAGCGCCGGCTGATCCTGTACCTTGGGAGATTTTGCGCTGGTACCGAGATGCACGAGAGCAGCTCCACCGACCGGCTGCCTCTGGCAGGATTCAGCGTCTGCCCCGGCGACGTCGGCCTCGGCAAAGCCCCCGGCAACCGCAGCCACCTGGTACGCGGCAAGTTGTGGATGGGCGGGCACCTCGGGGTCCGGTGGAGCAGACCTCCCGGTTTTGAGATCCACTATGAAAAGGCAACCATCATGGGTGATCTCAAGACGGTCGACCTGGCCGCGGAGACGTGCCTGTCGCTCAACTCCGTCGACCGTGACGGGAAGATCCACGCTGAAGCTCACCTCGGTGCTGGCCAGGGAACGCTCCGCTTTCCTCATTTCCACGAGGTAGGCCCCCAATTTTCTCACCATCTCTTCGGCCCTTCGAAGGTCCGCTTTGGATTCCCAGGTGTCCTTCATACCGAGCGTCGGCCAGCGGCGTATCAGTTCCGCGACGTATTGGTTCCCGGTGGCGTCGGGGATGTCCTGCGCAATCGAGTGGACGAGCGTTCCAAGTGACCGTGCAAAATCCGTGGGCCGTTCCCCTCCCGCCGCGGAGACGAACCAGTTCAGCGGTGAGGCGAGCACTGCCTCCACCTTCGAAGGCGAAACGGGGATGACAGCATCCGGAGGCACCACCGGCTCGATGGAGGAAAGTGCTGCGAGCCCCCACCACTGCGCGGGATCCGCGCCAGGCACGCGCGGCTGGTGCAGCACCATCGTCCCGAGATGCTGGACGGCTTCAAACGCTATATCCGGGCTCCGGTCGGGCTGCTGAGCATACTTTCGAAGCTCAGCAACAAGTGCGCGGAGGGTGAGTGGCCGTTTCACCTCGGTGCGTGGGCGCTCGTAAATGCCCTGCGGCAGTGGGTCGAGGATGTCGAGGAACGATGAAGGCTGCTGGTCCTCCGACGAGACCGCCACACAGACCAGCTCGTCCGAGGCCCTGCTCACCGCCGCAGAAAAGCTTCGCAGCTCATCTGCGCGGGTCAGTTGCATGAGGGAGAGCGGATCGCGATGACGGCGGAAGTCCCTGCCATGCTCAAGCAGCGCTAAGAGGTCGCCGGATCCCAGCAGTTCCCCCCTGATGCGCAGGTTGGGCCAGACTCCCTCCTGCACCCCCGCCACGATGACCACCGGCCACTGGCGTCCGGCTGCTGCGGCCGGTGTCATGATGGCGACGGCGGCGCCCTTCTGGGCGCGTGCCGCAAGCGTGTCCATCGGAAGTTCCTGGCTCAGCAGGTACTGGAGGAAACCGGTTGTTGGAGCACCCGGCATCTGGTCGACGTAGCGTTCAGCCGTCTGAAACAGCGCGACGACGGCGTCCAGATCGCGGTCCGCGCGCGCTGCCGAGGGTCCCTGTCTCAAGGCCGCTTCTTCCCACCGGGAAGAAAGCCCCGAAGCGGACCATACGGACCACAGCACTGTTTCGGGTGTGCTTGCCTCATGCTCCAATGCCTCACGTCCGGCGCTCAGCATCGCCTGCAGCCGACGGGCAGGACGGATCTGGGATCGAGGGTCATCGATCACAGTCTCCCCGAGCAGGTCCACGATCAGCTGATCGGAATCCCTTTCTCCCCCACCCAGCCGTTCCTCCTGCCTGAGCAGCTGGCGCATACGGCGAATCTCGAGGGGTCCAGCGCCGCCTACCCTGGACGTCATGATCGAAACGGCCAGCTCGGCATCGAGTTCCCTGACGCCGGTCACGACGGCGAGTATGTCCAGTAACGGCCGCACCGCGGGTTCGTCGCGGATTGCGCGCTCGGCAGGCGGAACGCTGACTGGGATGTCCTGGCCCGCCAGGTAGCGCTGGAGCTCCGTCACTTGCGCCCCGGTTCTGGTGATGACGGCGATGTCGTCGAAGCTCCGCCCCTGTTCCACATGGGCCTCAAGTATTCGTTGGGCGATGTAGCGCTGCTCGTGGTACCCGGAGTCCACCACATGAACGGACATGAGGCCGCTCGGGGTGGAGTCGGGAACGGTTGGAACGAGCAACCTGCGGTAGCCCAACGGTGTCCCGCTCACAGGAGTCCTTGAGGCCACCGACCCCCACCCCGAGGAGAGCTTCCCCTTCAGTCGATGGGAGGTGGTCAGCTGAACGGTGCGCACGTGGCCGAGTATCTCCGGCAGGCGTGCGGCCAGCTCGGGGCGGGCACCGCGGAAACCTTGCACTGCCGTGTCGGGGCAGGCTGTGATCAGCGTGTCCCTACCCTCCGCAAGGACGCCGCAGAGCGCATGCATGGCGGTGTTCGATTCCTGATAGTCATCGATCAGGATCAGCGCGTACTTGTCGCGTTCCTCAGCACAAAACCCGGGATTATTTTCGAGAATGCCGCGGGCGGCGGTGAGGATTCCGGCGGGATCGAAGGCTTCGGGCATCCTGAGGTCCAGGACATCCCGGTACTCGCTGTACAGCGCGGCCGCGGCCACCCAATCGGGGCGATCGAACCTCCGCCCGAGATCGGACAGTTCATCCGCATGCAGGCTGTATTCGCTGACCCGGTCGAAGAGCTCCCTTACCTCCTGGCGGAAACCCCTGGTTCCGAGGGCCAGCCTCAACCCCTCCGGCCAGCGGAACTCCAAGAGGCCCAGCTTGCGGTGACCTTCGAGGAGTTCCTTGATGATCAGATCCTGTTCTGCACCCGACAGGAGCCGCGGGGAACGCGTCAGCTCGGGCAGCAGCCCTGCCACGCGGGCTCGCCTGATGAGATCAAAAGCGTAGGACGACCACGTACGGGCAGGGGGTGCGCTCAGACTGCGGTCCAGCCGAGTTGTCACCTCATCGCGCAGGCGCGCTGCCGTACGGCGCGTCGGCGCGATAATCAGGATGCGGTCCGGCTCCACCTCTCCGTTTCGGATCCGGGTGACCGCCGTTTCGATGAGGAGTTGGGTTTTACCGGTTCCCGGTCCGCCGAGAACGAGCACCGGACCCGCCCCCACGCCCAGGGAAAGCACCTCCCGCTGGTCCCCGCTGAGGACCGGGCCCGGATAGGCCGCCGCTGCGTTGGCGGGCAACCGGAGAGTGGCCGGGGGCAGCGAAGCGGATCTGGCATGTGAGGAACTGCTCATGATTTCACTCCATCATCCGGCTCCGACAATCCCGAGAGACAGCCCGCTTCACCGGGAATGCCGCCAAGAGCAGTGCCGGGAACGTCCCTGTCCAAATTCGCACGGATGCGTTGCAACGCATCCTGCTCAGCGGGCGTTGGGGTCCAGCGGGACCTCGCAAGATCAACCCGCTGCTCCGCGGCCGCACCTGGGCGCCGGTTGCCGGAGGGCGCGCGCAGCGCAGTGAATTCCTTGCGATAGTGTTCGACGGCCACAGCTGCCAGTCCCTTCGGCGGCCTGCCATCGGCGCGAAGCACGCGCCACCACGGCACGTCGGCACTCCCCCGCGACATGACCGCTCCCACCTGACGCGGCCCGCCCTTCTCCAGGATTTCCGCTATGTCACCGTACGTGAGCACCTTCCCCACGGGTATCAGGCTGACGATGTCCAGGACCGCCTCTTCGTAGTCCAGAACCCTGTCGCGCACCCACCCAGCCTATCGAAGCTGACTCAGCATTCAGTCATGCCCGAGCCGGGTCCAATTCGGGGCCTAACCGGAATGTCGTACCTGACGGATACCGTCTGGACCATGAACAGCTGGCATATGCATCCCCGTGCGGCCTTTGATCTCGAAACCACCGGCCGTGATCCCCTCACAGCGCGTATCGTGACCGCTTCAATCATCCTCGTCGATGGGCGGGGAGAGATCTTGCAACATCACGAGTGGCTCGCCAACCCCGGAGTGGACATTCCTGCCGAGGCCATGGCCGTCCACGGCATCACCAACCACACAGCAAAGGAACAGGGGGCTCCTGTTGCCCAGGTGGTGAATCAGATTGCCGGGGTCCTGAATGGCTACTTCAGGACCCACGTCCCGGTTCTCGCATTCAACGCCCGCTATGACTTCACGGTCCTCGCCCGCGAGGGACACCGACATGGGATCCGCACCCCGAGTCCGTTCCCGGTATTGGACCCTTACGTGATGGACAAGCACGCAGACCGTTACCGTCCCGGGAAGAGGACGCTCACCGCCATGTGCGCGCACTATGGCGTTCCCCTGGAAAACGCTCACACCTCAGCGGCGGACGTCATGGCGACACTCGGGGTTGGGTCCGCTCTCGCCGACCGGTTTCATCAGCTTCGGCGATCGGCGTCCGAGCTTCATGAATTCCAGGTGACCTGGGCACGGGGCCAGGCAGCGAGCTTCCAGGAGTATCTCCGCCGCAGCGACTCCAGCGCGGTCGTGGAGGGGCGGTGGCCGGCTGTCGCCTCGTGAGCCAATAGTTGTCGCCGGTACGCCGCGTGCGCGTACCCATTGACTGGATGCTATTCGAAGATTCTTCGGCCAGGAAAGCGGAAAGCACCGGCCACGCGCCCACGCGTGATCCTGCGCACTAAATTTCAGCCGAATCTTTCGTTCGTGCCACAATTGCAGAGCATCGCCACGCGCCCGCTGCGGCCGTTTTCCGGGCGACTGAGGGCCTTCCGAACCTCACAAACAGCGTGCTGACCGATGCTTCATTCCTGCTCGCCGGAGTAGGACTTTCGCGGAAGACCCTGCGGACCCCAGACAGCATGAGGACCAATGATCACAGTCACCAACCTGCGCAAAACATACCGCCAGGGTGAGCGAACCGTTACAGCACTGGACGACGTCACCCTCTCGGTACCCAAGGGTTCAATTCACGGCATCGTCGGGCACTCCGGAGCGGGTAAATCGACTCTTGTCCGATGCCTGACCCTTCTCGACCGTCCAACCTCGGGTTCTGTCATCATCGACGGCCGCGAGTTGACCAGCGTCAAGGACTCCGAGGTCCGCACGGCCCGGCGCCGTATCGGAATGGTGTTCCAGCACGCCAATCTGATGGACTCACGGACGGCTGCCCAGAATGTCGCACATCCGCTTGAGTTGGTGAAGACGCCGAAAGGTGACATCAGCCGCAAGGTTGCCGAACTGCTCTCCCTCGTCGGCCTGACGGAGTTCGCAGACGCTTACCCCTCCCAACTCTCCGGCGGCCAGAAGCAGCGGGTGGGCATCGCGCGTGCGCTGGCATCGGATCCCGACGTGCTGCTGTGTGACGAGCCAACATCTGCCCTCGACCCTGCCACCACCGAGGACATCCTCACGCTGATTCGCAACCTCACCCACACCCTGAACCTCACGGTCCTGGTCATTACCCACGAGATGCACGTGGTGAAGCAAATCTGCGACTCAGTCTCCCTGCTTGACCGCGGACGCATCATCGAGCACGGTCCACTCCACGCGATCGTCGGTGACAGGTCCGGTTCCCTCGGCAAAGCCCTGATGCCGTTGCCCTCCAGTACCGCGAGCACCGCCCTGCCGGAACTGGAACTGCTGCTCGTCGGCGAGACCGCCTCAGCTCCCGTCCTCTCCGAACTGACGCGGCGTTTCGATGCCAACGTCAATGTGATCGCAGGGACTGTAGAGACGCTCGGAGGGTCCCGTTTCGGCCGGCTCCGGGTGGAAGTTGACTCCCCGAGACCGCTCAGCGAGATAACAGCCTACCTAGAAGGCGCCGGCGTACACGTGGAGGTAGCGGCATGAACATCCTCGACAACCTCTTCCAGAATCCAGGAATCACCCAAGCCCTCCCCGAGGAATTCCTCGCGACCCTCCAGATGATCGGCATCTCGGGATTCTTCACGCTGCTCGTCGGGCTTCCGCTTGGCATCTTCCTGCACGCCAGCAGCCCGGGCGGTCTACGCCCGATGCCTGTCACAAATCGCGTTGTCAGCGATGTAGTCGTGAACATCACGCGGTCCATTCCCTTCGCCATCCTCATGGTGTCGCTGATCCCGCTGGCCCGCTTCCTGACCGGATCCTCCATCGGGCCCGTCGCGGCCTCGGTGTCCCTGAGCATCGGAGCCATTCCGTTCTTCGCCCGCCTGGTTGAAACGAGTCTGCGCGATGTTTCCTCCGGCAAGATCGATGCTGCCCTGGTCATGGGTTCAACGCGTCTCCAGGTCATCACCAAGGTCATGATTGCGGAAGCCCTTCCGTCCCTCATCGCTGCATTCACCACCACGCTCGTTACGCTCGTCGGGTATTCAGCGATGGCCGGGATTATCGGCGGCGGCGGATTGGGCAGGCTCGCTTACAACTACGGTCTGCAGCGGTTTGACACAACGGTGATGGTGGTCATCATCGTGATCATCGTCGCCATCGTCCAGATCATCCAGATCCTCGGCGACCGGCTCGCGCAGCGTGTGGACCACCGGACAGCTGCCACCGCAGGAGCACGCCGCAGCAGGCGGGACCGTCGCCAGGCAGTAACCAACGACGTCGTCGGCGTCTAAAGCTCTCCAACCCTGCCCCGCCACGAACGGGGCCGACGACGGTCGGTAGCCGCCAGCCGTCACTCCCCCGGCGTCCCGGTTCCTCCCGACCGCCGGTACTACGAAAGGAACGCACCACACATGCGCAAGCAGTTTTCGCTGGCAGCCGCCGGGCTGGCCGCACTTCTCACCCTCTCAGCATGCGGCGCAAGCGACAGCGCTCCCGCGGCCGTCGAAACCCTCGACCCCACCACCCCGGCGACAGTCAAGGTTGGCGCCAGCCCCGTACCCCACGCGCAGATTCTGGAATTCGTCCGCGACAACCTGGCCGAGGGCAGCGGAATTGAGCTCGAGATCCAGGAGTTCGACGACTACACCACTCCCAACATCGCTCTGAGCGAGGGCGACCTGGACGCCAACTACTTCCAGCACCTGCCCTACTTCGAGAGCCAGGTTGAAAGCCAGGGCTACGAATTCGCCCACGGCGAGGGTGTGCACATCGAGCCATACGCTGCCTTCTCCGAGAAGCATGATGACGTCTCCGCCATCCCCGACAGCGGCCGCGTAGCAATCACCAATGACCCGTCCAACCAGGCGCGTGCCCTCACGCTGCTGCAGGAAGCCGGTCTGCTCGAGAACATCGAGGCTGATGCCTCCGTCCTGTCGCTGACCGAGGAGCAGAACCCCAAGGGCCTTGAGTTCGTGGAGAACCAGCCGGAGCTGCTGCTCAACGATCTGCAGGATCCCACAGTGGACCTTGCGATCATCAACGGAAACTACATCCTCGACGCTGGTCTCAGCACGGAGGATGCCCTCCTGGTTGAGTCTGTCGAGAACAACCCGTACGCGAACTTCCTCGCATGGAACACCTCCTCGGAGGGCGATGCCCGCATTGCCAAGCTCGAGGAACTGCTTCACTCCCCCGAGGTCAAGCAGTACATCGAGGAGACCTGGCCGAGCGGTGACGTAGCTCCCGCCTTCTAGGCTTCCTGGGGCGACCCGCAGCACAGTAAACAAACACAATGGCCGGCGCCCCCTCACGGGTAGCCGGCCATTTGCTGTCTTACACGCCCGGGGGTGTGGCTCCGGCGGCGGCAGCGGCGCGCGCGGCGGCGGGCAGCGCGGCCATGATGTGTTCCATGGCGGCGTCGTCGTGGGCGGAGGAGAGGAACCACGCCTCAAAGACCGACGGCGGCAGGTAGACACCTGCATCGAGCATGGAGTGGAAGAACGGCGCGTACCGGAAGGTTTCCTGTGCCTGGGCGTCGGCATAGTTGGCGACTCCCCGTTCGGAAGTCCCGAAGGCGATGCTGAACAGGTTTCCGGCTCGCTGGACGGAGTGGTCGACGCCGACCCGCGAAAGCTCCTCCGATACGGCTGCGGAAAGCTCCAGGGAACGGGAGTCGATGGAACGGTACACCTCGTCGGTGGCGTGGGTCAGCTGGGCAACACCTGCCGCCATGGCAAGCGGGTTACCGGAGAGCGTGCCCGCCTGATAAACAGGACCCAGCGGCGCCAGGTACTCCATGACGTCCGCCCGTCCACCGAGGGCCGCCGCCGGAAGTCCTCCACCGATCACCTTGCCGAAGGTCAGCAGGTCCGGAGTCCATCGTTCACCTTCGCCGGTCAGTGCCCAGTAGCCTCCCGGGCCGACCCTGAAACCGGTCAGAACCTCATCCACGATCAGCAGGGCGCCATGTTCGGTGGTGATCCGTGACAGTGCCGCATTGAATCCGGGAGCAGGCTCCACGACGCCCATGTTGGCGGGGGCAGCTTCCGTGATGACCGCCGCGATGGAGGCGCCATGCTCGGCGAACGCGGCTTCAACTGCGTCAACGTCGTTGTAGGGAAGGACGAGCGTCTCGGCAGCAGTCGCGTCCGTTACTCCCGCAGAACCCGGCAGGGCGAGCGTTGCCACTCCGGAGCCGGCTGCGGCAAGCAGTCCGTCGAGGTGGCCGTGGTAACAGCCGGCGAACTTCACGATGAGGTTGCGGCCAGTGTAACCGCGGGCGAGGCGGACTGCCGTCATGGTTGCTTCCGTGCCGGTGGATACCATGCGCAGGCGTTCGACGGCGGAGACCCGGTCCGTGACGATCTGCGCCAGTTCAGCTTCCGCAGGCGTGGACGCGCCGAAGGACAGTCCGCGGTCGGCGGCCTGGTGGACGGCGTCCAGTACCGCGGGGTGCGCATGTCCAAGTAGCGCCGGCCCCCAGGAGCACACCAGATCAACGTACTGGCGGCCGTCGGCATCGGTCACGTACGGTCCCTGTGCCGACACAAGGAACCGCGGGGTACCACCGACGGACCCGAAGGCCCGCACCGGTGAGTTCACGCCGCCGGGCATCAGTGTTTGCGCGCGGGCAAATAGGTCTTCGGATCGTGTCATTTACTTGCTCTCCTTCAGCCAGGTGGCCAGTTCCGTTGCCCAGTATGTGAGGATGATCTGCGCCCCGGCACGCTTGATCCCGAGCACAGATTCCTCGATGGAACGACGCCGGTCAATCCAGCCGTTCGCGGCAGCAGCCTCGATCATGGCGTACTCCCCCGAGATCTGGTATGCGGCGACCGGGACGGGCGACATGGCTGCGACGTCGGCGACGATGTCGAGGTAACTCATCGCCGGCTTGACCATCACCATATCCGCGCCTTCCTCGAGATCCAGCTGCACCTCAAGGAGCGCTTCACGGCGGTTGGCCGCATCCATCTGGTAGGTCCGTCGATCACCGATCAGCTGGGAATCCACCGCCTCCCGGAAGGGACCGTAGAACGCCGAAGCGTACTTCGCTGCGTAGGCCAGGACCGCGGCGTCCTGGTGCCCGGCTGCGTCAAGGGCTCGGCGGATGACCCCGACCTGGCCGTCCATCATCCCGGACGGACCCACCACATGGGCGCCGGCGTCGGCCTGGGCGACGGCCATCTGCGCATACAGTTCCAGCGTGGCGTCATTGTCCACCGCACCGTCTGCCGCCAGCACGCCGCAGTGGCCGTGGTCGGTGAACTCGTCGAGGCAGACGTCGCTCATCACGACCAGTGAGTCCCCCACTTCCGAGCGCACGTCGGCGATTGCCCTGTTCAGCACACCGTCGGGGTCGAGGCCCGCGCTTCCCGTGGCATCACGGTGTGCGGGTATGCCAAAGAGCATGATGCCGCCAACGCCCAGTTCGGCGGCTTGGGCCGCGGCACGTCTGAGGGTGTCCGTGCTGTGCTGGACCACTCCGGGCATCGAGCTGATGGGGACCGGCTCGCTCAACCCCTCCCGGATGAACGCCGGGAGGATCAGCTCAGCCGGGCTGATCCGGTTCTCTGCGGTCAGCCGGCGCATCGCCGGGGTTGACCGCAACCGACGGGGCCGGTGCTGCGGGAAGCTCATGCGTTAGTTCCTCTTCCGATGATTGACGACGGCGGCGCTCACCGCATCTGCGATTCCTGTTGGGCTCGGCGACGTCGCCGTGGCGTCGATCCGAATTCCCAGCGCGGACGCGTCCCGCTCCGTGCGCCGCCCGATGGCTATCGTCACCACCGTGTCGGGCAACGTTCCCATCATGGCATGCAGGCGGGCCGCGATGCTGGGTGAGGTGAGGACGACGGCGTCGATCCCGCCCTGCTCCAGCGCCTCGGACAATTCCTCCCGTGTGGCCGCGCCGGCAACATGGACGGAATCCTCCTCGCTTCCGCCTACCCGTCGTCCGGCGGCTGCCGGATAGTCGACCGTGAGGTAGGCGGTAACGGCATGAGCAGTCCATCCGCGCTCGGCGAGGCCGGCCCGTAGCGTGTCGACGGCGAGGTCAGATTGCGGAAGAAGCGCGCTTGCCCGCCCCGCAGGCAATTCGGCCAGAAGCCCCTCCGCGGACTGGTCCTCCGCGGGTGTCAGGTGGACCGGCACACCAACCTGGGTGAGCGCGCTCCGGGTAGCCGCTCCGACTGCCGCTACCCTGGCGGAACCGATGAGCGATGCCAGGGACAACTGCCGCGCCTCAGCCCATTGTGCGAGGACCCGCACGGTGGTAACGCTGGTGACCACGAGCCAGTCATAGGAGGGAACGGTATTCAGGAGCCGGTCCAGCTCACTCGTATCGGCCGGCAGTTCCCAGTCGACCATAGGGACCAACATGGTCTTCGCTCCCCGCTGCGCCAACTCCGCAGCCATCGCGGCACCCCGGTCAGGGCTGCGCAGCAATGCGACAGTAATCCCCGAGAGATCCCCGACCGCTGGAGCGGCGCTCATAAATCCGCGGTGAGCCCGGCAATCTCCGCCGCCCCCTGGGCAAGGAGTTCCTCGGCGAGCACGATGCCGACAGTGGCTGCGCCTTCCACCGAGAGGTCCGTCGTCGCCTGTGTGCGCCGAAGCAACCGGCTGCCGTCCGGACTGCACACCACAGCTTCGAGGGTCAGCTTCCCGCCGTCCGCCGCTGCATGGGCACCAATGGGCGCCGTGCAGCCGGCTTCAAGCCGGCGCAGGACGGCCCGCTCAGCCGTCACCGCGAGCCGGGTGGGAGCGTGATCATACTGTCGTAGTGCTTCTGCGAAGGCCGAGGAGCCTGCGTCGTTGCTGCGGCACTCAACAGCCAGCGCGCCCTGACCCGGCGCGGGCAGCATGAGCGACGGCTCAAAATACTCAGTGATGTGGTCATGGCGGCCAAGACGCTCAAGACCGGCGGCTGCCAGTACGACGGCGTCAAGGTCACCCGGCCCCCCGTCCACGAGGCCTGCCACGCGGGCCAGCCGGGTGTCGACGTTGCCCCGGATGTCGATGACCGACAGGTCAGGGCGCGCAGCCCTCAGCTGCGCGGCGCGACGGGGCGAGCCGGTTCCCACGCTGGCACCCACAGGCAGGTCCGCAAGTTTGAGGCCGTCCCGCGCACACAGGGCGTCCCGGATGTCGGCGCGTTCTGGCACTGCCGCAACCGTGAGTCCCTCGGCATCCCCGGTCGGGAGGTCCTTCAGCGAGTGCACGGCGACGTCGCAGGTGTCGTCAAGCAGCGCCTCGCGGAGCGCGGCGACGAAGACACCCGTTCCGCCGATCTGCGACAGTGAGGCACGGTTGACATCACCGGTTGTGCTCACCCGGACCAGTTCGTAGTCGAAGCCGCCCAGACGGGCAAGCGACTCAGCGACGGTCGTGGTCTGCGTCAGGGCGAGCGCACTGGCGCGCGTGCCTACCCGGACAGCCTGATTCATGCCTGCCCTGTCCCCGGGAGTCCAACGTTGGAGTCGGCACCCGCAACGGTGGGCTTCTCTCCGCGCCGGTTTGCACAGCAGTTGGGCCGGCAGACGTCGTACCAGGGACCGAGGTCAGTGGTGGCGGGGCGCTCGGAGACGGTGTTGTCAGCGGTGCGCTCACCCACGAGGTCGATGAGTCCCGAGATGAACTTCGCGTGCGTACCCGGCGTCGGGACCCGTTCTGCGACCAGGCCCAGCTCGGCGCAGGTCTCCATGGCCTCTGTGTCCAGATCCCAGACGACCTCCATGTGGTCGCTCACAAATCCGAGCGGCACAATGACTACCCCCTTGGCGCCGGCTGCTGCCAGGTCTCCGAGGGCATCGTTGATGTCCGGTTCCAGCCACGGGATGTGGGGTGCGCCGGACCGCGACTGGTACACCAGCGACCACTCGCACCCGGCCGCTTCGGGAACCCTGTCGAGCACGGCCTGCGCAGTGGCAAGGTGCTGGGCGACATACGCGCCGTCCTCGAGCGCGGGACCGCCGTCCCCGTCGCGGGGGCCGGCGGCGTCGGCGTCGGCGGTAGGAATCGAGTGCGTCGCAAACATGATGTGCACGGGCGCATCAGCGTCACCGTCCGCGGCCAGGCGTTCGCGCACGGACTTCAGCCCACTGGTGACACCCTCGACAAACGGCTCGACGAAGCCGGGGTGGTCGAAGTACTGGCGGACCTTGTCCACTTCGAGCTGGCCGGCCAAACCGGTTTCAACCAGCGCCGTACCCAGGTCTTCGCGGTACTGCCTGCAGCTGGAGTAGCAGGAGTAGGCACTCGTGGTGACGGCCAGGACGCGGCGGTGACCGGCGTCGTACGCGTCCTTCAGTGTGTCCGCGATGAACGGCGGCCAGTTCCTGTTGCCCCACAGCACCGGCAGGTCGATACCGCGCCGGGCGAGTTCTGCCTCCATGGCAGCCTTCAGATCGCGGTTCTGCTGGTTGATCGGGCTGATACCACCGAACGCGCGGTAATGGTGTGAGACTTCTTCGAGACGCTCATCCGGGATGCCCCGGCCGCGGGTCACGTTGCGCAGGAAGGGAATGACGTCGTCCTGGCCTTCGGGCCCGCCGAAGGACGCGAGCACGATCGCGTCGTACTCCTTCGGTGCCATGCGGCCGTTCTCGTCGACGCCGTCGAGCGGGTGGAACGTGGGAGTGCTCATCGGAGTACCTCTGCTACTTCCTGGGCGTTGATCCGCCGGCCTGTGTAGAACGGGACCTCTTCGCGGACATGCCGGCGCGCCTCGGTCTCCCGGAGGAAACGCATAAGGTCGACCAGGTCCACAAGTTCGGGAGCTTCGAGCGCCAAAATCCATTCCCAGTCGCCGAGCGCGAAAGAGGACACCGTATTGGAGATGACCTGGGGGTACTGGCGCCCCTTCATACCGTGGTCATACAGCATTTCGCGGCGTTCCTCGGTGGGGAGGATGTACCAGTCATACGAGCGCACGAAGGGGTAGACACACACCCACTCCTCCGGAGCGACCCCGCGGGAAAAGGCCGGCGAGTGGCTCTTGGAGAACTCTGCGTCACGGTGCACACCCATCGCCGACCATACGATTTCCGCACCGGCGAGGGTTGCCGTTCGCCGAAGCGTGCGGACGGCTGCCTGCAGATCTTCAGGTTTCGGGCCGTGAAGCCAGACCATGATGTCGGCCTCTGCCCGCATCGCGGAGACATCGTAGAAGCCACGGACGGTCACCCCGGCATCCTCAAGTTCCGACGCTGCAGACTCAAGCGCACCGCCATCATCCGGTGCGCCCGCGGACCTCTTGAAGACGGTCCAGAGCGTGTAGAACTGGGATGTCCCGGCCTCTTCGCCGCCCTGGAGAGTATCGACGGTGGAGGTGCTCTGCACGTGTTCGTAACCCGCATTCTCGCTCATGGATCCAGTCTGCTCCTGTCAACAGGCAAATGAAAATTGGTGGCTTCTACAGCTGGTAGAAGGTTATCAATCTCACAGCGTCCAGTGTTAGCGCCCAGCCTGAAGGCGCTTGGCGAGCGCGCCACCGCGCTCCCGCGCGTTATCGATCACCGCCACCAGGCCCGTTCCCGCGAGCCATGCCCCGGTAATTTCCAGTCCGCGCTCCTCAGCGGCAGCCGCCCGGATGCGCGCGACGCGGTCCCGGTGCCCCAGCGTGGCGTGCGGCAGTGCATTGTTCCAGCGGACCACATCCCAGTCGACGACGTCGGTTGGGCTGATTTCCACGCCGAGCAGCGACGAGGCGTCCTGCAGGGCAAGCTGGTAGAGATCGTTGTCGGGCAATTGCGCAGTGTCATCAACATCGGCACCGCGCCCGAAGGACAGGCGCAGGACGTGGCTCCCCGGGCCGGCGCGCTCCGCGAGCCAGGGCCACTTGGCTGTGGCGTGAGTGAGAGCCTTCGCCCGCACGCCCGGGGTATCGCGGGCTACCAGGACGCCTGTTCCGCGCGGCGCTGCATCCAGCTCCGGCACGTCCACCACCAGGCTGACAAGCGCCACCGCAGGCACCACCGCAGGCCGGTCATGCCGCAGCCGCGGCACGGCCGGAGCCAACAGATCGACGGCGGTTGGACCGTCGGTCGCGACCACCACCGCGTCGGCTTTCAGGGTTTGGGTCTGGGTGGTGACTGTCCAGCCGTCCGGAGTCCGTGCGAGCGCCTGCACCCTTTCCGAGGTACTCAGGACTGCGCCGTCGCGGTCCAGCTGCTGTGTGAGCGCGGCGGGAAGCTGATGCATCCCGCCCTCAAGACCCGCAACGGCCGTCCCTGCGGGAGCCGCCTTCCGCATGGCGCCGACCGCCGCACTGAGAGAGCCGTGCTTTCGCAACGATGCCCGCAATCCCGGAACAGCGGCGTCCACATCGAGGTCGTCCGGGTCAGCCGACAGGACGCCGCCGACGACGGGAGCGACCAGCCGCTTCAGCACCTCAGAGCCCATGCGTGCCCGCACCACTTGCCCCAAGCTGAGCTGCTCCTGGTTCAGCAGTCCGCCAAGGGGAAGAGCGCGGTCGAGGCTTGCCCGCACGCTCGCGGAACGGCCGATCAGCCTGGGCAGCTCAGGATCGCGCACATCGGCAGGGATGCCGAGCAGCCCGGACTGCGGAAGCGGAACGGCGATGGACCCGCCCTCATGTGACGGCAGGTTAAGCCACGCCCCGGAGGGATTCGGCGTGCAGATCAGGGAACCGAGCCCCAACTCGCGTGCCAGCGAAGGCACGGTGTCGGAGCGGGTGGAGAACGATTCGGCACCGGCGTCGAGCGTCAACCCGGCAAGTTCGTGACTGGTCACGTTGCCGCCGAAGGCCGCGGAGGATTCAAGCACGGTTACCCGCAGGCCCGCTGCGGTCAGCTCCCGCGCCGCGCACAGACCTGCAACGCCGCCTCCAATGACGACGACGGCGGGACCCGTGTCGACCTGCTTCCCGCGGCTCATCGGCTGGGCGGCACCGAGTGGACGAGTGAAACGACCCGCGTCAGCACTTCAGGGTCCGCTTCCGGCGGAACACCGTGACCCAGATTGACCACGTGGCCGGGAGCTGAGGAACCGGCGTCAAGCACTGCCCGCACGTGCGCTTCCAGGACCTCCCAGGGCGCCGAGAGCAGCGCCGGATCAATGTTGCCCTGGAGCGCCACTGTTCCGCCGAGCCGCTTGTTCGCCTCATCGAGCGGAAGGCGGTAGTCAACACCCACGACGTCCACGCCGACGTCCCGCATGGCTACCAGCAGTTCCGAGGTGCCCGTTCCGAAGTGAATCAGCGGCGCACCGAGGTCGCGGACATGGTCGAGCGCACGGGATGACGCCGGGGCAACATGCTGGACGTAGTCCGCCAGGCCCAGCGATCCCGCCCACGAATCGAATAGCTGGCCCGCGCTGGCACCGGCCTCAAGTTGCGCCCGGAGGAATTGACCGGAGGCGTCGGCCGCCCAGTCAGTGAGAGCCCGCCACGTGTCAGGGTCTGCGTGCATCATGGTGCGGGGGCCGAGGTGGTCGCGGGACGGCCTGCCCTCAACCATGTAGGCGGCAAGCGTGAAAGGCGCTCCGGCAAAGCCGATCAGCGGTGTACTCCCCAGTTCGGCGACGGTGCGCGCGACGGCCTCGCGAATCGGATCAAGGGCGCTGTCGGTGAGTTCAGGCAGTGCTGCGACATCCGCGGCGCTGCGAATGGGGCTTCCCAGCACCGGGCCGACGCCGGGCACGATGTCCACATCCACGCCGGCGAGTTTGAGCGGTATGACGATGTCGGAGAAGAAGATGGCGGCGTCGACGTCGTGCCGCCGGACGGGCTGGAGTGTGATTTCAGCGGCCATCACCGGGTCGAGGCATGCATCGAGCATTGCCGTGCCCTCCCGCAGCGCGCGGTACTCGGGCAGGGAACGTCCGGCCTGCCGCATGAACCAGACCGGGCGGCGGGACGGTGTGCGGCCGCGATAGGCCTGGATGAGCGGAGACTCCGACGTTGTGCCGTCCGTCAGGGGGTGTGTTGCGCTGAGGGTCATGACTCGATTCTGCCGAAGTTCGACCCGCTTGGATAACTGCACGGTTGGCTGGTGGTCGAAATCACCTTCCCTGGTGCGCATTCAGCGGCTGCCCTACTCCTCGGCTTCCGCTCAACCGCGCGGGTTTGCGGACATTGGAGGAAGGTTGGAACTTAGGCTTGCCTATTAGGGTTCGGGTGTCCGGTTTGGCTATGCTGAAGGGGCTGTGAACTACTTTTCCCTGGTTGCGACCCACTCGGATATCGACCTGGAGACCGTGGCCCGACTCAGCGTCGGAGCGTCCCAGGTCGCTTCGTCAGCGCTTCAGGACAGCCCGGCACTCAACGGAGCTGTAGCGCTGGCAACCTGCAACCGGTTCGAGATCTACGGCGAAGCCACCTCGGAAGCAGACATCGAGGCCGCCCGCTCCTCCATCATCACAGCAATTAGCAACCAGTCGGGGCTGCCCAAGAGCAAAGTGTCGGGATCCTTCACCACACTGACCGGACCGGACGTGCCGCGCCACCTCTTCAGCGTGAGCGCAGGGCTGGATTCCGCCGTCGTCGGTGAGCGGGAGATCGCGGGCCAGGTGCGCCGTGCACTCATTGAATCCCAGGGTGTCGGAACCGCCAGCGGCGGTCTCGTGCGACTCTTCCAGGCAGCCTCCCGTACCGCGCGTGACGTCGGCGCCCAGACCGCCCTCGGTGCGCGTGGCCGTTCAATTGTCTCGGTCGCACTTGATCTTGCCGCTGACCTCTCGAGCACCCGTGACCTCCGGGAGAAGGCCGTTGTTGTCTTCGGCACCGGTGCGTATGCAGGTGCCACCATGGCCCTGCTTCGCGAGCGAGGCTGCGCCGATATTTCGGTCTACTCACCGTCGGGACGTGCCCAGAGCTTTGTCGCCACCCGTGGTGGAACGGCGCTCACGGACGAGACACTGCACGCAGCGCTCATCCAGGCTGACATCGTCATCGGCTGCAGCGGCAGTGAGCGGCGCGTCGGTGCCGATGACATCCGTCAGCTCAGGGAAGGCGTGGAGCGCACCCTGGTGATCGTAGACCTCGCCCTGAGCCACGACTTCGACCCTGAAGTCGCCTCCGTGGAGAACGTGGAACTCATCACCCTGGAATCCGTTCGTCTCGCCGCACCCGACGAGCAGGCGGAATCACTGCGCCAGGCCAGTGAACTGGTATCCAACGCGGCGAATTCCTTCCAGGAACAGGTGAACTCCCGCTCCATGGACGCTGCGATCGTCGCACTGCGCAAGCACACGCAGCAGGTCCTCGATGCCGAGATGGCTCGCGTCCGCGCCCAGCATGGGTGCACCGCGGCCGCGGAGGAAGTCGAGTTTGCCCTCCGGCGGATGGTTCGTCAGCTGCTCCACGTCCCGACGGTTCGTGCGCGGCAGCTCGCAGCTGAAGGCCGACAGGAAGATTACACCGCGGCTCTCGAGGCGCTGTACGGAATCGAACCCGAGTTCCCGTCCGCAGCTCCACCCCAGCAGTCCTGCCCGGTTCATGAGGTCAACGAAGCGCGCACAGAGACCGCTTAGCGCCTCCCGCCACCAAACCCGCTCAATGGATCCGGCTCAGTAGACCGGCTTCTCCGGTTCGACGTCGCGGACCCACTGCAATATCCCGCCGTCCACGTTATAGACCTCCCGCGCGCCCTGCTCGCGCAGGTACCGGACGACGTTGGCGGAGCGGCTGCCGGCCTTGCAGTGAACGTAGATCTCCCGGGAGGGGTCAAGTTCGGTTTCCCCGGTGAGGATCCGGTTCTGCGGAACCAGGGTGGCTCCTTCAATCCGGACGATCTCGTACTCGCCCGGCTCCCGCACATCGACCAGGTCGAAGTCACGTGCGCCCGCGGCACGCTCCCGCAGCAGTTCCTCCAGGCGGGTGGCGGTGACGGAGGGAAGTTCATCCGAGGCTTCGTCGACGGCCGGCACGAGGCCGCAGAATGCTTCGTAGTCGGAGAGCTCGGTGATGGGTACGGCTGAGGGGTCCCGCCGCACCCGCAATTCCCGCCATGTCATATCGAGCGCGTTGAGGATCAGGACGCGCCCCAGAAGGGTTGAGCCGATGCCGGTGATCAGCTTGATCGCCTCATTAACCATCACCGAACCGATCTGGGCGCACAGCACTCCGAGCACCCCGCCCTCCGCGCAGGACGGAACAGCGCCGGGCGGTGGCGCTTCGGGGTACAGGTCGCGGTAGCTGGGTCCGCCGACGGAGGGCTTGGGCCAGAAGACGCTCACCTGGCCGTCGAAGCGAAGGATGGACCCCCAGACATACGGCTTGCCGAGAATTTCGGCCGCGTCGCTCACCAGGTACCGAGTAGCGAAGTTGTCCGTGCCGTCAAGGACAAGGTCATACCCGGCGAACAGATCCAGGACATTGCTCGTGTCGAGCCGGACCTCGTGTCGGATCACCTTCACGTGCGGGTTGAGATCCGTGATGCTCTGTTCCGCCGAGCTCGCCTTGCTCTGCCCTACGTTGCTCATTCCATGGATCACCTGCCGCTGCAGGTTGGAGACGTCGACGACGTCGTCATCCACGATGCCCAGCGTTCCCACGCCGGCCGCGGCCAGATACAGGAGCGCCGGCGAGCCGAGGCCGCCGGCACCGATGACGAGCACACGGGCGTTCTTCAGCCGCTTCTGGGCCTCCAGGCCGAATTCCGGAAGAATGAGGTGGCGGGAATACCGCTCCATCTCTTCCCTGCTGAGCTCGGCGTGGGGCTCCACCAGTGGGCCGGGGGCAGGAGTCAAAGAACTCATGCTTCAATGTATGCCCACCAGCGCGGTACCGCGCAAAATACGAAAACAACACACCGGCAGCGCAATCTCCCGACATCGTGCCCGCCGACGCCCGGATGCGCGGGTAGACTGGGAAACCCCGCTGTACCGGCGGGTGAATTGGAACGTACAACCGAAAGCCCAGACACGTGAGCTCAGAGGCACCGGCGAGCGGAAAGGCCACTCGGCTTCCGCGAGACGAGCGGCGACGACAGTTACTGAATGCCGCCCATGAGGTGTTCGTTGCCAACGGGTACCACGGCGCGGCGATGGACGAAATCGCCGAAGTGGCGCATGTCAGCAAGCCGGTGCTGTATCAGCACTTCCCCGGTAAGAGAGAGCTGTACCTCGCGCTGCTTGAGAGCCATCTGGCCTCGCTGACCGAACTGTTAGTCGACGCCCTGAAGTCGACGTCCGACAATAAGCTGCGCGTGCACGCAACCATGCGTGCATATTTCCAGTTCATCGCCCAGGACAGCCAGGCCCACCGGATCGTCTTCGAGTCGGACCTGAATAACGACCCTGACGTCAGCCGCCGGCTTGAGGCGTTCAACGCACACTTCGCGGACCAGATCGCGGGTGTGATCTCCGGAGACACCCGGCTCTCGCATCTTGAGGCAACCCTGTTGGGACGGGCGATGGCGGGCATGGCGCAGGTCAGCGCCCGGTACTGGCTCGAGACGGACGGCAGCCTGGATATCGATGCCGCCAGCGAGCTGATCTACCGTTTAGCTTGGCGCGGAATTAGTCGATTCCCCAAGGAAATCTGAGTTACATTTCCCTTAAGTTTGGTAGCGCTGATCGAGAGCGCAAACAAGTCCCCTGCTCGTAAACGAAAGGCCTTAGCTGTGGAGATCAAAATCGGCGTTCAGAACGTCAACCGTGAAATTGTCCTTGAGTCGAACCAGACGGCGGGCGAGGTGGCGGAGGTCGTAAGCAAGGCAATGAACGGCGGTGCTGAGCTGCGGCTTACGGATGCCAAGGGACGGCAGGTCATTGTTCCTTCCGGCGTTCTCGGCTACGTGGAAATTGGTGAGAGCGAGTCGCGTCGCATCGGATTCGGCGCTCTCTGACCGAGCAGGTGTTTCCCTATGGTCTCGCTGGTAGTCGTCACCGGCTTCGCGATCACCATTGGGTTCTTCGTCTGGCTCGCGGACCGGCGGCATCACCTGTACGGGGTCCTTCTGCTTCCTGGCATCAGTCTCTGCTCCGCCCTGGTCATCTGGATCATCCTGCAGTTTGCAGGCATTGGCTTTGATCCGGACCTGTTCTGGCTTGCGTGGCTCCTGCCGCCGGTTGCCGCCGCCGCTATTACGGTGGCGGCAGCCTGGTGGTTCGGCCGTCACCGTGAGAAGTCTGATGCCGACGCGATGACCTCGATCCTGAAACGGCGCTGACCGGTCCCGGTCTGGGCTGCCGGACCTGTTGGTCCGCCGCCCTGGAGGTCCTGCCCGCGCTTAGAGGTCCGCCCGGCCTTCGAACGATGACGATGCGAGCGCATGCTCCCGCCTCGGAATCCTTCCGGCCTGCGAAGCGAGGCGTCCGGCGATGACAGCGTGCCGGAACGCGGTGGCCATAGCGACCGGATCCTGCGCGCGGGTGACCGCCGTGGCAAGGAGGACGGCGTCGCATCCCAGCTCCATCGCGAGTGTCGCATCAGAGGCTGTCCCGATCCCTGCGTCCAGCACGATGGGAACGCCAGCCCTCGCAACAATGAGCTCAATGTTGTGCGGATTGAGGATGCCCAGTCCGGTGCCGATAGGAGCACCCAGCGGCATGACAACTGCCGCACCCAGTTGCTCGAGCCTGAGGGCCAGCACCGGGTCGTCGTTGGTATAGGCGAACACGGTGAATCCGCGGGCCACGAGTGCCTCGGTTGCCTCCACCAGTTCGACGGCGTCGGGAAGCAGCGTCTGCTCATCGGCAATGACCTCGAGCTTGACCCAGTTGGTCTCGAGCGCCTCACGGCCCAGCTCAGCAGTCAGGACGGCTTCGCGTGCCGTGAAGCATCCGGCGGTATTGGGCAGGACCCGCATGCCCTGCGAGTTCAGGAGCTGAAAGAGTGATGCTCCGGTCTGGGGGGTGTAGCGCCGCATTGCGACGGTGGTCAGTTCAGTTCCCGAGGCGGACAGCGCCTCCCCCAGTCCCTCGATGCTGGGGGCTCCCCCGGTTCCCATGATCAGCCGGGATGTCAGCGCGACATCATCGATCATCAATGGGTCGGCGTTCAAGGTAGTGCTCGATTGCATGTCATCCTCCCTGTACAGCGGTGACGAGTTCGATGTCGTCACCGTCGGTCAATGCGCGCCCAGCCCATTGGCTGCGTGGCACCACTGCCGCGTTGACTGCGACGGCCACTCCAAGTCGGGACCCGTCCAGCGGTTGTCCCGTCGGAGCCAGTTCCCTTCCGGTGAGCTCGGCGACCAGGTGCAGCAGGTCCGCGGCGGCGGTGGCTGACTGCGCACCGTTCACGGTGATGGTTGTTTGGTGCATGCTTGTCCTTCTTCGAATCGGTTGGGCCTGTAGCGGTCAAGGCCCGGTGGGGAGGGCTTGCCCTCCAGTAAGTCCACGCAAATGCCGGCCGCTGCCGGAGTCAGGAGCACGCCGTGGCGGAAGAATCCGGTGGCAATGACCAGCCCTTCAGTGCCGGCAACCTCACCGAGCAGGGGCGCGTTGTCGGGCGTACCCGGCCGCGCGCGGCACAGGATCTCCTCCAGCTCCAGCTCCGCAACGGCAGGAATGAGCTGCTGCGCGTCGCGCAACAGCTGATACACGCCTCCCGCGGACACCGCACTGCTGCCGTCCTCACGCATTGTTGCGCCAAGAACCACGGTTCCGTCCTCGCGCGGCACTATATAGACCGCATGACCGCGCACCAGCCCACGGACGGTATGCGTGAGCAGCGGCTGGAGCGCAACGGGAACCCGCAAGCGAAGGATGTCACCGTAGACTGGCCGTAGTGGAAGCTCACACGGCATTCCCGCAAGGTCCGCTGCGGCCAGGCCGTTCGCAACGATCGTGTGGCGTGCTTCCAGGAAGCGCCCGCCGTCGAGGGCCACGCCGGTTACGCGGCCGCCCACGTGCTCGATACCGGAAACCCGTTCCGATAGGAGTTGCCCGCGCGCTGACACTGCGGCCAGCAAGGACGCGGTCAGCTTCCGGGGATCCACCTGATGGTCTTCGGGCGCACGGAACGCCGCGGTCGCTGCCGGTCCAATCATCGGCTCCGACCGGCGCGCTTCCCGCAGGGAAACCTGTTCGACCGACAGGGAATGGTGGGTTTGAACCGCCTGCAGATCGGCCAGCGCCCGGCGGTCAGCGCCGTCGAACGCCAGCACCATGGTGCCTGTCTTGCGGTAACCGGGATCGATGCCCGTCCAGGCCAGGGATGCGAGAAATTCGGGGTACCGGGATGCCGAGTTGAGTGTGAGCTGGAGCAGGTGCTCCTCGCGGTAGTGCAGCTCACTGGCCGGGGCGATCATGCCCGCTGCCGCGTGGGTGGCTCCAGCTGCGGGCTCGGGGTCCACCACAGTGACCGTGTGGCCCCTGCGAATCGCTTCCCAGGCAATTCCGAGCCCGACAATCCCTCCGCCGACGACGGCGACATCCACGTCAGTTCCCATCAGGAGTCCTTCCCTACGCCGGCATGACCCGGATCAGGTTTGTTGTTCTCACAACGCGGTCGGCGCCGAACGCCCTCTCAGCCGATGGACTGCCCGGTGGACTCCCGGACGCGGAACGGCTCCCGCAGTACCCCCTTATTGTAGTGGGTATGCATCTCAGTACCGCCCGCCTTTACCTGTGCACGGATTCGCGTCAGCAACAGCAGGACTTCGGTGATTTCGTCGACGCCGCCTTTGCCGGTGGCGTCGACATCATCCAGTTGAGGGACAAGTCCCTGGAAGCCGCGCAGGAACTCGAACTGCTTCAGGTGCTGCGAGCTTCTGCCGTTTCACACGGCAAGTTATGGTCCGTCAACGACCGCGCGGACATCGCCGCCATCAGCGGCGCACCCGTGCTGCACGTGGGGCAGCGGGATCTCCCACCGGCGCTCGCGCGGCCCTTCCTCCAGACCGGCGGTGTTCTTGGCCTGTCGACACACTCACCTGAGCAGGTGGCGAACGCTGCCTCGAATGACGACGTCGGGTACTTCTGTACCGGTCCGATCTGGGCTACACCCACCAAACCGGGGAGGGCTGCAGTCGGGCTGGAGCTCGTCCGGGAGGCAGCCCGACTGGAAGCAGCCCAGGCGCAGAAGGGCCAGGCGTTGAAGCCGTGGTTCGCCATCGGCGGCATTGACCTGCAGAACGTGGACGAGGTGGTCGGTGCCGGGGCGGGGCGCGTCGTCGTCGTCCGCGCGATCACCGAAGCCGACGATCCGCAGGAAGCAGCAGCGAAGATCCGGGCGAAGCTCCCCGACTAGCGGCAGAGCGGCGGGCGGAGGCCGTCAGGCCGTCAGGCCGTCAGTCCCAGCGAACTCATCCGGCGCGAATGGTTTCGGGTGAGCTGCGCGAACAGCTGGGCCGTCTCGCGTTCCTGGTCAGCTGCCGGGCCCTCGAACAGCAGACCGCCGAGGAACTCACGTTCAATACCGACGCGCTGCGCCTGGGTGAGCGCCTCCCCCACCAGCCGGCGGCCCCACAGGGCGAGCCGGGAAGCCAGCCGCGGGTCGTCGGAAAGCGCGGATTTCAACCGCGACTGGAGCAGCCCGCCCTGCTCGGCAGTCGACTGGATGCGCGCGATGATGTTGCGGGTGTCCTCGTCGAGGTGCTCGGCGAGCGCAGTGTAGAAGTCTCCGGAGATCGCGTCGATGACGTAGGCCTTCATCAGGGACTCATACCAGTCGGCCGGACGGGTTCGTTCGTGGAAGGAGTCGATCGACGCCTGGAACGGGCTCATCGCATCTTCAACATCTACCCCGAGCTCGGCAAGGTGTGCGCTGACCATCTCGAAGTGCTCGAATTCCGTCACCGCCAGGCGCCCGAGCGTGGCCCGGTCCAGCAGCGTCGGCGAGAACCGAGCATCCGACGACAGACGCTCGAACGCGGAAAGCTCACCGTAGGCCATGACGCCGAACAGGTCGACGACGAATGTGTTCAGCGGGCCCGTGCCGGGAACAGGTCCGTTCGCCGGGGATGCTGGCGAATGGGTCGCCGGGGTTTGCGGGTGCAAGGCAGTCATGGGACAAGGTTACCCGCGTGCAGTTCGCGGAGGCGGTTCGTCACAGCTGTGTATTACGGTTGGCATTGTGCCGTATTCGCATCTGGATCTGAGCAACCGGGACTCCCAGGTCCAGCTCACTGCTGCGCTGGAGAGTCTGCGCCAGGAGCTGGAGCTGCGTGCCGAGTTCCCACCGGAGGTGCTGGCCGAGGCACATTCAGCGGTTCAAGCCCACATCCGGCCGGAGCGCGATCTCACCGGCCTTGGCTTCATCACCGTCGATCCTCCCGGATCGACGGATCTGGACCAGGCTTTCCACCTGGAGCGCGCAGGGTCCGGCTACCTGGTCTGGTACGCGATCGCCGATGTGCCCGCTTTCGTGACGCCGGGTGGCGCGATCGACGCCGAAGCCCGGTTGCGGGGCCAGACCATGTACGCGCCGGACGGCCGGATCTCCCTCCACCCTGAAGTGATCGCTGAAGACGCAGCCAGCCTGTTGCCCGGTCGGGAACGGTCGGCTTTCGTCTGGACATTCGAACTGGACGAGGACGCGCAGGTTGAATCCGTCGTCGTCGAACGGGCAGTGGTGAAGAGCCGCGCGCAGCTCACCTATGAGCAGGTGCAGGAGGACATCGACTCCGGCGGTGCAGCCGAGAACCTGACACTGTTGAAGGAGATCGGCACCAAGCGCATCGCGCTGGAGAAGGAGCGCGGCGGGGCGAGCCTCAACCTGCCGGAGCAGGAGATAGCGCACGACGGCGAGCGCTACTTCATCGTGACCCGGCCGCCTCTCGCGGCCGAAGACTGGAACGCCCAGCTGTCGCTGATGACCGGTATGGCAGCCGCGGAAATTATGCTGGAGGGCGGTGTCGGGATCCTCCGGACCATGCCGCCTCCCGATGAAACCTCGCTCGCCAGATTCCGCCACCAGGCCCGGGCACTCGGACGTTCGTGGCCGCATGATGTCCCGTACGGTGAGTTCCTGCGCAGCCTGGACACCACGGATCCCCGCCAGCTTTCCCTCATGCACGCGGCGGCGTCGCTGTTCCGTGGGGCCGGCTACACCGCATTCGACGGTGTTGTGCCGGATGCCGTGGAACAGGCCGCTATTGCGGCTCCGTACGCGCATGCCACCGCACCGCTGAGGCGCCTGGTCGACAGGTTCGTCCTGGTCATCTGTGAAGCATTGTGTGCAGGCAAGGAGGCTCCCGCATGGGTTCGCGCTGCGCTTCCCGATCTGAACTCGCTCATGTCCTCGTCCAACCAGCTTGCATCCCGGCTGGAGAGTGGCGCAATCGCCGCTGTGGAGGCTGCGCTGCTGAGCAACCGGGTCGGCGAGGAGTTTGACGCCGTCGTTATCACAGGGTCCAAGCCTACTCCCGACGAATCCGTGAGCACCTCCCCGTCCGGGTCTGTCGGCCCGTCAGGCGCCGCCGGCCCTATCCTCGCCGCCAGCCCTCAGGCGCCCCTCAGCCCCGCTGAGCCTTCCGGTCCGGCTGGGCAGCCGGCTCCCGTGGCAGCCACCGGTGGCGGGAACGGCGGGAACGGCCGCAACGGGAACGGCCGCAATGGGAATGGCCGCAATGGGAACGGCGTCCCGCACGGGGTCATCCAGGTCGCCGACCCGGCCGTAGAAGCACGGTGTGACGGCATCATGACCGCCGGCGATGAGGTCCGCGTCCGGCTGGTGACGGCGGACATCGCCCGGCGGGAGCTGCGCTTCGAACTGATCAAAAGCAAGCGGCAAGCGGCGTCGTCGTCGTCGTCGGAAAGTGAAAGCGCGGCAGGGTAGACTTGGGGGTGTAGTAATGGATGCCCGGTCGTTCTTATAGAACTTTTGTCGTTCTTATTGAACTTATGTTCCAGTTCTCCGAACGTGGTGGCCGCGGTTCAATGAACACGCAGCTTCCAACAATCGACCCGCAATACCTACGCGATCTTGAGTTTTTCCAGCTCGGAGCGGAACGTTCCGCTCCCGAGCCGCAGTTGATAGCCCGCGATCGGCTTCCACTGGACGCACTGCTTCGTCCTGCTCCGAGCGGACCTCCCGGTCCGGCGTTGAGCCCGGCGGCGGCAGTGCCTAATCGAAACGGTAGTAAGAGTGACCATAGACAACCACCACCTCCATGCGGACAACAGTGATGATGAGATCTTCGTAGAAGAAACCCTTGTCACCACCAAAGAACCGCACCAGGAAGCACCGGAAACCTTCGCTGACTTCAACGTCCGCGCCGACATCGTCGAGTCCCTCGCGGACGCGGGAATCGTGCATCCTTTCCCCATTCAGGCCATGACCCTCTCCATCGCCCTGGGCGGCCACGACATCATCGGCCAGGCGAAGACAGGAACTGGCAAGACGCTCGGCTTCGGCGTGCCCGCGCTGCAGCGCGTCGTCGGACCGTCGGATGAAGGCTACGACAAGCTCCCGGCGCCGGGTGCTCCGCAGGCACTCGTCGTCGTTCCGACGCGTGAACTCGCCGTCCAGGTTGCGGCTGACCTGACGAAAGCCTCGAAGAAGCGTAATGCGCGCATTGTCACGATCTACGGCGGCCGTGCCTACGAACCGCAGATCGAGGCGCTCAAACGTGGTACCGAAGTCGTCGTCGGCACGCCGGGCCGCCTGATTGACCTCTACCGCCAGAAGATCCTGTCGCTGAAGAACGTCCGCATCGTGGTGCTGGACGAGGCCGACGAGATGCTTGACCTCGGGTTCCTGCCCGATGTCGAGACCCTCATGGCCGCAACTCCCTCGGTTCGCCAGACGCTCCTGTTCTCGGCCACCATGCCTGGTCCCGTTGTGGCCATGGCCCGCCGCTACATGTCCCACCCGACCCACATCCGCGCAGCGGACCCCGAGGACGACGGCGCCACCAAGAAGGACATCCGCCAGGTCATCTACCGCGCACACAACCTGGACAAGGACGAAGTGGTCGCGCGGATCCTCCAGTCCCGCGGACGCGGACGCACCATCATCTTCACCAAGACCAAGCGCACGGCCGCCAAGCTGTCGGAAGAGCTGATCGACCGCGGTTTCGCCGCCGGTGCCATCCACGGTGACCTCGGGCAGGGAGCACGCGAGCAGGCACTCCGGGCTTTCCGCGGTGACAAGATCGACGTTCTGGTGGCAACCGAGGTTGCGGCCCGCGGAATCGACGTCGAAGACATCACCCATGTCATCAACTTCCAGTGCCCCGAGGATGAGAAGGCGTACCTGCACCGCGTGGGCCGTACCGGCCGGGCGGGCAAGAAGGGTACCGCCGTCACGTTCGTGGACTGGGACGATGTCCCCCGCTGGGGCCTGATCAACAAGGCACTCGGCCTCGAGCAGGCGGAACCGGTGGAAACCTACTCGTCCTCGCCGCACCTCTACACAGACCTCGACATCCCTGAAGGTACCAAGGGCCGGTTACCCCGCGCCCAGCGTACCCTCGCAGGAATCGGCGCCGAGAAGATCGAGGACCTAGGCGAAACCGGCAAGAAGAACCGCACCGCTGACCGCACCCGTTCAGGCGGGGGCGGCGGCCGGCAGGGCTCCGAGGGGAAGTCGGGCGGCCGTCGTCGTACCGGTGGATCCGCCTCGTCCGGTGAGGATCGCGGCGCTGCGGACAGCGGCGTCAAGCGCATCGAGCGGGCTGAACCGGCCAGGCGCAACCGGTCACGTACCCGTCGCCGTAACGGCGAAGTGGTCTCCAAGCCCGCCGCAGACAACTAGCAAACGCGTGGAAGATTTCCCGGTCCATCCGGCCTGGCGGCCGGATGGACCCAATCTTGTGGTGCATGCCGAGAATCTGGAGTACCTGGCCGAGCTCCCGGATAACTCCTTCACCGTGATCTACGTGGACCCTCCGTTCAACACCGGACGCTCACAGCGCCGGCAGCAGACGTCGATGGTCCGCAGCGCGCCGGGTGCCGGAGACCGCGTCGGGTTCAAGGGGCTCAGCTACTCCACGGTCAAGGGCATGCTGGCGAGCTACGACGATGCGTTCGAGGACTACTGGGAGTTCCTTGCCCCGCGCCTTGCCGAGGCGTGGCGGCTGCTGGCGGAAGACGGAACCCTGTACGTTCACCTCGACTACCGGGAAGTGCACTACGCGAAGGTGATGCTCGATGCCCTGTTCGGGCGTGAGTGTTTCCTCAACGAGATCATCTGGGCATATGACTACGGCGCCCGTGCCCGGCGCCGGTGGCCCGCCAAACACGACAACATCCTCGTCTACGTGAAGGACCCGGCGGGTTACCACTTCAACAGCGCAGAGGTGGACCGCGAGCCGTACATGGCTCCCGGCCTGGTGACCCCGGAGAAGGCAGCTCTCGGGAAGCTCCCGACCGACGTGTGGTGGCACACCATCGTCTCCCCTACGGGCAAGGAAAAGACCGGATACCCCACGCAGAAGCCCGAGGGTCTGGTACGCCGTGCCGTGGCAGCGAGCAGCAGGCCGGGCGACTGGGTGCTGGACTTCTTCGCCGGCTCGGGAACACTCGGGGCAGTCGCCGGAAAGCTGGAACGGCGCTTCGTCTGCGTGGACAGCAATCCGCAGTCCATCGACGTCATGTCCCGGCGCCTCGCGCTATGGCTGGAGCAGTCAGCAGAATCCGGCAACGGGGCCTCCGTCCGGGTCGATCCTCCCGCTGCTACCGGATGACGCTGCTCCCTGTGGCCAGGTCCTCGAGCCTGGCAAGCATTTCGGGCCTCGTGAGGTTCTCCCCCAGCCGGTTCGGCTTCCCCGTTCCGTGGTAATCGCTGGATCCGGTGACCAGCAGTTCATTCCGGGACGCGATCCGCTCAAGCTCCGCCCGTCCCTCCGGGGGGTTGTCACGGTGTTCGATCTCCAGTCCGAGCAGACCGGCGTCAATCATCTCCTCGGTCACGTCGCTGTCCACGATCCGGCCGCGTGAGGACGCCACCGGGTGGGCAAACACCGGAACGCCTCCTGCTTCCCGGACCAGTGCGACGGCGTCCGCCGGATGCGGTGCGTAGTGTCCCACCCAGTAGGGTGACCGGGCGCTGAGTATGCTGGCGAATGCTTCACTGCGCGTGCCGACAAGCTTCAGGGCCACGAGTGTGTCGGCAATGTGCGGGCGGCCTATGGTGGCGCCTTCGGCAACGTGCTCAAGCACGTGGGCCCAGGAGATCGGGTAGTCCGCGGATAGCTTCTCGACCATGCGCTCGGCCCTGGTAAACCTGGCATCGCGGGACCGTTCGATCTCGGCCAGCAGGCCCGGGTGGGCGGGGTTGTGCAGGTAGGACAGCACATGCACGCTGATGCCCTTGTCGGTTCGGCATGACACCTCCATACCGGGAACCAGCACCATGCCCAGGTTTTTGGCTTCCTCTCCAGCCTCTGCCCAACCCGCCGTTGAATCGTGGTCGGTCAGTGCAACGACGTCCAGCCCGGCCGCAGCAGCGGCTCGCATGACATCCGCGGGGCCTTCAGTGCCGTCCGACACGGTGGAGTGGGTGTGCAGGTCAATTCTCACCAAACAACTGTACGCCCGTCCGCGCTGGAAGCCGCAGCAGGACAGCACTGGAGTGTTTGGCTCACTCCACGCGCCGGTGAGACGATGGTCGGGTGAGTACAGCAGAGAACAACCCATCGGCAGGAACCATGAATCCGACCGGACCCGGCAGTGAGGCCACCCCGGTGACACCGGAAGACCAGCCACTTTCCAGCCGCAACGAGAACCGGTCACAAAGGCCCGATTCGGCTGCCTTCAAAACCTTCATGAGCTCGAACTGGGCCGCGAAAAGCACCGAGCTACCTGTGGAGGCAGAGGTTGCGCCGTACGCGGCGCAGCGCCGCCTGAAGATCTCCCTGCAGTTCCCGGGTGAGCGTCTGGTGATCCCCGCCGGTCCCTTGAAAGTACGCTCGAACGACACTGACTACCGCTTCCGCCCCCACTCCGGCTTCGCCCACCTCACCGGGCTCGGTCTGGACCACGAACCCGACGCGGTGCTGGTGATGGAACCCACCGAAGAAGGCAAGGGCGACGACGGCGGCAACCACCACGCCACCCTGTACTTCCGTGAGCTGGCCGGCCGGGACAGCGCCGAGTTCTACGCGAACGCGCGCTACGGCGAATTCTGGATCGGTTCGCGCCTGTCCCGCGCGGAGGTTCGCGCACTGCTCTCGCTGGAAACCGCTGACCTCGCCGACCTCGAAACGGCGATCACCAAGGACGCCGGTGCGGTCGAGATCGGCGGACTCCGGATCCGTCTGCTGCGCGAAGTTGATATGAACGCCGACGCCCTCGTGGACACCTCCCGCATCAACACCGGTGTGGATCTTGAAGCCTCCGACGAGCTTGATGCGAAGCTCGCAGAAGCCCTGTCCGAACTCCGCCTGATCAAGGACGAGTGGGAGATCGGGCAGATGCGCAAGGCTGTTGAGGCTACGGTGAACGGCTTCCACGAGGTCGTCAAGGAACTGCCGCGGGCTATCTCCCATCCTCGCGGCGAGCGTGTCGTAGAAGGAGCTTTCTTCACCCGCGCCCGGGAGGAGGGCAACGACCTCGGCTACGACACCATCGCAGCCTCCGGCAACAACGCCACCATCCTTCATTGGATCCGTAACAACGGGTCTGTGGACGCTTCGGACCTGCTGCTTCTTGACGCCGGAGTGGAGGCGGACAGCCTTTACACCGCGGACATCACCCGCACCCTGCCGGTCGGCGGCAAGTACTCCGACATACAGCGCAAGGTTTATCAGGCTGTGCTCGAGGCGGCCGACGCCGGTTTCGCGGCCGCAAAGGTCGGTGCGAAGTTCCGTGACGTGCACGCTGCCGCTGTGGCCGTCCTCGCAGAACGTCTGGATGAGTGGGGCTTTCTGCCGGTACCGCTGGAGGAGGCACTTTCCCCTGAGGGGCAGCATCACCGTCGCTGGATGCCGCACGGCACCAGTCACCACCTCGGCATGGACGTGCACGACTGCGCCGAGGCGAAGCGCGAGCTCTATCTGGACGGTGTCCTCACGGAGGGAATGGTTTTCACCATCGAGCCCGGCCTCTACTTCAAGGAAGAGGACCTCGCCGTTCCCGAGGAGTACCGCGGTATAGGAGTCCGTATCGAGGACGACATCCTGATCACGGCCGATGGGCCGGTCAACCTCAGTTCGGCGCTCCCCCGCGATCCCGACGACGTCGAGACGTGGATGGCCGGCATCTACAGTCCCACCGGCGAATAGGGGCAAGGACCGCACTCGCATAAGCGGTCGGCAAGCGCGCGGTCGGTAAGCATACGTAAGGAAGGCGGACAGCCATACGGCTGTCCGCCTTTCTTACGTTCTTGAGCCTGTGCTCCGGGGTCCGTTGCGGGACCGCTTACTCCCTGCTGGATTCCTCGCTGTGTTCGGCTGAGTCCGGCGATTCCTTGACGGGCTGGGGTTCAACGCGGACCCCGTACTGCGGCCGGCCGTCGGGTAGATCGGGGAACTGGCCGCGGGTGGAACGACGGGTAGCGGCTCGCTGTTCCTCGCCGGCTTCCGGGGAATCAGGGTCGTGCAGCTGGCTCGCCCCCTGAGGGCGTGGCTGCTCGGTCGGCGGCTGTCCCCACCCCTCGGGACGCTGAGGGACCTGGTTCTGCTCCTGCGGCTGATTCTGCTGCGGCGGCGTGCCCCAGGGCTGCGTCGGCGCACCAACGTTGTCCTGCGGCCGCGAGTTCATCGGAAGCTGCTGCAGCATCCTCCGGGCTTCACCCGCGGCGGCGGGATCCACAATGACGTCGTAGCTGGTGGCCACCACCTGGCTGGTGGAGGTGAAGTCCCGCTTCCCGCGCTGGAACGCATAGGCAATTACGCCGAACAACACCCAGAACACGGCACCGAGCGCCATGGAAGACAGAATCGGCAGGTACGTGGTGTCACCGCCGAACAGCGTCAGGATGAAGCCCACGAACAGACCGAACCACGCGCCGGTTGCTGCACTGGCAAGCGCAACCCTCGGATAACTCAGACGGCCGGTCACCCGTTCCACGGTTTTGAGGTCATTGCCGATGATCGAGACCTGCTGCACCGGGAATTTGCTGTCCGCGAGGTAATCCACCGCTTTCTGAGCATCCAGGTACGAGCTGTAGCGCCCAATGGTCTCGCCCTTAGGGAGGGTACGGCCCTCGTCGCGTGAGGCGGTTCGTCCAAGAACGTTTGACATACCCTCATTCTCGCCTACATGCGCTCCGCTGTGGCGCCGTATCGCTCGGGGTGAACTTCGGGCACACCCTCGGGTGCCTTCAGAGACGGGGCTGTGCTCTTCGCAAGCTGTGCGTGCTGTCACGCAATACGGCTGTAGTACCGCAACGGCAGTAGCCTAGGCATGTGAGCAGCAACCCAACGCGCGTATTTGTGGCACGTCTCTTGGGCCTGGACGTTTTCGACCCGCTCGGCGACCGTCTCGGGCGCCTTCGTGACGCCGTCGTGCTGGATCGCGGTCCCGCGGTTGCTCCGCAGGTGGTGGGTCTTGTGGTCGAAGTTCCGGGGAAGAAGCGGGTGTTCGTTCCAATGACTCGCGTAACCTCGATCGACGCCGCGCAGATCATCTGCACGGGGCTCGTCAACCTGCGCCGATTCGACCAGCGTGGAGCCGAGCAGCTCGTCGTCGCCGAGCTTTTCGACCGGAGGATCACACTCCGTGACGGGAGCGGCGAGGCGACAATAGAAGACGTCGCCATGGAGAAGGATCGCTCCGGCGACTGGCATGTCTCCCAGATTTTCGTCCGTCGCGGCGGCCCCCAGTCACGACTTCGCGGCCTGCGCCGGGGGGAACGGCTCATCATCGACTGGCTGGACGCCTACCACGGAGACGCGGACGAGCCGCAGGCGGCCACCTCGTTCGTCGCCCAGCACGATGACCTGAAGGCCGCAGACTTCGCAGACGCGCTCCACGAGATGAGCGACAAGCGCAGGATCGAGGTGGCCAGCGAGCTTCAGGACCAGCGCCTTGCCGACATCCTTCAGGAATTACCCGACGACGACCAGGTCCAGATTCTGTCTTCGCTTGACCGCGAGCGGGCAGCCGACGTGCTTGAGGAGATGGATCCTGACGACGCGGCCGACCTCCTCAATGAACTGCCGGAAGAGCAGAAGGAGGAACTGCTCCAGCTCATGGAGCCGGGTGACGCAAAAGATGTCCGCCGCTTGCTGCAGTATGAAGAGGACACCGCGGGTTCACTGATGACCCCGGTTCCGGTCATCCTGCCTCCCGAAGCGACGGTCGCTGAAGCGCTGGCCCACGTGCGCCGCGAAGAGCTCACACCGGCGCTGGCCTCCTCCATTTTTGTCTGCAGGCCACCGCTGGAGACTCCGACGGGTCGCTACCTCGGCGTGGTGCACATCCAGCAGCTGCTGCGCTTCCCGCCGCCGGAGCAATTGGGCAACATAGTAGACACGGACCTGGAGCCGGTCAGCGACCAGGCGAACATCAGCGAAGTTTCCCGGATTCTTGCTACCTACAACCTGAACTCGTTGCCGATCGTTAACGGGGATGGCCGATTGGTGGGGGCGGTGACCGTTGACGACGTTCTGGATCACCTGCTCCCGGAAGACTGGCGTGCCCAGGACGTCACGCCCGATACAACCCGGGGAGGCATAAATGGTTGAAAGAACCAGAACTGTAACGACCAGTGGTCTGGACACGCCACGGGAAAGCCGCGCGCGTTGGCTGCCGAGGTTGCGACCCAACCCGGACGCGTTCGGCAGCGCAACCGAGAACTTCGCGCGCTTCATGGGTACACCCCAGTTCCTCTTCTACATGACAGTGTTCGTTGCTGTGTGGTTGGCGTGGAACAGCTGGGCACCGGAAGAGTGGAGGTTCGACAGTGCGGCGATTGGATTCACCCTGCTCACCCTCATGCTGTCCCTGCAGGCTTCCTACGCCGCCCCGCTTCTGCTGCTGGCCCAGAACCGGCAGGATGACCGCGACCGTGTCTCGCTCCAGGAGGATCGGCAGCGTGCCGAACGGAACCTGTCCGACACCGAATACCTCACGCGGGAGATCGCGGAGCTCCGCATCGCGCTCCGAGAGGTCACCACACGTGACTTTGTCCGGTCCGAGCTGCGGTCCGTCATGGAGGAGCTGCTCGAGTCGGCAGACGGACAGGAGACACCACCCCAGCGCAAGTCCAAGCGCAGGGTATCGGATGCAACCGTTTCGCTCCCCCAGGTAGCGCCTGCCCGCAAGGACCGATAGTGGCGCTTGAATCCGCGGTCCGCACCGCGCTCGGGGAGGTTATCGATCCGGAGCTGAGGCGGCCCATTACTGAGCTGGGCATGGTGGAAGCCGTTGTCGTGGACGACGACGGCGCCGTCGTCGTTCGCGTGCTGCTCACCATCGCAGGGTGTCCGCTCCGCGACACCATCACCAGGGATGTAGACGCGGCCGTGCGTGACCTGCCGGGCGTAAGCGGCGTCTCCGTGGAATTGGGCGTCATGACACAGGAACAGCGTGATGCGCTCAAGGAGCGGTTGCGCGGGCCTGGTGCCAAGCGGGGAATTCCGTTCAATGAGCCAGGTTCCCTGACGCGGGTCCTCGCCGTAGCAAGCGGCAAGGGCGGAGTCGGCAAGTCGAGCGTCACCGTGAACCTTGCGGCGGCGATGGCCGCTCAGGGGCTGCGGGTGGGCATCGTCGATGCCGACGTCTACGGATTCTCCGTCCCGGCGCTGATGGGAATCAGTCAGTCACCCACCCGGGTGGACGAGATGATCCTGCCGCCGGTGGCTCACGGGGTCAAGGCGATCTCCATCGGCATGTTCGTGGCGGGCAACCAGGCTGTCGCCTGGCGAGGTCCCATGCTGCACCGTGCGCTGGAGCAGTTCCTGCAGGATGTGTATTTTGGGGATCTCGACGTACTCTTTCTCGACCTGCCGCCCGGGACGGGCGACATCGCTATCTCCGTGGCGCAGCTGCTGCCGGGCGCGGAACTGCTTATTGTCACCACCCCTCAGGCCGCGGCGGCGGACGTCGCCGAACGCGCCGGTTCCATGGCTGTGCAGACCGGGCAGAAAGTCGCGGGAGTCATTGAGAACATGTCGTGGCTTGAGCTTCCCTCCGGCGAGCGGATGGAGGTGTTCGGCAGTGGTGGCGGTGCCGAACTCGCGCGCCGGCTCACAGCGACTGTCGGTTACGACGTCGGGCTGCTCGGCAGCATCCCGCTGGAACCAGCATTGAGGGAAGGCGGGGACAGTGGACGACCTGTGGTCCTTCAGACAGGCTTCCGTGCCGCTGAGGAGCTTCGCCGGATCGCATCCACGCTCGCCCGCAGGCCGCGCGGGCTGGGGGACAAGCTGCTGAGGGTCACACCGAAGCGGGCCTGACCGCTCGCTGGATGGCCGGGGCCGGCCAGCTCCCGGCCGTTGATCCGTCAGGTTGCTTCGACGTCGAATGGAGCGGGCTGGCCGGCGCTCAGCCGCGAAGTGGTGCCGGGCGTAGGGACGGGTGTGGTACCGCCGGGCGGCTGCGATGCACTGCCTTGTGTGGAGTTGGAGGATGCACCCAGCGACCGGGATTCCGGGCGTGAACCGTTCTCGCTGACCGGTTTAATGGCGTCTTCGATGTCGTCAAGGAGCGCCTCCTTGATGATACGGCGAGGATCATATTGGCGGGGATCAAGCTTGCGCCAGTCGACGTCGTCGAACTCCGATCCAACCTCTTCGCGGAGCTGCTCGCGCGCTCCTGTGGCCATACGGCGCAAGCCCTTGACCAGCTGCGCGAGCTGGGACGCGTATTCGGGCAGGCGTTCGGGACCAAGGACGATCACAGCAATGAGCGCCAACAGGAGGAACTCGTATCCATTGATTCCAAACACTCTCGAAGCCTACCTCCCGGACAAGACCGAATCTATTTACGTCAGGGCGCCGGCTGCGCCAGCTTCGCGAGGCCTCGAAGGATGCGGCTCACTGGGTCGCCTGGTGCGTCCGGACGCGAGTGGGCAAGCTGCGAGTGTTCATTGAACATGAGCTGGCTGACCGCCCGTGGCATGTCCGCGACGGGAAGGGTGGAGACCACCGTGTACGTGGCGGAACCGGAATCGATCACCAGCTGCCAGGCGCGTCCGGGATGGAGCCAGACAGTCTGCTCCGTGCCCCCGATCTCCTCAAACCCGTCTTCCTGCACGGTGTTGCCGGTGGCCGCGTTGATGATGGCTGATTCCAAACCAGCCCCGCCCTCGCGCTGTTCGAAGATGGTCAACGAATGGCTGCCGTCGGAGAGGTCCAGCTGCAGGGTGGGCCGACCGTCCATTGTGAGCGCTTCGGCCCGTTCAAGCTGAAAGCCGAGCGCCTCAAGTTCCGGACAGAACCAGCCTTCGTTGCGCAGTTGATCGATCTGGGTGGAACTCAGGTTGGTGGGCGTGCCCGCCGCCACGGTCTGGAAACTCTCCGCAACCGAAACGGCACTGGCTCCCGCGACCGCGTCATTTGAATCGGCTTCGGAACCGAGCGCATAAGCGGCTGTCAGGGTCGCAACGGCCGCAACCGCCAGACCGCTGGCGACGGCAAGAACGGTCCGGTTCCTGTGTGCGAACGACTCGCCGACAGGTTCTTCGTCGAGACCATAGGGGACGCTTTTTGCGGCATCGGTTGGTCCGAGCGGTCTGCCCGGCCTGGCTGCGGACCTGCGCAGGATGCGCTCACACAAATCTTCGGATGGACCCGGTGTCCCGGAACTCTGCAGCCGGCGACGAATTGATTGTTCCTGTGCCACTACCTCGTGGCACCGGGCACACCGGAGAAGGTGCTGCTCGACTGCGCGCTGGCGAGTGGGGCTGAGTTCACCAGCCACGTAGTCGATCAGAAAACGGGTTGGATGACGCATGGAACTAGCGGGCACCTGCAATCCGAGGCAGGCTCAGGCGCGATGGGGCGGGGGCAGCCTGTCGGGGATCACGGTGGGCCAGCTTCTCACGGAGGAGCGTGCGACCTCGGTGAATCCTTGAGCGTACTGTGCCGAGCTTCACGCCGAGCGCCAGGGCCACCTCGTCGTATGGCAGTCCCTCAAGATCACACAACACGACGGCAGCGCGAAAGTCCGGCGGGAGTTCCTCCAGGGCAGCCTGTACGTCGAGGTCAAGGTTATTGAACTCGAAGCTGCGTTCGGGACTCGGGTGGGTGCTGGGCAACCTGCTCTCGGCATCTTCAGCGAGGCCATCGAAGCGGATGCGGTTTTTCCGGCGTGCCTGGTCCAGGAAGAGGTTGGTGGTAATCCGGTGGAGCCATCCGTCCAACGTTCCGGGCTTGAAATTGGCGAGGGACCGGAACACACGAACAAACACTTCCTGTGTGAGGTCCTCAGCATCGTACTTGTTGCCGGTCAGCCGATAAGCAAGCCTGTATACCTTTGGTGAGTGGTCCCTGACGACTTCCTCCCATGACGGCGGTGCCCAGTCGGCTACCCCCTGATCGTGCTCTCCGGTGGCGGCATTCCCCGTGGGTGCCACCGTATGCGAAGTAGACATCGACCTTCTCCTCTCGCCCTCGAATGAAATATGCGATGCCGCTTCGTCAAATGCTGGAAACGGACGCATTAGCTATTCGGGACTCCGCCTCTGTTGGATGCCTGATGTGGGATAACTTGTATTGCAGGTCCTGCATGTACATGTTGCCGGAGCTAGCTGTGAGCTCGCTGAAAAAGCGGAGGGAAACAACAGGGCAAAGCGCGCTGATACAGGGACGCGTGCCCATCCGCAGTAGGCTGAGAGAGGCGACGCCCCGCAACCCGGCTGGGACCGCCCGACCCTATTGAGCTCCTGGACAGAACGGAACATCATGAGCGCGCAGAAGCAGGCTAACTGGTCCTACACGGAAGGTCTGCCTGTTGAAGATGATGTTTTGCTCCGCGCGCGCGACCGGTCACATGAACTCGGGGTCGCGCCCGTCAGCACCGGCATCGCCGCAGCGCTGACCGTTCTCGCGGCAGCGTCCAAAGCCATGACTGTGGTGGAAGTTGGCGCCGGCGCAGGGGTTTCCGGCGTTTGCCTGCTGCGAGGAATGGGCCCGAATTCCGTCCTGACAACGATCGACTCGGATGTGGACCATCTCCGGGCTGCCCGGGAGGCGTACGCAGAGGCGGGAATCCCGGCGAACCGCACCCGCACCATTTCCGGGCGTGCAGCGGACGTACTCCCCCGCCTCACTGACGCTGCCTACGACCTGGTTTTCCTCGATGCGGACAAGACCAACCTTCCGCTGTACGCGGATCAGGCCGTACGTCTCCTGAAACGCGGAGGACTGCTCCTCATCAACGACGCGCTCGACGGCGGCAAGGTGCCCGATCCCGCGGTGCGTGATGCGTCGACGAACACGCTGCGGCAGGTTGGCAAGACTCTGCGTGCAAATGACCTGCTGGTCAGCACGCTGATGCCTGTGGGGAACGGCCTTCTGATGGCCGTAAAAATGCCCGGCTAGCCAGGCGCTGTACTTCTAGTCCGTTACCGTGAGCAGGCAGTCTTTGAGCTTGCCTGCTTCTTCAGCATTCAGTTCGACCACCAGGCGCCCGCCGCCGTCGATCGGTACCCGCATAATGAGGCTGCGTCCCTCTTTGGTGACTTCCATGGGTCCATCACCGGTACGGGGTTTCATCGCAGCCATCTAAGTAGTTTCCTTCCACGGTGCGCGGCCGGAAGTGGGCCGCGATCAACATTGCACGGCGGTTTTCCCCCGTATGCTCGTCCTCCCCTATTATCCCGTAGAAGTGCGCGGCTAGCTAATCGCCCGTGCGGCGCCCATCACCTCGTCACGGCGAATAGTCCCCTCCACTGAACAACGGAACCCACGCCCACAACCAGGAGACCCACACAATCTGCAAGCATGCACAGCTTGCCAGCGCAAGCCACCGGTACGCCCGCGATCGCGAAACAAGCACGGCTGCGAGAGCCAGGGGAAAGAGCGGAAGCAGGATTCGGAACGTGCTCGTCTGCGGGTTCCAGACGGCCGCCAGGTACAGCAGGTAGGCGGCAGACCACAGCTGGAGCGGCAACCCAAGTCTGCGGCCCGCCGGTGACAGCAGCAGAGCTGCGAACGCGGCGACCAATGCCGCCAGGGCCAACGGACCAAGCACCGGGCCGAGCAGACCTGACGCGGTACTGACCCAGGGCAGAAACAGTGTCAGCTCCGAACCGCGCCAGGCCATCTCTGTCTGCACGTAGGCATCAGGCACGCCGGTGACAAACCATGCGATCACCGGCCATGCGAGGGCTGCCATGCCTGCGATCCCGACCAGGGCCGCCAGCCGCCACCGTTTCCGCGCGGAGGAGAAGCCGGCGTCGGCAGCAGTGCCCCTCCCGGACAGTTCCAGCAGCAGGAGCAAACCAAGCGTCGCGGCGAAAGGCGCACCCGCAGGCCTGGCTAGGCACATCAGCACAGCTACCGGGACGGCAGACAGGTAACGCCCGGTCATCACCAGATACAGCGCGAGCGCCAGCAGCATGAGGTGCAGCGATTCAGCATAGGGGATCTGCAGGATCGGCGAGACGGGAAGGAAAGCGATCAGACCCACCGCCCACAGGGCATCGCGGTGCGGCGAGCGCAGCAGGAAGACGCGGTAAATGATGAGCGCGGCCACAAATCCGTACACCGTCGCAAGCAGGGCGGCGCCCGGGTTCCATCCGGTGCCGGTGATGATTGAGAAAAGGCGCACGCTGGCCGGGAAGAGCGGATAGAACGCCCACTGATTCTCAAGGACTGTTCCATCGTCACCGCGGGGCAGCTCGGTGGGATAACCGTCGTCGTGGATCCGGGCGTACCAGCCGCTGTCCCAGAAGTTGACGAAGTCCTCGTATCCCGGAGAGCCCTGCGCCCACGGACTGGGCATCTGGCGCCGGGCGACCGCCGTCAAAACGATGACGGAGTAGAGCCTCGCCGCCCCGTAGACCAGGATTACCTGCACCCACCAGGGCAGCGCAACCAGCCACACACGCAGGGAACGTGCCCGTGCGGCCAGGGACAGCCCAGGGAGCCTCAGCGACTCACGCAGTCTCAACGACATCCGCAGACTCGTCAACACTGGCAGATTCAACGACATAGGCTGACTTATCGACATCGTCACGCACCCAGCAGGAGGCCAGGTGGTCATTCACATACCCGGTCGCCTGTTGCATGGCATAGGCAGTTGTCGGGCCCACGAAGCGGAACCCGTGGGACCGCAATTCTCTCGCCAGCGCCGTTGACTCCGGCACGACGGCGGGGACGTCCTCAAGGGACGAGGGTGCAGGTTTTTGCGGCGGACGGTGAGCCTCCAGGATTCCCGAGAGCGTTATACCTTCAGGCAGCGCGAGCAGCGCCCGTGCATTCGCGATGGTCGCGAGGATCTTCGCCCGATTGCGCACTATGCCGGCGTCACCGAGCAAGCGTGCGACGTCGCCGTCGTCGAAAGCAGCAACGGCATGCGGATCGAAACCGGCAAACGCGGCCCTGAAGTTCTCCCGCTTGCGGAGGATGGTGATCCAGCTCAGCCCGGACTGGAAAGCCTCAAGGCTAATCCTTTCGAAAAGGGCGGCATCCCCTGCGACGGGACGGCCCCATTCACAGTCGTGGTAGGCCTCGTATTCGGTGCTCGACACTGCCCAGCCACACCTCAGGCGCCCGTCGCTGCCGGGGAGCGCGCTCACCGGGCGTTCCGATTCTGGTCCTGCAGCTCTGCGATGAGCTCGTCACGTTCCGCGAGCGCCGCAGCCAGCCGGTCCAGGACCTCGTCCACCTGGTCCATGCGATACCCGCGCAATCCCAGCGAGAACCGGATCCGGCCCACGTCCGAGGCAGTCGGGTGGTCGGGAAGCAGGACAGGCGGCAGCGTGGGTGTCGGTTCAACCAGTCCGGGGACAACCTGCGGATCTCGCCGTGGCCTCCGCTTCCCACCCTTCCAGCCGCGCCCGACCGCGAAAAACGCAGTGGCACCGACAGCCACAATCGCAATCAGCACGAGGAAGATCGTCATGGTTTAGGGTCCGGTGTGCCCGGCGGTGTCAGCGAGGACCGCGCGCACGGCGTCAGCCGGGTCATCGACCAAATGCACCAGGGACAAATCCTTCTCCGAGATCATCCCGTTCGACAGCAGTGTGTCACGCACCCAGTTCCACAGCGGACCCCAGAATTCGGAACCGATCAGCACGATCGGGAAGGACGTGACCTTCTGGGTCTGTACCAGCGTCATCGCCTCGAACAGCTCGTCCAGGGTTCCGAAGCCGCCGGGCAACACAATGAAGCCCTGAGCGTACTTGACGAACATGGTCTTCCGAGCGAAGAAGTACCGGAAATTGACGCCGAGGTCGACCCACTCGTTCATCCCCTGCTCGAAAGGGAGCTCGATACCAAGGCCCACCGAAACGCCGCCCGCCTCACAGGCTCCCTTGTTCGCCGCTTCCATCGCTCCGGGTCCGCCACCGGTGATCACGGCGTAGCCCGCCTCAACGAGGAGTCGTCCCACTTCCTCACCGACCGCGTAATACTGGGAGTCGCGCGGAGTCCGCGCGGAGCCGAAGACGCTGATCGCCCGTCCCAGCTCAGAGAGGGTGCCGAAGCCCTCCACGAACTCGCTCTGGATCCGCAGCACCCGCCACGGATCGGTCTTCGTGAAGGGGGTTTCCTCAACAGAATCGAGCAGGTACCGGTCAGACTGCATGGCCTGTGCCTGATCCCGGCGGAGCTCCACCTGTCCACGGCGCCTCGCCGGAGCCGTCGAATTACCGTCCTGCTGATCATCATTGCCGTTGTGGGGACTCATACCCCCAAGGCTAACTGCCGTGAGCGCCCTCCCGCTTTGGTTGCTCTTGAATCACGATTTCCACTTTCCGCAAGCCGATGTACCGCCGGTGAGCAATTCTTGGCTACATTTCTACTTATGACTCGTGACACACAGTCGAGCACGTCCACGTCCAATCCGTCAGCACAGCCTCTCGTCTCTCTCAGGAACGTCAACAAGCACTTTGGGGATCTCCATGTGCTCAAGGACATCAACCTGGAGATTTCGCGCGGCGAGGTAGTAGTGGTGATCGGCCCCTCCGGCTCCGGCAAGTCCACGCTCTGCCGGGCCATCAACCGCCTCGAGACGATCGACAGCGGCGAGATCCGTATCGATGGGAAGGAGATGCCGGCGGAAGGCAAGGCCCTGGCCAAACTGCGCGCCGACGTCGGCATGGTCTTTCAGTCGTTCAACCTGTTCGCTCACAAGTCGATCCTTGAGAACGTGACGCTCGGCCCCGTGAAGGTCAAGGGGATGAAGACCGGCGCTGCGAAGGAACTGGCCATGTCGCTGCTCAAGCGCGTGGGAGTGGACAACCAGGCGCAGAAGCTTCCCGCGCAGCTCTCCGGTGGACAGCAGCAGCGCGTTGCCATTGCACGGGCGCTGGCGATGCAGCCGAAGGTGATGCTCTTCGATGAGCCCACCTCTGCGCTGGACCCGGAAATGATCAACGAGGTTCTCGACGCCATGGTCGCCCTGGCCAAGGAGGGCATGACCATGATCGTCGTCACTCACGAAATGGGTTTCGCCCGGAAAGCTGCTGACCGGGTGATCTTCATGGCGGACGGCCAGATCGTCGAGGAGGCCAAGCCCGAAGATTTCTTCACCAATCCGCAGAGTGATCGTGCCAAGGACTTCCTCGGCAAGATCCTTGCCCACTAACTACCGACGAATTCCAATCAGGAAATAACGCGAGGAGAAATCATGCGAACAACACGATACGGCGCACTGGCCATGGCGGCGGCTGCCGCGCTGACCTTGTCCGCCTGCGGTGGTGGCGGCGGCGGTGGCGGTGAAACCGCCGGTGGCGGCGGTGAAGGTGGCGGTGAAGCTGCTGCCGAGTCCGTGCGGATCGGCATCAAGTTCGACCAGCCAGGTCTCGGCTTCGACGAGGGTGGATCCTATTCCGGATTCGATGTAGACGTCGCCAAGTACGTGGCAGGCGAGCTGGGTTACAGCGAAGACCAGATCGAGTGGGTGGAGGCCCCTTCGGCGAACCGCGAGAATTTGCTGTCCAATGAGCAGGTCGACATGATCTTCGCTACCTACTCGATCACTGATACCCGCAAGGAGACCGTGGACTTTGCCGGCCCCTACTTCATTGCCGGCCAGGATCTGCTGGTTCCGGTGGACAGCGACATCACCGGCCCGGAGGACCTGAACGGAAAGAACCTCTGCTCCGTCACGGGTTCCACCTCCGCACAGCGTGTGAAGGACGAGTTCGCGGAAGACGTCAACCTGATCGAACAGCCCGGCTACGCCGAGTGCGTCAGCTTGATGGGCGGCGGCCAGATCGACGCCGTCACCACGGATGACATCATTCTCGCCGGTCTTGCTGCACAGGAGACCAACCAGGGCCAGTTCAAGGTTGTGGGCAACCCGTTCTCCGAGGAGCGCTACGGTGTTGGCCTCACCAAGGGGAGCGAGCTGTGCTCCGACATCAATGCGGCCATCGAGAAGATGATCGAGGACGGAGCCTGGGAAGAAGCCCTTGCGAATAACCTCGAGGGCGTCGACTATGAGCCGAACTCGGAACTGAACCCGCCGACGCCGGAAGACTGCGCCTAACATTCCCTGAAGTTGTGTGGGGGCTGCCCGGCAGCCCCCACACAGCCGTTTGACGTACAACAAGAAAGGTTGCCGTGGACGGTTTCCTGTCGCTCTTTGAGCAGTACAACGTCGCAGGGGCCTTCTGGATAAATATCCAGTTGACGTTCTGGGCCGCTATCTGGTCGCTCCTCCTGGGAACCCTCCTGGCTCTGTTCAGGATCTCGCCCATCGCGAGCCTGCAGTGGTTCGGTGCCACCTACGTCAACATTTTCCGCAACACGCCGCTGACAATCATCATCGCCTTCGGTGTACTCGCTCTGTTCGGTCAACTCTTTGTGAGCTTGTCCGATGATTTCAACCTGAATTTCTTCCGGCTGGCGATTCTCGGCTTGAGTCTCTACCACGCCGCCTTCGTGTGCGAAGCGATCAGAAGTGGAGTGAACACTGTTCCGCTGGGCCAGGCCGAGGCGGCCCGCGCCATCGGACTGTCCTTCCTTCCGGCCGCCCGGCTCGTCATCCTTCCGCAGGCCTTTCGCGGAGCCATCGCGCCTCTGGGCAACGTGCTGATCGCACTCACCAAGAACTCCACCGTTGCCGCAGCAGGATCAGTGGCCGAGTCGGCCGGTCTGATGAAAACCATGATCGAGTTCCGTTCGGACATGGTGATCCCGATCTTCTTCACCTTCGCGATGGGCTTCGTAATCATCGTTATCCCAATCGGCCTGCTCACAACCTGGGCATCCAAGAAACTGGCGGTGTCACGATGAGCGCGCAGCAGGTACTTTTCGATGCTCCGGGCCCCAAGGCCAAGCGCAACATCCTGATCGGCAACATCGCCGGTGTTCTGTTCGTTGTCGGGCTACTGGCGTGGCTTCTTATCGTCCTTGCTGAGCGCGGTCAGTTGGAAGCGGGCAAGTGGACGCCCTTCCTCGAAGTCAGGACCTGGCAGTTCTTCCTGCTCCCCGGGCTCTGGGACACTCTCCGGGCAGCCGGCGTCGCAATCGTCACCTCGGTAGTCCTCGGACTCATTCTCGGCATTGGGCGGCTCTCCCATTTCCTGCCCATCCGCTGGCTCGCCGGCGTCATTGTAGAGTTCTTTCGCGCGGTACCCGTCCTGCTGATGATGATCTTCCTCTGGCTCGCTATCGGCGCGGCAGGCGTCATGCGTCCGCAGGACATCCCCTTCATGGCGGTGGTCATCGCACTGACCCTCTACAACGGTTCCGTCATCGCTGAACTTGTGCGCTCCGGCGTCGAGGGCCTTCCCAAGGGGCAGCGGGAAGCTGCGATGGCGATCGGCATGACGCGTGGTCAATCGCTGAGGAGCGTGGAGGTGCCCCAGGCGCTCACGGCCATGCTGCCCGCGCTTGTCAGCCAGTTCGTAGTGATCCTGAAGGATTCAGCACTCGGTTACATCATCACCTACACCGAACTGCTGCAGAATGCGCGCCGGCTGGGAGTAGGCGAAGGGAATCTGCTTCAGGCTCTCCTCATCGCCGCGGTCATTTTCATCATCATCAACTTCGCGCTGTCCTCACTGGCGAACCGGTTGTCGAAGCTGCTCAGCTTCCGTACCGCCGGAAAAGCGAAGAGGGAGAAGGAGCAGAAGGTACTGCTCCCCGACCCGACCAACGCAGGCTAAGAACGGTAGATCCCTATCACCGGCTCGCCTGGACCCACGGGTCTAGGCGAGCCAGTCGTTTAACGCCTTCAGGCAGGTTCGGACAGCATCCGCGTGCACGTGCTCGTCGTCCGAGTGGGCAAGCAGCGGATCGCCGGGTCCAAAGTTCACGGCGGGTATGCCAAGAGCGCTGAACCGTGCGACGTCGGTCCAGCCGTATTTCGGCTTCGGTTCCGCACCCACTGCCTGAACAAATGCAGCGGCGGCAGGATGGTTCAGTCCTGGGCGTGCGCCGGCTGCGGCGTCCGTCCGCTCCAGTTCGAAACCGTTGAGCAGTTCGCGTACGTACTTTTCGGCGTCTTCCGGGGACTTGTCCGGAGCGAAGCGGTAGTTCACCTCGACGACGGCGTGATCGGGGATGACGTTGCCGGCAAGCCCGCCGCTGACAAGAACCGCATTGAGGCTTTCCCGGAAGTCGAGACCGTCCACGGACACCGTTGCCGGCTCATGGTCCCGCAGGCGGACAAGCACCTCCGCCATCTTGTGAATGGCGTTCTCCCCCATCCATGCGCGCGCTGAGTGGGCGGCGCGCCCCCTGGTCGTGACGTTGAACCGTGCGGTTCCATTGCACCCGCCTTCCACAGTGCCGTCCGTGGGTTCAAGCAGGACCGCGAAGTCAGCTTCAAGCAATGAGGGGTAGCTGTCAACCAGCCTGCCCAGTCCGCTGAGCGCGGCCTCGACTTCCTCGTGGTCATAGAAGACATAGGTGATGTCCCGTGAAGGTTCTGTCAGCGCAACAGCCAAAGCGAGCTGCACCGCAACTCCGCCCTTCATGTCGGTGGCGCCACGACCGTACAGGACCTCCCCCGCCCACGAACTCGGGACGGTCCCGCGGGAGCCAGGTACGCGGGGCAGTGGGACCGTATCGAGATGGCCGGCGAGGATTACCCTCTCCCTTCGGCCCAGTGCCGTCCTTGCAATGAGGGAGTCGCCGTCCCGGACCACTTCCAGGTGCGGGCACGATAGAAGGATCTCCTCCACCGCGTCGGCGAGTGCACGCTCATTCCCCGAGACGCTGTCGATGTCGATGATGTCCGCGGTGAGTTGCGCCACGTCGGCTCTGGGATCAAGGCTGGGGAGTTCGGAAGCAGTCATGGGTCCAAGCCTACTGACCGAGGGCCCCGCGCCGAGCGAAGCGAGGGGTGGGAGGCCAGTAGGCGCTACTGACCGAGGGCCCCGCGCCGAGCGAAGCGAGGGGTGGGAGGCCAGTAGGCGCTACTGACCGAGGGCACCGCACCGAGCACCCGCGAGGCGGCGGAGGCTCCGGTCACGAATCGGTAGAATGGAAGCCATGACTGAGACGGCTTCTGCATCCCTGACCCCTTCCGCAACCGCACCCCGAACCGCTTTCGGAGTCGGGCTGGCAACGCTGGCCGAAGACGGAACCGTGCTGGATGTCTGGTATCCCCGGCCGGTTCTTGCCGAGACACAGGCCGATTCACCGTCGGACGCGCTGTACACCGAACTCGCCGCGATCGCGGCCCCCGACGCGTTGCGAGGCGTGACGCAGGAAGTAGTGACCACTACCTCCACGCTCGACGACGCCCCGACCGACGCAGCTGACGCCTACCTCCGCCTCCACCTCCTTTCGCACCGTCTCGTGCAGCCGAACAGCATCAATCTCGATGGCATCTTCGGCTTGCTCGCCAACGTGGTGTGGACGAACTTCGGGCCCTGTGCCGTCACTGCGTTTGAGACCACCCGCCTCCGCCTGCGCTCCCGCGGCACCGTAGTGGTGTACGGCGTGGACAAGTTCCCGCGCATGGTCGATTACGTAATGCCTTCCGGCGTCCGTATTGCCGATGCTGACCGGGTCCGGCTTGGTGCACACCTCGCCGAAGGCACCACCGTCATGCACGAGGGCTTCGTAAACTTCAACGCCGGAACTCTGGGCCATTCAATGGTTGAAGGACGCATTTCCGCCGGCGTGATTGTGGGCAACGGCTCGGACATCGGTGGCGGATCGTCAATCATGGGTACTCTCTCCGGTGGCGGCAAGGAACGCGTCAGCATCGGTGAGCGCTGCCTCCTGAGCGCCCAGGCCGGAATCGGCATCTCCCTCGGCGATGACTGCGTGGTCGAGGCCGGCCTGTACATCACGGCCGGGACCAAAGTCACCCTACCCGATGGTTCGATCGTCAAGGCTGCCGAGCTTTCCGGACAGTCGGGTGTGCTCTTCATTCGCAACTCCACCACCGGCGTTGTGGAAGCACGCCAGCGGTCAGGCCAGGGAATCGCGTTGAACGCGGCATTGCACGCCAACTAGGGACCGGCGTGCCCCAGACCAAGGCGCAAGCCCGACGACGGCGTCGGCTCCGTACGGCGGGCGTCCTCACCCTGTTGACGGCTGTGGTCGGCGGCGGAGCCTATTTTGCTGTTACGCAACTGAATTCGTCCGAGGTGCTTGTACGCGAACGGTGTAGTGCCGTCGTGGGAACTGACACCTACGAGTTGGCTCCGGAGCAGGCGGCATACGCCTCCACGATCGCGGGCGTCGCTGTGACCCGTGGCTTGCCGCCGCGGGCTGTTTCCATTGCGCTGGCTACCGCCGTGCAGGAGTCGGGTCTTCGCAACCTCGATTACGGGGATCAGGCAGGGCCGGACTCGCGCGGGTTGTTCCAGCAGCGCCCGTCGCAGGGTTGGGGCAGCGAGGAGCAGGTGCAGGATCCCATCTACGCGGCCGGCGCGTTCTATGACGCGCTGATCACCGTGCCGGGATATCAGGTTCTGCCCATCACCGAGGCTGCGCAGCTTGTCCAGCGAAGCGCGTACCCGGACGCGTACGCCGATCACGAGCCGGAGGCGCGCGCCTTCGCGTCGGCGTTGACGGGCCAGTCCCCCGCCTCGCTCAACTGTGTACTGCGCACGCCCGAGGAGTCCGGTGACGCGCCTGGGGCTGTGGAGCGCCTCTCCGCTGTCTTCCCCGCCCTCTCCGTTGCAACCACGGAGCAGGGCGTGGTGGCCAGCGCATCCGGCTCCACAGGGTGGGCCACGGCGCAGTTCGCAGTGGCGCATGCTCAGGAGTTCGGGATCACCTCGGTATCCCATGCAGGGCTGCAGTGGAACCGCGGCGACGGCGGCTGGAGCACCGCTGAAACGCAGACGGGCGAGGTACTGATTACAGTCGCCGAGGTTCCCGCCTAACAGGGGAACTCACGCGATGAACTCCACCACGGGCTGAACGTAGCTTCGAAATGCTGCCTCATCGTCGCAAAGGTCCTCGCTCATGATGAGCATATCCGGTTCAACAAACCAGGCCCGCGGCTCGCTCAACGGCAGTTCAACCACTTCCAGGCTGAAGTTCCGCGCAGACCTGCCCAGTTCGAGTTCACGTTCCTCAACGATCTCTGCGAATCCCGGCCGGTGGCCATTCGAAGCATTGCTCCGCGTGCGCTTCCGCCGGGCCTCTTCCCACCCCTGAACCCAGGCCAGGGCCGTGCCGAAGTGGGCGTGGGTAAACCGCTGAAGGGCCGGCATGGCTTGAAACTCGGGAAAATCAGGGGGTTTCGGGAACTCCCGGTTACGCCCGTGATCACACACAAGTTCGTACCACCAAGCCTCCCACTCAACCTTCAGGGCCGCCATCCCGCCCACCGCGTGAACGGTCTGCCGGGGGTCCGTGCAATGTACGGGGGGCTTCAGGGGTGAAACGGCGGGAATTCCGGCGATCCCGAGGCCGGCGCAGTCCCGCAGGTAGAGCGCAAAACACATCATCGGTGACCGGCGCGAGCTTACCTCCCAGGAGGGCGCTCCATTGACGTGCATGCGGTGTCCTTGGCCTCTCCGCCGGCGGTACCGGGCCGGCTCGCGCGTGGTCCTCCAAGGGTAGACCGATAGGGCAGGAAGTCTCCAGAGTCCACCGCTCCCACTCTGATCCGCTTAGGTGCGGCATATCGAATCTCTAAACGCCCCGACCTCCCAGGCCTCGCTTCGCTCGATCTGGTACCCGGTCGGTAGGCTTGAGCACATGAAGATACTCGTCACCGGCGGAAGCGGTTACATCGGCTCACACACCACACTGGCACTTCTGGAGGCGGGTCACGACGTCGTTGTTGTGGACAATCTCTACAACTCGAGCGAAATCGCCCTGAAGCGCGTTGAAGAGCTGGCAGGACGCGAACTGGCCTTCCGAAAGGTGGACCTGCTCGATGAGCATGCGCTCGACGATGTCTTCGAAACCGAAGCGGTTGACGCCGTCATTCATTTCGCCGGGCTGAAGGCCGTGGGTGAATCAGTGGACAAGCCGTTGTTCTACTACCACAACAACGTCGGCGGCACCCTGAACCTGCTGCGCACCATGGACCGCCACAACGTCCGCACGCTGGTCTTCAGTTCCTCGGCCACCGTGTACGGCGCCTCGGAACAGGTTCCGCTCATCGAGAAGATGCCGCTGGATGCCACCAACCCCTATGGGCGCACAAAAGAACAGATCGAAGACATCCTGAGCGACGTCGGTGCCTCGGACGGGCGCTGGAACATTGCCTTGCTGCGCTACTTCAACCCCGTCGGCGCCCACGAGTCAGGGCGTATCGGTGAGGACCCGACCGGGGTTCCGAACAATCTGCTCCCCTTCGTCGCGCAGGTTGCGGTCGGCAGACGCGAGAAGGTCATGGTCTTCGGCAACGATTACCCGACACCCGACGGCACTGGAATCCGCGATTACATCCATGTGGTCGACCTTGCCGACGGTCACGTCGCTGCACTGAACTACCTCACCACCCACTCAGGGGTTCACCGCTGGAACCTCGGAACCGGCAACGGATCGTCGGTGCTCGAGGTTCTCGCCGCGTTCTCGAAGGCCGCAGGCCACGAGATCCCGTACGAATTTGCTCCGCGCCGGCCCGGAGACGCGGCCGTCAGCTATGCCGATCCCTCTTCGGCCCTGGCCGACCTGGGCTGGTCCGCCCACCGTTCGCTCGACCAGATGTGTGAGGACCACTGGCGCTGGCAAAAGAACAACCCGCAGGGTTACGCCTCCTAGCCCTCCCCTCGAGACCTCAGGTACGACGACGGCCGGTCACCTTCGCTGCGAAGGTAACCGGCCGTCGTCGTAATCCAATACCGGGCGATTGCCCTAGCGTGCGGGGTAATTCCGCTCTCCGGCGCCCGTGTACAGCTGGCGGGGGCGGCCGATCTTGGTCTGGGGATCCTGCATCATTTCACGCCACTGCGCGATCCAGCCCGGCAGGCGTCCGATCGCGAAGAGCACCGTGAACATTTTCTCAGGGAACCCCATGGCCTTGTAGATCAGGCCGGTGTAGAAGTCTACGTTCGGGTAGAGCTTGCGTTCGATGAAATAGTCATCGGCGAGGGCCTTCTCCTCAAGGCGCAGGGCGATGTCGAGGAGTTCGTCGTTGCCGCCGAGCTTGGAGAGGATCTCGTGGGCGGTAGCCTTGACGATCTTCGCGCGCGGGTCATAGTTCTTGTAGACGCGGTGTCCGAAGCCCATGAGCTTCACGCCGTCTTCCTTGTTCTTGACCTTCTCCATGAAGTCCTCGGGCTGCATGCCCTTGGCCTGGATCTCGCGGAGCATGTTCAGCACTGCCTCGTTGGCGCCGCCGTGCAGCGGGCCGAACAGCGCGTTGATGCCGGCGGAAACCGACGCGAACATGTTCGCGTTGGAGCTTCCCACCAGGCGGACTGTCGAGGTTGAACAGTTCTGCTCGTGGTCGGCGTGGAGAATGAGCAGCAGGTCGAGAGCCTTGACCATCGTGGGATCGAGCTCGTAAGGCTCTGCCGGGAGGCCGAAGCACAGGCGCATGAAGTTCTCCACGAGATTCATGGAGTTGTCCGGGTACAGCATCGGCTGGCCGATGGACTTCTTGTGTGCGTAGGCAGCGATGACCGGGAGCTTCGCCATCAGGCGGAAGGTGGAGAGCTCCACCTGCTCGTCGTCGAACGGATCAAGCGAGTCCTGGTAGAACGTGGAGAGCGCGGAAACGGCCGAGGAGAGCACCGGCATGGGGTGCGCATCGCGCGGGAAGCCTCCGAAGAAGCCCTTGAGCTCCTCGTGCAGCAGCGTGTGGCGGCGGATGCGCTGATCGAAAGCGTCGAGTTCCGTCGGTGTCGGCAGTTCGCCGTAGATGAGCAGGTAGGAGACCTCGAGGAAGCTCGAGTGCTGCGCCAGCTGGTCGATCGGGTACCCGCGGTAGCGCAGGATTCCCTGGTCGCCGTCGATGTAGGTGATCGCTGAGGTTGTGGCCGCGGTGTTCATGAAACCGGGGTCGAAGGTAACGGAGCCGGTCTGCTTGAGAAGCTTCGAGACATCGTACCCGTGGTTGCCTTCTGCCGCTGGAATCAGCGGGAGGCTCAGGCTTCCTCCGTCATATTGGAGTGAGGCGCCGTTGTGCTCAGTCATTGACTCTCCTTGTGGAGCTATGTGAAAGCATGCGTGATTGGCTGGATCAGCTTAGTCAGCTAAAACGCTACCGGCACTAGCACCTCCAGCACTAATCCGTTGGCCCGTCGTTGTGCAATAGCAACATGGCGTCAGCGTCTCAGACGTGCGGCAGCAGCACCGACCCGTTCGTCCGAACCCGTGAGTGCCACGCGGACGTACCCGTTTCCGGCATCACCGTAGAACGTGCCGGGCCCGACAATGATCCCGAGCTCCGCGAACCGCTTCACCGTAATCCAGGTGTCCTCTCCGGCGGTCGCCCAGAGGTAGAGGCCTGCGTCGGAGTGGTGGATAGTCAGCCCGAAAGCCTCGAGGGCCGGTATCAACTGCTCCCGGCGCGCGCGGTAGAGGTCTTTCTGTGCGGCGACATGCGCGTCGTCGGCGAGGGCTGCCCGCATGGCTTCCTGCACCGGGAAGGGAACGATCATGCCCGCGTGCTTCCGCGAGTTGATGAGGTTCGGTAGTACGGCGCTGTCTCCGGCCACGAACGCCGCACGATACCCGGCGAGGTTCGACTGTTTGCTCAGCGAGTAGACGGACAACAGGAGGTCCGTGGACCCGCCGCTTACCCGCTGATCGAGGATGCTGGGCACCGGATTGCCGCCCTGCGCGCGGTCCCAGACGCCCCAGCCCAGTTCGGCATAGCATTCGTCGGACGCCACCATGGCACCGAGCGCACGGGCGTCCTCGACAATGCTTCGCAGCGTCTCCACATCATGTACCGCACCGGTCGGGTTGGACGGTGAGTTGACCCATACCAAACGCACCCTGGCGCGGGTATCAGCATCGAGCTCGGCAAGAGAATCTGCGGCTACCGGTGCTGCGCCGGCGAAGTGCGCGCCCATGTCATAGGTCGGGTAGGCGACCGTAGGGCGCACGACGACGTCGTCCGCTCCCAGCCCCAGCAGGGTGGGCAGCCAGGCGACAAGCTCCTTCGAGCCGACAGTCGGCAGGATGTCAGCCGAATCCAGACCCTCAACGCCACGACGGCGGCGGTACCACTCGCTGATTGCTTCCCTCAGCTCGGCGGTGCCGTGAGTCGTGGGATATCCGGGTGCGTCCGAAGCATCGCGGAGTGCGCGCTGGATGATCTCCGGCGTGGGGTCGACGGGCGTGCCGATCGAAAGGTTCACGGCGCCGTCCGGGTGCTGCTGGGCTTCCTGAACGTAGGGCGCCATGGCGTCCCACGGGTAATCCGGCAGATCGAGCCCGAAGGGCCGGTTCGGTGTCACGCTGCTGTCACGCTTCTTGGTTTTGCGGCGGCAGGGCGGCGATCATCGGGTGGTCCTTCCCGGTATTGCCCAGCTTTGCGGCACCGCCCGGCGAACCGAGGTCATCGAAGAACTCCACGTTCGCCTTGTAGTAGTCGGCCCATTCCTCCGGGGTGTCGTCCTCGTAGTAGATGGCCTCCACCGGGCACACCGGCTCGCACGCTCCGCAGTCCACGCACTCATCCGGATGGATGTACAAGGAGCGTTCACCTTCATAGATGCAATCGACCGGGCATTCCTCAATGCAGGCCTTGTCTTTCACATCCACGCACGGCTGTGCGATTACGTAGGTCACTTCCCACGCCTTCCCTAGGATTCTGGTGCCGCTATCGGCTCTTCGTCGCTGTCCCAGCTTAACGCAACAGGAGTTGGGATCGGCATCGGCCGGCACCCGCCGTAATATGACACGCTATGCGCATGACCAACCCGGCGGTAGAACTGTTGACGTCCCTGCCGCTGGGGACCCGCGTCGTGGTCCGGTATCGGATCGAGGGGGGCCTCAGCGACGCTGTCGGCGATCTGACTGCCCGGGACGATGTTTGCTGTACCGTCGCGGCGAGACGGGGTGACGTCGTCGTTCCCCTTGACGCGGTGACCGCCGCGAAGCCGGTGCCACCGCCGCCTCCACGGCGTGCTCCGCGCGGCGCGCCGCTTGAATGAGAGCGCCGCGGATGCGCGATTGACTAGATTCAATCAGTGTCCGTGTGCTGACGTATGCTTTTGATTATGGCAACAGATGAGGACGTCCAGGCCCGCGGCAGGGCGTTGAGCTCCCCCGTTCGGCTCAGGATCCTCCGGCTCTGCCTGCACAAGGCGCGCACCAACAAGGAGATTGCCGAGGTCCTGAATCTGAACCCTGCCACGGCTCTGCACCATGTACGGACCCTCCTCGCAACCGGCTTCCTGCGGGCTGAGGAACCACGCTCGGGCAACCGCGGAGCGAAGGAAATCCCCTACCGCGCAACCGGACTGTCCTGGGGAAGCCGGATGCCCAATGCGGCGCCCGTACTTGTCGAGACGTTCCTGCAGGAGATCGACGGCCTCAATCCCTCGGAGATCGATGTCTGGCGTCTCGGCGTGCGGCTCAACGACGCCAACCGCGCCGAAATGATGGAGAAGATCCGCAACGTGTTCGAGGAATACGCACAGCGCGAATCTGATGAAGACGGCACGGCGACCTCCATCATGCTGGCCCACCATCTGGACCGCACAGCCGACTGAGCAGGTCGGAGAAGTCTGTCTCCATTAAGCGCTAGGGTCGCTGCGAGGACCGCAGCGCCCACCAGGACACCGCCACGGCAATGATCGTCCCGACGGCCAGCCCCACCACCCACACGTAGCCGGCAACGGCAACCGGCGGGAGTTCGCCCTCCACTTCAACACCGGCGGCAATGACGTCACCAGCAGAAAACGACGCCGTGAGTCCCACCAGGGCGTACGCAACCATCCCGGTCAGGGCTGCGAAAAACACTCCGCGAGCCGAGAGCGCGACGAAGACGGCAATACTGATCGCCAGCACGACCGCAGCGAGCGCACCCATCGGGAGCCCGACCCCGCCCACGTACCAGATCTGGGCGTGAAGAGCCGTTCCCAAACCTGCGGCCATTACCCCACCAGTTACTGAAGCCAGCACGGCGCGCCACCGCAGACGGCGCGGGGTTGACGGAACGACGACGGCGGCCGGGTTGGCGCCGTCGTCGTCCTTATGCTTCTCCACGGATTCGCCGGAGACCGGCGACTACCGGCCGGTTTCTAGGCGCGGGCGCGTGAACGCGCGGCGCGCATACGCTCATTGGCGTCGAGGATGACCTTGCGGATACGGATGGCCTCGGGAGTCACCTCGACGCACTCGTCCTCGCGGGCGAACTCGAGCGACTCTTCAAGGGTGAGCTTGCGCGGAGGGGTGAGGTTCTCGAAGCTGTCCGAGGAAGCAGCACGCATGTTGGTGAGCTTCTTTTCCTTGGTGATGTTGACGTCCATGTCGTCAGCACGGGAGTTCTCGCCGACGATCATGCCCTCGTACACCTCGGAAGTGGGTTCAACGAAGAAGGAGCCGCGCTCCTGCAGGTTGATCATGGCGAACGGCGTTACCACGCCGGACCGGTCCGCGATCATCGACCCGTTGGTCCGGTACTCAATGTCGCCGGCCCAGGACTCGTAACCCTCGGAGTAGGAGGACGCAATGCCTGCACCGCGGGTGTCCGTGAGGAAGCGCGTGCGGAAACCGATGAGGCCGCGGGCGGGAACGATGAACTCCATCCGGACCCAGCCGGTGCCGTGGTTGGCCATGTTGGTCATACGGCCCTTGCGTGCCGCCATGAGCTGGGTGACTCCGCCGAGGTATTCCTCGGGAACGTCGATGGTCATGTGCTCCATCGGCTCGTGAATCTTGCCGTCAACGGTCCGGGTGACCACCTGCGGCTTGCCCACGGTCAACTCGAAGCCTTCACGGCGCATCTGCTCCACGAGGATAGCGAGGGCGAGCTCACCACGGCCCTGCACTTCCCAGGCATCCGGGCGCGCCGTGGGAAGGACCCGCAGCGACACGTTGCCGATGAGCTCCTTGTCCAGACGGTCCTTCACCTGGCGGGCGGTTACCTTGGCGCCCTTGACCTTTCCGGCGAGCGGAGAGGTGTTGATACCGATGGTGACGGAGATAGCGGGGTCATCCACGGTAATCAGCGGCAGTGGCTGCGGGTTGTCCACATCTGTCAGGGTTTCACCGATGGTGATGTCCTCGATGCCGGCGACGGCAACAATCTCACCGGGACCGGCGGAGTCAGCCGGCACACGCTCCAGCGCTTTGGTGGCGAGCAGTTCGGTGATTTTGACCGTCTTGAGCTCGCCGTTCTGGCGTGCCCAGGCCACGTGCTGGCCCTTGCGGAGCGTTCCGTTGAAGATACGCAGCAGCGCGAGACGCCCGAGGAAGGGCGAGGCATCCAGGTTGGTCACGTGGGCCTGCAGGACTCCGTTGGGGTCATAGCTCGGGGCCGGGATGTGCTCAATGATGGTCTTAAAAAGTGGCTCAAGGTTGTCATTGTCCGGTGCGCTGCCATCTGCGGGCTGCTCAAGCGATGCTGCTCCCACGCGTGCTGCGGCGTACACAACCGGGACGTTGAGGACAGAATCGAGGTCAAGGTCGGGCACCTCGTCCGACAGGTCCGACGCCAGGCCGAGGAGCAGGTCCATCGATTCACTGACAACCTCGTCGATGCGGGAGTCCGGGCGGTCGGTCTTGTTGACCAGCAGCACCACGGGCAACTTCGCCGCGAGGGCCTTGCGCAGCACGAACCGGGTCTGCGGCAGGGGACCTTCCGAAGCGTCCACCAGCAGGACGACACCGTCAACCATCGAGAGACCACGCTCGACCTCGCCACCGAAGTCGGCGTGCCCGGGGGTGTCGATCACGTTGATGGTGATGCGCTCACCGTTGGCGGACGGACCTTCGTAGAACACCGTGGTGTTCTTGGCGAGGATGGTGATGCCCTTTTCCCGCTCCAGGTCACCGGAATCCATGACGCGATCTGCAACTTCGCCGTGGCTGGCGAAGGAGTTGGTCTGCCTCAGCATCGCGTCAACGAGCGTCGTCTTGCCATGGTCGACGTGCGCCACGATGGCAACGTTACGGAGGTCACTGCGGATAGCAGTGTTGCTCGTGGAAACAGACATGCGTGATGACTCAATTCGTGTGTCAGGGAAAAAATGAAAGCGGGCGGCACAGCGCGCACTACTACCAGTCTAAGCGTTAGGCAAAAGATGGCCTAACGAGGATGCGCAGACCCTTCCAAGAACCTTCCACAGTCATGACCCAAACAACAAATTAAACGACGACGATGCCCTCCCCCATTGGAACCGCGGAGGAGGGCATCGCCGTCGTTCGGTGGATGGGTTACTCTGCCGAGGCCAGCAGCCGCGCGCGGAGCTCCCGCCGCTCGCGCTGCTTTTCAGGATCCGGCAACGGCACGGCTGCAAGCAGTCGCTGCGTGTACGGGTCCTGCGGGTTACGAAGGATCTGGTCCCGGGTTCCCTGCTCGACGATCTTCCCACGACGCATCACACAAATGTGGTCGGCCAGAACGTCGACCACTGCGAGGTCATGGGTCACGAACAGGCAGGCGAAGCCCATCTCCTGCTGCAGGTTCTGGAAAAGCTCCAAAACCTTCGCCTGCACGGAAACATCGAGTGCGGAGGTGGGCTCGTCGGCGACCATGAGCTTCGGCTTCAGCGACAGCGCACGGGCAATGCCCACGCGCTGCTTCTGTCCGCCCGAGAGTTCGTGCGGGTAGCGGTTGCGGTAAGAACGCGGCAGTTCCACCTGGTCCAGCAGCGTCTCGATCCGCTTTTGCAGCTCGTCGCCCTTTGCAACTCCCGCGAGGAACATCGGTTCTCCAATGCTTTCACCGATCGGCAGGCGCGGGTTCAGCGACGAGGAAGGATCCTGGAAGACCATGCCGACGTTGCGTCGTACCGCCCCGAGCTCGCGGGAGGTGGGCTTGAAACCGGAGATATCGGTGCCCACAACACGTAGCGACCCCTCCGCCACCGGGAGCAGCCCGACGGCCGCGCGCCCGATCGTGGTCTTGCCTGAACCGGACTCGCCCACCAGGCCCATGACTTCGCCGGGACGGATGCTCAGGGTGGCTTTTTCCACCGCCCGGAATGCCGGAACCCTGCCCTGCTTGGGGTATTCGATGGCTACGTTCACGAGTTCGAGAACTGCCTCGCCCCGGCTCTCCCGCTCCGCCTGAACTTCCTCTTCCAGACCCCGAAGCACGTCGCGTTCGCGGCGTTCGAGCTCTTCTGCGTCCACACCGGCGAGTTCCGACTTGGTGGCGGCCGCGAGTGCAGCCGTGATGTCGACGTCGTCGCCGCCGCCACCTGTGCCCTGGCCAAGGTGCGGCACGGCCGCCAGCAGGTCCTGGGTGTAGGGGTGTTCGGGCCGGCTGAAGATCTTTTCTGCCGTTCCGGTTTCCACGATGAGGCCCTTGCGCATGACAGCGATGCGGTCGGCAAGGTCAGCGACAACTCCCATGTCGTGGGTAATCAGGACAATGGCGCTATCGAGCTTGTTGCGCAGGTTGCGCATCAGGTCGAGGATTTCCGCCTGAACGGTGACGTCAAGAGCAGTGGTGGGTTCGTCAGCGATGAGGAGCTTCGGATCGCAGGAGAGCGACTGTGCGATCATTGCGCGCTGTCGCTGCCCGCCGGAAAGCTGATGCGGATAGGAACGGAACGCTTTCTCCGGATCGGGAAGCTCCACCATGTCCAGCAGCTTGATGGCACGCTGCCTCGCTTCATCGGGCGAAATGGCGTTGTGCAGCCGGAGTGTCTCGACGATCTGGAATCCGACCGTGTACACCGGGTTAAGTGCCGTCATCGGCTCCTGGAAGATCACCGCTACGTCGTTGCCACGGATCTCCCGGAGCTTGCCCGGCGACAGGTTGAGGATGGACCTTCCGTTAAGTATCACCTCTCCCGTGACCCGGCTGTTGCTGGGCAGGAGACCGAGCAGGGCCATCGAGCTGGCGCTCTTGCCGGAACCGGACTCGCCGACAATGGCAAGCACTTCACCAGCGTTGACGTGGTAATTGAGGTCGATGGCCGCTGGGACCCATTCCTTCTCGACGCCGAAATCGACGCTGAGATTCCTGACTTCGAGCACGGGACCGCGAACGGACGATCGCGATTCCTTGCTCCCGTCGCCGTCAATGATGTCGTGGGTCATAGTGCTGTCCTTCCACTGTGTGACCGTGCGAACGGCGCAGCCGAGCGGGCTGTTTGCCCGCAAATTACTGCGCTGATCCTGAATGTTGGAAATATGGGGGTATGAACTCGCCGACCGGCCCCACCAGGACCACAGTCTTCCGCCCGCGCAGCAGCCGCTGGATACTCGCGATTGCCGGCGTTGTTGTCGCTGTGGGTTTGGTGGCGTCCATCGTGACGTCCGGTCCGCAGGCGCTCGCTACCGCCGCTCCCCTGCTGGCTGTAGCAGCCATTGCATGGTGGCTCTTCTGGTACCCGGCTGTGGTTGTCGGACCGGTAGGCGTTGAACTGCGAAATCCGGTCCTGACCATCGATGTTCCCTGGGCCGGGCTGATCCACGTCGACACCAAGTACGCGCTGAAGCTGATCACTCCCGGAGGCAGTTACACGGCGTGGGCCGCGCCGGCTCCGGGGGTCCGTGGAACCCACGCCGGCAAGCCCGAGCACATGCAGAACCTGCCGGGAAGCAGCTACGGAGCAGGCGGAAGCGTTCGTCCAGGAGACCTGAGCAACACCGACTCCGGTCTGGCTGCCCTGCTGATCCGGTCCGAATGGCAGCGACGGATCGACAACGGACTGATCGACCTCGACACCACGGATTCCGCCCGTGTGGAACGCCGGATCAATTGGCAACCGCTCGGCGTGGTCGCCGTCCTGCTGCTTCTGAGCGTGCTTACCTTCGCCCTGCAGTGACAGCAGACCGGCGCCCCGCGGGCGGGTGACGCTGATAGGCGTCCGTGCCATAGGACGGGCCATCAGGCGGGCTTCCTCGGCTCTGCAGCCTTCTTGGCGTTGAACTTCTTCTGCCGTGGATCGAAGGCATCACGCAGACCGTCGCCGATGAAGTTGATCGACAGGCAGATGATCACGATGAAGAGGCCAGGCCACCAGAAGAGCCATGGGCGCGTGCTGAACGCAGCCTGGTTCGCGCTGATGAGGCTGCCCAGCGAGATGTCGGGAGCCCGGACACCGAGGCCAAGGAATGACAGCGCCGTCTCCAGCAGAATTGCGGACGCCATGACCAGGGTCGTGTTGACGATGATTACGCCTACTGCGTTGGGCACGATGTGTTTGAAGATGATTCGCGTGTTCGATGCTCCGGCAATCCGCGCCGCGTCGACGAATTCGCGTTCCCGGAGGCTGAGGAATTCACCGCGGACCAGACGCGCGAGGCCGGTCCAGATGACGAACCCGACAAACACTCCAAGCAGAATAACGCCGGCGCTGCCGCCGAAAATCGTGCCGAAGAAGGTTCCTGGCCCGGAAATGGAATTACCGAAGGTGCCCAGGACAGCCGCGATGATCACGAGCGGGATGATGATGATGACGTCGGTGAGACGCATCAGTACAGCTTCCACCCAGCCGCGGAAGTAGCCGGACACTCCGCCGATGACTACTCCGATGATGCCGCCGACGATTCCGATCAGGAACATCACGATCAGGGACAGCTGCGCACCACGCATGGTCATGGCGAAGAGGTCTCGCCCCACCCGATCCTGTCCGAAGGGATGGTCACCGAAATCGAACGGCAGCGTCCAGGTGGGAGCGCCGGTGGGGTTCGAAAGAGGAGGCGTCTGAATGTAGTTCCACTTCCACCAGCCCGGGATGCCGGCATAGCCGACGGACGTGAAGGCAAGGATGACGACACCGATGAAGACAATAAGGCTTGCCACCGCGGCAGTGTGTCCGAAGAACCTCTTGCGAACGATCTGGCCCTGGCTGAGGCCCTTGGCTTCTTCCGGCGTCGCCTGCGTTGTTTCTTGTGCTGTAGTGCTCATGCTTTCACCCTTACGCGCGGGTCAAGAACGGAGTAGACAAGGTCGGCTATCAGGTTGAACACCAGTGCGACGATGCCTGTGATCAGGAAGACGCCCATGACGGGGTTCAGATCCTGTCTTTGAAGTGCCTGTACGAACAGTTGGCCCATGCCGCTGAAAGCGAAGACCTGCTCGGTGATGATAGCGCCGCCGATGAGGGCACCAATGTCGAAAGCAACGAGGGTGGCCAGAGGAATCAGCGCGTTGCGGAACGCATGGCGCATGACGACCGTCCGCTCGCCCAGACCCTTCGCACGAGCGGTGCGGATGTAGTCCTGATTCATGATTTCGAGCATTGATGCGCGGGAGTAGCGGCTGTAGCCGGCAAGCGAGATGAGCATCAGCGCGATGGTCGGCAGCAATAGGTGCGTGTAGGTGTCCAGCCCCCGAATCCAGAAATCGCCGCTGAGGTTCGGAGTGGCCGAGCCGATGGTGGCAATGGGACGACCGTTGATGCGGTTGTGGTCGAAATAGGCGGGCCATGCCTGCATGAAGCGGTCGAGCAGAATCAGGAAGCCCATGAGGAACGCCGTCAGCCCGGCTGAGGTCATATTCTGGCGCCTGTCATAGCCACCCATGAAATATCCGACGGCGATGCCGATGAGGACTGTTGCAATTCCGAGCAGAACAATCATCAGCAGGGTAGCCCGGCTCAGCAGGGGCTGTACGGCGAAGTAGGCAACGACACCGATTCCAACAACAATCAGTGAGCTGTAAAGCGCCTTGCGGTTTTTCAGCCCGGCCGCGAGGAGCGTGACGCCGTAGGCAATGCCAATAGACAGTAAGGCGATGACAATCGGGCCGAAGCCGGGGGTGAGGAACCAACCTGTGAAATCAAGGAACCAGGCGAGGGCGGCCGCAAAGCCGAAACCGATGGCCGCCCACATCAGGCGTCGTTTGAGGGCTCCACCTGTGGTCAGGTAGAAGAGGAACGCTACAACGAGGCCGCAAAGCACTGTGGCGAACGGGCCGATTTGGGGCTCGCTCAGGAAGTTGTTGAAGCCGATTGCTCCGAACTCCTTCAGGAGCACCGCCACCCAGAAGACCGGAAGGGAGAAGAAGAGGAACGCCATGAACGTGACGCCGTAGTCCAGGCCACTGTACTGGCGAAGTGCTGTCACGATGCCGAGCGTGATCCCGATGACGATGGCGAGGATGGTTGCAGCAGTGACGAGGAGGATGGTCTGTCCCATCGCGCGACCCAGAAGTTGGGTCACTTCAATGCCTGTCACGCTGTTGCCGAGATCGCACGTCATGGCGAACGGTACGACGCAGCGGACGGCACCGGACAACCACGTGAAATACCGCAGGATGGGCGGAACATCGAGATTCAGCAGATCGGTCCGCTGCTGTATGAGCTGCTCACGGTTGGGGGCGTTGCTTTGGCGCAGATCCGCGAGTGGATCTCCTGAATATGCAGTCAGGATGTACACAAGGAACGAAGCGCCAAAAAGTATGAGTACAGCGGCGATCAGCCGCCTGACAATGTATGTCACCATGGTCTTTTTGGCCTCAAGGGGTTAGGTAACGGGTTGTGCCCGTATGTTGGATTTTGAGTGTAATCCACGTTACGTTTCGTAAATATTTGGTATTTGCCAATCACTGCGCGCTATACCTGAGCGCCCAAAAGCGCTGGGGCCAATGGTGCGACCCCAGCGCTTTCGATCATCTAGCGAAGGCGGGTAGTACGGGAGCTATCAGGCTACCGACCACTCCCAGAAGTTCCACCAGATCCCAACAAGGCCGGGGTTGAAGGTGAGACCCTGGACCTGCTCATCGGCCGCGTTGATGCCGATGGACTGGAAGAACGGCAGGCCGTAGCCGGTCTCGAAGAGACGGCGGTCAACGGTGATCTGCAGCTCCTGCTGTTCGGCAGGGTCTGTGGTGACAATCAGCTCGTCCATTGCCGCCTGAGCTTCTTCGTCACAGAATCCGCTGAAGTTCGAGGCCGAACCGCAACCGTAAAGCTGCGGTACGCCGCTCACACCGACGCCTGGGCTGACCCAGCCGAAGATTGTTGCGTCGTAGGTTCCGCCGCCTAGGGCTGCACCCCACTCGTTCCCGGGGAGGCCGCCGTTCACAATCTTGAAGCCGGCCTGCTCGGCGCTCTCCGCGATCAGCGTGTAAGCGTCAACACGGTTGGGGTTGTCCGCGTTGTACATAATGCGTACTTCAGGGGTTGCACCGGCGAGCAGTTCCTTGGCCTTTTCGATGTCAGGCTCAACGAACTCCTGCGCTCCGTTCTCCTGAACGGCGGCGTCGTAGCCCTCGGTACCAATGTCGAAGATCTGCGAGTTGCGTGGCTCAGCATCAGGATCCAGCGGGCCAATTACCGATTCAACGATGGACTGGCGTGGGATGGTGTACATGAACGCACGTCGTACGTCCTCTTCCTCAAAGACACCGGAGTAATTCAGGTCGATGTGGTCGAAGGAAAGTTCCTCGCCCTCCAGGATCTGAACCCCGTCGATGGCCTCGAGCGAGGCGAGGGTGTCTGCCGATGCCTGAGGCTGGATGATGTCAACCTCACCGTTCTGCAGTGCCTGAACCTGTGCGTTGGCGTCACCGATGTAGCGGATGGTGATCTCGTCCAGCGCGGGCTCGGGCCCCCAGGCGTAGTCATCGTTGCGGACCAGCGTCATGGACTGATCAGGGACCATGTCCTGAACGATGTACGGCCCGCTCGACAGGTACAGCGCCGGGTCGGACGGGAGGGTGGTGGTGTCGAACGCTGTGTTCCAGTACTCGGCTACGGACTGGAGCTCGGGACGATCCTCCGGGTTCTCCGGATCACCGGCGGGAGCAGTCTGGATGAGCTCGACGAGGGCGTCCTCATCGGCCAATCCACCACCGGTAGCAACAACGTGCGCCGGGGTGTCGAGGACGTCGAAGGCAATCTCGAAGTCAGCGTACGGCTCCGAGTATTCGAGGGTCATCGTGCGGCCGTCTTCGCTGATCTCGGGAAGCGAGGTCAGACCGAGACCACTCGTGTCGCCGGCGTATGCAAAGTAGGTGGTGCCCGTTTCAGCCTCGGAGTCTTCATCATCGAAGTATCCGGACTGGATGGCCCAGGAAAGAAGGAGGTCTCCGGCGTCGATGGGCTCGCCATCTGACCAGGCGACACCCTCATTTACTGTGTAGGCAACTGTGAGCGGATCCTCTGAGGTCACCTCATACGTGCCGAAATCTTCATTGCGGACGACCTCAAGCGCGTCATTCACATAATAGAAGCTGCCATGCGTCAGATAGCTGACCTTGCCGTTGATGTCGACGTTGCCGGTGGCACTGTCAGAGTTGAACGAGGTAAACGGGTTGACCTCGGCAACGGTTACTGCACCGCCAGATGCCTCGCCGCCGCCCCCCGTCCCAGGATCTTCGCCGCCGCCACTTTCGGCGCAGGCGCTCAGTGCAAGCGCAGCAATCGCAGCTACACCTACGGCTTTGGAAGTACGTCCGAAACGCATTCCGCCTCCTTGTTTCATGTTGTGGAAGATGTCCTTCGTGGTTTTACAAAGGACTGACACGCACTTTGATGATTCAAAGTGGCGTGCCTCACATGAAAAGAAGCATAAGCCGATTTTGTTACCGTCAGGTATCAAACACGAATGGCGAAGATGGTTGTTACCGAGATGCAACCAAAATTTTCCAACGGGGCACCGCGCAGCAAAAGCACCGCTCACGGCGTTTCGCAGCGCCGGCCGAGAGGGTTAAATTTCGGACCTAAACGTTGAAGCGGAACTCCACCACATCGCCGTCGGACATAACGTATTCCTTGCCCTCAATCCGGACCTTGCCGCGGGACTTGGCTTCCGCCATGGAGCCTGCCGCGACCAGATCCTCGAATGAGACAACTTCGGCCTTGATGAAGCCGCGCTGGAAGTCGGAGTGGATTACTCCGGCAGCTTCCGGTGCAGTTGCCCCCTTACGGATGGTCCAGGCGCGTGCCTCCTTCGGTCCGGCAGTGAGGTACGTCTGAAGTCCGAGGGTGTGGAAGCCAACACGGGCGAGCTGATCGAGGCCGGACTCTTCCTGTCCGTTCATCTCAAGCATCTCCCGCGCTTCCTCGGGATCCAACTCCACCAGATCGGCTTCGAGCTTGGCGTCGAGGAAGATGCAATCCGCGGGTGCCACGAGGGCTGCCAACTCGCTCTGACGCTCGGCGCTACCGAGTACCGAGTCATCGGCGTTGAAGACATAGATAAAAGGCTTGGCCGTGAGCAGGCTCAGCTCTCTGAGGTGTTCCATCTCAAGCTTGTCGCCGGCGGCCGACGAGAAGATGGTGTCGCCTCGTTCAAGAACTGCCTGCGCTGCCTGCATCGCGGAGAGCTGCGCAGCTTCGCGCTTCTTGATCTTCACTTCCTTCTCCACGCGCGGGATTGCCTTCTCCAGGGTCTGCAGGTCGGCCAGGATCAGTTCGGTGTTGATCGTCTCCATATCGGATACGGGATTGACTGCACCGTCGACGTGCACCACGTCGGGGTCGTCAAAGACGCGCACTACCTGGGCGATCGCTTCTGCTTCGCGGATATTGGCAAGGAACTGGTTGCCGAGACCCTCACCTTCCGAGGCTCCCTTGACGATACCGGCGATATCCACGAACGACACCGTTGCGGGCAGCACCCGCTGCGAGCTGAACAGCTCAGCCAGCTGCCCCAGCCGCGGGTCCGGCAGGTTTACGACCCCAACGTTGGGCTCAATCGTTGCGAACGGGTAGTTCGCGGCCAGGACGGTGTTCCTGGTGAGCGCGTTGAAGAGAGTTGATTTGCCGACGTTGGGCAGTCCGACGATGCCAATAGTAAGAGCCACGGGAGAACAGTCTACCGCCGCGTGGCGAAACCGCGGCGCGGGTGCCCGGCGAACGGCGTTGCCCGGAATTGTCAGAGGCACCTGACATGGTGGAGCCATGGACGGAAACACTCTTCTTCCCGTGGTGCTAGCCGCAGTGCTGGGCCTCGTCATCGGTGCGGGCATCGCTGCTGTGCTCCTGCGCCCGGTCCTCGCCGGACTACGGAGTGAACTGGACGACGCCGGTTCACGGCTGGGCACCGCGGTCTCTGCCCGCGCGGCCGCGGAGGCTGAGAATCGCCTCCTCCACACACAGAACCGGCAGCTCCTTGAACAGACAGGCCAGGACCAGTCGGTACTGCGCGCCATCGCACCGCTGGCCGACAAGCTCGGGCAGGTCCAGGCGCATGTGGGTCAGCTCGAACGGGAGCGGGCACAGCAGTTCGGGCAGCTCGCCCAGCAGTTGCAGGACGCTCAGCTTTCCGACTCGAAGCTCTTGTCGACCACCCATTCACTCGCTTCTGCCCTCCGCAGCACCACAACTCGCGGGCAGTGGGGAGAAGTGCAGTTGCGGCGGATCGTCGAGGCTGCGGGGATGCTCCCACGTGTGGACTTCTACGAGCAGGCGACCCTCACGATCGCATCCCGGGACGGCTCTTCGAACAGCGCACGCCCCGACATGATCATTCAGCTACCGGGAAACAAACAGATAGTCGTGGATTCGAAGGTGCCGCTGGACGCCTATCTGCAGGCTCAATCCTGTTCCTCGACGGAAGACAATGAGCGTGCTGGTCTGGAGGAGTCGCGCCGCAGGGAATTCCTGTCCCAGCATGTCAAGGCAGTTCGTGCCCATGTGGATGCGCTCGCGCGGAAGAAGTATTGGGAGGGTACGGACAACTCCCCCGACCTGGTGGTGTGCTTCATTCCACTGGAGTCCGTCCTGTCCAGTGCGCTGCAGACGGACCCCGCGTTGTTGGACTACGCCTTCGCGCGCAACGTGGTGCTCGCCTCCCCCGTGTCGCTGCTCGCCATCCTGAAAGGCGTCGCCTTCAGCTGGCGCCAGGACGTTCTCACGGAGAACGCGAAGGAACTGTACGACCTCTCGCGGGAGCTGTATGAACGGCTTGGCACCATGGGCTCGCATATCACCCGCCTTGGCAGTTCGCTCAAGAGCTCAGTGGAAAAGTACAACTCTTTCGTTGGCACTCTGGAATCCCGGGTACTTCCTACGGCCCGCCGGATCAATGCGTTCGAGACTGATGAGAACGATGCCGGGCTCACAACCAAGGCCGTCGAAACGACTCCCCGCCTGCTCAGTGCGCCGGAACTTATTGACGCCGAATCGGAAAGTGAGCCCGTGGAGAGGTCTGCGTGAGCGTATTCCCTCTCCAGGGCTAGTTCAGGAGGTCGGGCGCTGCCCGCGTCCGCCGAGTCCGCTGGAGGGATCTCCCATGGCCTTGAGCGCCGCACGGATTTCTTTCGGCAGCGAGAAGATGATGTCCTCTTCAGCCGTTACCACTTCTTCAACGTCTGCGTATCCGTAGTCGGCGAGCAGCCTCAAAACGTCCTGTACCAGGTTCTCAGGAACGGACGCGCCGGACGTGACGCCAACCGTTGAAACTCCTTCGAACCAGGATTCGTCCACCTCGTTGGCGAAATCCACCCGATGTGATGCCGATGCTCCGTACTCGAGCGCTACTTCGACCAGCCGCACTGAGTTGGAAGAGTTGGCCGACCCGACCACAATGACGAGGTCAGCGTCGGGTGCAATCTTCTTGATCGCCGCCTGCCGGTTGGAGGTGGCGTAACAGATGTCGTCGCTGGGAGGATCCTGCAGCGTCGGAAACCGCTCCTTCAGCAGCGCCACCGTCTCCATAGTTTCATCAACGCTGAGTGTGGTCTGCGAGAGCCAGATCACCCTGTCGGGATCACGGACAGTGACCTTGTCCACATCTTCGGGTCCGTTCACGATCTGGATATGGTCGGGGGCTTCCCCGGCGGTTCCCTCGACTTCCTCGTGTCCGTCGTGACCGATCAGCAGGATGTCGAAATCGTCCCGTGCGAATCGCACTGCCTCGCGGTGGACCTTAGTGACAAGCGGGCATGTGGCGTCGATGGTCCGCAGATTCCGCTCCTCCGCAGAACGAACCACTGCCGGGGAGACGCCGTGCGCAGAGAACACGACAAGTGCTCCCTCGGGAACTTCGTCGTTTTCTTCAACGAAGATCGCGCCCTTTTCTTCCAGCGTTGACACCACGTGGAGGTTATGGACGATCTGCTTGCGTACGTATACTGGCGGGCCGTAATGCGCCAGTGCCTTCTCGACAGCGATGACTGCGCGGTCAACCCCCGCGCAGTACCCCCGCGGCGCAGCCAGGAGAACCTTGCGCGGTCCGGCAACGGGCGCGACGGCGTGCACTTCTTCCGGTGAGCGACGCTTGCGGGGCACCAAGGGCATGGGTACCGATACAGCTGTGGTGGACATATCTCCATGCTAACGGCCCGGACAGGCCGGTTCGGCGGGGGCGGACAGCTGTCCGCTCAGAGCCGAGGGGTGCGAGGGTCCAGAAGGGTTGGTGTGACCTACTTGCGCGAACCGCTCAACAGCCTGCCTACGATGCCTGCAACCATCAGCAGTATCCCGCCTGCCAAAGCGGCGAGGCACCATTCCTGAAAGTCGCTGGCTGCGCGCGCAATGAACACGTCCCTGAAAGTCACCGCCACTTGGTCACCCGCAGCGCCCTGGTCCGCCAGTTCCGGCGCGAACCCGGCGGTGACCCACCATCCGGCGCCGACAAGCAGGACTCCGAGACCGAGGAAAGCGAGCGTAGTGCTACGACGGCGCGCCAGTGCGAGCGCAAGCAGGGCACCCACCGCGGAGGCAATCGTCAACGCCGGCCACAGCTCCGCGGCCGTTTCTGCCCGATCCACGATGTCGAACTGGTCCGTGTCGCCGACTTCCACGAGCGTCTGCTCGGATGCGGGGACATCGGTGCCCAATTGACCGCCAATCTCTGCAGCCATCAACTCTACGAGCGGCGCTACGTCGAAAACAAAAAGTGGGGATGGACCCGCCTCGATCGGTGGCTGCTCCCCTTCCGTGAAGTTGAGTGCATGCGAGCGTCGGAGCGTCTCCTGCCACGCCTCATCGAACTCGGGCTGTTCTGTGATGCCTTGCATCAGGTCCTTCAGGAGGGGCTGGACCATGTCCGTCATTCCAAAAGGCAGCTCGACCCCGGCTGCTGCCTCTTCGGACATGGTTTCAGCGAGCGCGCCGGTGAATTCCGTGTCATCGGCGAGAGGTGCGGCGAGTTCCACAAAGCCGTCTTCAGCGACCACGTTGAAAGCGAGCCAGGCACTGGGCAGGGCCACAGCACCGAGCACCAAGGCAAACAGGACGAAGAAGGCCGAGCCGGCTGTTCTCATCAGCTCCACCTCCCTTGATTGACGGTCCTACGATTATGCCTGCAGGACTTGTACCTGTGCCGGGACACTGGCCACACGTTTCCCGCGGTGGTCTGCTCCTGCACATCGGCACATCCGGTACCGCCGATGTCAGGGGCACCTGATAGACATTAACCAGTAGAGCAGGGCCATATCGGGAGGATGCGGTAACCAATGAACCACGACGGCGTGCAACTGAGCACCGTGGTCGCAGCTGACCCGCCGGTCCCAGGAGATCCCTCTACCCTTCCGGAGACGGCCGCTGAAACTTCCGCTGACCGTCCCTGGCCGCTTCACGTGCTCTCCGAGAAGCTGAAGGCCCACATCGAACGGGCGCCTGCTGCCTGGGTCGAAGGACAGGTCATCGAGCTCAATAAGCGGGGGACAATGTGCTTCGTCACCCTGCGTGATGTGGACGCCGAAATATCCCTGTCGTTGACCGTTTGGGGCAGCGTCATGGACCGTCTTGCTATGCCGCTGGAGCGTGGTTCCCGGGTCGTCGCCCGGCTGAAGGCGGACTTCTGGGTCAAGACCGGACGCCTGTCGATGCAGGCGTGGGACATCCGTCCCGTCGGTCTGGGTGATCTGCTCGCGAGGATCGAACGTCTTCGCCAGGCGCTGGCAGCTGAAGGGCTCTTTGCGCCGCACCGCAAGCGTCCGCTTCCGGCTCTGCCGCATCGGATCGGGCTCATTACGGGGCGCGAATCGGACGCCGAAAAAGACGTTCTCCGGAACGCACGCCTGCGCTGGCCCGCCGTGGAGTTTGAAATTCGCGAGGTCGCCGTTCAGGGAGTGAACGCTGTCTCACAGATCCGCTCGGCACTGGCGGAACTTGACCGGATGCCGGACGTTGACGTCATCATCATTGCCCGCGGCGGCGGGTCCCTGGAGGACCTTCTTGCGTTCAGCAACGAGGACCTCGTTCGGGCCGTGTCGGTGGCCACCACCCCCGTAGTCAGCGCGATCGGCCACGAGGCCGATCATCCATTGCTCGACGACGTCGCGGACCTTCGGGCGTCCACACCGACGGACGCCGCGAAACGGGTCGTGCCAGACGTCACCGAAGAACTGCAGCGTATCCGCCAGGCGCGCGCGCAGCTTTCACGCTGCGTGGACCAGCTCATGGCGCGCGAAACCGAGCGTCTGGCACATCTGCGGTCGCGTCCCGTCCTGGCCCAACCCGCCGGAATGGTCAGCGTCCGTCAGGATGACCTGGTACGGCTCCGCAACCGCAGCACCATGGCAATAGAGGGCGCGGTCGCCCGGGAAGCCGACCGGGTGTCCCACCTTCGCGCGCACGTGAGGTCGCTCTCCCCGCAGAACACCCTCGACCGCGGATACGCGGTGGTTCAGAACGAGCGCGGCGAAGTGGTGAGGACCCCTGACCAGGCGCCGCCCGAATCCCTGTTGGCCATTCGGGTTGCCGGCGGAAGACTAAGCGCCCGATCGGAATCCATCCCGGGATCATCCCAGAGTAAGGACAAGACATGACCGAGAACGCGACAAACGCCACCCCTGCCGCCACAGAAGTGGCGGAGCTGAGCTATGAGGAGGCGCGCGAACAACTGGTCAAGGTAGTCAGCCAGTTGGAGGCGGGTGGTGTGAGCCTTGAGCAGTCCCTTGCACTGTGGGAGCGCGGCGAAGCCCTCGCCGACCACTGCGAACAATGGCTCGAGGGAGCCCGGAAACGTCTCGCCGCAGCGCGTGACCAGGCCGAACCTCAGGGCACGTCCCAGGACTGAGATCATGTAGCCGCGAGTTTGGCCTTCTCGGCGGCCACGTCGAACGTGGCTTTCGGCCAGCTGAGCTGCATCTCGGCAAGGGTGTCGGTCAGCAACTGCTGGACCGCTATCCGCGCGTACCATTTGTGATCCGCGGGCACCACGAACCACGGCGCGTCCGGGGTGCTCGTCTGTTCGATGGCGATCTGGTAGGCGTGCTGGTATTCATCCCACACGGCACGCTCGGCTAGGTCACCCGGGTTGTACTTCCAGTGCTTGTCCTTGCGTTCCAGCCGTTTCGCCAAGCGTTCCTTCTGCTCGTCCTTGCTCAGGTGGAGCATGACCTTGATCACCCGGGTTCCGGAATTCTGGAGACCTGCCTCGAATTCCCGGATCTGCCCATACCGTTCCTCGAGAACCGCCGGCTCGGCGAGTTTACGTACTCTGTGGATCAGGACGTCCTCATAGTGCGAACGGTCAAAAACTCCGATCATTCCGGGGCCGGGTAGCTCCTTCCGCACCCGCCAGAGGAAGTCGTGCTTCTTCTCCTCCTCGGTGGGCGCTTTGAAGGCGTGATGCTCTACCCCCTGCGGATCCACCGCCCCAACGACGTGTCGGACAATTCCCCCCTTGCCCGCGGTGTCCATGGCTTGCAGGATCAACAGCACAGAAATTGCACTGCCGAAACGGCTCTCCGCGAAGAGTTTCTCCTGCAATTCGGACAGATCCTTCCTGCCCGTAGCGAGCCGTGCTTTCCCGTCCTGCTTCCCACCGCCGAAACCCGGAGTGGAAGCAGGATCAATGAGTGCGAGGTCGATGTCAGGCCCGGCGAGAAGCAACTTGGTGGGAGAAACGCTGAAATCAGGAACAACGTGCATTGGTCCTCCTCGTTGAGATGCGCTTAGGGTGCCGATCAGGGCTTGTACGTGCTGAGGAACTCCGCCAGGCGACCGATCGCGTCCTCAATATCCTTCACGCTCGGCAAGGTAACCATGCGGAAGTGATCTGGGTTGATCCAGTTGAACGCTGTGCCGTGCGAAATCAGAATCTTCTGCTGCTTGAGCAGGTCCAGCGCGAACTGTTCATCGTTCTTGATCGGATAGACCTCCGGATCAAGCCGCGGAAAGAGATACAACGCACCCTGCGCCAGTTCACAGGAGACGCCCGGGATGGCGTTGAGCAACTCGTAGGCCTTGTCCCTCTGCTCCCGGAGCCGTCCTCCCGGGAGGATGAGGTCATTGATGCTCTGGTACCCGCCGAGAGCAGTCTGAATGGCGTGCTGCGCGGGTACGTTCGCGCAAAGACGCATGTTCGCCAGCAGGTTGATGCCCTCAATGTAATCAGCAGCACGATGTTTGGGTCCGGAGATGGCCATCCAGCCGCTACGGAAACCGGCGATGCGGTAAGCCTTGGACAATCCACTGAAGGTCAGGCAAAGGACGTCGTCGCCGGTTACCGACGCGGCGTTCACATGGACTGCGTCGTCGTACAGGATCTTCTCGTAGATCTCGTCTGCGAAAATGATGAGGTCGTGGCGGCGGGCAAGGTCCACGATCTGCTCGATCACCGAGCGGGGGTAGACGGCGCCCGTGGGATTGTTCGGGTTGATGAGTACGATGCCGCGGGTCTGCGGGTTGATCTTGGACTCGATGTCCTCGACGTCCGGCCACCAGGAATTGCTCTCGTCACACAGGTAATGCACCGCGGTTCCGCCGGCAAGACTGACTGATGCTGTCCAGAGCGGGTAGTCCGGCGTCGGTACCAGGACCTCTTCCCCGTTATTCAGAAGCGCCTGCAGGGACAGTGTGATCAGCTCACTGACGCCGTTCCCGAGGTAGACGTCGTCAACATCGATGTTCTGGATTTCGCGGCTCTGGTAGTACTGGACCACTGCGGTGCGCGCGGAAAAAATTCCGCGCGAATCGCTGTAGCCCTGCGCCTTCGGGAGGTGGCGGATCATGTCGACGAGGATTGCGTCGGGCGCCTCGAAGCCGAACGGCGCCGGATTGCCGATATTCAGCTTCAAGATGCGGTGGCCTTCCGCTTCCATGCGCTTGGCATGCTCAAGCAGCGGCCCCCGGATGTCGTAGAGGACGTTATGCAGCTTGTCTGATTGCTTGAAATCGGCCATTAACAAAGAATGCCATAGCCCGGGCCCGCCCCCTCACATTGTGATCAAGGCAACGGTGCCGGCCCGGGCTGAAGGATGCTACTCGCCGGCCAGTCCCTTTTCCTCAAGCCAGTCAGCAGCGGCGTCGGCGGGGTTGCGCTTTTCGTCGCCGCTCACTTCGCGGTTGAGGTCGATCAGGTCCTCCGTGGTGAGCGTGCTGGAAACCTCATTGAGAACTGCCCGCGCATCTTCGCCAACGGTGTCCAGGTTAACGAGGGGGACTACCTGCTGTGCGATGAAGTTGTTGGCAGGGTCTTCCAGCACTACGAGGTCGTTATCGGCAATCGACGGCGTGGTGGTGTAGATATCGGCGACCTGAATGGTGTCGTTCAGCAGTGCTTCGAGCGTCACTGCACCGCCGCCGTCGTTGATGGCCTCGAAGGACTTGGGAACGCAGTCGTAGTTTTCCTCCAGACCGGGCAGGCCGTAGGCGCGCTCGGCGAATGTGCTCGGCGCCCCGATGACAAGTTCGTCACAGACGGCAGCCATGTCCTCGATTGAGGCAAGTCCATACTCCTCGGCCGTGGCAGCGGTGACCACCATGGCGTCCTTGTTCTCAGCTGACGAGGCTTCGAGCACGCCCAGGTTCGCGTCCGGCGAGTTGGCAGCCAGCGCGTCGGGCAGCGCCGCCATGATGTCTTCAGCCGATTCAGCGGTCGCTTCCGGATCTGCGAAGAGGAGCAGATTGCCGCTGTAGTCAGGGACAATATCGACTGATCCGTCGACGACGGCGGTGAAGTAGATCTCGCGCGAGCCTATGTTGAGCTGGGTGTCAGCTTCGATGCCTGCTCCGTTGAGCGCGCCGGCATAGATTTCGGCGATGATCTGGCTCTCGGGGAAGTCGGCCGAGCCGACAGTCAGCGGTCCGCTGCTGCTGCCCCCGGTTGCCTCGGTATCGGTTCCGCCCTGCGGATCTGAATTCGCACCGCAGGCCGTCATGGCGAGCGCCACGGTCAACCCGGCGGTCATCCCGAGCATGCCGCGCCGGAAGCTGCGCGTGGATGTTGTGATCATGGTGTTCCTCCTTGTGAACTGACGTGGGCTTCCTGCCCACCGGTCTTTGTCGGTTCCGCCGGTACGCGGGATGTCCGCAGGCCCGGCGATACCGCAAATCGTTGAAGCAGCGCCATAACGCTGTCGACGGCGATGGCGACGACGGCGATTACCACGGCGCCGCCGAAAAGGCGTCCGTTGTCGCGCAGCTGGGTGCCCTCGATAAGGAAGACCCCCAAACCTCCGAGGTTGATGAAGGCGACGACGGCAGCGGTTGCCACGACCTGCAGCACAGCCGCTCGAAAACCGCCGAGAATCACCTGTAGCCCATTAGGCAATTCAACCCGGAACAGCACCTGCAGTTCAGTCATGCCCATGCTGCGGGCCGCGTCCACCACCGCCGGGTTCACCGAGGAGATTCCTGCGTATACCCCCGCGAGGATGGGGGGAATTGCCAGGAGCACGAGCGCCCAAATGGGCGGCATAAGTCCGAGGCCCGCCAGTAGTACGAAGAGAATCAGCATGCCGAGTGTAGGGAGCGCACGCAGGATTCCGACGCCCGACACTATGACGATCCGGCCCCTGCCGGTGTGTCCTACCAACATGCCGATCGGCACTGCGATGGCCGCGGCGATCAGAATGGTGAGTCCGGTATAGCCCAGGTGTTCGACGATCCGGACCGGGATTCCCCTGGCGCCACTCCAGTTCGGTGGGAAGGTAAGCCACTCGTACATCTGGATAAGAAGATTGCTGCTCGAGTAATTCATCAGGTGACGTTTCCTGCCCGTGAGGCGTCAGCCGCGAGGTTGGCGCCATTCGTCAGGGCCATTGGACCGGGTGTCTTCACCGTGCGCGTCCAGGGTGTAAGCACACGTTCCAGCAGCACCAGCAGCAGGTCCATGATCAGGGCCAGCACCAGCGTCACCACGATCCCGATCACGATCGGCGTCGGGAAGGATCGGAACAGCCCGTCCGTGAACAGTGTTCCGAGACTCGGTATGCCGATCAGGGCTCCCACACTGACCAGCGATATGTTGGTCACCGAAATGACCCGTAGGCCTGCGAACAGGACGGGAACGGATAGCGGGAGATCCACGGTGAGGAAACGGCGCAGCGGCGTGAACCCCATCGCTACCGCAGCCTGCCGGACGCCGTCGTCAATCGAGTTGAGTGCATCCAGGGTTGAGCGAACCAGCAGCGCGACCGCGTAGATAGTCAGCGCGACGATGACGTTGACCATGTCGAGGACCCGCGTGCCGAGAATCAGCGGAAGCAGGACGAACATCGCCAGCGAGGGCACGGTATACAGCAGCGCGGAAGTTGTGAGGATGACTCCCCCAAGCGGTTTGCTGAGCCTTGCAGTCTGCGCCACGGGAACGGCGATGGCAACACCGAACACCAGAGGCAGAATCGCCTGGATCAGGTGGTATCCCGTCAGCTCCGCGATGTAGGAGAAGTTGTCGATGAACCACTCCACGTCAGACCGCCGTGTTGTGGTCGGCGCGACCGCGGTTCAGGCGTGCTTCCTCGATGAGCTCAAGCACCTCGGCTGCCTGCACCACACCCAGCACCCGTCCGTCGTCGTCGACGGTTACGCCGAGTCCGGATGGCGCCGACAATGCGGCATCGAGGGCCCGGCGCAGCGAGTCCCCGCGGCGGTAGAGTGAACCGCCGGGCACGAGGTCGCCGGACGAGCGGATGCTGTGGCGCATGGCCTGCGGCACCCACCCCTGCGGACGTCCGTCGTCGTCCACTGCCAGCGTCCACGAGGAATCAACTGTGACGCTCGGGTCACCGAGCCTGCTCACCCTCACGGTCTCGACCGGGTGGACGGGCACGCTGTCGCCGGGCTGGAAAGACAGGCGGCGGAAACCGCGGTCCCTGCCGACGAAGCCTGCCACGAAATCGTCTACCGGAGCGCGCAGGATTTCTTCGGGCGCCGCGTACTGGGCCAGCCGGCCGCCCGTCGCGAAGACTGCGACCTTGTCACCGAGCACGGTGGCCTCGTCGATGTCGTGGGTGACGAAGACAATGGTCTTGGCGAGGTCGCGCTGGAGCCGCAGCAGTTCCTCCTGCAGCTCGTGCCGCACCACCGGGTCGACGGCGCTGAAGGGTTCGTCCATCAACAGGATCGGTGGGTCTGCCGCGAGCGCGCGCGCCACGCCCACACGCTGCTGCTGACCGCCCGACAACTGTCCCGGGTACCGCTTCCCGAGCGCCTGGGCGAGCCCGACGACGTCGAGGAGTTCAACCGCGCGCTTCGCCGCGGTCGACTTCGGCACACCATTCAGCCTTGGCACGGTCATGATGTTGTCCAGCACGGTGCGGTGTGGCAACAGGCCGGAAGACTGCATGACGTATCCCATGGAACGCCGCAGCTCGGAAGCCCGCTGCCGACCAATGTCCTGACCGTCGACGGTGATAGAGCCGGAGGTAGGATCCACCATTCGGTTGATCATGCGCAGGGACGTGGTCTTGCCGCAGCCCGAAGGGCCCACGAGGACGGTGATCGCTCCGCGGTCGATGTCCATGCTGAGATTCTCGACGGCAGCCGCCCCGCCGCCATAGTGCTTTGAGACGTTGCGGAACTGAATCATCGCTTTGGGTCCCGGGCTGCCCTCCGCGGGGCCCGAAGTTTCGCCTGTCATGGAAGCCATACCTTTCATCGACGTCAGGCTCGGCCCGAGGCCGTCCCCAGCGATCCTGTGCGCCCGGCAGGTTGGAAACGCTCAGCGGGGCCATCGTCTTGTTGAGTCTAGCTATGCGTTCGTTGCGCACAAGCGGATGTATGGCCCGGACCAGAACTTTGTCTCGAATCGTTAGCACGGAACCGGTTCACCCGAGCGCAGGCCGGCGGAGCAGCCCACGCAGGCCTGTTCTTCATCCCTCCGCGAAGCGGTTGCGGTAGTCCTTGGCCATGACCGCGTCCTTCGCCATCCGGTGGAAGGACCGCCCGTGCCGGCGCTGCTCCGCGACGCTCTGCCGGCGGTGAAGACTGGCCAGCTCGCGCTGCATCTTGCGGTAGCTGAGCCAGCGTCGCTCCTCCAGTTCGCCGGCGTCGAGCGCTGCCCGAACGGCGCACCCCGGCTCGGCATCGTGGGCGCAGTCATTGAATCGGCAGCCTGCGAACAGTGCCTCTATATCGCCGAATACCACCTCCAGTCCTTCCTCGGCATCCCACAGCGCGAACCCGCGCATGCCTGGGGTGTCCATGAGGACGGAGCCGCCGCCGAGCGGAATGAGTTCCCGCGCCGTCGTTGTATGCCGCCCCTTTCCATCACCGGCACGCACTTCTCCCGTGCCCTGGGCGTGGAACCCGGCGAGCGCGTTGATCAGAGTCGATTTGCCCGCCCCGGACGGGCCGATCAGTGCCAGCGTGTTCCCGGTACCGATCCGCTCGCGCAGTGCGTCCAGGCCGTCACCGGCCTCGGCGGACGTGGTGAAGACTTCCACAACGCGGGCACGCTCGACGGTCTGCGCCACCACCTCATCGAACCTGCTGCTCAGATCGGCTTTTGTCATGATGACGATCGGCACCGCGCCGGAGTCCCAGGCGGCAACCAGTGTTCGCTCCAGCCGGTTGGCCGAGAGTGGACGGTCGATCGGGACCACCACCCCGACCAGGTCGATGTTGGCGCCGAGGACCTGGGGTTCGGACAGTGGATCGTGCGCTTTCTTGCGCTGCAGGGTCGAGTAGCGCGGTAGGACGCCGACGACGGAGGGCGGCGAGGTGCCGTCGTCGTTGTTGCGTGCCAGCGCCACCCAGTCGCCGGTCACAACTGTGCCGTCGGTGTCCACGTGCAGCGGCCCGCTGCACGTGGTGACCAGAACCCGTCCGCGGTCGGCGCGGACTACGCGTGCGGGCTCCGGAGGCTTGTTTTCAGATGTTGGGACGGTCGATGGAAAAGAGCGGGAGAAAAGACCGCGGATGCGGTCGGTAAAGCCGTACTCGGCAAGAGTGTTCAAGGGTAGTCCTCAGGCAGGGCCTCCCGCGCGGTGCAGAGAACGGGATCAGAGTGATCGCAGGCGGGAGGCAAGGGTTATGAAGGGAGTTGTCTGGCGTGCAGTTGTTGGGCAGGGCGCAGCAACAAGAACCGTTTTCATAACGTCACCTCCTTCAGTGCCACAGGCGATCAGATCGAGGGCCCGGTCATCCCGGTCTCGAAACAGAAGAGTTTTATAGTAGCGCCCGGCTGGGGCTTTGGTAAGAGAGGCGGATCGCTTTATCCACGAGGTCAACGCGGCTCAGAGAGGGCACGTCAGCGAGGGGTATCCACGCCGCCTCATCAGTGGATCCGTCCAGTTCATGGACGAGCTCGCCCGAGACGGCATGCGCACGGTAGACGATCCGCAACGCATGCAGGGGTCGGCCGGATCGGTTCAGGCGGTCCTCAGGACGGATGTGCACGCTGTCCACCCCCAGGAGCTCATCGAGTTCAACGACGTAGCCGGTCTCCTCCAGCACCTCACGGACTGCGGCGGCCGGGGCATCCTCCCCCAGCTCAAGCCCGCCACCGGGCAGGGTCCAACCGGCCCTGCTATGCTCATTCCAGTGCGCCAGCAGGATCATTCCATCCCGCACGACGACGGCGTACGCACCTACCCGGGTATCCCACTCCTGCGCCATGAACCCCAGTCTAGATGGGGACCAGGAGGTAGTTTTCGGCTCCGATGGGACGGGCTGCGCGGGTGCGCGATCCCCTACCGATTTTCCAGGCGGTGACGGCGCCGCTGGTTACAGCGCGCCGGTTTGCAACAGGTAGTGCACGCCGTGGACAGGATCTGCTCTGAGGAACCGCACCTCGTCGAATCCGTCCTGGGCCAGCCCCCCGATCAGAAGTTCCTGCAGTTTCAGCCGGTGAACAGCAAGACCGCCGCCGATGATGACGGGTCCATTGATTCCGAGAACAGACGCGACGTCGTTTACCAGCCCGCACAGATGGTGTGCGCCGTCTGCGATGATCCGCTGTGCGACGTCGTCTCCTGCCTCGGCCGCCTCGAAGACCAGATGTGCCTGCCCGGCCCAGTAGCGCCTGCCGGATGTTCCGTGGAAGTGGGCGATGAGTTCTTCAGGGCGCTGCACCCCGTTGGCCTGCAGGACAGACTCACCCAGAATGCCAAGCGGCTCCGCGCGGTTGAAGCGATGGAGGGTGGCCCGCACCGCTTCCCTTCCCACCCAGTAGCCGCTGCCCTCGTCGCCGAGCAGATATCCCCAGCCTCCGGAACGTGCCTGGCGACCTTCGCTGTCCACTCCCCAGGCCACAGATCCGGTGCCTGCGATCACCGCAATGCCTGTTGAAGCAGCGCCGGCGGCGAGTATCAGGCGCGTGTCATGGACTACGTCTATCCGGGCGTTCGGCGCTTGCCGGCCGATCAACCGGCGCAGGGCGTCGGCGTCCTCGTCGGTATCCACACCGCCGGACCCAGCCACCACGCGGCCTACCTCACCGCCCAGCGCGGAGAAGAGCTCCGCGAGGTTCCGGTCAGCTTCGTCCGGCGTGACGTTCTGGACATTGGCGCTCCCGCTCTTCGCTTCGGCAACCACTTCCCCCGCACTCCAGCGCACCCCGTGGGTCTTGGTGCCGCCGATATCAAGACCGACGACGTCGGTAACGGCCCCCTCCGACGCTGCGGCGCCGTGTGCGCTGTCCGGGTTCGCGGGATCGCGCTTCGATGTATTCCCATGCGGAACGTTTGGCATGAGCACAAGGTTACGCACCCGCCGGTAGGCTGGAGGAATCCCGCAGGCAGGACACCAGCGAAGCAGGAGCACCCGCATGGCGAACAGTGGCAAACCGGACGGACTTGATCCGGTGGACCGTCGAATCGTCCAGGAACTGCTGGCAGACGCGCGGATCACCAATGCGCAGCTTGCCGAAAAGGTGGGCGTTGCGCCCTCCACGGCGTTGCTGAGAACACGTCAACTCACGGAGCGCGGGGTCATCACCGGCTATCACGCCGAGCTGAACCTGGCTTCGATCGGGCGTGCAGTACAGGCGCTGATCTCCGTACAGCTGAAGGGCCACAACCGCGAGGAAATTGACAGGTTCACCTCACGGGTGCCCGCCCTGCCCGAAGTGGTGGCTACGTTCCACGTCTCCGGCTCGGTGGACTACCTCATCCATCTCGCGGTTGCGGACACGGAAGCGTTGAGGGACTGGGTCCTGGACTACCTCACCACGGACCCGGTTGTGGGGCATACGGAGACAACGCTGGTTTTCAATCGCATGGAAGGCAATGCGGGACTGCTTCCCGGTTCCGATTAGGGCCAGAGTCCCGAATGGCGCAGCGCCACGCCGTCGCGGAGCCGGTCCTCGTAGGCGCTGCGGTTGATCATGGCGTGTTCCTGGGCGGCGAGCCGCTCGCCCGTAGTGACAAGCCAGCGGCCAACGACGATGAGCAGGGCGTCTAACCCGGAGGGTCGGACCGGTGGGCAGAGGCTGGTGAGCGTTGTCATGTGATGTGCTCTTTTCGGGAAGTGGGCTCAGGAAACTGGCCCTGGATGATCGGGAAAGTGTTGAGGTGGATCTGTACCGCCTTGGCGTCCGGCGAATCGACTCCGTCCGGGCGGTACTTTTCGAAGAGGTCGCGTGCCAGGCGCATCAGCTCACTGGACAGTTCAGCCAGCTGAACTGCTGTGAGCCGCGCGTTGATGGTTGAAATGACTGAGGCATCAAGCCACTCCTCGGGCAGGACGAGCGGGCCGCGTTCCATGTAGTCCTCAAGGAGTGCAGCCCGGTTGTGGCTGAACTCCCGATTGACTATGGCCGCGACGTCCCGTGTCGCCGGATCTTGTGCCATCTCACTGGAGTAGAGGTTGAGGGCCCCGGGTGGACGCTCCCACCAGCGCTCGCGCGCTGATCCCCGACCTTCCAGTTCGCGAACCAGCTCATGCCTGGCCAACTGTCTCAGGTGGTAGCTGGTGGAACCGCTCGATTCCCCGAGCCGGGCAGCGAGCGCACTGGCAGTCTGCGGCCCGAACTGTGACAACGCATTGAGGAGCTGGATCCTGAGTGGATGCGCCAGCGCCTTCAGCGCGTTGATATCGACGGTGCGATCGTTGGGCTTTGCTGACTCCATACAGGCAGGATACGCTTGCAAAGATTTCTTTGCAAGAGTTTATTTGCAAACCGTTCTTTGCACTTGTTCAGCGCCTCGTGGCGGCACCCCGCCAGAGGACAATGGCTATGACTACGCACGCCACAGCAACCATCATGGCGAAGACCGCGACCGCTGCGGTGAGGCCGAGGGCATCCGCCGCCAGACCCAGCCCGAGCACAGGAACAGCACTTCCGAGGTAGGTGATTACGTAGACGGTGCTGATGATTTGTGCATGCTGGGATCCTTCGACCTGCTGCGCCACCGCATTGAAAACGGTGCGGAAGGCAACCCCCTGGCCTGCCCCCGCGATAATCAGGGCAGCAAGGAGGAGCGGTACGCTGCCGGCACTGCCCGCCACCGGAATGAGCGCTACACCGCCGGCCATTACGAGCAGGCCGGACACACCCGGCTTCGTGGGACGTGCACTGTTCTGCGGGAACAGCTGGCTTGCCGCCGAAGCCGCCAGCACCAGTCCGGAAAACAGACCCACGAGCGGCCGGCTCAATTCGCCGGCCATCCCCGTGAGGTACGTCGGCGCAAGGCTGAGCGAGAAACCGAATACTGCGAAACTGAGGAAGCCAACGATCGCCGCAGACCAGAACGCCCTGCGGGCAGTTCGGGACACCGCGGGACGGCGCGGCTTCAACGCGGACAGCGGCCGGACCGGTGGCGCCGGTTTGCTCGCCGGTCGGGCATCGAGCAGTACCAGCGGAATCAGAAGCAGCCCCAGGAAGACCGCATAAAGCGCGAACGGGAGCCGGGTCGGTTCGGGCAGCAGTGACAGCAGCCCACCCACGATCGGTCCCGCCGCGACTCCCCCGGCCGAGGCGACAAGCGTGAAGCGTGATGCCCACTCTGGACGGAGAGGCAACAGGTCGCGCAATGCAGCAGAACTGGCGCCGGTCGCGCACGCTACTGCCGCACCCTGGAGGCAACGGCCGAGCACCAGCATCGGAAGCGATGTTGCACTGCCAAAAACCACGGCTCCGAGCACACCGGTCAGAACCGCGAGAACGAGCGCCGCGCGCCGCCCGATATGGTCCGACCAGTGGCCAACCAGGAGCAGCCCGGCAACGAGAGTGAAGACGTACGCAGCGAAGGCTGCCGTCGTATCGAAAGCACTGAGACCAAGATCGGCGCGAATGAGCGGGTAGAGCGGAGTCGCGAGATTCGCTCCCACGAGCAGGGTGGCCATCACGACGACGGCGAGACCCAACCGGGTGCGGACTGAGGCATCCCAGCGGGGAGACTGCACGGGGGCAGGCCGCATTCGCAATTCACTGATGACGCTCATGCTCACCTTCCGGAGATACTTACCACTCTTACTATTCATGGTGCAGTCTGCGGGTTAGTGTGGAAGTCCGATCTGGCCTCGCCTGATCATCGTGCTCAATTTTCGCGGGAGATCCGACTCCCCGATGAGCTGAACGAGGAGATGTGTATGTTGGACCGAACAGACATTCGTCTTCTGCGCGAGCTTGTCCGCGACCCGCGCTCGCAGGTCAGCCAGCTCAGCGAGACGCTTGGCATGGCACGCAACACCGCGCAGGCGAGGATGCAGCGGCTGTTTCGGTCGGGTCTTCTCCGCCCGAGCGGACGGGAACTCGACCTCGCACGCCTGGAATACGACGTCGTCGCATTCGTCACGATTGAGGTCACGCACCGGGAACTGGACGGTGTCATCTCAGCGCTGCGCACGCTGGAGCAAGTACTTGAAGTCCATGAGATCTCGGGCAGGGGCGACGTCTGGTGCCGTGTCGCTGCGAAGGATACGCATCACCTGCAGTCGGCCCTTCGGTCGATCCTGCGCATCAAGGGTGTGATCCGGACGGAAACGGTGCTGGCACTGCACGAGCACATTCCCTACCGCGTGGAACCCCTTCTTGACCGGTTGCTGGCCGAGAAGTCGCAGGGCAAGCAGCAGTCCGAAGGCTGACCGAAGACTAAGGCCTCAAGCCCTCAATCGGCCTGGCCGGCTCCTCGCGTCAGGAAGCTTTCGGCCACCAGCAGCCGGGTGCGTGCACCAGCCCGCCAGCCGTCGTCGGACTGGTTCTGTCCTGAGTTTCTCGCCCCCGCGATGAGCGTCAGCGCCACTCCCGCAGCCCGGGCCCGCAGCGCCGAGGGATCCACCCGCTCTTCAAATGCCCGTTGAAACCGGGTCACCGCGGCCGGAGCGTGGTGATAGCGGTCGTCGACGCTGGGCAGGACTGCAAGGTGGGCAAGAAAGCATCCCAAATCGTCCACCATATGCCCGGGACCCACGCCGTCAAGATCGAGTACGCCTGTGACTTCGCCGCCGGCGACAAGGAGGTTCCCCTCATAGAAGTCGCCGTGCGTCGCGACCACCGGTCCGGCAGGCGCCGTCCGGATAAGTTCTTCTACCCGCGAAGCGAGCGCGGTAATCCGCACTGATTCCGAGGGAAGCGCAGCGACAGCAGCCCTCGCGTAGTCGCGGACCCGTGCGGACCAGGGCAGTCTTGCCGGCAGCTCGCGCGCCGCCTGCGGGAAACGCTCGAGCAAATCGACCAGAACCTGCGGTTCGAGCTCCCATGCGCCGTTCAGCATCAATCGCTGGGCAAGCGGTGTTCCAGACGCCGGCAGGGTGACGACGACATTCCGATCCGTAGACCCGACCGGTTGCGGAACAGGGATCTTCTCTTCATACAGCAGCTCGTGCCGGCGGCGCAGGGCTGCGGCACGGCCACTCGGCAGTACCTTCATATAGCGGGTCTCCCCTGCGCCCTCGGCCCGCAGTACAGCCCGCCTCATGGGCCGATAACCGAGGGTGGTGAGCATGGCGGCGGGGACTCCGAAGAGTTCCGGACCAACGGATCGGGCATCGCACGCCCATTCCAGCGCAGGCAGCAGTGGATCATGGGGATGGCTCCACGCCAGAAGCGCTGTCCCTTCAGGGCCGCGGAATCGCATGGAGCGGGGAAATTCACCCTCCACGGTCCTCGTGGTGACGCACAGGAACCCGGTCAAGGGGCCGTTCGGCGTAAGGCACTGCACCTCGTAGATTCCCGTGACTCCTGCACCGGGGCGATGATGGAGGCTCCCCAGTGACCACTGTTGCAGCGGACCGATGAGTTGGACCGCTGCTGCGGCGAGTGCCGGGGCGATGGCAGACCCTTCGAGCAGGGCGAGCTCGTCCGCCTCAGACACTGCGTGCGTGGGGCTACGCGCGGCGACGCTGCAGGATGTCGTCCAGGTTCATCCGGGGCGCAGAAGCCGTCTCGACCTTCGGCGCCACGGCGCTGTTCTTGATCGGCGTCCTTGTCTGGGGCTTGGGTGCCTCCGGCAGATCCAGCGGGGCCGGATCTTCCCGGTCAGCCTTCGGAGCCTCAACGTACGTAGGCTTGGGCACATCCACAGGCTGCCAGGGTGTACCGGTGACGGGCTTCTCGCCTGCTTCGGCAGCAACGGCAAGCGCCGCAGCCCGCAACTCAGCCGCGGTGAACTGGGGTGCGGCAACCGGGGCGTCCGCGGCGTCGTCCTTGTTCTCTTCTTCCGGGCTGCTGTCCTCGGCATCCTCGGCGTTGAAGAGGGTGGTGGGACGGCGTACCACCGGAGCCTCCTCGGCCGACGGTGAGACGGACTCCTCCGTTGAGGCAGGGGCCCGCTGCGGCGCGGGTGACCGGTCGCGCAGTGCGAGTGTGCGCAACACCGCGACGCTTGCAATGGCAAGGACAAGCGCGATCACCGGGACGATTGAAGAAACCAGCCCGACGACGGCAAACACCGACGTGACCAGCGCCGTGGCCAGCGCAACTGCACCCACAAGCGCGATTGAGAGCCGGTCCCACCGGATCCTGAGGCTCGGGGCGGAGCCCGGCACCCTCGTTGATCCTCCACCTGCCTGACCGGTGGTTGCTGGTCCGGAGGCGGCCCGGGAATCGTCGGCGGCGGACATGGTCATGACGCTCCTTCGGAACACGGCGTCCCCGGATGAGGTGGCTGGAAAGGCGATGTGTGCGGCGCCGGCGACGGGGAAAGGCTGTCGGCTCCGCAGCAGATACGGAGCAACCCAAATGAGCCAGAGCCCGACGATAGCCGCCAGTACAACTGAGCTGTTCAGAGAGAAGTCCACTTACAAAACGTTAGAGCAGATGCGCCTTTGCTCCCTCATTCACTACGGTGTGTCCGACGCGAAGTCGAGAACTTTGGCTAGAGCCGCGGTGCAGTCTCCTGCCACCGTCTAAGGAGGCCGCCGGGAACCTCATCGGCTGTAAGCGCAAAGGATCTATGGTCCGCCCACGAACCCGCGATATGGAGGTAGTCCTTGCGGATACCCTCGTCCCGGAACCCCAGCTTCCGGACAACCCGGAGGCTTGCAGTGTTCTCCGGCCGAATGTTGATCTCCATACGGTGCAGACCGAGCTCCCAGAAGCAATAGTCCGTTGCGAGGGCCACCGCCGTGGGTGCGATCCCCCTGCCCGCCCGCTCCTTGGCCACCCAGTACCCGAGCGTTGCCGTCAGCGCGGAACCCCAGACAATCCCGGACACGGTGAGCTGGCCGACCATGGCCGGCCGGCCGCCGCTCTCGGGTCGCTCGGCGATCACGAACGGCAATGCGCTGGCGGAACGCACCTGGGAGTTCAGGGCGCGCACCATCTCGTGGTACGTGGGCAGGTAACCACCGGCCGCTGGGTTGGACGCCTCCCAGGGCGAGAGCCACTCGAGGTTGCGGTGACGCAGTTCCATCCATTCGTGCTTGTCGCGATGCCGGAGCGGACGAAGGATGAGATTGCCGGTCTCGAGGGTGACCGGCCAGGCGAACCGACCCCACATGTCAGTAGTTAGCCGTCGAAGGAGCCGGTGAACTCCTGCAGCCACTTCCTCAGGTCAGGACCAAGATCCTCGCGCTCGGAGGAGAGCGTCACCACTGCCTTCAGGTAGCTCAGCTTGTCCCCGGTGTCATACCGCCGGCCGCGGAAAACGACACCGTACACGCCGGAACCCTCGCCATCTGCCGCTGCCAGCGTCTGCAGTGCGTCGGTCAGCTGGATCTCGCCGCCGCGTCCCGGACCGGTCTCTTCCAGGACATCGAAGACCCGGGGATGCAGGACATAACGCCCGATGACCGCCAGGTTGGACGGGGCTTCCTCGGCGGACGGCTTTTCGACGAGCTTGTTGACGCGGACGTATTCCTCACCGTCGAGCGAGGAGATGTCTGCACAGCCGTACGCGCTGATCTGATCCGGATCAACCTCGATCAGGGCAATCACTGACCCGCCGGTTCTGGCCTGGACATCGATCATGGTCTCAAGCAGAACATCGCGCTCGTCGATCAGGTCATCGCCGAGCAGGACGGCGAATGGCTCAGAGCCGACATGGAGCTTTGCGCGCAGCACCGCGTGCCCGAGGCCCTTTGGGTCCCCCTGGCGGAGGTAGTGGATATCACCGAGTTCGGAGGCACGGCGCACGGACTCAAGCTTCTCGAAATCACCCTTCGCTTCGAGTGTTTGCTCGATGAACGGCACCCGGTCGAAGTGGTCCTCAAGCGACCTCTTGTTACGTCCGGTAATCATCAAAATGTCATTGATGCCGGCACCGACGGCTTCCTCGACCACATACTGAATGGCCGGCCGGTCCACAACCGGAAGCATTTCCTTCGGCATTGCCTTGGTGGCCGGCAGGAACCTGGTCCCCAGGCCGGCTGCGGGAATGACGGCCTTGTTAACTCTTGGTCGCTCAGTCATGCCACAACACTACAGAATCGGCTGCTATTTCGATGAAAGCGCTACGCCCCTCACGCCCTGTACAGTGCCACCATGGATCCCTGCGTGCAATCGTCGATGCCCTCAACGAGCCCTTCGTCGATCAAGGAAGACCTTCGCCGCACACTGCGGGATAGGCGTCGTGCCCTTCCCGATCATGACCGGCGGGCAGCTGCAGCAGCACTGCGCGACCAGGTGCTCGCCTGGCTGAGGGCTGCGCCTGCAAGCAAAACGGGGCCTATCGCGGCCTATCTCTCAGACGGTCCGGAGCCCGGCACCGGCCATCTGCTCCCTGCCCTCATCGAGGCGGGGTACGACGTCGTCGTACCGGTGTGTGAACCGCTCTACCAGCTGAGTTGGGTGCGCTGGGAGCCGGGTGTCGAGCTGGCGAAAAGCCCCAGGGCTCCCCTATGGGAGCCGGTTGGCGAACGAAAGCAATTCACGGCGCTGGTGCCGTTCCGACTGGTGCTGGTGCCCGGGCTGGCCATGGATGTGCTGGGGAACAGAATCGGCCAGGGTGGCGGATACTACGACCGGTTCCTCGCGCAGCTGGTTCTCGAACAGCCCGACGTCGAAAGGCTCGGCTATCTGTATGACGAGGAAATCCTTCCTGCCGGCGATGTCGAAACCACGCCTCTCGACATGCCGCTGCACGGCGCCTTCACGCCGTCCGGTCTGCACCGTGCGCCCGGCGATCATTCATCATAAGCGGCGGAAGCAGTGTAGAATTGGCACTCGGATGGGTCGAGTGCCAAATCCTGGGAAACCGGGACGACGAGACCGCCGACGAACAGCGTTCCCACAGGAGGATTGTCCATGCCGACATATGCTTACGCTTGCAGGGACTGCGGCCACGCCTTCGATGTCCAGCAGTCATTTTCGGATGACTCGCTGACGGTCTGCCCCGAATGTGAGGGCCTACTGCGCAAGAAGTTCAACAGCGTGGGTGTCGTCTTCAAAGGGTCCGGCTTCTACCGCACGGACTCCCGCTCGGCGTCGTCGTCAGTCGAGACCGGCAGCAGCTCGCCTGCGAAGCCCTCATCGAACCCGTCCGGCTCGGACGGCAAAGCCGCCTCGTCTTCGGCTGCGTCCTCCAGCGGAACGACGGCCCCTGCTGCTGCTTCGGCCTAACGCCGCACCCGCTCAAAAGCACCTTCCGTCCCGGAGGACCGGTTGTCCTGCACGACCGGTTCTCCGGGGGCGGTTTTTCCACATATGGCCATCTCCCACGATGCTGCCGTAGCCGGGTTCATATCGTTGGATCCATGAGTGAAGCGTCCAACGCTCCGAATCGCCTGCAGAGTCGGTTTCGAGCCTTTATCTTCCGGAAAAGGCGCCTTCTGGCCGCCGGTCTTTTATGCGCTGCAGCCGGAGTGGCCGTCGAGGCGCTCCTCCCACACGAGCCCATAACCGTGCGGGTAGTCGCTGCGTCTTCGGATCTGCCCGTGGGAGCGGTACTCACCGCCGATCACCTCGCCATCGTCGATCTTCCCGAGGCCGCTGTGCCCGAGCACTCGTTCGCGTCACCCGAGCTGGTGGCCGGACAGCAGCTGGCTACTCCCGTCTATGAGGGCGATGTCCTGGCTCAGAACTTTTTTGTGGGCGCCGGTCTTCTTGCCGGAAGCCCGGAGGGCACAGTAGCCGTTCCTCTCCGCCCGGCTGACGCATCCACGGTGCAGCTACTCTCGGCAGGGCAGCGCGTCGATGTGGTGCTCAGTACCGGCAACGGCTTTGAGGTTTCTGCGAAGAACACTGTGTTGGCCCGTGGACTACCGGTGCTGTGGACGTCGGAGCAGCCGGGTGCCGGACCGTTCGCGCCGGCGTCAGGAGCGGAAGGCGGCCTGGTGGTCGTAGCGGCGAGTCCCGACGAGGCGGCGGCACTGGCCGGCGCATCAAGCGCCGGCCAGGTTCACCTTGTACTCACTGCAGCAAGCAGCCAGGAGTGAACTGCTAGCTCCAGTGTGGAGGCTTCTGTTCCTTCAGCCACTCATCGTTGTCGCCATCCTGATCATTCCAGGACCGCGGGTCATCCTCAGCCGCACGCTGGGGAAGGACGTCGCCGTGCGGGGCCGTACTCGTGGTGGCCTCTGAGCTCGGCTGGGCTACTGCCGGGGCCTGCGCCTCAGCCGGCTCGGCAGTCTCGCCGGATGTGCCTTCAACCGCTTCATCAGCGGGGCGGTCATCCATCCGGTCTTCTTCATTCGGCCGGCTGTTCTCTGCTTCCGATCCCATCGTCTTCCCGTTTCCTGCAGGTGGCTCCTGTGCAGTCCGGCGCGGATTCGGCCGGTCAGTATGTTGAAGACCAAGATATCCCGATATGCGGTCGGCGCAGCCTTCCGGATCAGTGAATACTTCAATGGTCCACAGCGGCATGTAACGCCAGCCCATCCGTTCAAGGAGCTGCGGGCGCAACCTGCTCCGCTCCCTCACGGTCAGGCCGCGGTACCGATCCGAGCCGTCGGACTCAATGGCCACAGGCTGCAGAAAGGGCGTACTGCCGTCCGCGCCGGAACCGTCACCGGAGACGAAGGCCGCGACGATGTCCAGCACGCCGTCGTAATTGCTGTGCACGGTGGCACCGCGATGGCGCAGCCGTTCCACCAGGTCCGCAACCAGCGGGTCCTCGTTCTCGGACTCCACCGGGGCAACCCGGGTTTGCTCGGCGTCCCCGGAGAGCTCCCGGCGCAGCAGCTCATAGAAGTCCAGCGCGCCGTGCCCCAACCGCTCAGGATCCAGGTCCTCGGGACGGAAGCACGTGAGAACATGCAGCCGGTACCGTGCACGGGTCATGGCGGCCACAAACTTGCCGCGGCCGTCCGGAGCCGAGAGTGGACCGAAATTGTGCAGGGCCCGTCCGTGCGGCGTCCTCCCGAATCCCAGAGAGAAGATCACGGAGTCCCGCGTCAACCCGGCGGCGCGGTCGATGGTAACCACCCGGAACGACTCGTTGCCCGGCTTGAAGAAGTCTGCCGCCCACGGGGCATCAGCCATGGAGAGCCGGACGGCCTCGCCTACCCGCTGCGCGTGACGTGCGCTTGCCGTGACCACCGCGAGTGAATAGCTCGGCCGCTGCCGGATGTGTTCAAAGACCAGATCGACGACGCGGGTGACCTCAGCGGCGACGCTCTCAACACCATCGTGATCCGAGCTCGGCATGCCGGTTCCGTTGGGGAGGTACTCGACAGTGAAGGCGCGCTCCGTGCCGGTGATCTCTGCCCCGGAGGGCAGGCGTGAAAGCTCGTTCTCGTAGAAACGCTCGCTGAGGAAGGTGACGAGCCCCTTGTCCACTCCGCGGTAGACATCCCGCAGCGCCAGTGACGGCAGGACCGCCGCCAGCGCCCGGTAGGCGCTCGGAAGGTGTTCCGGCGTGTTGCGGCGCTCGTCCTCGACCGACACGGTGAAGCTGCGCGGTCCACCGAGGCGGTCATCACCGAAGGCAATGACCTGGCGGGAACGGGCCAGCGCCGGGACCACCGACTGCAGGGAAATGGATTCTGCGTCGAGCACTATCACGGCGTCGAAGGTCTTGTCCTCAGGGAGCACCAGCGGCAGGACCAGCGGGCTCGCTGCCCACACCGGCATCAGCGCTGTGACCAGTTCATCGGCCTGAACGCTGAGGGCGTCCAACCCGGGCTCGCCCTCCCGCAACAGGCCGCGCAGTTGCTCGGCCTCGGCCGGCATGGTCTCCAGCGCCGCCCGCCAACGCTCCGCGAGGGCCCACCGGATCCGGCTCGCACCGGAGGCAATATGTGCGTTGTCGGCAAGCCGGTACTCGGCCTCGAGGGTGCGTAGGCTCGCGCCGTCGGACATGGCGAGGTAATCGTCCCCGCTGATCATCGCTTCGAGGGCGGACTGCCACCACGCCAGCTCAAGCTCTCCCCCGACCTGGCGGGCACCCACCTCACGTGCTGCGAGGTCGTCCAGCAGTTCCCCGAGACCGTTCTCGCGCATTTCGTCGAGCAGCAGCGTGCGCTCGGGAAGAGTCGCAAGGCTCTGCTTGTCGCGTGCCAGGTCAGAGAGACGGAGAACCAGCTCATCCAGCGGGATCGAGACGAGCTCGAGCTCCCCTGGAGTACCGGCCAGGATGGACGTGAGCTCCTTCAGTTTGGAGTCGATCGTGCGGTAGAAACTGTTGATCTCTGCCAGCCCTGTGGGCACCGAGGGATGGCGCTCTGTGGTCGCGTACTTGGTCCACAGGGTGCGCTGCTCCTGCACCTCGACGAGGGACTGGTGAAGGTCGGAAATGTGGACCCCGGGGCGGACGTACTCCTTCGCTACCCTGCGGAGGCGCGACCGGCTCATCGAACTCATCTCGATGGTGCGCTCCCGCCGCCACGATGAGGGCGCAGTTGCCGAAATAAGGTCCGTGACCGGCCGGTCGAAGATGTCCGGTGTGAACTTGTCGAGGCTGGCGCGCACAGCAACCAGCAGGTCCAGCTGCGCACCCCACTCCTCGAATGTGGTTCCGAGTTCGATGTGCGAGTGCTCCGCTACAGCTCGAACCTTCTCACGCAGCAACGGAATGTCCCTGGACAGGTCGACCGTAAGGCTGTGAGCGTGTTCGGTTTCCTTGCGGTTGCGCAGGTTGGCGCCGAACCAGGGGCTCTGTGTCGCTTCCTTGCTGAAGCCGCCGAGTTCAGCCGCACGACGGAGCCGTGTGGTCAGTTCCGTCCTGTTCGGGATGCTGTCCATGACGCTGCGCTTGAGCCGTACGGTCGTGGCGGGAGCGGGATTCAGGGACGTCAGCTCGGCGAGGGACTGCATTGCCTGATAGGGAGAGCAGCCCCAGCGCGACCGTACGTTGTGCAGCGAGCGGACATGTTCAAGCAGCTTGTGGCGGTGCGAAACGAGCGTCTCGTGCAGCGACGCCAGTGTGGGCTCCACGGCTTTCTCGTTGCGGACAATGGCACGGACCAGCTGGTCCTTCAACTGCGCGGGGTTGCCGTTGGCATTCAGTTGCAGCACGAGTGAGCCGAGGTTGAGCGCATCGAGTTCCTGCACGAACTGGTTCAGGGTCCCGCGACGCTCGGCCACGACGAGGACGCTCTTGCCCTGTTCCGCAAGCGCCGCTGCTGCGTTCAGCGCGGTCTGTGTCTGACCGGTTCCGGGAGGAGCGGACACTACGACGGAGCCGCCGGCGGCCACGGCGTCGAGAACCCTCTGCTGGCCTGGATCAGCATCGAGGATCAGGAACTCGGTGGATGGGTGTCTGTCATCAAGGGGCGTATCCCGCGACGGCGCCTGCGCACCCGAGGGTGCATCGATACCCTCGCGCGCAGCATCCATCAGAGCAGACAGCAGCGGGTGCTCCGGGCGCACCGCAGTGTCAACGCCCACGTCGGCGAGGTCCGCGAAGGTCGAGACAAGGATGTGGTGCTCGATGGTCATGCCACGAACGTTGTCGGTAAGCGCGCGGAGACGGTCGAGCACGGGATGCGGATCGAAGCGCGCGGTGCTGTAGGCAAGCTGTGCAACGGCGTCGGGATCGAAATCGATGCCGTGATCCTTGTGCAGCGTGCGCACCAGCGCCGGGTTGAGACGGGCATGCTCCGTCAGCTGCAGCTCGTAATCGTCCTGCGAACTGTGCACCGTTAGTGAGACTGATGTCAGCAGGACGGGCGCGGTCAGCGAGTCGGTGCGGCCGCCGTCGTCCATGGTGCGCCAGGAAGCGGTACCCGCGGCAAGGTAGCCGACGTCGATCCCGCGTTCGGTGGCGAGTTCGTAGACCTTCGCGCGGAGAAGGCGGGCGGCCTTCATGGCGGCAGCGTACTGGTCGGGATCCCGTAGCAGCGTGGACAGGCGCGTCCGCCGGCCGGCCAGAAGCTGCGCGAGACCCGACGGGTGCGCATGCGTGAGATCGATGCTGTTGGAACGCGAAGGCGTGAAGTGCAGCAGAGTATCGGTTCCCGCGTGCGGTCCCAGTCTGCGCAGCCACGGAATCAGGAAATCTTCAGCGGAGTCCCCGGCTTCCTGCACTGGCACGGTTGTCCTCTTCCCTGCGGCCTCACGGCCTGATCTTGACCAGATAGGCATGTCTTCCAAGCTATCCGACGCTGCCTCCCAGAAGCTGCAAGCAACGCGGACCGTCGTCAATTAACCTGCTGATCGAGCGTCCTCGACCGGCGCTGAGCATCGGCGGAGGAGTCACTCCCACTCGATGGTGCCCGGCGGCTTGCTCGTCACGTCGAGGACCACGCGGTTGACGCCGTCGACCTCGTTGGTGATCCGGTTGGAGATGCGGGCGAGGAGATCATACGGAAGCCGTGACCAGTCCGCGGTCATGGCATCTTCGCTTGATACCGGGCGGAGCACGATGGGGTGCCCGTAGGTGCGCTCGTCTCCCTGTACGCCGACGCTTCGTACATCGGCCAGCAGGACCACCGGCATCTGCCATACCTCGTTATCGAGGCCCGCGGCCGTGAGCTCTGCCCGGGCGATTGCGTCTGCCTTGCGGAGCAGCTCGAGGCGCTCCTGGTTCACGGAGCCGACAATGCGGATACCGAGGCCCGGACCCGGGAAGGGCTGGCGTCCGACGATCTCGGCCGGGAGGCCGAGCTGGGCACCGACGGCACGCACCTCATCCTTGAACAGCGTGCGCAGGGGCTCTACGAGCTCAAACTGCAGGTCTTCCGGGAGCCCGCCGACATTGTGGTGGCTCTTGATATTGGCTGCACCCTCGCCACCACCGGATTCGACGACGTCGGGGTAGAGCGTGCCCTGCACGAGGAAGCGGATCTTCTCTCCGTGGGCTTCGGCCTCAGCGATGATGGCGCGCTCGGCCTCCTCGAATGCGCGGATGAACTCGCGTCCGATGATCTTGCGCTTGGTCTCCGGGTCTTCGACACCCTCAAGTGCCTCGAGGAACCGCTTCTGCTCATTCGCGACGTACAGGTTGACGCCGGTAGCGGCAACGAAGTCCCGCTCCACCTGTTCCGCTTCGCCCTCGCGGAGCAGTCCGTGGTCGACGAACACGCAGGTGAGCTGGTCACCGACCGCCCGCTGGACGAGGGCCGCGGCGACGGCGGAGTCCACGCCGCCGGAAAGACCGCAGATTACCCGGGCGTCTCCCACCTGCTGGCGGATGCGCTCAACCTGTTCCTCGACGATGTCGCCGGTAGTCCAGTTGGGGTTCAGGCGCGCACCCTTGAACAGGAAGTTCTCCAGGACCTGCTGGCCGTGCGCCGAGTGCTTGACCTCGGGGTGCCACTGCACCCCGTAGAGCTGCTTGCCTTCGTTTGCGAATGCTGCGACCGGGGCTCCCGCTGTGCTGGCGAGGACCTCAAAGCCGTCCGGTGCCGCCTGCACTGAATCGCCATGGCTCATCCAGGCATTCTGGTGGTCAGGGGTTCCCTCAAGAATCGACCGCGCACCGTTGGAAACAGCGACGTCGGTGGAACCGTATTCGCGCAGTCCCGTCTTCGCGACCGTACCGCCGAGCGCGGAAGCCATCGCCTGGAAGCCGTAGCAGATACCGAGGACCGGGACACCGGCGTCGAACAGTTGAGGATCCACGCGCGGAGCGTCATCGGCGTACACGCTGGACGGACCGCCGGAGAGGATGATAGCCACAGGATTGCGTGCCAGCAGCTCCTCGGTGCTGATCGTGTGCGGCACGATCTCGGAGTAGACGTCCGCTTCCCGAACGCGGCGGGCAATCAGCTGGGCGTACTGGGCGCCGTAATCGACGACAAGTACAGGCTGGTGTTCAGTTGCAGAAGCGGGGGTAGTCACGCATCAACAATAGTGGTAGTAGGGGTAAGGCTGCACATTATGCAGTCAGTACCTTGTCTTCGCCTCGGGGTGGGCGGCCAGCTCCTCTTCCACCCGGCGGTGAACGCGCTTCTCAACAATGAATGAAAGGAGGGGCACAACACCCCCGAGTGCGATGATCACAAACTGGGAGAACGGCCACCGCATGAACTGCCAGAGCCGGAAATCGGCGATGAGGTACACCACGTAAAGCCAGCCGTGGACGATGAGAACGGCCGTGGACAGATTGAAGCCGCCCGCGCTGTCGGCCTGGGCTTCCTCGACGAGGCCGATCGCTCCGGCCGACCCGCCGGCGATGATCTCCGCACCGAAGCCGTACTTCGCAACCATCTCCACCACAACGAGCAGCAGCATAACGCCGGTTGCGTAGGCCAGCACCTTGTAGAAGCTGAGCGCTGACCGGATCTGGGCATGCGTTCCGCCGAAGCGTCGTTTGCGGGCTGGGTTCTTGGTGGGTGCGCGTTCGGTCACGTTCTTACCTCGTCGGTGGTCGGTTCGTTGGAGCTGTGTTCGCCATGTTCGTCGTGTTCGATCTGTTCGTCTTCGAGCGTGCGGCGGTGGTCGTCAGCAACGAGCCGCCACCACAGGAAGAAGGCGAAGCCGGCGAAGACGAACCATTCCACGGCGTAGAAGATGTTGAGCCAGTTCACCGGCGTTTCCTGCGGCTGCGGATCAATACGAACCGCTTCCAGGGGCGCCTCAGGCGGGACGGCGCTGCCGTCCAGCACAGTTTCGAAGGACACGACGAACCCGGAGTACACCGCTGGGACATCCCAGATGTTGATCAGTTGGGCAACGGACAGCGTGGGGACCTGGCCGGGAACCGGTCGTTGAACTTCTGGAGCTTCAGTCGGGAGCAACCGGCCCTCGACCACCGCCGTGCCGACGCGCTCAGGAATTTCCGAGGCGGATTCAGCGTCAGGCACCCAACCATGGACTACGGGGATGACAGCCAAAGGCTCCCCCGATTCAGCGACCTCGAAAGCGGAGGCCACCCACAGTCCGTCGCGGTCCTCCTGCAGCCGGGTCTCCACCAGGACCCGGGTGTCCGGCAGGAAGCGACCCTCCATCCGGACCATCTGGTCAGCGACTCCGGCAGTCATGGGAATGCCCGGCTGGAACACCTCGGTGAGGGGCTGAACCTGCTCGGTGGTGCTTGGAGGCGGCGGAGCGGCATCCTGCGAACGCGAAAACTGCCACTGACTCAAGAGGACGAAAAACGCGGCAATAGCCATCGCGAGGATCAGGGAAAGAATCCATCGCGGCTTGAGCGCGGTTTTCAACACTTCTTAACGGTACTTGGTGCTGGTTGACGGGAACGAATCTCGGGCCTCGGAAGGAGATCGAGATCACACAAAATAGTGATTGGGAATCATCTATCACTTCGGAGGATTAAGGACTACGATTGTTTCTCGTGCGCTCGTACCCTTACCCCGATCCAGGTCCGCCCGACCTTCGGTCGCCGGCCCGCTATCTGTTGTGGCTGGCGGCCCGTCAGAAGGGCACTCTGGCTGCCGCCGTGGTGCTGGAAACGCTCCTCATGGTGGCGCAGGCGGTTGTCCCCTTCGCGCTGGGGCGTGCCATCGACGAGGGCATCATCGGACGCAGCTGGGATGCCCTGCTCTGGTGGGTCGGCATCCTGGTTGTGCTCACGGTCAGCCAGGCCTTCGCCGGCATGCTTGCGCACCGCGCGGCCATCAGCAACTGGATGCAGGCTGCCTTCAAGTCGATCCGCCTCGTGGGTTACAAGATCACCCGCACAGGTGACGCGCTGCCCCAGAAACTTTCCACCGGCGAGGTTGTATCAACGGCCGCATCGGACGCGACCCGACTCGGCGAGATCTTCTATGTCGCTGCCCGGCTTGCAGGCGCGCTGGTTTCCTGGCTCGTCGTGTGTGCGCTCATCGCGCTGAGTTCAGTCACCCTGGCGATCGTTGTGCTGATCGGTGTGCCCGTGTGCTGCGCCCTGCTCCTGTTCGTGGTGCGTCCGCTGCAGGCACGGCAGCGCGAACAGCGTGAAGCCTCCGGAAAAATGACCGCCGTCGGCGCCGACACTGTTGCCGGTCTGCGCGTGCTGCGTGGTATCGGCGGCGAGCACATCTTCGTCAACCGGTACCGTGAGCGGTCAACGGAAACCCGCGACGCCGGAATCAAGGTTGCGCGCTCCCTTGCAACCCTGGAGGCCTCGCAGGTGTTCATCGCAGGTGCATTCAGTGTGGTGTTCACCTGGGTGGGGGCAACGCTGGTGCTGAGCGGCGAGATCGAACCCGGCCAGCTGGTCGCCCTGTTCGGTTACTCCGTGTTCCTCATGACCCCCATCAGGAGTGCTGCGGATGGCGTTTCACACTCGATCCGCGCGCTCGTTGGTGCCCGGAAGATCATCAACGTGCTGTCCGTTGACGCGAACATCACCGACAACGCCACCGCCCCTGCCCCCTCGGCGCCCGCTCCCCTCGTGGACACCTCAAGTGGTGTGGCGCTGACGCCGGGCGGCCTCACCGCGCTCGTCTCAGCCGATCCTGCTTCTTCGGCCGACCTTGCCACCCGGCTGGGCCGGTTCGACGACGCTGTGCTTAGGGAGGCGGTGGTCAGGTGGGGTGCAGCCGCACTGCACGAGGTTCCCCTCGAAGAAGTCCGACGCCGGATCGTAGTGAGCGAAGCCAATCCGCAGCTGTTCACCGGTACCCTGCGCAGCCAGCTCGATCCTCACGGGCGGCACAGCGACACGGGAATTCTTGCTGCACTCGAAGCCGCGAGCGCCCTGGACATCCTGGACGGTCTTGAGGCCGGCCTCGACTCCGAGGTGACTGAACGGGGCCGCGGCTTTTCCGGCGGACAGCGCCAGCGCCTGGTGCTTGCGCGGGCTCTGCTGGCCGACGCCGAGACGCTCGTGCTGATCGAACCGACCAGCGCTGTCGACGCGCATACCGAGTCCAGAATCGCCCAGCGGTTGGGAGGCGTGCGGCGCACCGAAGGCAGAACCACCGTCGTCGTAACTGCCAGCCCATTGATGCTCGGCGTCATGGACCGTGTGGTCTTCCTCGAGGATGGCCGTCTCCGAGCGGAAGGAACACACCAGGAACTGATGTCGACTGTCCCTGCCTACCGGAATGTGGTGATCCGCAGTGAGTGATACGCAAGTGCTTGAGCAGGCAACGGGCCCGGGTGTGCCCGCACCGGGCAAGCTGCCGGTCGCTGACGCGCGAGCTGTGAAGGCGGAGTCACTGCGGCTCATCCGCCGGCACCGGGGCGGGCTTACCTGGGTGGTGTTGCTCTACGTCGGCTCAGCTGCCGCGGGGCTGGTGGGACCGTTCATCCTGGGCGAGGTCGTCGATGCGGTCATCGCGGGCACAACCTCGGGGTTCATCGCCGGGATGTCGCTGTTGATGCTGGGGTTCCTGGTGGTGCAGGCCCTCCTGCGCAAGTTCGCCGTCCGGGCCGGCATGGTCTTTGGCGAGACGGTATTTGCGGAGCTGCGGGAGGACTTCATGGCCCAGGTCACCTCGCTGCCGCTGTCCACGGTGGAGAAGGCCGGCACTGGCGACCTGGTTTCCCGAACGACCAACGACGTCGACTCCGTGTCCCACACTGTCCGGTTCGGTGTTCCGCAGGTGGTGGTGTCGGTGGTGACCATCATCATCACGCTGGCTGCCGCGATCCTCACCTCTCCGGTGCTCTCGCTTGCCCTTCTGGTGGGCCTTCCGCTGCTCTACCCGGCGACGCGCTGGTACCTCAAGCGCAGCTCCGCAGGGTACAAAACGGAACGGGAAAGCTACGCGGTGGTCAACGGATCAATCACCGAAACCATCGAGGGTGCCCGGACCGTTGACGCACTCGGACTGGGCGCACTGCGCCGGGAGCGGGTGGACGAATCGTTAGCCGGCAGTTTTGCTGCAGAGCGGTACACTCTGTGGCTGCGGTCGGTGCTCTTTCCGGCGGCGGACACTGCCTTCTGGCTTCCGGTGGCCGGGGTGCTGCTGTGGGGCGGATTCCTTGCTTCCACGGATACGGTGACCCCGGGCGCAGTGGCGACGGTGGCACTGTTCGCCGTCCGTCTGATCGATCCGGTCGACCTGCTCATCATGTGGACGGACGAGATCCAGGTGGGTGCGGCGTCCCTGGCTCGGATCATCGGGATCAAGAACGTTCCCGGCGACCGCACCGCAACAGACGAGCAGCCCGCATCCGACGACATCACCGTCTCCGGCGCCCGGTACGCCTACCGGCCGGGCCACGATGTGCTGCACGGAGTGGACCTTCAGCTGCGCCGCGGAGAACGTCTGGCGATGGTCGGCCCGTCCGGTGCGGGGAAGTCGACGCTCGGGCGGCTCATTGCGGGCATTCACCCGCCCACCGGCGGCTCCGTCACGGTGGGCGGTGTGCCTCTGGTGGACCGGCCGCTGGATGCCCTGCGCCGCGAGGTTGCCCTGGTGACCCAGGAGCACCACGTTTTCGTGGGCTCCCTCGCCGACAACATCCGGCTCGGGAAGGCTGACGCAACGGGGCCGGAGCTCGAACAGGCACTGAACGACGTCGGCGCCCTGGCCTGGGCGCGCGCACTGCCGGAGGGGCTCGACACGGAGGTTGGCTCGGGTGCGTACGAGTTGACGCCCGCCCAGGCACAGGAGGTTGCCCTCGCACGACTGGTCCTGGCCGATCCGCACACGCTGGTGCTCGACGAGGCAACGTCACTGATCGATCCGCAGGCAGCACGGGACCTTGAACGGTCCCTCAGTGCCGTGCTTGAGGGCCGAACCGTGGTGGCGATCGCTCACCGCCTGCACACAGCGCACGACGCCGACCGCGTGGCAGTGGTGGAAAACGGCAACATCACCGAGCTGGGCTCCCACGACGAACTGCTTGCGCTCGGCGGCTCGTATGCGTCACTGTGGCGGTCCTGGCGGACGGAGTAGGTGCGCAGGCCCGCCGCTAGTGGTCGAAGAACACCAGCGATGAGTTGATGAGCTCACTGATCACTTCGGCGTCATGCGCCCTGCGGAGCGATTCGCGGAAGTTCTCCTTGAACAGGGAGCGGGCGAGCGTGGCGAGCACCTCAAGGTGCTCGGAGAAGGACGCCGCCGGAGTCGCAATCAACAGCACCAGGGTTGCCGGGCCGTCCAGCGCGCCGAAGTTCAGGCTGTGCCCGAACCGCGTGACGCCCACGGCGATGGACGTCTGCTCGACGTACTCGCTCCTGGCGTGGGGCAGACCTACGCCGCCGGGCAGGCCGGTAGCCATCTGGTGCTCACGGGAATTGACCTGGGCGAGGAAGCCCTCGAGGTCTGTGATCCGCCCGCATTCGTGCAGGCGGGCAGCCAACTGGGCAGCGGCGTCGGCCTTGTCCTCAGCCACCATGTCGAGGATCACCATCTGCGGTGTGGTCAGTTCGGCATCATGCAGGTCGAGGGGTGTCACAACCGGCCTCTCACGGGAATCTTGGGAACTGGCGTCAGGACGAGCGCTCCGGACGCCAGTGCCTGACCGGCGCCGCGATGCGGGTACTAGCTTAGCGGCACGATGTCTTCGACTCCCATGCGCGCACTGTCCGCAGACACGTCATCCGGCTGCTGCTGGCTGAGTCTTTCGGCCTCGACCCGCGCGAGGTAGTGCTTAACCTCACGGTCAACCTGGGCCTCGCTCCACTCAAGGTGCGGAGCCATCAGATCCGCCACCACGGGAGCCGCTGACACACCGCGGTCCCAGGACTCGATCGAGATACGGGTGCGGCGGGTCAGGACGTCATCGACATGGCGGGCATCCTCATAGGTGGCCGCGAAGACAACCTCGGCTCCCAGGTAGTCGTCGGCGCCGGGAAGCGGCTCCGCGAGCTCGGGGTTCTCGCGGATAAGTCCGAGCACAAGTTCCGCCTGGGTCCCGTACCGCTGAAGCAGATGTTCAACGCGGGCCACGTGGACCCCGTACTCTTCGGCCATGCGTGCACGCTTGTTCCATGCCGCCTTGTAGCCCTCGGCGCCCAGCAAGGGAACGGTCTCGGTGCAGCTGTCAGGTACCCGCTCATCGAGGGCGCGCGAGGCTTCATCCACCGCGTCCTTTGCCATGACCCGGTACGTGGTCCACTTGCCGCCGGCGACGACCACCAGGCCCGGGACAGGGTGCGCCACGACGTGTTCTCGCGAGAGTTTGGCCGTGGAGTCATTCTCCCCGGCGAGCAGCGGACGCAGGCCGGCGTAGACGCCTTCCACGTCTTCGCGTGTCAGTGGCCGCTTCAGGACGCGGTTGACGTGTTCGAGGATGTAGTCGATGTCCGACGACGACGCCGCCGGGTGCGCCTTGTCGAGGTCCCAGTCAGTGTCCGTGGTGCCGATGATCCAGTGGCGGCCCCACGGGATGACGAACAGGACGGATTTCTCGGTGCGCAGGATGAGTCCCACGGTGGACTGGAAACGGTCCCGAGGCACCACCAGGTGGATACCTTTCGAGGCCCGGACCTTCAACTGGCCGCGGTCGGTGACCATCGCCTGGGTTTCGTCAGTCCAGACGCCGGTCGCATTGACGATCTGCTTGGCGCGAATATTGAATTCCTCGCCGGTCTCCTGGTCCTTGACCCGGGCACCGACCACGCGCTCGCCCTCCCGCAGGAAGTCTTCGACGGAGACCCGGTTCGCCGCCTTGGCACCGTAGGAGGCAGCTGTGCGCATCATGTTGACGACGTAACGTGCGTCGTCGACTTGGGCGTCGTAGTAACGGATGGAGCCGACCATGGCGTCATCCTTCAGGCTCGGGGCAGCCCGGAGCGTTCCCCTGCGTGAGAGGTGCTTGTGCATGGGGACGCCGCGCGAGTTGCCGGAGGTCATGCCCATGGTGTCATACAGGAAGATTCCGGCGCCGACATACGGGCGCTCGATGAACCGCTTGCTCAGTGGGTACAGAAACGGCACCGGACGTACCAGGTGCGGTGCGATCCGCTGGATCAGCAATCCGCGCTCCTTCAGCGCTTCCTGGACCAGTGCGAAATCGAGCATCTCAAGATAGCGCAGGCCGCCGTGAATCAGCTTCGATGACCGTGATGATGTACCCGCCGCCCAGTCCCGCGCCTCGACGATTCCGACATCCAGGCCCCTCGTCACCGCGTCCAGAGCAGAACCGACGCCGACGACGCCGCCTCCCACGATCAGGATGTCCAGTTCCTTGCCGGGTTCGTTAGTGGACTTCAGGGCAGCAAGTGATTCTTCGCGCTGCTGGGGGCTGAGGGCGCCTTTATTCATGGCCGTTTATCCACCTTCGTTGTCGCGAATTGGTCACTCAACCTTAAGCAATCAGCCGTTGGAAAGGTAGGGCGAAAGCACTACCTCCACCCGCTGGAACTCCTTCAGGTCCGAGTAACCGGTGGTTGCCATGGCGCGGCGCAGCGCACCGATCATGTTCGAGGCTCCGTTGGTGTGATGTGAGGGCCCCCAGAGCACTTCCTCAAGCGGCCCCACCGTACCGACGTTCACCCGGTCACCGCGGGGAAGCTCGTTGTGGTGCGCTTCCTGCCCCCAGTGCCACCCCTTGCCAGGGGCTTCCTCGGCACGGGCAAGGGCCGAGCCCAGCATGACGGCGTCGGCTCCGACCGCAATGGCCTTCACGATGTCTCCGCTTGCGCCCATTCCGCCGTCGGCGATGACGTGGACGTAGCGCCCACCGGATTCGTCCAGGTAGTCGCGGCGGGCAGCCGCAACGTCCGAGACGGCCGAGGCCATCGGCGCGTGAATCCCGAGGGCGCGTCGCGTCGTCGTCGTCGCTCCCCCACCGAAGCCGACCAGGACGCCGGCCGCACCGGTGCGCATGAGGTGCAGCGCCGGTGTGTAGCCGGCGGCGCCGCCGACGATGACCGGGACGTCGAGCTCATAGATGAACTGCTTGAGGTTAAGGGGTTCCTCGTTCTTGGACACGTGTTCCGCAGAGACAGTGGTGCCGCGGATGATGAAGATGTCGACACCGGCGGCCAGGACCGTCTTGTAGAACTCCTGCGTGCGCTGCGGGGTCAGGGACCCCGCAACTGTGACGCCGGCGTCGCGCATTTCGGCCAGCCGGCTGGTGATCAGTTCAGCCTGGATCGGCGCCTCGTAGAGCTCCTGCATGCGTCGCGTGGCCGCGGGGCTGAAGTTCTCCGTGGAGAGGCCGGCGATCTCTTCGAGGACCGGCGTGGGATCCTCATAGCGGGTCCAGAGGCCCTCAAGGTTGAGCACGCCGAGGCCGCCCAGCTTGCCCATTGCGATCGCGGTGGAAGGGGACATGGCCGAGTCCATCGGGGCTGCGATGACCGGCATCTCAAACTGGTATGCGTCGATCTGCCACTGGACCGAGACGTCCCGTGGGTCGCGGGTGCGGCGGGACGGGACCACCGCAATGTCATCGAGGGAGTATGCCCTGCGTCCGCGCTTGCCTCGGCCGATCTCAATCTCATAAGTCACTGGTCTAGGTTATCCCAGCTGGAATCCCGCTCCTGTTTCGGTGAACGCCTGGACCGGCTCAGCCCACCGTGCCCGGCTTGTCCTCACCCACCAGCTGGCTTTCGAACATTCTGAAGTAGCGTCCGCGCAGTGCCACCAGCTCGGCGTGAGTCCCGGACTCGACGACGCGGCCGTCCTCGAGCATGTAGACGACGTCGGCTTTCTCGATGGTCGCCAGTCGATGGCTGATCACGATGATGGTGTGCTCGCGGTCGGCGAACAGACGCGTGAAGATGCGGTGTTCGGCGAGCGCATCTATTGCCGACGTTGGTTCATCCATCACGATGAATGATGCGTCCCGGTAGAAGTTCCGTGCCATCGCCAGGCGCTGCCACTGCCCGCCCGAGAGTCCGCTGCCCTTGCGCCCGCGTGGGTCTTCCATCCAATTGCTGACATGGTTCTCGAAGGCTCCCGGCAGCCGCTTGATGAACTCTTCCGCTTCAGCGTCGTGGGCTGCGCGCACAATGCGGGCGTCATCGCGGGGCTCGGAGACGTCGCCGAAGTAGATGTTGTTGGCTGCGGTCGCGAACTCATACTTCAGGAAGTCCTGGGACATGACTGCGACGTGCCGGTGCCAGGACGGGATTTCGATGTGGGCGAGGTTCTCCCCGTCCAGCAGGACGCGGCCCGCGCTCGGCTGATAGAGGCCGGCGAGAATCCGGATGAGCGTCGATTTGCCGGCACCGTTTTCCCCGACGATTGCGACGTGCTGTCCGATGCGGATGTCCATCGAGATCCCTCTGAGGACCTCGATGTCGCTTCCGGTATAGGTGAACCGGATGTCTTCAAGGCGCACGAACGACGGCGCCCGCTCCAGGCGCCGCTGGCCTTCGACGGCGACAGGATAACCCATGAACTCCTCGTAGTCCTTCAGGTTGGCGAGGTCCTCGTCGATGGAACTGAGCGAGGTGACGAGGCTGGTTGCCGTTCCCAGTGCGCGGCTGACGATCTGCTGCACGTAGAGGAACTGGCCCACCGGCTGCGCGCGGACGATGATCTGGCCGACCACCCAGATCAGCGCGATCACCTCGGCTCCGTATTGGAGCGCGTCGGCGACCAGCTGCCTGGGAATGTACTTGCGCTGGAATTCGAGGCGGCGTTTCTCATCAGCGTCGCGGAGCCGGGACCGCAGGTCCATCAGGTAGCCCACAATGCCGTAAAGCCGCATTTCCGCGATGTGCTGCGGGCGCATGAGATTCGTTTCGATCATCCGCCGCTGCCGCCGGGAATCAACCTGGGTGTTCCAGTGGGCCATCTGCTCCCGCGAGAGCCGGAACTGCAGATACACGCTGGGCACTATGGCCACCAGCACGATCAGCGCGATCCACCAGCTGACCAGTACCAGTGCGCCGATGGCGAGCACCACCGAGACGAGCTGCGTGAAGATAGCCGCGATGCGGTCCAACACCCGTGAGTAGGAGTCGGAGAACCTGCGGGCGCGGTCGTAGAGGTCGACGGTCTCCTTATCGTCATACCGCCAGAACTCAAGCGCGAGGAACCGCTCATACATCAGGTCCCCCACGATCGCCCCGACGCGGAAGCTCAACACCTGCTGGATATAGCGGTCGACGCCGTTGAACCCGCCCCACAGCAGGCCGAGGACCGCTGTGATCACCACATACACGATGGCCTGCCCACCGGCATCAGGGTCACCGGCGTACGCTTCGGCAAGCGCCGTCGTCGTGAGCGCAGCGAAGTAGGTGGTGACCAGCGGCAGGACAGCAGAGATGAGCGAGCCAACCACTTTCATGGCGACGCCGCCCGGCGACGCCTTGATGCTGACCTTCAGCACCTGCGCCACCGCACGGGCGTATGGTCTCAGGGCAAGCCGTGGACGAGCCGGCCGCGGTGGGCGCAGGGACTCGTCGCTCATCGGCTCTGTCCGGCTATTTGGCGTGCTACCTGGACCTTGTTACTCCGGGGTGCTACTTGGACCCGTAATTCGGGGCCTCAACGGTCATCTGGATGTCGTGGGGGTGCGATTCCTTCAGTCCGGCAGAAGTAATCCGGACGAACTTACCCTTGGCCTTCAGCTCCGGGATGGTGCGCGCGCCGGTGTAGAACATGGTCTGGCGCAGGCCACCGACCAGCTGGTACGCCACTGAAGACAGCGGACCGCGGTAGGCGACGCGGCCTTCAACGCCCTCGGGAATGAGCTTGTCGTCGCCGCTGACGTCGCCCTGGGAATAGCGGTCCTTGGAGTAGGACGTGTTCTTGCCGCGGGTCTGCATCGCGCCGAGAGAACCCATGCCGCGGTAGGTCTTGTACTGCTTGCCGTTGACGAAAACCAGTTCGCCGGGCGCTTCAGCCGAACCGGCAAGGAGCGAGCCGAGCATGACGGTGTCCGCACCGGCGACCAGTGCCTTGCCGATGTCACCCGAATACTGCAGGCCGCCGTCGGCGATGACCGGGACGCCGGCGGGAATCGCTGCCTTGGCGGACTCATAAATGGCCGTCACCTGGGGAACACCGACGCCGGCAACCACGCGGGTGGTGCAGATGGAACCCGGCCCTACGCCCACCTTGATGCCGTCAGCGCCCGCATCGATCAGTGCCTGGGCGCCTTCGCGGGTGGCAGCCTGACCGCCGATGATGTCCACGTGCGCGGCGGCTTTCTCTGCTTTGAGCCGGGCGATCATCTCGAGGACGCCGGCGCTGTGGCCGTTCGCCGTATCGACGAACAGCGCGTCCACACCGGCGTCGACCAGTGTCATGGCCCGCTCCCAGCCGTCGCCGAAGAACCCGATGGCTGCGCCGACGCGCAGGCGTCCCTCATCGTCCTTGGTGGACAGCGGATACTGTTCCGCTTTCGTGAAGTCCTTGACGGTTATGAGACCGCGGAGGATGCCGTCGTCGTCGACCAGGGGAAGCTTCTCGATCTTGTTCTTGCCGAGGAGGCCGATCGCATCCTCACCGCTGATGCCGACGTGGCCCGTGACCAGCGGCATGGGAGTCATCACTTCGCGGACCATACGGTGCGGGAACTCGTGCTCGGAGACAAACCGGGTGTCCCGGTTGGTGACGATTCCGAGGAGCCTGCCGTCGCCGTCGACCACCGGAAGGCCCGAGACGCGGTAATGGCCGCAGAGGTCATCGAGTTCGCGGAGGGTGGCGTCAGGGCCAATGGTGACAGGGTTGGTGATCATGCCGGACTCGCTGCGCTTGACGCGGTCCACCTGCTCGGCCTGGTCGGCGATCGACAGGTTGCGGTGGATGACGCCGAGGCCGCCCTGGCGCGCCATGGCAACCGCCATGCGGGCTTCGGTAACGGTGTCCATGGCGGAGGACAGCAGCGGAGTCTGCACACTGATGCGCCTGGAAACCCGGGAACTGGTATCCGCTTCGGACGGAATGACGTCAGTGTGTCCGGGCAGCAGCAGGACGTCGTCGTAGGTCAGGCCAACGAAGCCGAAGGGATCATGGGGGGTCGACTGTTCGCTCAACGCGGCGCCTCTTTCGGGGGGATGCTGTGGGAGTATCGCCGGTGCGGTGGACCAGCGCGTTCCGGCTTCTATCGTAGAACGAATGGAATCCATCCCCTATTCCAATGACCACTATAAAGATGTGAAACGAGCAACGTTCCGGCCTTCGGGGGAAGACCGGAACGTTGCTCGTGTGCCCTTGGCGGCGGAGTGCTGCCGGTGGCTGGTGCCTTCAGAGGCGATGTGCCGCTAGTGGCTGTGGCCGTGGTGCTCTTCTTCATCGGCCGGCTTCTCGACCACGAGGGTCTCAGTGGTGAGAACCAGAGCGGCGATCGAGGCTGCGTTGCGCAGGGCCGAGCGGGTGACCTTCACCGGGTCGATGATGCCGGCATCGACGAGGTTCTCGTAGTTGCCGGTGACGGCGTTGAAGCCGTGATTGACATCAAGCTGGCCGACCTTGTCAATGACAACGTAGCCCTCGAAACCTGCGTTCTCGGCGATCCAGCGCAGCGGCTGGACCAGTGCACGGCGAACGAGACCGACGGCGGTAGCCGCGTCGCCCTCAAGCTTGAGCACAGCCGGGTCTTCTTCGAGGACCTTCGAAGCGTGGATCAGCGCGGAACCGCCACCTGCGACGATTCCTTCTTCCAGGGCTGCGCGGGTTGAAGAAACAGCATCTTCGATGCGGTGCTTCTTTTCCTTGAGCTCAACCTCTGTGGCTGCGCCGACCTTGATGACTCCTACGCCGCCGGCGAGCTTGGCGAGGCGCTCCTGGAGCTTTTCGCGGTCCCAGTCAGAATCCGTGCGCTCGACCTCGGCGCGGATCTGCGAAACGCGATCGGCAACATCCTGCTCGCTGCCTGCACCGTCAACGATGGTGGTGGCGTCCTTGGTGACGGTGATGCGGCGAGCCGTGCCCAGGACCTCGAGGCCGACCTGGTCGAGCTTCAGGCCCAGATCCGGGGACACAACCTGCGCACCGGTGAGGGTGGCAATGTCCTGGAGCATGGCCTTGCGGCGGTCACCGAAACCGGGAGCCTTGACCGCAACGACGTTAAGGGTGCCGCGGATCTTGTTGACCACCAGGGTGGACAGCGCTTCGCCCTCGATATCCTCAGCGATGATGAACAGCGGCTTGCCCGCCTGCAGCGCCTTTTCGAGCAGCGGCAGGAACTCCTGCAGAGCGGAGATCTTGCCGGAGTTGATCAGGATCAGTGCGTCTTCGAGGACGGCTTCCTGACGCTCAGGGTCGGTCACGAAGTAGGGGCTCAGGAAGCCCTTGTCGAACTGCATGCCTTCGGTGAGGACGAGCTCGGTCTGGGTGGTCGAGGATTCCTCGATCGTGATGACGCCGTCCTTGCCGACCTTCTCAAAGGCTTCGGCGAGCAGGTCGCCCACTTCCTGGCTCTGGGCCGAGATAGCGGCAACGTTTGCGGTCTGCTTGCCGACGACCTCGCGGGCGTTTTCCAGCAGGCGGCCGGCAACAGCCTCGATGGAGACCTCGATGCCGCGCTTCAGTGCGCCCGGGGCGGCACCGGCAGCAACGTTGCGCAGGCCTTCCTTGACCAGTGCCTGTGCGAGGACGGTAGCCGTCGTCGTGCCGTCACCGGCGACGTCGTTGGTCTTGGTTGCAACTTCCTTGGCGAGCTGTGCGCCGAGGTTCTCGAAGGGGTCGTCCAGCTCCACCTCACGGGCGATGGTCACGCCGTCGTTCGTGATGGTGGGGGCGCCCCACTTCTTGTCGAGGACGACGTTGCGTCCACGGGGGCCGAGTGTCACCTTGACGGTGTCGGCCAGCTTGTCGACACCGGCTTCCAGCGAGCGGCGAGCGGCGTCATTAAACTCCAACTGCTTTGCCATTGTTTAAGTTACGTTCCTTTCAGGCTTGTGCAGGGATGTGTACTTACAGGAAGAACCCCGGCCGAATGAGACCGGGGTTCTTCTGCACAACTACTTGACGACGATCGCCAGAACGTCGCGAGCGGAGAGAACCAGGTACTCCTGGCCACTGTGCTTGACTTCGGTTCCGCCGTACTTGGAGTAGATGACGACGTCGCCTTCAGCTACGTCGACCGGAACGCGGTTGCCGTTGTCGTCAACGCGGCCGGGGCCTACTGCGACGACCTCGCCCTCCTGGGGCTTTTCCTTGGCGGTGTCCGGGATGACCAGACCTGAAGCGGTGGTCTGCTCGCCTTCCAGCGGCCGAACAACAATACGATCTTCAAGAGGCTTGATAGAGACCGACACTCGGACCTCTCCTTCACTTGGTTTGAATGAATCGGGGTATCGAGCAGGCGCTGACCGTCGTCGCGGTGCCGGTTGGCGCATCCTCGAAGGATTAGCACCCTCATAGCGAGAGTGCCAAGTCCGACTTTATGCAAACGGTTAGCACTCGGTCAAGGCGAGTGCCAGAGCGGTGGGTTATGCATGGATGTCCATCGCGGGATTGACCGCACGAACAGCCGACTGGGGTGAACCGCGATCCGGCCTGAAGTACCGCCAGCAAACGGCGAGCCAGGCTCAGCGCACTCCCGGCAACGAAGGCTCGCGTTTTGTCTACGCCCCTTCATCCTCGCCGTCGGGTAAGGCCATCGACCCGTCGTTTTCTGCAGGGCGGAGTGGTTCACGCGGACGATTCAGGCCTGACCATCTTGGTCACAACCCACCGGTGCTTACCGATTTTGCGGTCCCTTACGAAGCCGAGCTTCTCGTAGGTCGCCAGGGCACCGTTGTACAGGAACCCTGCGGGCACGGAGGCCGCGTCCTCGGGATAGCCTTCGACCGTCCCCCCGCCCATGTGGGCGATCAGGTTCAGGGCGCCTTCCAGCGCGGCGCCGGCAACACCCTGCCGTCGGAGTCCCTTCCCGACGTAGCAGCAAGCAATACGCCAGTCAGGTGCCGCGGTCTGGCTCTTCTCATACGCAGCACGGTTCTTGATCCTCGGCAGCTCCGTAGGCGGGCCGAATTGGCACCATCCCAGGCAGTCGTCCCCCTCGAATACCAGGGCCGCGTGTGCTGTTCCCTCACGCACCCGGGCGAGCTTGCGATCGCGATTGCTTTGGACGGAGGTGCCTTCGCCAATGTCCTGCGGGTGAAATCCCATACACCAGCAGCCACCAAATATGCCGTTGTTCACTTCGACCAGCGCTGCAAAGGCGGGCCACGTCGACTCGTCCAAAGCCCGGACGGTGTACTTCGGTGACATGCACACATCCTACGTTCGCGGTCCCTCCCGCCCCAGGTGACGTCTAGACTGAAGAGCCCGGCCCAGCCCCCTCGCCGAAAGCGGTACCTTGACCCAGAACCTCCTTGAGCCCATCCTGACTCCCGAGGGCTGGGAACTGCTCAACTCGCTCGGACCCTACTCCGAAGCCGAGAGCCTCCGGCTCAACGAGCAGCTCCGCGCTGCCGGCCACTCCCCCGAGGTGGTGAACGCGGCCCTCACCCAGTCCCGGCTGCGCGCCAAGGCCCAGGCCAAATTCGGTCCCTTCGCCGCCCGGATGCTGTTCACGCCCGCCGGCCTGGAACAGGCAACCAGGCTTAACGTCGCCGCCCGGCACGCCCAGCGTTACGTCACCGCCGGCCTGCAGAAGGTCGCCGACCTCGGCTGCGGCATCGGCGCCGACTCGATGGCGCTCGCCACCCTCGAACGCGACGTCACCGCCGTTGAACTCGACGAAACCACCGCCGCAGCCGCCACGATGAACCTCCTTCCCTGGTCCAACGCCACGGTGCTCAACGCCGACGCGTCAACGGTGGACCTGTCCGGGTACGACGGCATCTGGCTGGATCCGGCCAGAAGGACCACTTCAAGCTCGGGCACCAAACGCCTCTTCGACCCGGAAGCCTTCTCGCCTCCCCTGTCGTTCGTTGAGAGCCTCGCCGACGCCGGTATGCCGGTCGGCGTGAAGCTGGGCCCCGGGATACCGCACGACGCCATCCCTCCGAACTGCGAAGCACAGTGGGTCTCAGTGGACGGCGATGTCGCCGAAGTCGTCCTCTGGTTCAATGCACTCCGCCGCGACAACGTCCGCCGCAGCGCCCTGCTCATCGGGGCAGAGGGCGCCACCGAGCTCACCAGCAATACCGACTTCGGCGAGGACGACGACGCCCCGCTCGGGCCGGTCGAAGGGTACCTGTACGAGCCGGATGGCGCAGTGATCCGCACCGGCCTGGTTGCCGACGTCGCGCGGCAGATCGGCGGACACCTCGTCGACCCGCACATCGCGTACATGTGCGCGCCCGAACTGGTCGAGACCCCGTTCGCGAGGCCCTACCGGGTCCTTGACGTCATGCCGTACAACGTGAAAGCCCTGAAGGCCTGGGTCAAGGCAAACGACATCGGCGTCCTCGACATCAAGAAACGCGGGACCTCCGTCACCCCCGAGGAGCTGCGCAAGCAGCTGCTCGCCGGCTCGAAGAAGTCAGTGCGCAAAGGCACGCTGGTACTGACGAGGATCGGCGACGATCGCGTCGCCGTCGTCGTCGATCCGGTACTGGGCTGACGGGAACAATCAGGCCGGCTGGCGCGAGAACTCGCCCGCCTCGCGGATCTGCTCAGGCGTGGGCCGCACGCCGGTGTAGAGCACAAACTGCTCGGCTGCCTGCAGGGCGATCACCTCAGCACCCGTGATCACGGGCTTGCCTACGCGCCGGGCTGCCTGGATAAGCGGTGTTTCGGACGGCAACGCGACGACGTCGAACACCAGCGACGCTGCACCAATCGCGTCGTCGCTGAATGACTGGACCTCCTCGTCCTGCCCCGCCATGCCGAGGGGGGTCACGTTGATGAGCAGGTCCGCGGTGGAATCGCCGGGCTCCGCCTGCCACTGGAACCCGTACAGCCCTGCCAGGCGCCTGCCTGCCTCTTCATTCCGCGCCACAACGGTGACCTGGGTGAAGCCCGCATCCCGCACCGCCGCCGCCACCGCCTTGGCCATTCCGCCTGAGCCACGCAACAGAACCGACGACGACGGCGTTACCTCCGTCCGCTGTCCGATCAGTTCCGCCACCGCCAGGTAGTCGGTGTTGTACGCGGTGAGGACGCCGTCGTCGTTCACGATCGTGTTCACCGAGTCGATCGCCAGCGCCGAAGGATCCATTCGGTCCATCAGCGGGATCACGTCCTCCTTGAAGGGCATGGACACGGCGCACCCGCGAATTCCCAGCGCCCGAACGCCGCCGATGGCCGCCGGCAGGTCCTTGGTGGTGAACGCCTTGTAGATGTAGTTCAGCCCAAGCTCGTCATAAAGCCAGTTGTGGAAACGCGTTCCGATGTTGCTGGGCCTCGCGGCGAGGGAAATACACAGGACCATGTCTTTATTCAGGATCGGCACCCGTCAATTATGACCTGCGCCCTTGACGTCCTCCAGCGCGGAACCATCACCATACTTCTGCTTCGAAATAATGCTGACTTTCCCGTTGGTCTCAAGCACGATCGCGGCGACGTTGGAAAGATCACCGTTGCCCTGCATTCGTGCGGCCTGAAACAGTTCGGATTTCGTCAGCCGGTTCCTGCGAAGGTCTGCTTCCCGGACCTGGCCATCACTGAACAGGAGAACCGGACGGGAAGTGATCGCTCCCCTGAACCCCGGCCAGCGGGACGACACGAGGGCCACGACGTACTGCAGCCCCGCGAGCAGGGCGAGTGCGAACACGCCCTCAGTCCAGGAGATATCGGAATTGAGCAGGATGGTTGCCAGCGTGGATCCGAATGCGACGGTAACGATGAAGTCGAAGATGTTGAGTTGGCTGAGAGTCCTCTTACCCGACAATCGAAGAATGACGACGAGAAGGGCGTAGGCAGCGGAGCCAACCAGCAGTACCCGACCCACATCAGCCCAGCTATCGAACCACATACCGACTCCCAACCTGTCCCTGACCAGTCATGCTTTTCGCTCCTTGCGGGGTACTTGTTGTGCCTCTTCTCACGAAGACCTGACCTTCACACTAAGTCCCGGAGATGTCTTCAGCGACCGTAGAGCAGGCCCTCTGCACTACTATTGAGGTCAGTTCTCACCCGCGATGGCGCGATACCGAGGCAAAATTTCCCCACCGTCCGGTACCGGTCAGGAGCACACACGCATTGAAGATAGAGTTCGCGAAGTCGGAGCAGTCGACCCTCGGCGTTGAGTGGGAACTCGCACTCGTTGACCGGTACAACGGTGACCTGGTGTCCGTGGCCAAGGAAGTACTCCGGGGCGTCAACGAGCGGCATCCGGAGCTTCAGGCCGACGACGAACATCCCCACATCAAGCAGGAACTCCTCCTCAACACGGTCGAGATCGTCACTGGAATCTGCCATACCGTCGCGGAGGCCAAAGAGGACCTCAGCCGGTCACTCGCAGCGGTCCGCGAGGTGACGGACCCGATGGGCGTGGAGTTGTTTTCCGCCGGCTCGCACCCCTTCAGCGCACCGCGTTCCCAGCCGGTGACGGACAAGGAACGCTACTTCAAGCTCATCGACCGCACCCAGTGGTGGGGCCAGCAGATGGTGATTTACGGGGTCCACGTCCACGTCGGCCTGGATCACCGGGACAAAGTGCTTCCGGTGCTCGACGGACTCGTGAACTACTTCCCGCACTTCCAGGCGATCTCGGCGTCGTCTCCGTTCTGGGGCGGCGAGGACACCGGCTACGCGTCACAGCGTGCCCTGATGTTCCAGCAGCTTCCAACCGCCGGGCTGCCGTTCCAGTTCCGGACTTGGGCAGAATACGAAGCCTACGTGGAGGACATGTTCACCACCGGCGTGATCGACACGGTGAGTGAGATCCGCTGGGATATCCGGCCGGTCGGCAACCTCGGGACCATTGAGATGCGTGTCTGCGACGGGCTCTCCACGCTCGAGGAGGTCGGCGCCGTCGCGGCACTGACACAGTGTCTCGTGGACGACTTCTCCACCACTCTGGACAACGGCGGTTCCATTCCGACCATGCCGCCGTGGCATGTCCAGGAGAACAAGTGGCGCGCCGCCCGCTATGGGCTGGAGGCCATCATCATCCTGGACGCCGCCGGCACGGAACGCCTCGTTACGGAGCACCTGATGGATGAGCTCAACCGGCTCGAACCGGTTGCGGCGAGACTCGGCTGCTCCCAGGAACTGGCCGACGTCGAAAAGATCCTGCAGCGCGGCGCCGGGTATCAGCGCCAGCGCCGGATCGCCGCCGAGAACAATGGTGACCTGAGCGCCGTCGTACTGGATATGGTGCGTCAGCTCCGCGACTGACCGGCTGCTGCCGGAACGTCAGGCGTTGACGGAGGGCTGCCACCCGGCGTCGCGTCCCATCCTCGCCAGCAGGATGGTTTCCCGATCCGCATGGGGCGGGACAGGAAGCGCCGGCCTGCAGATGCCTTCCTCATAGAGGTGCTCGCCGAAACCGTCGAGTGATCTCTCAATGAGATCGAGCTCATCTTCGTTGAAATGGGTGTCCCGGCCCGCACCGCGCGCGATGTCCCACCGGTGCACCATCAGGTCAAAGCCGTAGAACGTCGCGAGCGTCTTTCCGACCGTCGTTGGACCGAAGAAACCCTCGAACGACGTCTGTGCGAGCTCGGCAGTGTCGAGGACGTGCTGAACGCGTGAGGCATGGGACTTCCACGCACGCACAGGATCCTGCGCCGTGTCCGGACGAGAGCCGGCGTCGATATTGTGCTGGCCCAGAAAGTCCCGTTCCGTATCAATCAGGTGGTCCAGAACATCGAGGACCGTCCAACCGGTACATGGCGACGGCGCCGACCAGTCCTCCACAGTTTCGAGGATCTCCCTCAGCCGGGCACTCTCTGTCCGAAACAGTTCCGAATAGGTAATCATGGAACAACCGTAAGTCAGAGGTGGACCGTACTCACCGGCATCGAGGAATCGGTGCCGAAACCAATCCCGCTCGGCTCACCGCCGTCCATGATGATGCGCGCAGCAAGCGCGGCGACCATGGCACCGTTGTCAGTACATAACGACGCCGGCGGGATGGTGAGCGTGATGCCCGCGGCTTCACAGCGTTCCCGGGTGAGCTGCCGGAGCCGGGAGTTGGCGGCCACTCCCCCGCCCAGCAGCATCGAGGTGATGCCGTGCTCGGTGCAGGCCAGTACCGCCTTCGACGTGATCACATCGACCACCGCCTCCTGGAACGACGCCGCCACGTCCGCAACCGGCACCTCAACACCGCGCGCCTCACAATCCTCGACGAACCGCGCCACCGCCGTCTTCAGCCCGCTGAACGACCAGTCGTAGCGGTGCGGGCCGGGCTGCTCCGCAGTCCCCATGTACTTGGGCTGGCTCAGCCCCCTCGGGAACCTGATGGCGGAAGGGTCGCCCTGCAACGCGATCCGGTCGATCACCGGCCCGCCTGGATAGCCGAGACCGAGGATGCGCGCCACTTTGTCGTACGCCTCACCCGCGGCATCGTCGATCGTGGAACCCAGCAGCTCGACGTCGGACGCCAGGTTCCTTACCCGCAGAATCTCCGTGTGGCCGCCGGACACCAGCAGGGCGCCGAGGTTGTCGGGCAGCTCGCCGGCGTCTAACAGGCCAACGCCAACGTGCGCCACGAGGTGGTTGACCGCAAAGAGCGGCTTGCCTGTTGCCACCGCCAGTGCCTTCGCTGCCGCTACCCCGACCATGAGGGCGCCGGACAGCCCCGGGCCGGAAGTGACGGCGAGCGCATCGACCTCGGACAGGGTCACGCCCGCCTCGTCGAGTGCCTGCTGAAGGGTAGGAACCATCGCATCAAGGTGGGCGCGCGACGCGATCTCCGGGATAACCCCGCCGAAGCGCACATGCTCATCCATGGAGGAGGACACCGCGTTGGTCAGCAGGGTTGTGCCCCGCACGATCCCGACGCCGGTCTCATCACAGGAGGATTCGATTCCCAGAACGAGGGGTTCAGACCTATTCATGGTCACCTTTCGCTGCACTGGAGAGGGTGAAGGTCAGGCGCATGACATGGGCGCTGACACCATCCCTGTAGTAACCCCGCCGGGTGTGGATGTGCTCGAACCCGTTGTGCTCGTACAGCCGGCGGGCCCGGGGGTTGTCTTCGCGCACCTCGAGCAGGATTTCCCGTGCACCCCTGCGATGCGCTTCATCGAGCATGCTCGTCAGCATCGCCGTCCCGATTCCCTGGCCTTCGTACTCCGGCAGCACGCCGATGGTCTGGATATCCGCCGTCGTGCCGAGCACCATTACCCCGCAGTACCCAACAATCTGCCCGTCCACCTCGGCGATCAGGTACTTCCGCGTCTCCGCCTGCTCGAACTCGTCGAAGAAGAGCTCGAGCGGCCAGGCGTCGATAGGGAACAGTTTCTGTTCGAGGCTGGCGACAGCGGGAATGTCGTGGAGGCGCATCGGGCGCAGGGTGAAGGTCACAGCAGGGCCTTCTTCCGCGGACCGGGCACCTTGGCATCCGACTCCCGAAGGTACAGCGGTGTCGTGGGGCGCAGGGTGTAACCGGCTGCCAGCGTGCGGTCGGCTACTAGGGCCAGCGCGACGGCGTCGGGCGTAAGGTCGGTTGCCCCCGTTGTGCCGGCCAGCCGCTCGGCATAGAGGCCGGCACCGCGGCCGTAGACGGGCAGGTCCGGTACGCTCTCCGCCGGACCCACATGGGGTCCATCCAGGAGCTCCGGCAGCGGCGATCCCGCGCGGTAGCGTGCCCAGTACACTTCCTTGCGCCGCGCATCGGTGGCGACCGCGAACTCACCCTCGGGGTGGCCGGCGTCGAGGGCCACCGCATCCAGGCTCATGACCCCGTGGAGGGGCACGTTCCACACGAAGGAGAGCATACGCGCGGTTGCGATACCCGCACGCAGCCCCGTGAAGGGCCCGGGCCCCACGCCCACGACCATGGCGTCCAGTTCGGTTCCCGGCACACCGGCGTCCGCGAGCAACCGTTCGACGGCGGGAGCCAGCACTTCGGCGTGGGACCGCGTGTCGGTCGAGGCGAACCGCTGGAGAACGACGCCGTCACGAACCAGCGCGGCACTGGCGGCGGCCGACGTATCAAGGGACAGAATCAGCACGCTAGACCAGCACTCCCAACTCAAGATCCGCCCAGCGCGGACCGTAGGCGTCGATGCGCACCTGGCGCGGTTCGTCGTCGTCATCTGCGAGCGCCGCAGGATCCGTAGGCGAACTGACCACGGGACGAACCAGCGTGATGTGCAGCCAGCTGTCAGCAAGGTGCTCCACGCGGCCGGACCCCCATTCGACGACTGTGACGGAACCATCCAGCGTCGACTCAAGGTCGAGGTCGTCTATTTCCGCGTCCGATTCGAGCCGGTACGCGTCCACGTGGACGAGCTCCGGCCCGTTCGAGAGCGAGGGATGATTGCGCACCAGTACGAAGGTCGGGGAGATGATGCCTTCCCGTACCCCCAGCCCGCGGCCCAATCCCTGGGTGAAGGTGGTCTTCCCGGCACCGAGTTCACCGGTGAGGATGAGCAGGTCGCCTGCGGCAAGCCGGCGGCCAAGGCTCTCCGCGGCGCGTTGGAGTTCCTCGACGGAGGCGACGGAGAACTCGTGCGACCAGGCCGGGCTTGTCACTGGTCCGCCTCCGAATCAATGTACCGGCGGGCAACGCGCGGGCTGATGCGGGTGACGATTTCGTAGTTGATCGTGCCGCTGGCCCGGGCCCAGTCGTCGGCCGTCGGGGTTCCCTCCTGGGCACCGAATATGACGACTTCCTGGCCGAGCGGACTGTCAGCCGAATCTGCAATCCCGGTCTCATCGAAGTCGATGACAAACTGGTCCATCGCGATCCGTCCCACGACGGGGTAGAACCTGCCACCGACTGATACCGGCGCACCCGTGGCAACCCTCGGGATGCCGTCGCCGTAGCCCACCGGAATCAGTCCGAGGGTAGTGCGCTTGTCGGTGCGGTAGGACAGTCCGTAGGAAACGCCGTGACCTTCCGGCACTTCCTTGCAGTTCGCAATGGTGGTCAGGAAGCTCATGGCCGGACGAAGCCCGAGCTCAGCCGATGACTGCCCGTCGAAGGGTGAGAGCCCATAGATGCCGAGCCCCACCCGCACGAGGTCAAAATGCGCGTCGGGCCGCGAAAGCGTGCCGGGAGTGTTCGCGAGGTGGCGGACCTCGAGGTCCGCCCCTGCGTCTTCCGCCACGGCAACGGCTTCGCGGAAGCGTTCGATCTGCTCGTCGGTCTCTTCCCGGTCGGGTTCGTCCGCGACAGCGAGATGCGAGAAGACACCGACAACCCTCAGCAGTCCGTGTTCCTGATGTTCCAGCGCACGGCCTAGCAGGGCCTCCCACTGCTCGGGCGGGCAACCGTTGCGGCCGAGTCCGGTATCGATCTTCAGGTGCACGCGGGCAGGCCGCTCCAGTCTCCGGGCCTCGGTCACCACGTGGGCCAGTTCCCACCCCGAGATGCCCAGATCCACTCCAAGTTCGATGGCGGCCGCGAAATCGCTTGATTCGGTGTGCAGCCAGGCGAGGATGGGCGCCTCGATGCCGGCCTGGCGAAGTGCGACGGCCTCCGCGATATGGGCAACGCCGAGCCAGGCGGCACCGGCTTCCAGTGCCGCGTTCGCCACGGGGACAGCACCGTGCCCGTAGCCGTCGGCCTTCACCACGGCCATGACGCGTGCCGGGCTGGCGACCTGCGCGATGTGCCGAACGTTGTGCCGCACCGCGGCGAGGTCGATGTCCACCCGCCGTTCCGGCACGGGCCCTGCTGAGAAACTCACAGGCCCATTCTGTCAGTTCCGAACGGGCGGTCAGGAATCGGGATGCCTCCGGGTGCGGTTCCCGCGGGGCTCCCAGCCTGCCCGGGAGCGCTCACGCGTCCGACTGTGTGGCGATTGTGGCGCTCGCCCGCCTGACAGCTTCCGGAGGGACATTGGCAACGGCGTCCTCCAGGAAGGCGTAGCGCCGCAACCACTGCTTCCGGACGCCGTCGCGCTCAGCACTCATCCCCCGCCACCAGTCGGCAATATCACCCCAGCCCGGAGCGGCCAGCGAGCCGCCGACTTCCTGCACCGAGAGCGAGGCACACAGGTTCGCGAACGCCAGCCGATCCGCGAGGGGCCAACCGGCAAGGTCACCGGTGACGAAGGCTGCGCCGAAACAGTCACCGGCTCCCGTCGGGTCATAGGCATTCACGGGCAGTGCAGGCACCCACTCCTCCTCACCCGTCATCGAGTCGACGGCAATGGCGCCGTGGTGACCGACCGTCACCACAGCAACCGGTACCAGCTCGGCGAGCGCATACAGCGCGGCCCAGGGGTCCGTGGTTCTGGTGTACGCCATCGCCTCGGTTTCATTAGGGAGGAAGGCGTGAAAGTACTGCAGGGAATCCAGTGCTTCCCCGGACCAGGCTCCGCTTGGATCCCAACCCACGTCACCAAAGAGACGCATGCCCTTCGCATGCGCCGCCGGCACCCACGGTTCCACCTCCACGCCGACCTCGGCAATGGCAGCCCGGCACCGCGGCAGGTCCGCGATCAGCTCGGAAGCCGACAGCGGCGAGGGGTGCCCGTGCGTGACCATCGACCGGTCACGGTTGACCGAGAGCGACACCGTGACCGGCGAATGCCACTGCTCAAAGGTCTTCGATCGGGACAGGTCAACGTGTTCCTGCCCGTGCAGGATGCTGCGGTTGAAAGCACCGTAACCGTCGTCGCCGAACGCCGCCGCGAGCGTCGTGTGCAGCCCGAGCCTGCTTGCAGCGATGGCCTGGTTCGCCACCCCGCCGGGACATGAACCCATCCCCTCCGCCCACACCTCGGTCCCAGGGACCGGCAACGTATCGAGGCCTGTGAAGATAATGTCGAAGAACACCGAACCTGTAAGCAGGAGATCGAACTCCGGATCGTTCTCGGTCCGTGAGGAGGCAAGCGGGTCAAATCGGTTCGGGGAAGCCATGTAGGGCACATTACTCCCCGGCCCGACAGGGAGTAGTCAGCGGGCGCGTTCAGCGCCCACCAAGGAGCGCATCATGAAGTTGGCTGTCATCGGCGGCGGAGGGTTCCGCGTACCCCTCATCTACCGCGCGCTCTGCTCGGGTGCCTTCACTGGATTGGTCCACGATATGTGCCTGTACGACGCCGACCCCTCCCGCGCAGCGGCAGTCGCCCGAGTGGCGCTCGACATGCCGCTTCCGGACGGAGCAGAGCCGCCCCGCCTCACCGTGAGTGACCGGTTGGAGGACGCCCTGGCAGGTGCCGACGTCGTCTTCGTTGCCATCCGTCCCGGAGGCGCCGCCGGTCGCGTACTCGATGAGCGGGTGGCCATTTCCGAGGGCGTGCTGGGCCAGGAGACGGTCGGTGCGGGCGGCCTGTCCTACGCGCTGCGCTCCATCCCGGAGATGCTCGCGTTGGCGGAGGTCATCGTCCGGACCTGCCCGGAGGCGTGGGTCATCAACTTCACCAACCCCGCGGGGATCATTACGGAGGCGCTGCAGCCCGTTCTGGGTGGACGTGTGATTGGGATCTGCGACTCGGCCTCCGGGCTCGTCCGCCGGGCGTCCATCGCAGCCAAAGCACCGCTGCCGCTCGGCACCCTGGCGGGAGTCGATTACGTGGGCCTGAACCACCTGGGATGGCTGCGGGGTCTGGAGCACGACGGCGTGGACCTCCTGCCCGCGCTGCTCGCCGACGCTTCCCGGCTGGGTTCGTTCGAGGAAGGCCGCGTCTTCGGTCCGCAGTTCCTGGGTATGGTCGGCGCGCTGCCGAACGAGTACCTCTTCTACTACTACTTCCACGCTGAGGCCCGGCGCTCCGTCGCCGCGGCAGCTGAAACCCGGGGGGAATCACTGGTCCGCCAGCAGGAGGGTCTCTACCCGAAGCTGCTTTCTACCAATCATCCTTTCGCCGAGTGGGAGGCGGCACGGCGAACCCGTGAAGAGGGATACCTTGCCGAAGCCCGCACGGCGGAGGAATCCCGCGATGAGACGGATCTCGCGGGTGGCGGCTATGAACGAGTGGCCCTCACCGTAATGCGCGCCCTGATCCGGGACGAGGCTGCCGAGCTCATCGTCAACGTCCGCAACGGTGAATCGATCCCCCAGATTCCTGCCGACTCCGTTGTTGAGGTTCCCTCACGCGTCACCGGCCGGGGCGTTACAGCGCTCCCGGTCGGAAAGGCGTCCCCGCACCAGCTCGGCCTGATGTCGCAGGTGAAGGCGATCGAGCAGGACGTGATCGCCGCCGTCGTGCAGGGTGACCGTTCCCTCGCCGTCCGAGCTTTCGCGCTCCATCCGCTCATCGATTCGGCGCACACCGCCCAACGGCTGCTGCGCGGGTACGAGAACGCGTTCCCGAAGCTGCACACCCTCTGGCGTCAGGGATAGGGCCTGGCGGCAGAAAGAAACGCGCTGCGGACCAGCGGCACCGGGACGGGTGTCGAGAGTCCGCAGCGCGTTCCTTCAACGCAGGCGGTTCAGCCCAGCAGGGCTTCAGGCTTCAAGCGCCCTGGCCCAGAGGTTGATATCGGATTCGACGGCGAACTCGTCGATCGCGTGCAGCTCGTCTTGGCTGAAGTCGAGGTTGTTGATTGCACCTACGCTGTCCTCGAGCTGCTTCACGCTCGATGCGCCGATCAGCGCCGAGGTGATGGGCGAACCCTTGCTCTGCGGACGGAGGATCCACGCGATGGCCATCTGGGCAAGCGTCTGTCCCCGGGACTCCGCGATGCTGTTCAGGCCCCGCACGCGCCGCAGGTTGTCCTCGGACAGGTGATCCTCGGAAAGCGACTTGTTCGAAGCGGCACGCGAACCGTCCGGGACACCGTTGAGGTACCTGCTGGTGAGCAGGCCCTGCGCGAGCGGCGAGAACGCGATCGATCCGGCTCCGGTCTGCTCAAGGACCTCCGGCAGGTTCGGTTCGCCGTTCTCGACCCAGCGGTTGAGCATGGAATAGGAGGGCTGGTGGATCAGCAGCGGTGTGCCGAGACCACGCAGGATGTCCGCTGCCTCTGCGGTCCTCTCCGGGGAGTACGAGGAGATCCCGGCGTACAGCGCACGCCCGGAACGCACTGCGGTGTCCAGGGCGCCCATCGTCTCCTCAAGCGGAGTCTCCGGATCGGGGCGGTGGCTGTAGAAGATGTCGACGTAGTCCAGGCCCATGCGGGACAGCGACTGGTCAAGGCTCGCCAGCAGGTACTTGCGAGAACCGAAGTTGCCGTAGGGTCCGGGCCACATGTCATAGCCGGCCTTGCTCGAGATCACGAGTTCGTCGCGGAACGGCTTGAAGTCGTCTTTGAGGTGCCTGCCGAAGTTGGTCTCCGCCGAGCCGTAGGGAGGTCCGTAGTTGTTTGCCAGGTCAAAATGGGTGACGCCGAGGTCGAACGCCCGCCGCAGAATGGCACGCTGGACGTCGAACGGCTTGTCATCACCGAAGTTGTGCCACAACCCCAGCGAGACGGCTGGCACATGCAATCCGCTTCGTCCCACTCGTCGGTATGGCATGGTCTCGTAGCGGTTTTCCGCCGGGTGATAGGTCATGAAGTCATCCTAGGTCGCTGGGGAGTCAAACCATTGATCCGGCAGGAGCGCGCGGAACTGTGACACCGCGGTATGTATCGGCGCTGCACCCGCCACGAAGCCGTCGGGGCGCACGAGGTAGCACTTGCCTTCCTCCAGGCCTTTGCCGCCCGCAGCGGGGAAGGAGTGGACACGCAGGTTCAGCGCATGCCCGACGGCGGCAACCACTTCCGGGTCCACCTCACCGTAAGTGTGAACCTGCCAGGTGGCGGAGCGGAGTGCCTCGAAGTTGCTTCCCATCCAGGGCAGCCGTCTGCCTATGACGCGTCCGCGGCGCCGGGGACAGGTGGTCTTGCCTCCCGCGGCGTCAGGCGTGCCGGCGCCGTCGTTCATCCAGTAGTGGATGCGGATCTGGGAGACGTAGCCGAACAGGCGCGGCGCGATGGGTAGCCGTGGAACGAGCCGGACCGCCGCCGGGGCGACCAGTCGCGGGGCCGTGCGGCGGAAGGTGCGGGCGAGCCGCCGGGTGGAGGTCACCACACCGAACGCACGGTCCGTGCTGTTCACCAAGCGAAGCGCCACCGGACGCCGCTCGGCCTCGTAGCGGTCAAGGAACGGCTCTGAGGCGCGGCCCTTGATCACTTCCGCCAGCTTGAAGGCGAGATTGTGCGCGTCCTGCAGGCCGGTGTTCATCCCCTGCGCGCCGACGGGTGAGTGGACATGTCCGGCATCGCCTGCGAGGAACACCGGACCTTCCCGGAAGCGGGCGGCAACCCGGTGGTGGATGCGGTAGGTGGAGAACCAGAGCGACTCCCGGTAGGACACGTCGAACACCGTGTCGAGCCGTTGCCGTGCGAGTGCCTCCGGCACGTCCTGGCCGCCGGCCGTCCGCAGCACTCCCAGCAGCCGGTGGTGGCCGTCCGGCCCCATGGGGAAGCCGAGGAGGAACTCCTCTGCGCCGAAGCGCAGGTTCACGCTGTCCTCGTCGACACCGGAGACTCCCAGAACGTCCACAACGTAAAATGTATGCTCGTTCGTGAGCCCCTCGAAGGGGATTCCGGAGAGTTTCCGTACCGCGGACGATCCTCCATCGGTCCCGACGCAGAAACGTGCCCGGACGTGCACAGAGCCTGCCGGTCCGGTGCACTCGGCGGTGACACCTCCGTCGACCGCGGTGAGGCTGACCAGTTCGTGTTCCCACTCAACCGTTCCGCCCAGCTCCTCCAGCCGGTCCAGCAGGATCCGCTCGTTCTTGCTCTGCTCCAGCACATGAACGCCCGGGTAGGGCGTCAGCTCCGCTCCGAACTTCCCGATCGGTACGGCGCTGAAGGACCGGTTCTCGTATCCGGGGCGGATCGTGACAACAGATTCCCCCTCGGCGAGCACGCGGTCCACGACGCCCAGCTGGTCGTAGATTTCCATACTTCGTGAATGGACGCCGAGCGCACGCGACTCACGCGTGGGCCCCTCCTTGCCATCCACGAGTACGGCATCGACTCCGAGCTTCGCCAGCCAGGCGGCGAGCATCAGACCGGTGGGACCGGCTCCGACTAGAAGCACATCGGTGCTGAGCTCGCGCATGTCGCTCCGACCTTCCTAGACCTTCAGGATTGTGGCACCGTATGCCGGGAGGGTGACCGTGCCGTCCCCAATCGACTCGCCGGGTTCAGTGCTGAGCAGAACCTTCTTCGCGCTGACCGGAACCTCCCGCTCATCGTCCGCGAAGTTCACCACGACGGCGGTGCCTCCCCGATTGAGCACGAGCCAGCGCTGGTCCTCGTCGAAGTCGACGCTCACTGACGCGAAGTCGGGGTTGTACAGGTCCTTGTTTTCCCGCCGGAGCGCGATGAGCTCACGGTAGATGTTCAGGAGGCGCGCCTGCTCGGGACGTTCCTGCTCTGTCCAGTCGAGCTTCGCGGAGGCAAACGTTTCCGGATCCTGGGGATTGGGCACCGTATCCGGGTCCCAGCCCATCTTCTCGAACTCCCGCAGGCGTCCCTCAGCCGTGGCCTTTCCGAGCTCCGGTTCCGGGTGCGAGGTGAAGAACGGCCACGGTGTTTGTGCGCCGTACTCCTCCCCCATGAACAGCATCGGGGTGAAGGGCCCCGCGATGTTGAGGACTGCCGCCTGCGCCAACTGGGCGGTGTTCAGGCTGGCGCTGATGCGGTCACCGGCCGCACGGTTACCGATCTGGTCGTGATTCTGCGTGCAGACCACGAGCTGGTGCAGGCTGTGCGTTGCGGGGTCAATGGGCCGCCCGTGCGAACGCTCGCGGAACGAGGACCAGGTCCCGTTGTGGAAGAAGCCCTCCTGGTACACCTTCGCGAGCGCACCGATCGAGTCGAAGTCCTCGTAGTAACCCACGGTCTCGCCGGTGACATTGACGTGAGCCGCGTGGTGGAAGTCGTCGCTCCACTGACCGGCTAGCCCGAAACCGCCCGCGCTGCGCGGTGCGATGAGCCTCGGATTATTCAGGTCCGACTCGGCGACCAGGAACAGCGGTTTGCCGAGCTCGGCGGCACAACGGTCCGTTTCGACAGCGAACTCTTCAAGGATGTGGATGGCACGCTCGTCGTGGAGGGCGTGCACGGCATCGAGCCGCAGCCCGTCCACGTGATAGTCCCGGAACCACATCAGCAGGTTGTCGGTCACGTACCGGCGCACTTCGTCGGACAGCGGGCCGTCCAGGTTCAGGGAGTCGCCCCAGGTGTTTGCCTTGCCCTCCGTCAGGTACGGGGCGAACTGCGTGATGTAGTTGCCGCTCGGTCCGAGGTGGTTGTACACGACGTCCTGGATGACGCCGAGTCCGCGCTGGTGTGCCGCGTCGACGAATCGCTGGTACGCGGCGGGTCCACCGTAGGTTTCCTGAACGGCGTACCAGAGCACGCCGTCGTAGCCCCAGTTGTGGGTGCCGTTGAAGGCATTGACGGGCAGCAGTTCGACGTACTGCACTCCGAGCCCGACCAGGTAGTCCAGCTTCCCGATGGCTGCGTCCAGCGTCCCCTCCGGGGTGAACGTTCCGATGTGCATCTCGTAGATGACGTTGCCGTCCAGGCCGGGGGACGTCCAGCCGCCGTCGCCCCAGGAGTAGGCACCGGCGTCGAACGTACGGGAGAGCTTGTGCACGCCCTCCGGCTGCCGCCTCGAACGGGGGTCCGGCACCGGGCTTACGGCAGCATTGATCAGGTAGCCGTAGTCCACCTCGCCCTCGGTGGGGGCTCCGGGCGCCTCCCACCAGTTACCCTCGCGGGAAACCATGGGGTAGTTCGTGCCGTCCGCAACCAGGGTCATTGAGAGCGCCTTCGGCGCCCAGACGTCAAACCTCGAACTCACTTAGCTTCCTCCTTCACGAGAAGTGCCACAGGGTAGGTCTCAAACAGCCGCTTGGCCGGCACCGGCCCACCTTCAAAGCCGGTGCCCGTGATCGCGCAGCTGTAGGTCCCTTCCGGAAGTACGACGGCGGTGTCCCGCCATCCGCCGGCACGCTCCAGCCCCAGCGGGAGCCGAGTGACGGCGGTGACGGCACCGCCGCGGTCGAAGGCGAAGACGTGCTCGGCCGCCGCACCGGTGGAAAGCACCGAGCGGTATCCGGAGAACAGCTCGGGGCGGTCCCGGCGCAGCCGAAGGGCACGCGAGACGACAAGGAGCTTGGCGAGGCCGCCGTCGTCAATCTGCGGCAGTGCACCGAACGCCAGGTCCACCAGTCCCTGCTTCCGGGCTGCGAAGTCGACCGGCCGCCGGTTGTCAGGGTCCACGAGGGAGGTCTCCCACAGCTCCGACCCCTGGTACACGTCGGGCACGCCGGGCATGGTGAGCTGCACGAGCTTCGCCCCCAGCGAGTTCGACCACCCCGGCGCCGCCGTCTTCTCCACCAGAGAGGTGATGAGGCTGTTCACCTCCGGGCGGTCGAAAGCGGCGTCAACGGCGTCGTGCATCTTCTCTTCGAAGGCCGCATCGGGTGCTGTCCAGTGGGTGCTGGCGTCAGCTTCGCGAGCGGCTTTCTCCACGTAGGCGTGCGCCCGTTCCCGGCTGAGCGGCCAGGCTCCAACCAGTGCCTGCCACATCAGCGACGCGAAGGCCGTATCTCCGATGGGCGCGAGCCGGTTCAACTGCCCGAAGGCGTCAGTCCACTCCCCTGCAACTTCGGACAGCACCGAAATGCGGGCACGGGTATCTTCGCTGCGCTTCGTGTCGTGCGTGCTGAGCGAGTTCATGGTTAGCGGCGAGGACTCCTGTCGTTCCTGCAGCGCGCGGTGGACCTCGTAGCTGTCGAGCGCGAAGATCGAAGGATCAGCACCGACCTCGTTGAGCGAGGTCAACCGGTTGAACCGGTAGAACGCGGTGTCCTCGACGCCCTTGGCCATCACCATGCCGGAGGTCTGCTGGAACCGCACAGCCAGTTCGGGTAGCTCGATGGATTCAGCTCCAGCGCCGGTGAGGTACGGATTCAGGAACGGGTGCAGCGCATCGATCACCGGTGCAAGATCCGGGCGTCGGACCTTAGCGTTCTGGATTGCCTCAGCGAGGTGGCCCGCGCCGTCGGGCAGGTAGCTGCGGTAGACCGGGAAGCAGGTGAGCAGCTCGGCGATGGCGTCGGTGCTCTGTTCCAGTTCGACGTTGGCGGACGCAGGAACGAGGCGGGCAAGCCTCAGCACCTCGGAGCGCAGAATACCGTCTGTGATCCCCCTCTTGGTTCCGTGAATCATGTGGACGAACCGCTCGGTGGGCACCGTAGCGTCCAGCGCAGGCTGTCCCGCCGGGTCCACGAACAGGCGGTCCACCACGGCGAGACCGTCATAGCCTGTGGTCCCCTCGCACGCCCACCGCTCAGGTAGCACCTCACCGGGCTCGAGGATCTTCTCAACCAGCGTGTACGCACCGCCGGACAGCTCCCGCAGCCGCTTGAGGTAACCGGCAGGGTCCGCGAGGCCGTCCGGGTGGTCGATCCGGACTCCGTCCACGAGGGACTCCTCGAACCAGCGGCGAACCTCCGAGTGCGCCTCATCAAAGACCCACGGCACTTCCACGCGCACACCGGCGAGCGTATTGACGCCGAAGAACCGCCGGTAGTTCAGCTCGCTGTCCGCACGGCGCCAGTTCACCAGCTCATAGTGCTGGCGTGCATGGACTTCCGCGCCGGTGTCACCGGGATGCGCGGTGCCCTCAGCGATCGGATACCGGTTTTCGTAGTAGTGCAGCTCACCGTCGACGACCTTCAGCTGCTCTTCCTCGTTGTCGCCATCACCGAGCACCGGGACCCGGATCCGGCCGCCGCCGGCCTCCCAGTCGACGTCGAAGGCTTCGGCGTAGCGGGAATCACGGCCCTTGCTCAGCAGATCCCACCACCACGCGTTTTGCGCCGGCGTGGCGACGCCCACGTGGTTGGGCACGATGTCAACAAGGACACCGAGCCCAGCCTCGTGGGCCGCCCTGCACAGCGCGTCGAAAGCCTCAGCGCCTCCCCGTTCGGGATCCACCGACGTGGGATCGGTGACGTCGTACCCGTGGTCGGATCCCTGCTCCGCGGTAAGGACCGGCGACAGGTACACCCAGTCCACCCCGAGGTCCACCAGGTAGGGCAGGACGTCTGCAGCAGCAGACAGGTCGAAGCTGGATCGAATCTGCAGCCGGTAGGTCGACTGGGGTATCTTCACGTATTCCTCCTGGAGTGGGTGGTTCTGCCTGGCCTGATAAAGATCAGGCTGAGCCGGCCCGCGCGGTGTGCTCGTTGGCGAGGATGGCCAGGGACGCGGCAACGGAGTGATCGGGTTCCTCGACATCGGCGTGGGCGCGCAGCACGACCATCGACTTCGCCTCGACGGTCACCTCATTGCCCGCGTTGATGGGCGCCGAGTCCGCGTAGACGCCGGCCGTGTCAATCACTTCATCCCACACGGGGCCGTACTCGGCTGAGGGAACCGTGAACGTCACAGCCTCGTCATTGGCGTTGAAGTACAGCAGGAAGTTCGCGTCGGTGATGCGCTGACCGCGCTGGTCACGGCCGCGGATGCCCTGCCCGTTGAGGAAGACGCCGATGGAACGGCCGAAGCCGGCGTTCCAGTCCTCCGGTGCCATCAACTCTCCGGCGGTATCCAGCCACACGATGTCCGGCAGCGCCTCGCCCTCGCCCCTGCGGACGGGACGCCCATCGAAGAACCGACGACGGCGGAAGGTCGGGTGCTCGGACCGGAGCCGGTTCACTGCAGCAGTGAATTCAAGCAGCGGCTGGTCGAGCTTGTCCCAGTGCACCCAGGAAAGCTCGGAGTCCTGGCAGTAGGTGTTGTTGTTGCCCTCCTGCGTACGTCCCAGCTCGTCACCGTGCGAGATCATCGGCACACCCTGCGACAACAGGAGGGTGGCGATGAAGTTGCGCTGCTGGCGGGCGCGGATGGACTGCACCTCGGGATCGTCGGTGGGACCTTCCACGCCGCAGTTCCAGGAGCGGTTGTGGGATTCACCGTCGTTGTTGTCTTCGCCGTTGGCCTCGTTGTGCTTTTCGTTGTAGGACACGAGGTCACGCAGGGTGAAGCCGTCGTGCGCGGTGACGAAGTTGATGGAGGCAACGGGTCGGCGTGCCGAGTGCTCGTACAGGTCAGCCGAGCCGGTCAACCGCGAAGCGAATTCACCGATGCTTGAAGGCTCCCCGCGCCAGAAATCGCGGACCGTGTCGCGGTACTTGCCGTTCCATTCGGTCCACTGCGGCGGGAAGTTGCCGACCTGGTAGCCGCCGGGGCCAACGTCCCACGGTTCGGCGATGAGCTTGACCTGGGACACCACCGGATCCTGCTGGACCAGTTCGAAGAACGCCGAAAGACGGTCCACCTCGTAGAACTCGCGGGCCAGCGCTGAAGCGAGGTCGAAGCGGAAACCGTCAACGTGCATCTCGGTCACCCAGTAGCGCAGGGAGTCCATGAGCAGCTGGAGTGCATGCGGGTTGCCGACGTTGAGGGAGTTGCCGGTGCCCGTGGTGTCCATGTAGTACTGCTTGTCGTCCTCGACCAGGCGGTAGTACGCCGCGTTGTCGATGCCGCGCATGGAGAGGGTGGGCCCCATGTGGTTGCCCTCGGCAGTGTGGTTGTAGACGACGTCGAGGATTACCTCGATGCCGGCGAGGTGAAGTTCACGCACCATCGCCTTGAATTCCTGGACCTGCTCGCCCTCGTCCCCGGTGGAGCCATATTCATTGTGGGGTGCGAAGAAACCGATCGTGTTGTAGCCCCAGTAGTTGGACAGCCCTTTGTCCTGCAGGGTGCTGTCATTGACGAACTGGTGCACGGGCATCAGCTCGATGGCGGTGACGCCGAGCTTCTGGAGGTGTGCAATGACGGAGGGGTGGGCAACGCCGGCGTAGGTGCCGCGCTGTTCCTCCGGAACGTCGGGGTGCAGCTGGGTCAGGCCCTTGACGTGGGCCTCGTAGATGACCGACTGGTGGTACGGGACCTTGGGCCGGCGGTCGCCATCCCAGTCGAAGAACGGGTTGATGACGACGCCGAGCATCGTATGAGCCGCTGAGTCGTCATTATTGACGGAGGTCGGGTCACCGAAGTTGTAGCCGAACAGCGCCTGGTCCCAGTCGTACTCGCCGTGAATCGCCTTCGCGTAGGGGTCCAGGAGCAGCTTGTTGGGATTGCAGCGCTGGCCCTCCGACGGGTTGTTGGGACCGTGCACGCGGTAGCCGTACTTCTGTCCGGGCACAACATGCGGCAGGTACCCGTGCCAGACGTACCCGTCTACTTCCTTGAGGGCGATACGGGTTTCGGCGCCGTCATCGGCTATCAGGCACAGCTCCACTTTCTCGGCGACCTCGCTGTAGAGTGCGAAGTTGGTGCCGGTGCCGTCATAGGTTGCCCCCAGCGGGTAGGCATCTCCTGGCCAAAGCTCCATGTGTGCTCCTTGCTTGATTGTGCGTTCCGATCTGCTCGGGCCGCTTGTCCTGCATCTTTTCATAGCGCAGGGATCTGACATTCTGGTGAACGAAAATTACTGGAATCCAGTGAGTGGTGGATCCTGCAGCAGGCATCGGATAACCCGTCCGACGTGGCGCGGCAAATCGCTTACGACGACGGGGCCGCGTTTCGCTGCTCGCTGACCGGCCAGGCCATGCACCATGGCCGCTGCGGCCGCCAGCGCAGCCCAGCGAGCCGACGACGGCAATCCGAGGGAGGCACCGGCGTCGTCGTTGTCCGCGTTGGTGGCAACCAGCGCACCGAGGATTCCGGCGAGGGTGTCTCCGGAGCCGGCGGTCGCGAGCCATGGGGTGGCATTGGTCTGGCTGAAGATTTCCCCGCTCGGCGCAGCAACCACGGTGGTGGAGCCCTTGAGGAGGACCGTTGCGCCGGTGGTCTCCGCTGCCCGGCGTGCGAATTCGATGGGTTCGGCCTCGACTGCATCCCGCTGCACGGCGTCGCCACGTCGTTCGAACAGCGCAGCCAGCTCCCCCGCGTGCGGCGTGAGAATGACGTGGCTCCCGACCCTGGCCGGCAGCAGTGGGAGGGCTCCCGCGTCCACCACCGTGGGCAGGCCGGATTCGATGGCCGCGCGTGCCCGTTGCCGCTGGCCCGGATCCTCAGTTGCGCCGGGGCCCACGAGCCACGCCTGTACCCGTGAGTCAGACACGGCGCCCTGCGAGCACACCACCTCGGGATGGACAGTGTTGATGAGCGAAGTCACTGTCTCGGGTCCGAGGAAACGGATCATTCCGACGCCGGTGGCCAGGACGGCCCCGGTGGCCAGGACAGCAGCGCCGGGATACATGGCGGATCCGGCGGCGATACCTAGGACGCCGCGGCTGTACTTGTGATCGGCCGGCTGCGGCTGCGCATAGAGATGGCGGAAGTCGGAGGGTTCCAGCGAATACACGCTGGGTTGGGGAAGTGTCGGGGCAAGCCCGATGTCGATGGTCACCACCCGTCCGGCCAGCCGTGCGCCGCCCCCCGCCAGCAGACCTGCCTTCAAGCCGCCGAACGTCACCGTGACGTCTGCGGCAAGGACCTCGCCGGCGGCTTCACCGGAATCGGCGTTGACACCGCTGGGAACATCGCACGCCACCACGCGTCCCGTGGTCCCGCGCTCGTTCACGCGCTCGATCAGTTTGGCCGCTGCCCCGCGCAGCCCGCCGACGCCGCCCGTACCGAGTATTCCGTCGATGATGAGGTCGGCCGAAGCCACCCGCGCGCCGAGGTGATCCAGGCTGGAATCCGTGAGGTGTTCAACCCGTCCGCCGGCGGCGCGGAAGGCGGCCAGCCCGTCCGCATGCACACGCTCGGAGGTGAGTACCGCCGTCGTGCCCGCTCCGCGGTGCTGCAACCGGGCGCCGGCGTACAGTCCGTCTCCCCCGTTGTTGCCGCTGCCCACCAGTACGACGACGGCCCTGCCGTAGACACCGCCCGTCGCCTGTAGTTCCGCCGCTGAGGCCTGTGCAAGGCCGTGCGCTGCACGCTGCATGAGCTCATGACCGAGGCCGGCGTCGAGCAGCGGTGACTCCGCTGCCCGCACCTGACTCCCGGTATAAGAACTAAGCATGCTTAGAATCTTAGCGGGTGGCGTCCGGATATTCCCCCTCGGCCACCACCATGGCGGTTGCGACCCCGCCATCGTGGCTGAGCGACAGGTGCCAGCAGCTCACGCCGCGTGCCTCGGCCACCGCCTGCACGGTCCCGGAAACCTGGACCGTGGGGCTGCCGTTAGCGTCGAGGCCGATCCAGCAGTCCTGCCAGTTCATGCCGGCGGGCGCGCCGAGAGCCTTGGCCACCGCTTCCTTCGCGGCGAACCGGGCGGCCAGCGAGCGCGTGTTGAGCTCTCGCTCGGCCCCGACGAAGAGCCGGTCACGCAGCCCGGGAGTGCGCTCAAGCTGGCGCTCAAACCGGGCTACGTCAACAACGTCAACCCCGATGCCGATAATCATCGGGTGCCTACTCGACCGTAACGGACTTGGCCAGGTTGCGCGGCTGGTCGACGTCGTAGCCCTTCGCCGAGGCCAGTTCCAGTGCAAAGATCTGCAGCGGCACCGTGGTGAGCAACGGCGCCAGCAGAGTGGTGGTCTTCGGCACGTGGATGACGTGCTCCGAGAACGCTGCCACGGAGTCGTCACCCTCCTCGGCGATCACAATGGTGATGGCGCCGCGGGCACGAATCTCCTGGATGTTGGAGACCACCTTGGAGTGCAGTGAGTCGCGGCCGCGTGGGGACGGCAGCACGACGACGACGGGCTGGCCTTCTTCGATCAGCGCGATGGGACCATGCTTGAGCTCGCCGGCAGCAAAGCCTTCCGCGTGGATGTAGGCGAGTTCCTTGAGCTTGAGTGCGCCTTCCATTGCCACCGGGAATCCGACGTGGCGGCCGAGGAACAGCACGGACTTGGCGTTCGCCAGTTCCCGGCCGAGCTTCTTGACTGCGTCTGCATTGTCGAGGACATGCTGGATCTTCGCCGGCATTTCATTGAGGTCGCCCAGGACGCGGTTGATCTCGTCACGGAACTTGTTGCCGCGCAGCTGGGCCAGGTAGAGGCCGAGCAGGTAGGCAGCTGTGATCTGGGCCAGGAAGGCCTTGGTCGACGCAACCGCGATTTCGGGACCCGCGTGCGTGTAGAGCACGGCATCGGACTCGCGCGGGATGGTGGACCCGTTGGTGTTGCAGATGGCAACCACCTTGGCGCCCTGTTCCCGGGCGTACCGGACGGCCATGAGCGTGTCCATGGTTTCGCCGGACTGCGAGATAGCGACCACGAGGGTCTTCTCGTTCACGATCGGATCGCGGTAACGGAACTCGTGGGAGAGCTCCACCTCGGTGGGGATGCGGCACCAGTGCTCGATCGCGTACTTGGCGACCTGACCGGCATAGGCGGAGGTTCCGCAGGCCAGCACAATGATCTTGTCGATCGAGCGGAGGATGGACTCGTTGATACGGAGTTCGTCGAGTACCAGGTTGCCCTTCGCGTCGGTGCGGCCCAGCAGGGTCTGGTGAACGGCGTCGGGCTGGTCGTTGATTTCCTTCTCCATGAAGGAGTCGTAGCCGCCCTTTTCTGCTGCGGCGGCGTCCCAGTCGACGTGGAATTCCTTGCCCTCAGCGGGAGCACCGAAGAAATCGGTGATGACAACGTCTTCGGGGGTGATGGTCACGACCTGATCCTGGCCCAGCTCCACGGCGCGGCGGGTGAAGTCGATGAAGCCCGAGACGTCGGAGCCAAGGAAGTTCTCGCCGTCGCCAAGGCCGACAACCAACGGCGAGTTGCGGCGGGCGGCAACAACGACGTCGGGTGCGTCCTGGTGGATGGCAAGCAGCGTGAAGGCGCCCTCGAGGCGCTGGCAGGCCTCCTGCATGGCCTTCGTAAGGGTGTCTTCGGTTCCGGCTTCAGCGAGGCGACGGTAGATGCTGCCCAGCAGCACTGCTGCAACCTCGGTGTCGGTGTCAGAGAGGAAGGTGGCGCCGGAGTCGAGGAGTTCGGCCTTCAGTTCGGCGAAGTTCTCGATGATGCCGTTGTGGATGAGGGCGAGGCGACCGTTGTCGGCGAGGTGGGGATGCGCGTTCTGGTCAGTCGGCCCGCCGTGCGTAGCCCAGCGGGTGTGGCCGATGCCGGTGAGCGACGCCGGAAGCGGTTCGGCCTCAAGCTCGGCAACGAGGTTGGTGAGCTTGCCGGACTTCTTGCGCGACTGGATGCCCGACTCGGTCAGGACCGCGACGCCCGCGGAGTCATAGCCGCGGTATTCGAGCCGGCGCAGGCCTTCCATGACAACGTCAAGGGCGCCATGGCTGCCGTTTGAATCGACGTCATCGATTACCGCGCTGTTCAGTGATGCGCCGTTGTTCCGGCCTACGTATCCTACGATTCCACACATGGGCTTAAGCCTACCTGCCGCGCACGCGTTCCCTTGTCCCACCACCCCCAGGCGAGGCGCCGGGCCCCGCCGGACTGCCCACCCGTTTGTTAATGTGCAGGTCAAGGGGCAGAATTCCTTAAGTGAGTGAGCAATCGCACGGTCTCGGGCCTACGGCTACGGTGGACGCTGCCGTCACGCCGTACGTCGAACTCGAACGCCAAACGTGGGCACGTCTGTCCAACGAGATCGAGTCGCCGCTCAACGTCGAAGACATCCAGCGGCTGCGTGGACTGGGAGACGCACTCAACCTTGACGAAGTGCGCGAGGTCTACCTCCCGCTGTCCCGGCTGCTCTCCCTGTATGTGGCGGCTGCCGGTGAACTGCACGCGGCCACCAACACCTTTCTCGGTGAAACCACCACCCGCACACCCTTCGTTATCGGTGTCGCCGGTTCAGTGGCGGTCGGCAAGTCCACCACGGCCCGTGTGCTGCGTGAACTCCTCCGGCGCTGGCCGGGCACCCCGAACGTCGAGCTGGTCACCACAGACGGCTTCCTCTACCCCAACGAGGAACTCGAGCGGCGGGGGTTGATGCAACGGAAGGGCTTCCCGGAGTCCTATGACCGGCGTCGGCTCCTGCGTTTCGTCAGCGAGGTCAAGAGCGGCGCCGAGGAAGTCCGCGCTCCCTGGTACTCGCACCTGACGTACAACATCGTGCCGGGGCGGGAAATCGTGGTTCGCCGCCCGGACGTGCTGATCGTCGAAGGGCTGAATGTCCTTGCGCCGGCGCGCACCAGGTCCGACGGGCGGGCCGGCCTGGCGCTGAGCGATTTCTTCGATTTCTCCATCTACGTTGACGCAAAGACCTCCTATATAGAGGAGTGGTACGTCCAGCGTTTCCAGTCGCTGCGCAGCGGTGCCTTCGCGAACCCGGAGTCCTACTTCCACCGTTACGCCTCGCTGACCGATGAGCAGGCACGCGAAACCGCGCTCGGAATCTGGCGCCGCATCAATGAACCAAACCTTATGGCCAATGTTCTCCCCACCCGCGGCCGGGCCACCCTGGTGCTCACCAAGGAAGCCGACCACTCGATCCGGAGAATGCTGCTACGAAAAACCTGACGACACTCCGGCTGGACCGCACGTCATCTGCATGGATGACGACGGCGGTGCTCGTCGTCGCGCTGTCAGCCTGCGGTACCCCTGCGCCTACCGTTGATGGAAGCCCAACAGCAGCGGACACGCCTCCGCCCTACGTGTCACCGCGACCAACCGCGACGCTCACGCCCGGGACGATTCCCGCACCGGCTCAGCGTGCGCCCACTCCGGTTCAATCCGCTGTCGCTGCCTCAGCCTCCGCTTCGCCGACGCCGAGCGTCGCGCCCTCAACCTCGCCGGCGCCCAGTTTGTCGCCGTCGCCCACGGCATCAGCCCGTGTGGGCGCGGCTAAGATTGACGACCCGTCCTCGGTGACCGTCGTCGTCAACAAGCGTCGACCGCTCAACCCCATCGATTACGCCCCCTCCGGCCTTGTACTGCCCGCCGTGCCGCTTGCGGTGCAGGAGCCCAACGCACTCTTACGCAGCGATACCGCCGCGGCTGTGGAAGAGCTGTTCGCAGCTGCAAAGAACGACGGCGTCGGCCTCACCCTGGTCAGCGGGTACCGCTCGTACCAGGACCAGGTGTCCACCTATGAACACTGGGTGGCACAAAAAGGCGGGGATACGGCAGCTGCGGACCGGATTTCGGCACGTGCCGGTTTCTCCGAGCACCAGACAGGTCTCGCGTTCGACGTGGGACAGTCCGACGGCGCCTGCACCCTAGCCTCCTGCTTCGCGGACACTGCCGCCGGCCAGTGGATGGTCGCCAACGCGGACCGCTTCGGATTCATCCTGAGATACCCAATCGGGGCGCAGGACGTCACCGGTTTCTCGGGCGAGCCCTGGCACTACCGGTACGTCGGTGTCGAGGTGGCCGAGGCCATGCGCGACGAGGGCGTGGCCACGCTTGAGCAGTACTTCGGCTTGTCGGCCGCGCCCAGTTACTGACACCCGATCACTTCTGCGTAGCCTGAACTCCATGATCAATGGTTTCAAGGAATTCATCATGAAGGGCAACGTCATTGACCTGGCTGTTGCCGTGGTTATCGGAGCTGCATTCGGCTCGGTGGTGACGGCGCTCGTGGAGAGCGTCCTCATGCCGCTGATTTCGGCACTGGTCGGCTCGCCGAACTTCGACGATTTCGCGAAGGTGACCATCAACGGCAACGAGATCCTGTTCGGGGTCTTCCTGACAGCCCTGGTGAATTTCCTGCTGATCGCTGCCGCTGTCTACTTTCTCATCGTCGTGCCGATGAACAAGCTGTTCAGGCGACGGAACCGCGAGTTGGACCTGCAGGAAGACGTCGAGGCAGTCGACCCGCAGGTAGCGCTCCTGACGGAAATCCGTGACAGTCTTCGTCAGCGCACCTGATACGCAAAGACTGAGGGTCGGAGAATGTCTCCGACCCTCAGTCTGTTAAGCGTGCAGTGAGAGTGGCTCAGGCAGGCTCGAGTGCAAGCTGGTTCTGCACGATCCCGGCCAGCGTCTCCGCTGTGCGTTCAGCGGTAGCCATGTCGGCTGCCTCCACCATCACCCGGACGACGGGTTCGGTGCCCGAGGGGCGGAGCAGCACGCGGCCTGTTTCGCCGAGCGCGTCCTGGGCCTCGCGGACGGCGCGCTGGACTTCGTCGTCGCTGTTGACGCTGGCCTTGTCCACGCCCTTGACGTTGATCAGCACCTGAGGAAGCTTGGTCATGATCGTTGACAGTTCCTTCAGGCTGCGGCCGGTCAGCGCAACCTGCGCCGCGAGCTGAAGACCGGTCAGCACGCCGTCACCGGTGGTCGCGTAGTCGGCGAAAATGACGTGGCCTGACTGTTCGCCGCCGAGGTTGAACCCCCCATCGCGCATGCCTTCAAGCACGTAGCGGTCACCGACTGCGGTCTCCCGCAGGCTGATTCCGGCCTCGCGGAGTGCAAGCTTGAGTCCGAGGTTGCTCATGACCGTGGCCACCAGCGTGTTGTCCTTCAGACGGCCGGCCGCGTTGAGTGCCACGGCCATGATGGCCATGATCTGGTCGCCGTCCACGACCGAGCCTTCGTGATCGACCGCGAGGCAGCGGTCAGCGTCGCCGTCGTGCGCGATTCCCAGGTGGGCACCGTGTTCCAGCACCGCCGCCTGGAGCATCTCGAGGTGGGTGGAACCGCATCCGTCATTGATGTTGATGCCGTCCGGGTCCGCACCGATAACTACGATCTCGGCACCTGCGTCCGAGAACACCTGCGGGGAACAGCCGCTGGCGGCGCCGTTGGCGCAGTCGAGCACGACCTTCAGGCCGTCGAGGCGGTGCGGGAGTGACTGCAGGAGGTGAACCACGTAGCGGTCCTCGGCGTCAGCGAATCGCTGGATACGTCCGACGTCGGGGCCAACAGGACGGTGGCGTGGCGCATTCAGGGCGGCTTCGATTGCGTCCTCAAGGGCGTCGTCGAGCTTCTTGCCGCCCCGGGCGAGGAACTTGATGCCGTTGTCCGGCGCCGGATTGTGAGAGGCGGAGATCATGACACCGAAGTCAGCGTTCAGGTCGGCAACCAGGAACGCCGCAGCCGGTGTCGGGAGGACGCCGGCATCATAAACGTCGACGCCGGCACTGGCCAGGCCTGCTTCGACCGCCGCGGCGATGAAGTCGCCACTGATGCGCGGGTCCCGCGCAATGACGGCTGTCGGGCGCCTGCCCTCGGTTTGTTCATGCCCGAGTACCACGGCCGCAGCCTGGGCCAACTGCAATGCGAGTTCTGCGGTGAGGAGGCCGTTCGCCTGACCGCGGACACCATCGGTTCCAAATAATCTACTCATCGTGGTTCATCCTAAGGGAGAAATGTTCCGCACCCGGGAAGCGAAGAAGAACGCCGTTAAAGCGTTACGCCCGCCCGGCAACTGCCGAGCGGGCGTAACGGGTAAAGCATGATTAGCGCTTTGAATACTGAGGCGCCTTGCGTGCCTTCTTCAGACCAGCCTTCTTACGCTCGATGACGCGAGCGTCACGGGTCAGGAAGCCTGCCTTCTTGAGGGCGGGGCGGTTGTTGTCGCGGTCAATCTCGTTGAGCGCGCGGGCAACACCGAGACGCAGCGCGCCGGCCTGGCCGGAAGGGCCACCGCCGTGGATGCGGGCAATGACGTCGTACGCGCCGTCGAGCTCGAGGAGCTTGAACGGATCGTTGACTTCCTGCTGGTGCAGCTTGTTCGGGAAGTAGTCAGCCAGTTCGCGACCGTTGACAATCCACTTGCCGGTTCCGGGCGTGACGCGCACGCGTGCAACGGCTTCCTTGCGACGACCTACAGCAGCGCCACCGACAGTCAGCGCGGGGCGCTCCTTGACGGGGGTGTCCGAGGCGGGCGCGGACTCCGAGGTGTAGCTGGTGAGCTCCTCGGCTGGTTCATTCAGCTCTTCAGTGTTCTGAGCCACGGTTCTCCTTGAGTGATTCTTAGTCTGTGGTGGCCAGGACTACTGGGCGACCTGGGTGATCTCGAAAGTCTTGGGCTGCTGGGCGGCGTGCGGGTGCTCGGCACCGCGGTACACCTTCAGCTTGCCCAGCTGCTGCGCAGCAAGCGAGTTCTTGGGGAGCATGCCCTTGATTGCCTTCTCCACAGCGCGGACCGGGTTCTTCTCCAGCAGCTCTGCATAGGTGACGGACTTCAGGCCACCCGGGAAACCGGAGTGGCGGTAGGCACGCTTCTGTTCGAGCTTGGCGCCGGTGAGGGCAACCTTCTCAGCGTTGATGATAATGACGAAGTCGCCCATATCCATATGGGGGGCAAAGGTCGGCTTGTGCTTTCCGCGCAGCAGTGTTGCGGTCTGGCTGGCAAGACGGCCTAGGACAACGTCGGTGGCGTCAATGACGTGCCACTGGCGGTTGATGTCGCCGGGCTTCGGGGTGTACGTACGCACGGTTTTTGCCTTCGTTTCTGTTCTACGGTGACGCTGACGAACGGGAGTATGACCTCCAGATGCCAGCGCAGCTGATGCATGCGTTACCGGAACTTCAGGTGAGGGCTGAAACTACACCGGTGATCCCTGGGTTCTCGGCCATTTCCGCGGACCAGGTAGCTCTGCAACTGAGCCGCACGCGGACATGGACGTATCGAGATGGGACACGCACAACGACTTCCAAGATTAGCGTGCCGTAGCCCTGCCGGTCAAAACGGGTTCGGTGCGGCTCGACACCCACAGCATACGACGGCGGACGGTTCACTCAGCGGGAAGTCTGCTGCACCTTAGCCCAGCGTAGACGCTCAATTGAGGAAACATCGAAGTTTCCGCGCGGTGCACCAACCAACCCCCGAAGGACCTGAGGCCAACGCAGGAAAAACGCAAGAAAAACCGCAGGAAAAGGTTCTCCGGGTAGGGTTCGCGCAGGATTGGTTCAATCTTGGAGTTTTCAGGGGTTTCCACTGCTACTTTTTTTCCAGAGCTGGCGCTGGGCCAGCCGCCCATCCCGCATTCAGGAGAACCCCATGCTCACTGCATTCCTGGCAGACGCCAAGTCCACTATCAAGTCCCGCATGAACCGTGACGAGACCGGCGCAACCGCCGTCGAGTACGGCATCATGGTTGCCCTCATCGCCGTTGTCATCATCGCTGCTGTCACCCTCCTCGGTGGCAACCTAAACTCCATGTTTCAGGGCGTCGCCTGTGGTATTCAGGGCCAGGAGTACGTAGCAGGCGAAGATGGCGCAGATGGCGCTTGCGGATAGTTCATCTACTGGGCTGAGCGGGGTTATTCCTCGCTCAGCCCTCTCCTAAATTTCGGAAGAGGTGTCAGGGTGAAGGCGGTACGCGACCGCGGCGCAGTCGCAGTAGAGATGGCCCTGCTACTACCTATCCTCCTACTCCTCCTCCTCGGCATCATGGAATTCGGCCGGGCGTACAACGCCCAGGTCACTCTCACCAACGCCGCCCGCGAGGGCGTCCGAGTTATGGCCCTGACCAATAGCCAGTCCCAAGGTATAGCGGCCGCGCGAAATGCGGCAGGCACGCTTATGCCGGACTCTACAAATTCCACAGCCACTTTCTCAACGAATCCGGCGTCTGCCCCCGCAAGCTGCACTTTCGTGGTGGGCCAGGAGCGTAAGCAGGTCACGCTGGCTTTCACATATCAGTTGACTTCCCTCACCGGCATCGCCGGACCATTCAATTTGACCGGCAGGGGAACAATGTTATGCGGCGGATAGGCCCGAGAGGTGACGATCGAGGTGCGGTTGCAGTCATCGTTGCTGTTCTGCTTGTGGTTCTGCTTGGATTCGCCGCGCTCGCCGTGGACGTCGGCATGCTTTACGCCGAGAAAGCGCAACTCCGCAACGGTGCAGACGCTACTGCTCTGGCCATCGCCCAAACCTGTGCTACAGACACCGGAAATTTGAAGTGCTCCGATGCGACAACGGCAGGGTCACTCGCGAAGCAGTTGGCAGACGCAAATGCTCTCGACGGTCAAAGCAACGCGAGCAACGTCACGCTGAACAAGACCGCAGGCACGGTGTCGGTGACAATCGGAGCCTTGGAAGCGGGCGGCGCACCAGATCGCGTATCGCTTTACTTTGCACGGGCGCTCGGCATCACGGATGCCGAAGTAACCGCCAGTTCCAAAGCGGCTTGGGGAGCACCGTCCGGCGGGACCACACTTCTACCGTTGGCCGTCGCCGAGTGCAAGTTCAATCTCAATACTTCAAATCCCACGTCTACAATTCAGACACTGGATCTCGATCACAACGGTTGCGCGGGCGTTCCTGGAGGTTTCGGCTGGATCAAAGACTCAGCCGACGGTAAGTGCAGCGTGACAATCAAAGCAGGATCGTCGAACGAGTCGGGCATCTGGTTCGAAAGCGACACCGGGGCTGCCATGCCTACAGTGTGCTCCGCCACCGATCTTCATCAACTCCGTAACAAGACTGTTCTCCTGCCCCTCTTTGCCGTAGCAACCGGCACTGGTTCCAGCGGTAAGTACTACGTGAAAGGTTTCGCCGCCTTCCACGTAACTGCTTATGCCTTCCCTTCCGAGAAGTGGCCGAGCACCACAAGCCTCTGCAACAAATGCATTCGCGGATACTTCGTCGAATTTGTTGGCCTTGACCACAATCTCACCCTCGGGCCCGCTCCCAGTTATGGCGCGGACCTCGTGAAGCTCACCCAATAGTTTCTTAGGAACGGTTCAAAATGAAGTCCCGTCTCATCGCCGGCATCGCCGCCGTAGTCCTCGCCCTCGTTGGAGCGGTGATGGTGTTCAGCTACGCCAATCGTGCGGATGCCCGAGCCGTTGCCGACCTTGAGCCGGTTGAAGTTCTTGTTGTGCAAGCAGCTGTGCCCGCCGGAACCCCGGTTGCGAATCTAGCGGCATCAGTCGCCACAACTCAACTCCCGGGTGCATCCGTCGCTGATACGGCGCTCAAGGACCTCAGCAGCTCGGCGGGCATGGTCACTGCTGTTGATTTGGTTCCCGGTGAGCAGTTGGTGTCTGAACGACTGGTCACGCCCGAGGATCTCGTTACCCCCGGCACCGTCGAGGTACCCAAGGGTCTTCATGAAGTCTCCATCCTGGTGGAACCACAGCGCATCGCCGGTGGCCGGGTAGCGGCTGGGGACTTTGTGGGCGTCTTCGTTTCCATGGATGACAACGGACTCGAACCGGAGCCGGACAAGCAGACGACCCAACTGGTCCTCCCCAGAGTCCTTGTCTCAGCCGTTCAACGCGCACCTGAACCCGCTCCGGTCGATCCAAATGCGACTGAAGAGGAAGCGGCAGCTGCCGCAGCAGAAGCCCTCCCTACTGGTTCTCTCATGGTGACGCTCGCGCTCAACCCGGACCAGGCATCGCGTCTCGTCTTCGCCAGCGAGTACGAATCGATCTGGCTCAGCAAGGCGACCGCCGCCGAGAACGACGCTCCCCCGTTCATCGTCCAGGACAAGGAACTGTACCGATGAGCCGCTTCATCCTCGTCACAGACGACCACTCCTTTGAACAGAAGGTCCAGCTCGCTACCGCGGGCGGTCTACCCGGAGATATCCTCCCCGTCAGTCCCGTACTCCTGGTTGAGCCCGAAGACCTGCTGGACCTGCTTACGGTCCAGCAGCCACAGGTCCTGGTGTTCGGTCCCGGCATGGCCGTAGACGCGGCCCTACGTCTCGCAACCATCGTCGATGTCCGCTTTCCCACTATCAGCATCGTCCTTGTGGCCCCTGAAGAGCCAGGACTCCCCCTCGCTGCCATGCGTGCGGGCATCCGGGACGTCATCGAGCCCGACGCCGACATCCCTACCGTTCGCCTGTTCCTTGAACGAGCGTGCCAGGCGTTCGCCAGCCGCCATCGTGCTGATTATGTCCAGACAACCGCCCCCAAGGAGGAGCGCGGCCTGGTGATCGGCGTCTTCTCCCCCAAAGGTGGGGTCGGGAAGACAACCATCGCCACCAACCTCGCGGTCGGCCTCGGGAAACTGGCGCCCATGGGCGTTGTCCTCGTTGACCTCGACCTGCAGTTCGGCGACGTCGCATCCAACCTGTACCTCAGCCCCGAGTACTCCGTCCGCGACGCCGTGTCCAGCTCAGCCAGCCAGGACACCATGGTGCTCAAGGCATTCCTGACGCCACACCCGTCCGGAATCTACGCACTCTGTGCACCAAGCAATCCGGCCGACGCGGACAGCATTTCCGCCGACCAGCTCGGCACACTGATCAAGCAACTCAGCTCCGAATTCCCATACGTTGTCCTCGACACCGGGCCCGGACTCACCGAACACAGCCTTGCGGCGCTTGAACAGAGCACCGACGCCGTCTGGGTCACCGGCATGGACGTCCCGAGCGTCCGCGGTCTGCGCTCCGGCCTGGACATCCTCGGCAAGCTGGACCTCTTCCCGGAAACTCGCCACGTAGTGCTCAACTTCGCTGACTCCAAAACCGGCCTCTCCGTCCAGGACATTGAGGCAACACTCGGCGCACCGGTCGACGTGTCGATTCCTCGATCCCGCGCGCTTTCACTTGCCACCAACCGAGGCGTCCCGCTGCTTCAGGACGAAGTGCGCGACCCCGCGACCAAGAACCTTCGCGCACTGGTACAGCGCTTCAACCCGGAGTGGCGCTCCAGCACCCAGCGCAAGTCCCACCGCCGCGTAGTCATCCGATGAAACTCTCGGAGCGCCTCAACCAGGCCGATTCTTCGACACCGGCACCGCCCGCTCCATCCACCAAGACGGAAACGGTGGTACCTCAGTCCAAGTCTGCCGCCGCCCCGGAAGCGGGAGTGCCTGCTTACCAGGGCGCCGTCGTCGTCGGCGGGCGTACCTCCAACGCACCGGAAGCACCCGCCGCCGCACGGGTGGATGCCTTTGCCGGCCTGAAGCAGCGCGCCGCGGAGGCCCTCTACGAGCGCATGGGCGCGCGCTTCAGCGACTCTACGCTGAAGGAAGAGGATCTTCGCGCAGTTGCGCGTGAGGAGCTCAGCCAGGTCATCGACGCCGAACAGGTGCCGCTGAGCCCGGACGAGCGCCGCCGGCTCATCCAGGATGTCGCCGACGACGTACTCGGCTTCGGTCCGCTCCAGCGACTTCTCGACGACGAAGCCATCACCGAAATCATGGTGAACCGCGCCGACCAGATCTATGTCGAGCGCCGCGGTCAGCTGGTGCTTGCCGATACCAGCTTCAAGTCTGAAGAACATCTGCGACGCGTCATTGAACGCATTGTGTCCAAGGTGGGCCGGCGCATCGATGAGTCCTCGCCCTTCGTCGACGCCCGTCTTGAGGACGGCTCCCGTGTCAACGCCGTCATCCCGCCGCTCGCGGTCAACGGCTCCTCGCTGACCATCCGTAAGTTCAGCAAGGTGCCGCTGACGGTCGAGAACCTCATCGATTTCGGCACGCTCACCCCCGAGATGGCCGAGCTGCTCGATGCCTGCGTCAAGGCGAAGCTGAACATCATCGTCTCCGGCGGTACGGGTACCGGTAAGACCACGCTGCTCAACGTGCTGTCCTCGTTCCTGCCCCACGGTGACCGCATTGTCACGATCGAGGATGCCGTGGAACTGCAGATCCAGCAGCAGCACGTGGTGCGTCTCGAAAGCCGTCCGCCGAACACTGAGGGCAAGGGCGCAGTGTCCATCCGCGACCTCGTTCGCAACTCGCTGCGTATGCGCCCTGACCGCATCGTGATCGGCGAGGTCCGCGGCGGTGAGTCCCTCGACATGCTGCAGGCGATGAACACCGGCCATGACGGTTCCCTCTCGACCGTGCACGCTAACTCTCCTCGTGACGCTGTCGCGCGTCTTGAGACGCTGGTCCTCATGGCCGGCATGGATCTGCCGCTGCGCGCCATCCGCGAGCAGCTCGCCTCGGCCGTGAACCTGGTCATCCAGATTTCCCGCCTCCGCGACGGCACACGACGCATCACGCACGTCACGGAAGTGCAGGGCATGGAGGGCGACGTCGTCACTCTCCAGGACGCTTTCGTTTTCGATTACTCGGCGGGGGTCGATTCCTCCGGGCGCTTCCTCGGCAAGCCGGTGCCCACCGGCATCCGTCCGCGCTTCATGGAGCGGTTCGAGGATATGGGTATCACGGTGTCGCCTGCCGTGTTCGGCGCTGCGCTCAGCGGCAGGAGGTAATCCGATGACGCTGATGTTCCTGTACGGGACGGCGCTGTGTATCGCAGCGCTCGGCCTCCTCTTCTTCGCCACGCGTCCGCACCAGGCTGCCGTGCCATTGGACCGCCGTCGTCCACCGGCTGAGGAATCAGACTCAAAGCTCACCAAGTTCGCTGGGTCAGCCGTGCGCTCAATGGAACGGTTTCTCAGGAATCACCCGCAGCGGCTCTATAGGCCGGATCTGCTGGAAACCGCCGGTGTGCGGCTTACCCAGGCGGACATGTTCATCCTCGTCATCACCGGCGGAATCGCAGGTCTGGCGCTTGGCTTACTGGTGGGCGGACCGCTGCTCGGTATCTTCTTTCTCATCCTGGCTCCGGTCGTGGCCCACATCGCGCTGGTCTTCAGGATCAGCCGGCGCCGCTCCAAGTTCGACGACCAGCTCGGCGACACCCTGCAACTCCTCACCGGCGGTCTAAGGGCCGGTCACAGTATCCTGCGCGCCATCGATGCCGCTGCCATTGAAGCCGACGCTCCGACGTCCGACGAGATGCGGCGGGTTGTTACCGAGACCAGTCTGGGCAAGGACCTGCTCGCGTCGCTGACGGACACCTCCCGTCGGATGGAAAGCGAAGACTTTGCCTGGATCGCGCAGGCCATCCAGATCAACCGCGAGGTGGGCGGTGACCTTGCAGAGGTCCTGGATCAGGTGGGCGCCACCATCCGGGAGCGCAGCGAGATCAAGGGACAGATCCGTGCACTTGCGGCTGAAGGCAAGTTCTCGGCCTACATCCTGGTGGCCCTTCCCTTCGCCATCGGAGCCATGCTCATGGTCGTGAGCCCCGGATACATCGACCCGCTGTTCGCTAACCCACTCGGCTGGGTCATGATCGGCGCCTCCGTAGTAATGATGACCATCGGCTGCCTCTGGCTCCGCAAGATCATCGATCTGAAGTTCTAGGAGGCCGACGTGAATCCAGTGCTACTGACATCCCTGCTGCTCGTCGCCGCCCCCCTTGGCTACCTCGGGTGGGCTCTGCTCGCCCCCGGCAACAAAAGCTACAAGAACATTCAGGCAAACCTGAACCGTGGTCTCACCAGTTCCGATGAAGGCAAAGCTCACAGTTCCGGCGCACTGGCGCGCTTGGGGTACAAGCTCACGCCGTCGTCGTACGTACAGAAGCTGGACAAGCTTCTCGCCCTGGCGGGACGGCCGGTGTCACTGCCGCTCGGGCGAGTGCTCGGCGCCAAGCCGGCGCTTTGCCTGACAGGCGCGGGGCTCGGCTACCTGATGGCCAGTGCCGCGCAAAAGCCTATGATCACCATGCTGGCCATCTTCCTCACCGTGTTCGGGTACTTCATCCCGGACCTCCTCCTCTACAGCAAGGGGCAGGAACGGCAGAAGGCCATGCAGCTGGAACTCGCGAACACGCTGGACCAGATGCTGATCTCCGTGGAGGCCGGTCTCGGCTTCGAAAGCGCAATGCAGCGTGCGGGCGAAAACGGCAAGGGACCGCTCGCCGAGGAACTGGTCCGGACGCTCCAGGACATGCAGGTGGGCCGTAGCCGACGCGAGTCCTATCTGGCCCTCGCAGACCGAACGAGTATCCCCGAGCTGCGCAGCTTCGTCAAAGCCATCGTCCAGGCTGACGCATACGGCATCGCGCTGAGCGGTGTGCTCCGCACCCAGGCGAAGGTGATGCGCGTGAAACGGCGTCAGCGGGCCGAGGAAAAAGCTATGAAACTCCCGGTCACGGTGCTGTTCCCGCTGCTTTTCTTCATCTTCCCGGTGCTGTTCATCATCATCCTCGGGCCCGCTGTGATCAACGCGATCGCGACCTTCAGTGGGTCCTGAATTCGACGGGTCTAGCGTGGCTAGTACACAATCCGAAGAATTCCGCAGTGTTTCCTCAGCAACGATCAATTCCCGCTTTTCTCACATCTTCAGAAAGTAGCGTTAGCCCCATGGCTCTCTCCAACCCCAGCGCGAACGACGACGATGCAGCATCCCTGCACGCCGTCAGCGCTGAATCCCGGAGTGTCCTGGGCGGCAGCGACCACACAGACAGGACACCTCTGGTGGATCCCAACGTCATCCATGACCTTGAGGATCAACTCGACAGCCCCGCCGCTGCACGGGCATTTGTACGCGACTACGTGGCCGTCTGGGATGAGCGGGATTTGCGCCTCTCGTCCGCAATTGCACGGCGCAACCAGGCCGCTTCTCTGGACGCGGTCCTGAGCCTGAAAATCACGTCCACCATGGTGGGGGCCACCCTGCTCGTCGCGCTGACCACGGCCCTGGAGGCACTGCTCCGCGAGGGCAAGCTCGAAGAAGCCGAGGCGGCATTCCCGCAGGTTCACCGGTGCGGATTGCGCACCATGCGGGAACTGACCGTGCAGCACCTCAAGAAGCACCAGTAGGGATCAGTCCGGACGTCGCGGCACCAACCGGTAGCCCACACCACGCACGGTCATCAGCCAACGGGGACTCCGCGAGTCCTCCCCCAGCTTCCGGCGCAGGTTGCCGATGTGGACCTCGATGGCCCGTTCATCCGCTTCACTGATGTAAGTGTCAGTCCTGTAGTACTGGCCCCGGACTACACGCACCAGGTCGCCCTTGGTACGCACGGCACCCGAGCTCCGTAAGAGCTCATGCAGCAGGTCGAACTCGCTCCGGGTCAGCACCAGCTCCTCGCCGCGCACCGTCACCGTCCGCGTGTCCTTGTCCAGCTCAAGGCCGTTATGCCGCAGCACGGAGTCCGGACGCGCCGGCACGGAGGGTTCCTCGACAGGAGGGGCCGCCGTCGTCGTCGGCTGCTCACTGGCGAGGCCGTTGCGCGGCCGTCGCAGCATCGCCGCTACGCGGGCACGGAGCTCACGTGGCCGGAAAGGTTTGGTGACAAAGTCATCGGCCCCGGACTGCAGCGCAGTGAGCGTGTCGATCTCCTCGTTGTGCGCGGTCAGCATGATCACGTAGCAGTCACTGAGATCGCGAATCCTGCGCAGCACCTCAAAGCCGTCGATGTCCGGAAGGCCGACGTCGAGGGTGACGAGCGTGGGATTGTGTTCCTTGACCGCCTCCACCCCGCTGCGACCCTCGGCTGCGGCATGGACAACGAAACCTGATTGTGTGAGAACCGTACTCACGAGGTTACGGACGTCGAGATCGTCCTCGACCACTACCGCCACACCTGGATCGCCCACTATTTTCCTCCTGGCCCCAACAGAACTGTAGTTCCACAGTTCATCACAAAAGGACGAGACACCGCGACGCACAGTGAACCGCCAGCGTGCCCTCACAGCATACGCGCGCTTCAGTGGTGCTGATCTCAACGGTCGGAAATAGGGAACTTTGTGAACCGGTTAGGAGTTGAAGTGCGCCGGCACCACCGAGTGACGACATAATGGTAGTTATGTCGTGGTCTCAGAGGCATCTCCTTAGCGTTGTGCGCGCTCGAACCGGGCGGCATCATGAGTGAACGCGTGATGTTCCTGGCGGCCAAGCAGGCGTACTCGAACCTGCACTTCCGCGCGCGCGTCGGGCTGTGTGAATTGCCTTTGGCCGTCCTGGTCGCCGTCATTGCGATCATCGCTTCCGTCGTGGCGCCGATGCTGCTGATGAATCCCCTGTTCCTCGGAGGACTCGCCCTCCATGCCGTGCTCCTTGCGGCGGCCTTCCTCACCCCTTGGGAAAAGCTCCGAGAAGGTTCCTACGTCGCCATACCGCTGCTGGACTTCGTAGCCATAGTATTCACCCGCAACGGTTCGGCAGACGTCCTGCCAGGACTGAGCCTCCTGGCGATCTTCCCGGTGATCTGGCTGTCTGCGTCCGAGTTGAAGCCGTCACTGAGTCTCCTGGCCAGCTTCGTTGGACCGTTCCTTATTCTCGCGGTTCCCCCGCTGATGGGATTGGCGCCGCCCAACCAGATCGGCACCGCCGTCCTGCTTGGACTGGCGATGGCGGCGGTGTCCGTCTCACTGCGCTTCGCCAGCCTCAACTCCGTGCACAGCCAGCGCGAGCTCGCGGCCTCAGATGCGGAAGTACACCGTCTCCAGGGCGAAAATACCGAGCGCGCTTTGCTCCTCGAAGCCATCCTCGACACGATCGACGTCGGACTGGTGGCCCTCGATGCCAACGGCAACCGCACCCTCACCAACCGCCAGCAGCGCTCCTATGACCTCCTCGTCCACACAGGCAACACGAACGACGACGTCCCGTCCAGCCACCTCTACGCGGCCGACAAAATTACTCCCGTCCACCCGAGACGCTATCCGGTGCAACGGGCCGCAGCGGGCGAAACATTCTGCAACTACCTGGTCTGGCTCGGACCGAAAAGCTCCCAGCGGGCGATTACCACGGCAGCAACAGCCATGAGGGACAGCGAGGGCCGGTTCGCCGGCTCCGTGATCGTCTCCAGTGACGTGACGGACATGGTGGAGGCGCTGACCGCCAAAGAGGACTTTGTGTCCAATGTGTCCCATGAACTGTGGACTCCGCTCACCTCAATCATCGGCCACCTGGATCTGGTGCTCGACGACGACCACTCCCTGCCGCCGAACATCAACCACCAGCTCTGCGTCGCGCGGCGCAATGCGGAGCGGCTTTATGCGCTGGTTTCCAATCTGCTTGCATCAGCGTCGGGTGCGGCGAGCGTCCACCTGCGCCCGACTGACCTGAGCGGTCTGGTCGAACACAGTATCGAGTCTGCATCGCCTCAGGCGGCAATCACCGGCGTCACCCTGAAGGCTGACGTCCCGGACATCCTGTGGACCACCTCGGACCCGCTGCGCATCCGTCAGGTGCTGGACAACCTCATCTCCAACGCCATCAAATACTCGCCCGACGGCGGAACAGTCACCGTCCGCGCGCGGCAGCGGAGCGACGCAGCCTTGCTCGAGGTACAGGACACCGGCATTGGGATGTCGCCGCAGGAAACGACGCAGATTTTCGGGAAGTTCTTCCGGACCGCCGCTGCACGCGAATCCTCCATTCCAGGCGTCGGGCTGGGCCTGGCGATCACGAAGGCGATAGTCGACAGCCACGGCGGAACCATCTGCTGCACCAGCGAACTGGGCGCAGGAACAACTTTCACGGTGACGCTCCCGCTGCACCGGTCGGAACAGAACTAGCTCTCAGACACCCCGCTTGGCACGGGTGAGTTCCGCGCGCAATGCCAGTTCGGCGGCGTCGCCCGGGTAGCGCACTTCCTCCAGGACCAGCGGGTGCGCCGGGGCGAGAACGGACCGTGAATCCTTTCGGCGGGAGCGCAGACGCCCACCCAGCCACTCCGGCGGTTCCTCGCCGCTGCCCACACGGAGCGCCGAACCCATCAGTGCCCGGACCATGTTGTGGCAGAAAGCATCGGCCTGGATGGTGGCGCGGAGTATTCCATCAGCCTCGCGCTCGAACTCGAACCGTTGCAGTTCGCGGACCGTCGTGGCACCAACCCGCGGCTTACAGAAAGCACGGAAGTCCTGCAGCCCGAGCACCGACGCTGCACCCGTATTCAGAAGGCGCTCGTCCAGCTCTTCGGAGTGCCAGAGCACTGTGGTTCGGTTCAGCGGATCCTGCAGTTCGGAGCGGTCAGCGATCCGGTAGCTGTAGCGGCGCCAAAGTGCGGAGAAACGTGCGTCGAAGCCCGGCGGAGCAATGCTCACGGCACGGACGACGACGGGTGACGCCGGGTTGCCGGCGTAGACGGTGCGCGCGGCGGCGCTGGGCGGCAGGAAACGGTTCACGGTGGCTTGCAGGCGCCGCTTCAGCGCCAGGGCAGGATCGATCTCCCGGCCGCGGCTCAGGGCGTGCCACTCCCCCGGTTCAAGGTCAATGTGGGTCACCTGACCGCGGGCATGCACGCCGGCGTCAGTGCGGCCGGCGACCGTGAGTCGGACGTGGCGCCGGAACAGAAGCTCAAGCCCCGACTCCACTGTGCCCTGCACGGTAGGCAGACCGGGCTGGAGTGCCCAGCCGGAGAAGGGGCCGCCGTCGTAGGCAAGATCGATGCGGACACGCAAATGCCCGCCATCCACGGAGAGGATGACGGGCATTTGTTCGTTCATGTGATTCAGGAAGGGCGTAGAAGAACTACTTCTTCCCGTCTTCTTCCGGCACGGAGCCTTCTTCGACGACTACGGTCTCCTCGGCGTCGCCCTCAGAGGCGCTTACCGTGGTGTCCTCAGCAGCAACCTCGTCAGCCGAAGCTGCCGAGGGAGCGGACTCAGCGGACTCAGCCGATTCCGGGGAATCTGCAGACTCAGCGGACGCGACCGGCGCAGCAGCTGCAGCGTCGCGCTCAGCGGCATTGCCTGCCGCGCGCTCGGCTTCGCCGACTACGGCCTGCTTCGCCGAAACAGGCTCAAGCACCAGCTCGATGACAGCCATGGGGGCGTTGTCGCCCTTGCGATTGCCGATCTTGGTGATGCGGGTGTAGCCACCGTTACGGTTGGCGACGGCCGGTGCGATGTCCGTGAACAGCTCGTGGACGACGCCCTTGTTGCTGATGACAGCCAGGACGCGGCGGCGCGAGGCCAGGTCACCCTGCTTGGCAAAGGTGATCAGGCGCTCGGCGTAGGGGCGAAGCCGCTTTGCCTTGGTCACCGTGGTGGTGATGCGCTTGTGCTCGAACAGCGAGGCGGCCAGGTTGGCGAGCATCAGGCGCTCGTGCGCCGGACCGCCACCGAGGCGTGGGCCCTTTGTGGGTGTGGGCATGATGTTTTATCTCCTCATGAATGTGCCCGAGGCCGCATCCTAAGCGGCACCAGGTTTCTAACGTTTAGAGTTCGTCGTCGCCGTAAGCGGCGTCGTCCTCTTCAATCGCAGCGGCGCGGGCTGCAAGGTCGAACCCTGGAGGGGAATCCTTCAGGGACAGACCAAGCTCAACCAGCTTTGCCTTGACCTCATCGATGGACTTCGCACCGAAGTTACGGATGTCCATCAGGTCAGCCTCGGAGCGCGCAACCAGTTCACCCACGGTGTGGATGCCCTCACGCTTGAGGCAGTTGTAGGAACGAACGGTGAGTTCGAGATCCTCGATCGGGAGGGCCATGTCAGCGGCGAGTGCAGCGTCGCTGGGCGACGGGCCGATCTCGATGCCTTCAGCGGCGGTGTTCAGTTCGCGGGCGAGACCGAACAGTTCAACCAGGGTGGTACCGGCCGATGCAACGGCGTCGCGCGGAGCGATGGCGTCCTTCGTCTCGACGTCGACGATCAGGCGGTCGAAGTCGGTGCGCTGCTCAACACGGGTGGCTTCCACGCGGAAAGTCACCTTCAGGACCGGCGAGTAGATGGAGTCAACCGGAATGCGGCCGATCTCAGAATCACCGGACTTGTTCTGGGATGCGGACACGTAGCCGCGGCCACGCTCGATGGTCAGTTCGAGCTCGAACTTGCCCTTCGAGTTGAGGGTTGCGATGTGCAGGTCCGGGTTGTGGAACTCCACGCCGGCCGGCGGGGCAATGTCAGCTGCGGTCACGACGCCGGGGCCCTGCTTGCGCAGGTAGGCAACCACGGGCTCGTCGTGCTCGGAGGACACCGCGAGGTTCTTGATGTTCAGGATGATCTCGGTGACATCTTCCTTCACACCAGGAACGGTGGTGAATTCATGCAGGACGCCGTCAATCCGGATGCTGGTGACAGCTGCTCCGGGAATCGAGGACAGCAGCGTGCGACGAAGCGAGTTGCCGAGGGTGTAGCCAAAACCGGGCTCCAGCGGTTCGATGACAAAACGCGAGCGGTTGTCAGCGACTACTTCTTCAGTCAGGGTGGGGCGCTGTGCAATGAGCACTTACATTTCCTTTCAGGGAGCATCCGCTATATGACGCAACACAAATGGTGGAAAGGGAAAGCTAGAGAGCGGGACTCAGTAGCTAAACGACAGTCAGCCCCAGGCCGCCCGCACTTCGACTGAAGCACGGGCGTACCTGGAGCCAAGGAGCTACTAGACGCGGCGGCGCTTCGGGGGGCGGCAGCCGTTGTGGGCGCTGGGGGTAACGTCCTGAATGGAACCGACCTCAAGGCCGGCTGCCTGCAGCGAACGGATCGCGGTCTCGCGTCCGGATCCCGGACCCTTCACGAAAACATCCACCTTGCGGACGCCGTGCTCCTGGGCGCGCTTGGCAGCGGCCTCGGCAGCGGTCTGTGCAGCGTAAGGGGTGGACTTGCGTGAGCCCTTGAATCCGACCTCGCCTGCGGAGGCCCAGGAGATTACAGCTCCGTTGGGGTCCGTGATCGAGACGATGGTGTTGTTGAACGTGCTCTTGATATGCGCCTGACCGAAGGCGATATTCTTCTTGTCCTTGCGACGCGGCTTGCGGACCGCTCCACGAGTCTTGGGGGGCATTACTTCTCCTACGAAGGTTCTGGAAAAAGAGGGTGTGAAGGTGGACCGCTAAATCAGCGTCCGGCCTTCTTCTTGCCTGCGACGGTGCGCTTGGGACCCTTGCGGGTACGCGCATTGGTCTTGGTGCGCTGTCCACGCACGGGAAGGCCACGGCGGTGCCGGATACCCTCGTAGCTGCCGATCTCAACCTTGCGGCGGATGTCTGCAGCCACCTCGCGGCGGAGGTCACCCTCAACCTTGTAGTTGCCTTCAATGTAGTCGCGAAGCTGGACGAGCTCAGCGTCGGTGAGATCCTTGACGCGCGTGTCCGGGTTGATGCCGGTTTCTGCGATCGTCTGATCTGCACGGGTCTTGCCCACGCCGTAGATGTAGGTAAGCGCAATGATTACCCGCTTTTCGCGGGGAATGTCTACGCCAGCGAGACGTGCCATAGTGGCGGTTCTCCTTTTGATGACCGGAGGTCTGAAACAGTGCGGCCCGGATTATTCCGGTCCCCGGCCTCCGCGCCGGGGGTGTGGGTGCACCTCAACGGGTCTGCCCTGCACTGCTTTTATATTGTGGTGTTACTACGCGTGGGTGACCCTCGAAAGAGGATTCAGCCCTGGCGCTGCTTGTGGCGCGGGTTTTCGCAGATTACGAGTACGTTGCCCTTGCGGCGAACCACCTGGCACTTGTCGCAAATCCGCTTCACGCTCGGCTGGACCTTCATGGTTTTCCTTTGCGTTCGTGCAGTTGTGCTGTTTTGCCTCCGCGACCGGTGGGCCGGGAGGCTCGGAACTAAATACTCAGAACCGTCTACTTGTAGCGGTAGACGATACGACCCCTGGTGAGGTCGTAAGGGCTAAGCTCCACTACCACCCGGTCCTCGGGGAGGATTCGAATGTAGTGCTGACGCATCTTTCCCGAGATGTGGGCTAGAACAATGTGTCCGTTGGCCAACTCAACGCGGAACATCGCGTTGGGCAGAGCCTCGTTCACAGTGCCTTCAATCTCAATGACACCGTCTTTCTTGGCCATATCCTCCGCTAACTTCTGTGCCGCCACTTGCGGGGCGGACGGTCTTGGGGTTTTGATTGTCTGACTCCCCCGCCCGGGATCGCGGATCCCGTTCCACACGTAACGGAACAAACCGTTCGGAGGATGGGCGCAAAAGGGCGCAAAAGTAGCGACAACCAACAGACAACTCTACGCTACGACCTGCTGAAAGTTAAATCCGGCTCGGCCTGCCGGATCAGAGCCACGAAAGGGCGCTCAGTCGAGAGGCGCGACGACGACGCCCAGCTCTCCGAGGCGGGCGGCACCGCCGTCAGCGGCAGTGAGAACCCAGATGCCGCCGTCGTGAACTGCCACGGTGTGTTCCCACTGGCAGGCGCGCTTGCCGTCGACGGTGACAACCGTCCAGTCGTCGTCGAGGACCGCGGTCTCGAGACGCCCCTGCACCAGCATGGGTTCGATCGCGAGGCAAAGGCCTGACTTGATCTTCGGGCCGCGATGACTGCTGCGGTAGTTCAGGACGTCAGGTGACTGGTGCATCTGCGTTCCAATGCCATGGCCGACATAGTCCTGCAGGATACCGAGAGCCGGGCCCTCGACTGCAGACACATAGTCGTCAATGGCGGAACCGATGTCTCCGACATACTTGCCTGTGGCCAGGGCTGCGATCCCCCGCCACATGGCTTCCTCGGTGATCTGGGACAGCCGGACATCCTCCGGCCGCGGAGTGCCCACAATAACGGTGCGGGCTGAATCCGAGTGCCAACCGCGGATGATCGCGCCACCGTCAATGGAGATGATGTCGCCGTCCTGCAGGACGTAGTCACCCGGGATGCCGTGTACGACCTCGTGGTTCACAGAGGTGCAGATGCTGGCCGGGAAGCCGTGATAGCCGAGGAAGTTGGAGGTGGCGCCGGCGTCCTTGAGAACACCGGCGAACACCGCGTCCAGTTCGCGGGTGGATACGCCCACGCGGGCAGCTGCTACCGCCTGATCAAGGGCGTCTGTGAGCACCAGACCCGCTTCACGCATGACGCGGATCTGGTCTGCTGACTTGTACTCAACACGCTGCTGGCGAAACATGACGACTACTGGGTTACTTTCAGTGCCGACATGACGCGCTCGGTCACTTCATCAATGGCGCCGATCCCATCGACACGCTTGACGATGCCGCGTTCTTCGTACTGGGAGACAACGGCTTCAGTCTGCTCGTGGTACAGGTCGAGGCGATGCCGGATGACAGTTTCATTGTCATCCGACCGGCCGTCGAGCTGTGCACGGCCAAGGAGCCGGCGAACCAGTTCCTCGTCGTCGGCAGTGAGCTGGAGTACGACGTCGAGCGTCAGGTCGTTCTGCGCGAGAATGTCATCCAGCTCTTCGACCTGCGCAGCCGTGCGCGGGTACCCGTCGAGCAGGAAGCCGTCCTGGACATCATCCTCGGTGAGACGGGCGCGGACCATGCTGTTGGTCACGCTGTCCGGGACGAAGTCGCCCGCGTCCATGTACTTCTTCGCTTCGATACCGAGCGGAGTCTTGTTCTTGACGTTCTCGCGGAAGATATCGCCGGTGGAGATTGCCGCCACACCGAGGCGCTCGGAGATCCGAGCCGCCTGCGTACCCTTGCCGGACCCGGGAGGTCCAATGATGAGCATCCGTGTCATCGCAATAACCCTTCGTAGTGGCGCTGCTGCAGCTGCGCGTCAATCTGCTTCACCGTTTCGAGGCCCACGCCGACCATGATGAGGATGGAGGTGCCGCCGAACGGGAAGTTCTGGTTCGCATTGATCGCAACGAGCGCGATCAACGGGATGAGCGCAACAATGCCGAGGTAGATAGCGCCCGGCAGGGTGATGCGGGAGAGGACGTACTGGAGATACTCCGCCGTAGGCCGACCAGCCCGGATGCCCGGGATGAATCCGCCGTACTTCTTCATGTTCTCCGACACTTCCTCCGGGTTGAAGGTGATCGCCACGTAGAAGTAGGTGAAGAACACGATCATTCCGAAGTACATCGCCATATAGAGCGGGTGGTCACCGGTGGTGAGGTAGGTGGTGATCCAGTTGACCCATTCCGGCGGCGGTGTCTGACCGTCAGTGGGAGTGTTGAACTGCGCGATCAGCGACGGCAGGTACAGCATCGACGACGCGAAGATCACGGGGATGACGCCGGCCATGTTGACCTTGATCGGGATGTAGGTGCTGCTGCCGCCCAGGGTGCGGCGCCCGATCATGCGCTTGGCGTACTGCACCGGAACGCGTCGCTGCGACTGCTCGACGAAGATCACGAGCATCACCACGAAGACGCCGATTACCAGGACACCGAGGAACACGTTCCAGCCCTGCGTGCGCAGGATCTCGCCCAGCGACGTGGGGAAGCCGGCAGCGATAGCGGTGAAGATCAGAAGCGACATACCGTTGCCGACGCCGCGCTCGGTGATGAGCTCACCCATCCACATGATCAGTCCGGTACCGGCGGTCAGCGTGATGATGAGCAGGATGATCGTGATGAGGCTGTCATCCGGAATGATCGGAACGGGACAGTTGCCCAGCAGGGCACCCGAACGAGCCAGCGACACCAGCGTCGTGGCATTCAGCAGACCAAGTGCGATTGTCAGGTAGCGCGTGTACTGCGTAAGCTGCGCCTGCCCCTGGGCTCCCTCCTGATGGAGTTCCTGGAAGCGCGGGATGACCACGCGGAGCAGCTGGGTGATGATGCTGGCCGTAATGTACGGCATGATCCCCAACGCGAAGACGGACACCTGCAGCAGTGCACCGCCGCTGAAGAGGTTGACGAACTGGTAGAGGCCGCCCTCTGTGTTGCCGAGCTGCAAACACTGCTGCACGTTACCGTAGTCAACACCGGGCGCCGGGATAAATGCACCCAAACGGAAAATGGTGATGATTCCCAGCGTGAACAACAGCTTGCGCCGCAAGTCTGGCGTCCGGAAAGCCCGGCCAATAGCGCTAAGCAAGCGTCCTCCTGAATAAGTCTTGGTGGCCCTTCGCGGGCAATACACACCAACCGAGTCTAACGGCTGGAATAGGGCACTCGAGAACCCGGGGTATTGATAGAGCCTGTTAAACGAAACAAACTCCTGGAGAGCCGGGGAACCCGGCCCACCAAGAGTCTAGTTGCTTCATGAGCTAGATCACAGTCTGCTCCCCCTCCGCCGTCGTACGGATGTCCGAAGGACAAACCGACAGATCGGCGGAGGGGAAGCGACGCTGGGAACTAGAGCCCCGAGACCGAGCCGCCTGCGGCGGTGATCTTCTCAGCAGCGCTGGCGGACACGGCGTGAACCTTGACGTCCACCTTGACCGCGAGGTCGCCCGTACCCAGAACCTTGACGAGCTGGTTCTTGCGCACTGCGCCCTTGGCGATCAGGCTGTCCACGGACACCTCGCCGCCGTCGGGGTAGAGCTCGTTGATCTTGTCCAGGTTGACAACCTGGTACTCGACGCGGAACGGGTTCTTGAAGCCACGCAGCTTCGGCAGGCGCATGTGCAGCGGCAGCTGCCCACCTGCGAAACCTGCCTTGACCGAGTAACGGGCCTTCGTGCCCTTGGTGCCACGACCGGCGGTCTTACCCTTGGATCCTTCACCACGACCAACGCGGGTCTTGGCGGTCTTGGCACCCGGGGCGGGACGAAGGTGGTGTACCTTCAGCGCGTGGACGCGAGGCGTGCTCTCAGCAGTTTCCTGAGTGGCAGCGGCCTTGGCAGCAGGCTTGCGGGCCGGCTTTTTCTCGGTGGATTCCTCCACCGTCTTCTTCTCTGCCATTACTTGGCCTCCTCAACCTTCACGAGGTGCGGAACCGTGTTGACCATGCCTACGGTCACCTCGTCAGCGTTGCGGACAACGGTGTGTCCGATCCGCTTCAGGCCGAGTGAACGAAGGGTGTCCCGCTGGTTCTGCTTACCGCCGATAACGGACTTGATCTGTGTGATTTCCAGCTTTGCGGAGCTGGCAACCAGGCGCTTCGGAGTTGCCATTACGCACCTGCCTTCTGATCCTGCATTGCGCGCAGCATCGATGTTGAGGCAACCTCGTCCAACGGGAGGCCGCGGCGTGCAGCCACTGCCTGCGGCTCTTCGAGCCGCTTCAGCGCGTCAACGGTTGCGTGAACAATGTTGATGGCGTTGGAGGACCCGAGCGACTTGGACAGGACGTCGTGGATACCGACGCATTCCAGCACGGCGCGCACCGGACCACCGGCGATTACACCGGTACCCGGCGAAGCCGGACGCAGGAGCACGACGCCGGCCGCTGCCTCACCCTGAACCAGGTGGGGAACGGTGCCGCCGATGCGGGGAACCTTGAAGAAGGACTTCTTGGCTTCCTCTACTGCCTTGGAGATGGCCATGGGAACTTCCTTGGCCTTGCCGTAGCCGACTCCGACCATGCCGTTGCCGTCACCGACAACAACGAGTGCGGTGAAGCTGAAGCGCCGGCCGCCCTTGACGACCTTTGCCACACGGTTGATCGACACGACGCGCTCTACGAACTTGTCCTTGTCGTCGCCACGGCCGCCATCGCGACCGCCACGGCCGCCATCGCGACCGCCACGGCCGCCATCGCGTCCGCCACGCTCTCCACGGCGGGCACCGCCGCGGCGATCGTCAGTGGTCGACGCCGTCTCGGTGGACTCGGCCGCGGGAGCTTCAGTTGCAGGCTGCTCAGCCTTTGCCGTATTCAATGAGGCTTCCTTTGCGTTGTTCTGCTCGGTCACAGTGCCAGCCCACCTTCACGTGCGCCGTCTGCGATTGCGGCAACCCGGCCGTGGTACTTGTTGCCTCCACGGTCGAATACGACTGCCTCAATGCCCGCAGCCTTTGCCCGCTCAGCAACGAGCTCGCCAACGCGCTTGGCCTTGGCGGTCTTGTCACCGTCGAACGCACGCAGGTCGGCCTCGAGGGTCGATGCAGAAGCAAGGGTGACGCCCTTGGAGTCGTCGACAACCTGCACGAATACGTGACGGGCTGAACGGTTGACTACCAGGCGGGGACGAACAGCGGTACCGGTGATGCGCTTGCGGACCCGAAGGTGACGCCGTCCGCGCTGGGCGGACTTGCTCTTCGAGATGCGCTTCTTGTTGATGCTCAGTGACATGGTTACTTACCAGCCTTTCCGACCTTGCGGCGAATAACCTCGCCGGCGTAGCGGATGCCCTTGCCCTTATAGGGATCCGGACGGCGCAGCTTGCGGATATTCGCAGCAACTTCGCCGACCTGCTGCTTGTTGATGCCGGAAACGGAGACCTTGGTGGGGCTGTCCACGGTCAGCGTGATGCCCTCCGGTGCCTTTACAGGCACAGGGTGGCTGTAGCCCAGCGCGAACTCCAGGTCAGAACCCTTGGCCTGCACACGGTAACCGGTGCCGACAATCTCAAGGTTCTTCTTGTAGCCCTCGGTAACTCCAACGATCATGTTGGAGATCAGGGTGCGGGTCAGGCCGTGCAGCGAACGCGCTTCGCGCTCGTCGTTCGGGCGCGAGACGGTGATCGTGCTGTCCTCAAGCGAAACCTGGATCGGGCTGGCAACAGTGTGGCTCAGCTCGCCCTTGGATCCCTTGACAGAAACAACACTGCCGTCAATCTTGACCTCTACGCCTGCAGGCACGGTGATGGGGAGACGTCCAATACGTGACATGTTTCTCTTTCCCTTTCCCGCTACCAGACGTAGGCGAGGACTTCCCCACCTACACCCTTCTTGGCTGCCTGGCGGTCTGTGAGCAGACCGGAGGACGTGGACAGGATGGCAATGCCCAGCCCGCCAAGAACGTGCGGCAGGTTGGTGGACTTTGCGTATACGCGCAGACCCGGCTTGGAGATGCGCCGGATGCCTGCAATGGAGCGCTGACGGTCAGGACCGAACTTGAGGTCGATGGTGAGCTTCTTGCCCACCTCAGCCTCTTCTTCCTTCCAGCCGGCGATGTAGCCTTCAGCCTTCAGGATGTCGGCAACACGTGCCTTCAGCTTGCTGTATGGCATAGACACGGTGTCGTGGTATGCCGAGTTGGCGTTGCGGAGACGCGTAAGCATGTCTGCAACTGGATCTGTCATTGTCATTGGGCTCTAGCCCTTCCTCGAAACGGTTTCCGGACTCCGGTGGAACCCAGCGTCAGCTGGCTTCCAGTGCGGAACGGACCTGCAACGTAGTTGATTAGTCTTCGGATTTGAACGGGAAGCCGAGCGCCTTGAGCAGTGCGCGGCCCTCGTCGTCGGTCTTGGCAGTGGTCACAACGGTGATGTCCATACCGCGGACACGGTCAATCTTGTCCTGGTCGATCTCGTGGAACATGGACTGCTCCGTGAGACCGAAGGTGTAGTTGCCGTTGCCGTCGAACTGGCGCCCGTTGAGACCGCGGAAGTCGCGAATACGGGGCAGTGCCAGGGTGACCAGGCGGTCGACGAATTCCCACATGCGGTCTCCGCGCAGCGTCGCGTGTGCACCGATCGGCATTCCTTCGCGGAGCTTGAACTGCGCGATGGACTTGCGTGCCTTGGTGACCTGCGGCTTCTGGCCGGTGATCTGGGTGAGGTCGCGAACTGCACCGTCAATGAGCTTGGAGTCCTTGGCGGCATCTCCAACACCCATGTTCACAACGACCTTGACGAGCCGGGGAACCTGGTTGACGTTGCTGTAGTTGAATTCCTCCAGCAGCGAGGACTTGATCTCTGCTGCGTAGCGGGCCTTCAGGCGCGGGGTGATCTTGGTTTCTACGGCTTCAGCAGTCATTACAGATCCTTCCCTGATGCCTTGGCGACGCGGATGCGGACCGTGCGCTCACGGCCGTCCCGCTCCACGGTCTCGGTGCGGTAGCCGACGCGGGTGGGCTTCTTGGTCTCCGGGTCTACAACTGCGACGTTACTGATGTGGATGGAAGCCTCAACGGTCTCGATGCCACCGGTCTTGGTGCCGCGCTGCGACTGTCCGACCTTGGTGTGCTTCGTGATGCGGTTGATGCCTTCGACCAGTACACGGTTGCTCTCAGGGAATACCTTGAGGACCTTGCCCTGCTTGCCGCGGTCTCCGCCGCGCTCCTGCTTGGCGCCAGTGATGACCTGAACGAGGTCACCCTTCTTGATCTTCAGCTTCGAACGGGTCTGAGCCATGACTACAGCACCTCCGGGGCCAGTGAAATGATCTTCATGAAGCGCTTGTCGCGAAGTTCGCGACCGACCGGGCCGAAGATACGGGTACCACGAGGATCGCCGTCGCCCTTGAGGATAACGGCAGCGTTCTCGTCGAACTTGATGTAGGAACCATCCGCACGGCGGCGTTCCTTCTTTGTGCGGACGATGACGGCCTTGACCACATCGCCCTTCTTGACGTTCCCACCGGGGATAGCGTCTTTGACGGTGGCGACGATAACGTCACCAATTCCTGCGTAGCGACGTCCGGATCCGCCGAGAACACGGATGGTAAGGATTTCCTTAGCACCAGTGTTGTCGGCGACCTTGAGTCGCGACTCCTGCTGAATCACTGTCTACTCCTTGCGTCGCGCTGGTTCTCAGGCCGAACTACTGCATACGGAATGAGCCTTGCGGAACGGTTGATCGGGGTGTCTCTGAACCCACCTGGATTTTGCCAGCGGAGGGCCTAAACGCCCGTGCCCGAGGCATTTGCCTCCCAGACGCCAAGCGCAGGGAAGTACTATGCCGGAGCACGATTGTTCACGAGGTTTCATGACGGCGCTCCGTGAATGCGCGGCTCAGTTCTCACTGAAGCCGGCACGGAAGGCGCCATACAAACTCAATATCCTAGCACGTTTTGAAATGCAAGCAGTCCCCCACTCCAGAAGGAACGAGGGACTGCTTTGTGTCGACGGATCGACGCGGTCTGTAAGAGGGCTTTACTTGGCCTTCTCGATGACCTCAACCAGGCGCCACCGCTTGGTAGCGGACAGCGGGCGGGTCTCGCTGATCAGGACCATGTCGCCAACACCAGCGGTGTTCTGCTCATCATGGGCCTTGACCTTCGAGGTGCGGCGGATGACCTTGCCGTAGAGGGCGTGCTTTACGCGGTCCTCTACCTCGACAACGATGGTCTTCTCCATTTTGTCGGAGACGACGTAGCCGCGGCGGGTCTTGCGGTAACCGCGACCCGCGGTCCCCGGCACTGTTGCCTCAATCTTCTCTTCACTCATTTGGCATCCTCCTCAGAAGCCTGTGTTTCCACGGACTTTTCGTCCTTCGTGGAGGCAGCCTTGGAACCCTTCGATTTCTTGCCGGCCTTTTCGGTCTTTGCTTCTTCTACCGGGGCAACGACGTCGGGCCGAATTCCCAGCTCGCGCTCACGGAGCACGGTGTAGATGCGGGCGATGTCCCGCTTCACAGAGCGCAGGCGGCCGTGGTTTTCAAGCTGACCGGTGGCTGACTGGAAGCGCAGGTTGAACAGCTCTTCCTTAGCCTTGGCGAGTTCCTCCACCAGACGGTCCTTATCGAACCCATCCAGCTGGTCGGTTGCCAGTTCTTTTGAACCGAGTGCCATGACTATTCACCACCCTCACGACGCACGATACGTGCCTTCAACGGCAGCTTGTGGATCGCCAGGCGCAGTGCCTCGCGAGCTACCTCTTCATTGACACCGGAGAGCTCAAAAAGAACACGACCCGGCTTGACGTTGGCGACCCACCACTCAGGGGAACCCTTACCGGAACCCATACGGGTTTCAGCCGGCTTCTTGGTCAGCGGACGGTCCGGGTAGATGTTGATCCACACCTTTCCACCACGCTTGATGTGACGGGTCATTGCGATACGCGCAGATTCGATCTGCCGGTTGGTGACGTATGCCGGGCTCAGAGCCTGGATACCCCACTCACCGAAGCTGACCTGCGTGCCGCCGGTAGCAGCGCCCGAACGACCGGGGTGGTGCTGCTTGCGGAACTTTACTCGACGTGGGATAAGCATTTAAGCCTGTCCTCCTTCCGCTGCAGCAGCGGACTCAGCCGGCGCGGACTCGGCGGGAGCGGCGTTAGCCTCACCCTGACCGGCGCCGCGATCGGCATTACGACGACGGCGGTCACCACGGTCCGGGCCTGCCGGGCCGCGTCCGGGGCGGTCTCCGCCACGTCCGCGCGACGGCGCAGCAGCTGCCTGGGCAGCCAGTTCCTTGGCGGTGACGTCGCCCTTGTAGATCCAAACCTTCACGCCGATACGGCCGAAGGTGGTCTTGGCCTCGAAGAAGCCGTAGTCGATGTTCGCGCGGAGGGTGTGCAGGGGCACACGGCCTTCGCGGTAGAACTCCGAACGGCTCATTTCGGCGCCGCCGAGGCGGCCCGAGCACTGTACGCGGATGCCCTTGGCACCGGCACGCTGTGCCGACTGCATAGCCTTCTTCATGGCGCGGCGGAAAGCCACACGCGAAGAGAGCTGCTCAGCGATGCCCTGGGCAACCAGCTGCGCTTCGATCTCGGGGTTCTTGACCTCGAGAATGTTCAGCTGAACCTGCTTGCCGGTGAGCTTCTCGAGCTCGCCGCGGATGCGGTCCGCTTCGGCGCCGCGGCGGCCGATAACGATACCCGGACGTGCCGTGTGGATATCCACACGAACGCGATCGCGGGTGCGCTCGATCTCAACCTTGGCGATGCCTGCGCGGTCCATGCCCGTGGACATGAGCTGGCGGATCTTGACGTCCTCGCGGACGAAGTCCTTGTAGCGCTGGCCCGGCTTGTTGCTGTCAGCAAACCAGTGTGACCTGTGGTCAGTGGTGATGCCGAGTCGGAACCCGTGCGGGTTTACTTTCTGTCCCACTTAGCGGTCCTCCACTTTCTCAGGGGTAGCGACAACAACAGTGACGTGGCTGGTCCGCTTGTTGATGCGGTAGGCGCGGCCCTGGGCACGCGGCTGGAACCGCTTCATCGTGGGACCTTCATCGACATATGCTTCGCTGATGATGAGGTCGCCTTCGTCGAATGCAACGCCGTCGCGGTCCGCGAGGACACGGGCGTTTGCAACTGCCGACTGAACTACCTTGAAAACCGGCTCCGAAGCTGCCTGGGGGGCAAACTTCAGGATTGCCAGAGCCTCATTCGCTTGCTTACCACGAACAAGGTTGACGACGCGCCGGGCCTTCATAGGCGTTACGCGCAGATGACGCGCAATAGCCTTGGCTTCCATTGCTTTCCTTCTCTCGTCTTAGCCGTAGAAACAGGCGCCTTAGCGGCGCTTGCCCTTGCGGTCGTCCTTCACATGGCCGCGGAATGTCCGCGTGGGAGCGAATTCGCCGAGCTTGTGCCCGACCATCGACTCGGTGACAAACACCGGAATGTGCTTGCGCCCGTCATGTACGGCAATCGTGTGGCCGAGCATGTCCGGGATGATCATGGAACGGCGGGACCACGTCTTGATGACGTTCTTGGTGCCCTTCTCGTTCTCGCGGTCCACCTTGACGAACAGGTGCTGATCGACGAAGGGGCCTTTCTTCAGGCTGCGTGGCATGTTTCCAGGCTCCTATCGCTTGTTCTTGCCGGAACGACGGCGACGCACAATGAGCGAGTCGCTTTCTTTGTTGGGACGGCGGGTACGGCCTTCGGCCTTACCGTTCGGGTTGACCGGGTGACGTCCACCGGAAGTCTTGCCTTCACCACCACCGTGCGGGTGATCAACAGGGTTCATCGCAACACCGCGGACGGTCGGGCGAACGCCCTTCCAGCGCATGCGGCCTGCCTTCCCCCAGTTGATGTTCGACTGCTCGGCGTTGCCGACCTCGCCGATGGTCGCGCGGCAGCGCACATCGACGTTACGGATTTCGCCGGACGGCAGACGAAGCTGCGCGAAGCGGCCTTCCTTGGCGACGAGCTGGACCGAAGCACCAGCGGACCGTGCCATCTTGGCACCGCCACCGGGGCGCAGCTCCACCGCGTGGATAACAGTACCCACGGGGATGTTGCGCATCGGCAGGTTGTTGCCGGGCTTGATGTCGGCACCGGGGCCGGCCTCAACGAAGTCGCCCTGCTTGAGCTTGTTCGGGGCAATGATGTAGCGCTTCGTGCCGTCAATGTAGTGCAGGAGGGCGATGCGTGCGGTGCGGTTGGGATCGTATTCGATCTCAGCAACGCGTGCGTTGACGCCGTCCTTGTCGTGGCGACGGAAGTCGATAAGACGGTACTGACGCTTGTGTCCACCACCCTTGTGACGGGTGGTGATCTTGCCGCTGTTGTTACGGCCGCCCTTTTTGGGGAGCGGACGCACCAGGGATTTCTCCGGCGTCGACCGTGTGATTTCTGCGAAGTCGGCAACGCTCGAGCCGCGACGGCCCGGGGTTGTCGGCTTGTATTTGCGGATAGCCATTTTTCAGTTCCTCGTTAAAGTGGTCTCCGCTCAGCTGAGCGGACCGCCGAAGATGTCGATCGTGCCTTCTTTGAGGGTGACAATTGCGCGCTTGGTGTTCTTGCGCTGTCCCCATCCGAATTTGGTGCGCTTACGCTTACCGGCACGGTTGATGGTGTTGATCGAGTCGACCTTTACGGAGAAAATCTTCTCCACGGCCAGCTTGATCTCGGTCTTGTTGGAGCGCGGGTCGACCAGGAAGGTGTACTTTCCTTCGTCGATCAGGCCGTAGCTCTTCTCCGACACGACGGGTGCAATGACGACGTCGCGAGGGTCCTTGGTGATGGAGCCACTCACTTGGCGTCCTCCTCAGTTGTAGTCGTGACGGAGTCAGCCGCAGCTTCCTCATTCACAGCCGATCCAACAAAAGCGTCGTAAGCGGCCTTCGTGAAGATCACGTCGTCCGAGACCAGTACGTCGTACGTGTTCAGCTGATCCACGTACAGGGTGTGGACCTCAACGAGGTTGCGCACGGACAGTGCGGCCAGGTCGTTTGAACGCTCGATGACAACCAGCAGGTTGGGACGCTCGGAGACACCGCGAAGGGTGGCCATTGCGGCCTTGGTCGACGGCTTCTCGCTACCGACCAGCGACTCGATGACGTGGATGCGTCCGTTGCGTGCCCGGTCAGAGAGTGCACCGCGCAGGGCGGCTGCCTTCATCTTCTTGGGGGTGCGCTGGCTGTAGTCACGCGGCGTGGGGCCGTGAACGATGCCACCACCGGTCATGTGCGGCGCGCGGATGGAGCCCTGGCGTGCGCGGCCGGTGCCCTTCTGCTTGAACGGCTTGCGACCGGCTCCGCTGACTTCGGCGCGTGTCTTGGTCTTGTGCGTACCCTGACGGGCAGCAGCAAGCTGGGCCACGACGACCTGGTGCAGCAGCGGAACGTTGGTCTGTGCGTCGAAGATCTCGGCGGGGAGATCAACTTTCAAAGTCTTGGTAGCCATGACTTATGCTCCCTTCACGGCGGTGCGTACGAGTACGACCTGTCCGCGGGCGCCGGGGACGGCACCCTTGATCAGCAGCAGCGACTTCTCGACGTCCACAGCGTGAACGGTGAGGTTCAGCGTGGTCTGGCGAACGGCACCCATCCGGCCTGCCATTTTCATTCCACGGAAGACGCGGCTGGGGGTGGAGGCTCCACCGATCGAGCCGGGCTTACGGTGGTTCTTGTGAGCACCGTGGGAAGCGCCGACGCCGGAGAAGCCGTGACGCTTCATGACACCTGCGAAACCCTTACCCTTGGTCTTGCCGATGACGTCGACCTGCTGGCCGGCTTCGAACAGCTCAACAGAGAGTTCCTGGCCCAGCGAGTAGGAATCGACATCGGAAGTGCGCAGTTCAACGACGTGGCGGCGCGGCGTGACGCCGGCCTTCTCGAAGTGACCGGCGAGCGGCTTGGTGACCTTGCGCGGATCGATCTGGCCGAAGCCGATCTGGACGGCGCTGTAGCCGTCGGCGTCAGCGGTACGCAGCTGCGTGATGACGTTGGAGTCAGCCTGCAGGACCGTTACCGGGACGAGGCGGTTGTTTTCATCCCAGACCTGGGTCATGCCGAGCTTGGTAGCGAGCAGTCCCTTGACCTGGCGCGTAAGCGAAGTAGACATAGTTATCTTCTCTCCCTTACAGCTTGATCTCGATGTTCACGTCCGCGGGAAGGTCGAGGCGCATGAGCGAGTCGACGGCCTTGGGCGTGGGGTCAATGATGTCGATAAGACGCTTGTGCGTGCGCATTTCAAAGTGCTCGCGGCTGTCCTTGTACTTGTGCGGCGACCGGATAACGCAGTAAACGTTCTTCTCCGTCGGCAGCGGCACGGGGCCGACTACCGTTGCGCCTGCGCGCGTCACCGTCTCAACGATCTTCCGAGCTGAAACGTCAATGACCTCGTGGTCATACGACTTCAGCCGGATGCGGATCTTTTGTCCCGCCATGGCGTCTCGACTCTCTCTCTGTCATGAAGAACGCCACCGTGCGGTGACGTTCCTGGCTACGTACTGCGCCCGTTGTTGCGACGCTCCTCCAGCAGACTGAATCCGGATAGTTCCGGGTTCCTCACCCTGCCGAGGCTCCGACCCCCGCGCTCGGGCGTGTCGCGTATCTTCCACATGAAGATTCAGCGGTAATCCGAGCTATTGGATTGGGGCGGGTTATATTTGGGCCAGCTTCCGCGGCGGATGCGACCCTGCATCAGGCATTATCCTGACCGGGACTACAGCTCAAAACCGCGCGCACAGGCGCTTGAACAACTCAACTAGTCTGCCAGATTATGCGGCACATTGCGAATCAGGCCCCTCCCGGTTCGCGACACGCCGGGGCGGCGCTACTCGGCTTTCACGCCAGCGCGATAAAGAGCAAGCCGCGACAGCGCCGAAACGGTCCCGGGATCTCCCCTCCGCCAGGATCCGACAGGGTCCTTCGACACGGCGAACAGCTCAGCCGGCTTTGCGGCATTCAGCGCCCGCAGCGCCAGAAGCTCCTGACCGCCCGGCATGTCTCTCAACCGACGAAGCCGGGAAGTGCGGCGGACGAATCTGACGCGCCTAACAAGCCAGACCCGGGCAAGGATGATGAGCGGGAGCAGCGCGACCACCCAGCCGACGACGGCGGCGGCCAGCGCCACGCTGGACTGCTGATCCTGGCCGGCACTGACAAGGAAGCCGCCGGCCTCGGCAGCATCGCGGAAGGGAGCGCTGGCCTGGTCACCGATGAGCGGCACTCCCCCCATGCGATTCGCCGCATCGTCCATTGTGCTCCGGAACCCCGCGCCCGCCTCCTCCATGCCGCGCCCCAACTCAGCGAGAGCAGCTATGGCGCCGGCAGCTGCCCTTCCGAGCAGGACAGCAATGACGACGACGGCGACTGCGAACACATCACTGAGGATCTGACGGGTGCGTTGCAGCGGATAGCTCGAGTAGATCTGCACCGGACAACTCTACGCAAGAAAACGAAAGCCCCGCTGCGATGAACGCAGCGGGGCTTTCTAACCAGCAGTAGTGGTGAAGCTACTACTTGATGATCTTGGTAACGCGACCTGATCCAACGGTGCGGCCGCCTTCGCGGATAGCAAAGCCGAGGCCCTCTTCCATTGCGATCGGCTGGATGAGCTCAACGCTCATCTCAGTGTTGTCGCCAGGCATGACCATTTCGGTGCCCTCGGGGAGGGTGATGACACCGGTGACGTCAGTGGTACGGAAGTAGAACTGCGGACGGTAGTTGGAGTAGAACGGGTTGTGACGACCGCCCTCGTCCTTGGCCAGGATGTAGACGTTGGCCTCGAAGTCGGTGTGCGGGGTGATCGAACCCGGCTTGACGATAACCTGGCCACGCTCTACGTCTTCGCGCTTGATGCCGCGGAGCAGCAGACCACAGTTCTCGCCGGCCCAAGCCTCGTCGAGCTGCTTGTGGAACATCTCGATACCGGTAACCGTGGTCTTCTGGACCGGACGGATGCCGACGATCTCGACCTCGGAGTTGATTGCGAGGGTTCCACGCTCGGCGCGGCCCGTCACAACGGTTCCACGGCCGGTGATGGTGAAGACGTCCTCGACAGGCATGAGGAACGGCTTGTCCTTGTCGCGGATCGGGTCAGGAACGTTGTTGTCAACGGCTTCCATCAGATCCTCAACGGACTTGACCCACTCAGGGTCACCCTCGAGAGCCTTCAGACCGGAAACGCGAACCACAGGAGCGTCGTCGCCATCGAAGCCCTGTGAGCTCAGGAGCTCACGAACTTCCATTTCAACGAGGTCAAGCAGTTCCTCGTCCTCGACCATGTCGGACTTGTTCAGCGCGACCAGCAGGTAAGGAACACCAACCTGGCGGGCGAGCAGAACGTGCTCGCGGGTCTGGGCCATCGGACCATCGGTGGCGGCAACAACGAGGATGGCGCCATCCATCTGAGCCGCACCGGTGATCATGTTCTTGATGTAGTCAGCGTGACCGGGAGCGTCAACGTGTGCGTAGTGACGCTTCTCGGTCTGGTATTCAACGTGCGAGATGTTGATGGTGATGCCGCGCTGCTTCTCCTCGGGGGCCGAGTCGATCGACGCGAAATCACGCTGCTCGTTGAGGGTGGGGTACTTGTCGTACAGCACCTTGGAAATGGCAGCCGTCAACGTGGTCTTTCCATGGTCAACGTGACCAATGGTGCCGATGTTAACGTGCGGCTTAGTCCGCTCGAACTTTGCCTTCGCCACGGGTTCCTCCTAGAACGTTTTTAGAAGACTTACTCCCCAGCCACGCTTTTCGCGGCTGAAACTCATGCAAGTCTACTGGGGGCTTTTATTTTGGTGAAATTGCGGTCCGGACGAGCCGGGATTACTCTCCGCGGGTCTTCTGGATGATCTCGTCGGCTACTGCCTTCGGGACCTCCGAGTAGCTGTCGAACTGCATTGAGTAGACAGCGCGTCCCTGGGTCTTCGAGCGCAGGTCGCCGATGTAGCCGAACATGCCGGACAGCGGCACGTGCGCACGGATGACCTTGACACCGCTCGCGTCCTCCATGGACTGCATCTGGCCGCGGCGGGAGTTCAGGTCGCCGATCACATCACCCATGTATTCCTCGGGCGTGCGGACTTCCACCTCCATCAGCGGTTCGAGCAGCACGGGCTTTGCCATGCGGGCTGCCTCCTTGAACGCCATGCGACCGGCGATCTTGAAGGCCATTTCGGAGGAGTCAACATCGTGGTACGCGCCGTCAAGCAGCGTTGCCTTGATGCCGACCACCGGGTATCCGGCCAGGATGCCGTCGTTGAGGGCATCCTGGATGCCTGCGTCGACGCTGGGGATGTACTCGCGCGGAACACGACCACCGGTGACCTTGTTCTCGAAGGCGTACAGCTCCCCCTCGGAAGTGTCCATCGGCTCGATCATGATCTGGATCTTCGCGAACTGTCCGGATCCACCCGTCTGCTTCTTGTGGGTGTAGTCGTGCTTCTGCACCGTTCCGCGGATGGTTTCGCGGTAGGCAACCTGCGGCTTGCCGACGTTCGCCTCGACCTTGAACTCGCGGCGCATGCGGTCCACCAGGATGTCGAGGTGGAGCTCGCCCATGCCGGCGATGATCGTCTGGCCGGTGTCCTCATTGAGGGATACCTGGAAGGTGGGATCCTCCGCCGAGAGCTTCTGGATAGCCGTCGAAAGTTTCTCCTGATCACCCTTGGTCTTCGGCTCGATCGCAACCGAGATGACCGGCTCCGGGAAGCTCATCGACTCCAGGACGATCTGGTCGCTCGCATCAGACAGGGTGTCACCGGTGGTGGTGTCCTTCAGGCCGATTGCTGCGTAGATGTGGCCGGCGAAGGCTTCATCAACAGGGATTTCCTTGTTGGCGTGCATCTGGAAGAGCTTTCCGATGCGCTCCTTCTTGCCCTTGGTGGAGTTGACCACCTGGGTGCCGGCAGTGACGTGTCCGGAGTAAACCCGGATGAACGTCAGCTGGCCGAAGAACGGGTGGGTCGCGACCTTGAACGCAAGAGCCGAGAAGGGCTCCTCCGTGCTCGGCTTACGCGTCATTTCCGTTTCCTCGTTGCGGGGATCGTGTCCGACCATGGCCGGGACGTCCAGCGGGGAGGGCAGGTAGTCGATGACTGCGTCGAGCATCGGCTGAACACCGCGGTTCTTGAACGCGGAGCCACACAGCACGGGGTAGATTTCCGAGTTGATCGTCAACTTCCGGATGCCGGCCTTCAGTTCCTCGATGCTGGGCTCTTCGCCCTCGAGGTACTTGTTCATCAGCTCGTCGGAGGACTCAGCAACGGCCTCGACCAGAGCGGCCCGGTATTCCTCGGCCTTGGCCTGAAGGTCGGCCGGGATTTCCTGGACCTCGTACTTCGCGCCCATGGTCACGTCACCCTTGGAGTCACCGGGCCACACGAGTGCGCGCATGTAGAGGAGGTCGACGACGCCGACGAAGTCGTTCTCGGCGCCGATCGGCAGCTGCATAACCAGCGGCTTGGCACCGAGGCGGCTGATGATCGTGTCAACGGTGAAGTAGAAGTCAGCGCCCAGCTTGTCCATCTTGTTGACGAAGCAGATGCGGGGAACTTCGTACTTGTCGGCCTGGCGCCAGACGGTCTCGGACTGGGGCTCTACGCCCTCCTTGCCGTCGAACACTGCAACCGCGCCGTCGAGGACACGCAGTGAGCGCTCTACCTCAACAGTGAAGTCAACGTGACCGGGGGTGTCGATGATGTTGATCTGGTTCTGTTCCCAAAAGCAGGTCACCGCGGCACTGGTGATGGTGATGCCGCGTTCCTTTTCCTGTTCCATCCAGTCAGTCGTCGAGGCGCCGTCGTGCGTCTCGCCAATCTTGTGGTTTACACCCGTGTAGAACAGGATGCGCTCGGTAGTAGTGGTCTTGCCGGCATCAATGTGGGCCATGATGCCGATATTGCGGACCTTGTTGAGGTCGGTAAGCACGTCCTGTGCCACGGTGTCTCCCTTTTCTAAGGTGGAGTTCTACTGGACCGCCGGTACCTCACTCCCGCCGGAACGGGAGTGAGGTACCGGCAGCGCGATTACCAGCGGTAGTGAGCGAAGGCCTTGTTGGACTCAGCCATCTTGTGCGTGTCTTCGCGGCGCTTCACAGCGGCGCCCAGACCGTTCGAAGCGTCGAGGATCTCGTTCTGGAGACGCTCGGTCATGGTCTTCTCGCGGCGCGCCTTCGAGTAGCCGACCAGCCAGCGGAGGGCGAGGGCCGTGGAACGGCCCGGCTTGACCTCAACGGGAACCTGGTAGGTGGCTCCACCAACGCGGCGGGAGCGAACCTCAAGGGTGGGCTTGACGTTGTCCATAGCCTTCTTGAGTGCTGCAACCGGATCGCCGCCGGTCTTGGCGCGGGCGCCTTCGAGGGCACCGTAGACAATGCGCTCAGCGGTGGACTTCTTGCCGTCGACGAGCACCTTGTTGATCAGCTGGGTGACCAGGGGCGAACCGTAGACGGGATCTACAACGAGCGGCCGCTTCGGGGCCGGGCCCTTACGAGGCATATTACTTCTTCTCCATCTTTGCGCCGTAGCGGCTGCGAGCCTGCTTGCGGTTCTTTACGCCCTGGGTATCCAGTGCGCCACGGACGATCTTGTAACGCACACCGGGAAGGTCCTTCACACGACCGCCGCGTACGAGCACGATGGAGTGCTCCTGGAGGTTGTGGCCGACGCCCGGGATGTAGGCAGTTACTTCGATGCCACCGTTGAGGCGGACACGGGCGACCTTCCGCAGAGCCGAATTCGGCTTCTTCGGGGTGGTGGTGTAAACACGGGTGCAGACACCGCGCTTCATGGGGCTGCCCTTCAGTGCGGGCGCCTTGGTCTTGGAGACCTTAGGTGACCGGCCCTTACGGACCAGCTGGTTAATGGTAGGCACTTCTCAGTTCTCCGTATGTTGTCTTGAGATCAGATCTCTGCTGACTCCGCATCCCGCCGCCGGCGCAAGGCCGACTGCATCAAGCGGAGCTTGTCAGTCGTTTGGAGTGCCTACTGAAGTTGTAAGCAAAACGACCGTAGGCGTGCAAAAATGTGGCATTCGTTGTACAAGTTCCCTACAACACGGAGATACGTCCGAAGAGACGCCAATCCACTGCCACACAAACAATTCCAGACAAGTCTAACAGATTGCACGCGGCGGACTTGCCGGCGGCAAAAACAGCGTGGTAAACGCACGGCAAAGGGGCCCGGCCTGCAGTAGGAAACTGCGGCCCGGGCCCCTCCGCTCAATCGATGCGAGCTGTTACCGGCTTATCAGCGGAAGTCGCTCGACCCCATGTCGTAGTCATCCAGCGGAATGGCGTGGAACTCAGGGCTGAGTCCGCCGTCGACACCTGCGTAGTCGAAGTCGCTGAACGCGCTCGGACCGGTGAACAGGTTAGCCTTGGCTTCTTCGGTGGGCTCGACCGTGATCTTCGTGTAGCGGTCCAGGCCGGTGCCGGCCGGGATGAGCTTACCGATGATGACGTTCTCCTTGAGGCCGAGCAGCGGGTCGCTCTTGCCTTCCATGGCGGCCTGCGTGAGGACACGCGTGGTCTCCTGGAAGGAAGCGGCCGACAGCCAGGACTCCGTGGCGAGCGATGCCTTGGTGATACCCATGAGCTCGGGCCGGCCGGACGCCGGCTTCTTGCCCTCGGACACCACGCGACGGTTCTCGTCCTCGAAGCGGCGGCGCTCGGCCAGCTCACCGGGGAGCAGGTCGGAGTCGCCGGACTCGATGACGGTGACCCGGCGCAGCATCTGCCGGACGATGACTTCCACGTGCTTGTCGTGGATGCCTACGCCCTGACTGCGGTACACGCGCTGGACCTCGTCCACCAGGAATTCCTGGGCCTTGCGCGGGCCGAGGATTCGGAGGATCTGCTTGGGATCAACCGCACCGAAGACCAGCTGCTGACCGACCTCGACGTGATCGCCGTCGGCAACCAGCAGGCGTGCACGCCGCAGGACCGGGTAGGCAATCTCTTCTGATCCGTCGTCCGGAGTAACCACGAGGCGCAGCTGCTTCTCAGCGTCCTCGATGGTGACCCGTCCGGCGACCTCCGAGATCGGCGCGACACCCTTGGGCGTACGCGCTTCGAAAAGCTCTTGGATACGGGGCAGACCCTGGGTGATGTCCTCAGCGGAAGCAACACCACCGGTGTGGAAGGTACGCATGGTCAGCTGGGTACCGGGCTCACCGATGGACTGTGCGGCGATGATGCCGACTGCCTCGCCGATGTCCACGGTCTTGCCGGTTGCGAGCGAGCGTCCGTAGCACAGTGCACAGGTTCCAACGCTGGACTCGCAGGTCAGGACCGAGCGGACCTTGATGTCCGTCACCCCAGCCGCGAACAGCTTGTTGATGAGCACATCGCCGACGTCGGACGCCGCAGGAGCCAGGACCTCACCGTTGGAATCAACGACGTCGGTGGCCAGCGTGCGTGCGTAAGCCGAGTTCTCGACTTCCTCATGCAGGACGAGCTCGCCGTCGTGGTTCGGTACAGCGATGGTGACGTTCAGGCCGCGCTCGGTACCGCAATCGTCCTCGCGGACGATGACGTCCTGGGACACGTCCACGAGACGACGGGTCAGGTAACCCGAGTTCGCGGTACGCAGAGCGGTATCGGCCAGACCCTTACGGGCACCGTGCGTGGCGATGAAGTACTCCAGAACCGACAGGCCCTCACGGTAGGAGGACTTGATCGGACGCGGGATGATCTCACCCTTGGGGTTTGCCACCAGACCACGGATACCTGCGATCTGACGAACCTGCAGCCAGTTACCACGAGCACCGGAGGACACCATGCGGTTGATGGTGTTGTCCTTCGGCATGGCGCCGCGCATGGACTCAGCAACCTCGTTGGTCGCCTTGTTCCAGATATCGATCAGTTCCTGACGGCGCTCCTCATCAGCGATGAGGCCCTTGTCGAACTGTGCCTGGACCTTGGCAGCCTGGGTCTCGTAGCCCTCCATGATTCCGGCCTTGTTGATCGGCGCGGAAATATCGGAGATGGCTACGGTGACGCCCGAGCGGGTTGCCCAGTAGAAGCCGGCATCCTTGAGGTTGTCCAGCGTCGCCGCGGTGACAACCTTCGGGTAGCGCTCCGCCAGATCGTTGACGATCGTGGAGAGCTGGCCCTTGTCAGCAACCTTGTCCACCCACGGGTAGTCCTCAGGCAGCGTCTCGTTGAACAGCACCTGGCCGAGCGAAGTTTCGATCAGCGCGGGGGTGCCCTCTTCCCAGCCCTCAGGAGCTGCGGTGTCGGGACCCGGAACGAAGTTCGGAACGCGGATCTTCACAACCGAGTTCAAGTGCAGCTCACCGGAATCGAACGCCATGATTGCCTCAGCAGGGCTGGAGAAGACGCGCCCCTCCCCTGCCGAACCCTCACGCTTGGTGGTGAGGTGGTGCAGGCCGATGATCATGTCCTGTGAAGGCAGGGTCACCGGGCGGCCGTCCGAAGGCTTCAGGATGTTGTTCGAGGACAGCATCAGGATGCGTGCTTCAGCCTGGGCCTCCGGGCTCAGCGGCAGGTGCACTGCCATCTGGTCGCCGTCGAAGTCAGCGTTGAACGCACCACAAACCAGCGGGTGGAGCTGAAGGGCCTTGCCTTCAACCAGCTGCGGTTCGAACGCCTGAATGCCGAGGCGGTGCAGGGTAGGTGCACGGTTCAGCAGCACAGGGTGCTCGGTGATGATCTCTTCGAGGACATCCCAGACCTGCGGACGGTAACGCTCGACCATGCGCTTCGCGCTCTTGATGTTCTGTGCGTGGTTGAGGTCCACGAGGCGCTTCATCACGAACGGCTTGAAGAGCTCCAGGGCCATCTGCTTGGGCAGACCACACTGGTGCAGCTTCAGCTGAGGGCCGACGACGATGACCGAACGGCCCGAGTAGTCGACGCGCTTGCCGAGGAGGTTCTGACGGAAACGGCCCTGCTTGCCCTTGAGCATGTCGGAGAGCGACTTGAGCGGGCGGTTGCCCGGTCCGGTGACCGGACGGCCGCGGCGACCGTTGTCGAACAGCGAGTCAACAGCTTCCTGAAGCATGCGCTTTTCGTTGTTCACGATGATCTCGGGAGCCCCAAGATCAAGCAGGCGCTTCAGGCGGTTGTTGCGGTTGATCACACGGCGGTACAGGTCGTTCAGGTCGGAGGTCGCGAAGCGGCCACCGTCCAACTGCACCATCGGACGCAGTTCCGGCGGAATCACCGGTACGGCGTCGAGCACCATGCCCAGCGGGCTGTTGGTGGTGGTGAGGAACGCGTTGACAACCTTCAGGCGCTTCAGGGCGCGGGTCTTACGCTGGCCCTTGCCGTTCTGGATGATGTCGCGAAGCAGGTCAGCCTCAGCCTGCATGTCGAAGTTCTCGAGACGCTTCTTGATCGCCTCGGCCCCCATGGAGCCTTCGAAGTACAGACCGTAGCGGTCGCGCAGTTCGCGGTACAGGCCCTCGTCACCTTCAAGGTCAGCGACCTTGAGGTTCTTGAACCGGTCCCAGACCTGCTCGAGGCGCTCGATCTCTGCATCGGCACGCTTGCGGAGATTCGCCATTTGGCGGTCAGCGGAGTCGCGTGCCTTCTTCTTGTCGGCAGCCTTGGCGCCTTCACCCTCAAGACGGGCAAGCTCGTTCTCAAGGTCGCGGGCAATAGCGGCGATGTCGGAGTCGCGCTGGTCGACGAGCTGCTTCTTCTCGAGGTCGTGTTCGGCCTGGAGGTTCGGCAGTTCGGCGTGGCGGTTCTCTTCGTCAACCGAGGTGATCATGTATGCGGCGAAGTAGATGACCTTTTCGAGGTCCTTCGGTGCAAGATCAAGGAGGTAGCCAAGGCGTGAGGGAACACCCTTGAAGTACCAGATGTGCGTAACGGGAGCGGCGAGCTCAATGTGCCCCATGCGCTCACGGCGTACCTTCGCACGGGTGACTTCAACACCACACCGCTCGCAGATGATGCCCTTGAAGCGCACGCGCTTGTACTTGCCGCAGTAGCATTCCCAGTCGCGGGAAGGGCCGAAGATCTTCTCGCAGAAGAGTCCGTCCTTCTCGGGCTTGAGCGTGCGGTAGTTGATGGTTTCCGGCTTCTTGACTTCGCCGTACGACCAACCGCGGATCTCTTCCGCGGTGGCCAGGCCGATTCGCATGAGGCCGAATGAGGATTCGCTGGACATATGGTCCCTGTCTCTCTTTATTCTCTAATTCAAAAAGTCTTATGGGGTGCGGCGGAGGCGGCGAGGTGCCCGCTGGGCGGTCCGGGGAAGGCGGCTCTAATACTCCGTAGCGAGCTCTGCGAGCGCAGGAGTTTCGTTGCCGCCGTCCGAACCGCCCGTCGGGCGGACCGAACCTAGACCTCTTCGACAGAACTCGGCTCGGCCCGTGAGAGGTCGATGCCCAGTTCCTCCGCGGCCCGGAAGACTTCTTCATCCGAGTCACGCATCTCAATCGTGGTGCCGTCGGTGGAGAGGACTTCCACGTTCAGGCACAGCGACTGCATTTCCTTGATCAGAACCTTGAAGGATTCCGGAACACCCGGTTCGGGGATGTTCTCGCCCTTGACGATTGCCTCGTACACCTTGACGCGACCATGGATATCATCCGACTTGATGGTCAGGAGTTCCTGCAGCGTGTAGGCCGCACCGTAAGCCTCGAGGGCCCACACTTCCATCTCACCGAAGCGCTGTCCGCCGAACTGTGCCTTACCACCCAGCGGCTGCTGCGTGATCATCGAGTACGGGCCGGTGGACCGGGCGTGGATCTTGTCGTCCACCAGGTGGTGGAGCTTCAGGATGTACATGTAGCCGACGGAGATCGGATCCGGGAACGGCTCGCCGGAGCGGCCGTCGAACAGGCGTGCCTTGCCGGACTCGCTGATGAGGCGGTGTCCGTCGCGGGTCACGTTCGTGGAACCGAGCAGGCCTACGATCTCGTCCTCAGTGGCGCCGTCGAACACGGGGGTTGCAACGGTGGTCGAGGAGATCTCCCGGGGAAGGTTCGGAAGGTTCTTGAGCCACTCAGGGTCGCCCTCGATCTTCCAGCCCTGCTTGGCAGCCCAACCCAGGTGGATCTCGAGGACCTGTCCGACGTTCATACGGCCCGGAACACCCAGCGGGTTCAGGACGATGTCGACGGGGGTCCCGTCCTCGAGGAACGGCATGTCCTCGATCGGCAGGATCTTGGAGATGACACCCTTGTTGCCGTGACGGCCGGCAAGCTTGTCACCGTCGGTGATCTTGCGCTTCTGGGCAACGTAGACGCGGACCAGCTGGTTGACACCTGGGGGCAGCTCGTCGTCGTTGTCGCGATCGAAGATACGAACGCCGATAACGGTGCCCGATTCGCCGTGGGGAACCTTCAGGGACGTGTCGCGGACCTCGCGGCTCTTCTCCCCGAAGATGGCGCGCAGCAGGCGCTCCTCCGGGGTCAGTTCCGTTTCACCCTTCGGGGTAACACGGCCAACCAGGATGTCTCCGGCTTCGACCTCTGCACCGATGTGGATGATGCCACGCTCGTCGAGGGCACCAAGGACCTCTTCAGAGACGTTCGGGATGTCACGCGTGATTTCCTCGGCACCGAGCTTGGTGTCGCGGGCATCAACTTCGTGCTCCTCGATGTGGATCGAGGTCAGGACATCGTCAGAGACGATGCGCTGCGAAAGGATGATCGCGTCCTCGAAGTTGTGGCCTTCCCAGGACATGAATGCAACGAGCATGTTCTTGCCGAGCGCCAGTTCACCCTGATCGGTGGACGGGCCGTCAGCAATGATCGTGTTGTACTCGACGCGATCGCCCTCAGCAACCAGCACGCGCTGGTTGTAGGCGTTGCCCTGGTTGGAGCGCGCGAACTTCATGATCGGGTAGTTGGTCTCGGTGCCGTCGTCGTTCAGCACCGTCACCAGGTCAGCGGAGACCTCGGAAACCACACCGGCCTTGTTGGCGGTCACGGCGTCACCGGCGTCAACTGCGGCGTACTTCTCCATGCCGGTGCCGACCAGCGGGCGCTCGGAGCGCAGCAGCGGCACAGCCTGACGCTGCATGTTGGCACCCATGAGAGCACGGTTCGCGTCGTCGTGCTCAAGGAACGGAATCAGCGCGGTTGCAACCGACACCATCTGGCGCGGCGAGACGTCCATGTACTCAACGTCAGCTGCCACAACCAGCACAGGCTCGCCGGAACCACCACGGGTACGAACGAGGACCATGTCCTCGACGAACTTGCCGTTCGCATCGAGCGGCGCGTTTGCCTGGGCGATCAGTCGCTCAACCTCGTCGTCTGCCGTGAGGTAGTCGATCTGGTCGGTGACAATGCCGTTTTCGACCTTGCGGTACGGGGTCTCGATGAAGCCGAAGGTGTTGATCCGGCCGTAGGACGCCAGCGAACCGATCAGACCGATGTTCGGGCCTTCAGGAGTTTCGATGGGGCACATACGTCCGTAGTGCGAAGGGTGGACGTCACGGACTTCCATGCCGGCGCGGTCACGGGACAGACCACCCGGGCCCAGCGCGGACAGACGACGCTTGTGCGTCAGGCCGGCGAGCGGGTTGTTCTGGTCCATGAACTGCGACAGCTGGGAGGTTCCGAAGAACTCCTTGATTGCGGCGACAACCGGACGGATGTTGATCAGGGTCTGCGGAGTGATCGCTTCGACGTCCTGGGTAGTCATCCGCTCACGGACAACGCGCTCCATGCGGGACAGGCCGGTGCGGACCTGGTTCTCGATGAGCTCACCGACAGCGCGGATACGACGGTTACCGAAGTGGTCGATGTCGTCAACCTCAACGCGCAGCTCGACGTCTTCGCCGTCGCGCTTGCCCGTCAGGGTGCTCTCACCGGCATGGAGGGCAACCAGGAACTTGATCATCGCGACGATGTCATCGATGTTCAGAACCGAGGCATCAGAATCGCCCAGGTTCTTGTCGATGCCGAGCTTGCGGTTGATCTTGTAACGGCCAACCTTGGCGAGGTCGTAACGCTTCGGGTTGAAGTACAGATTGTCCAGCAGCGTCTTGGCAGCCTCGACGGTGGGCGGCTCTCCCGGACGGAGCTTGCGGTAGATGTCCAGCAAGGCATCTTCCTGAGTCTCCGTGGCGTCCTTCTCGAGGGTCGCGCGGATGGAGTCGTACTCGCCGAACGTCTCGAGGATCTGGCCCTCGGTCCAGCCAAGCGCCTTCAGGAGAACGGTGACCGACTGCTTGCGCTTGCGGTCGAGGCGTACGCCGACCTGGTCGCGCTTGTCGATCTCCAGCTCGAACCAGGCACCACGGGACGGGATGATCTTCGCGCTGAAGATGTCCTTGTCACTGGTCTTGTCCGCGGCGCGCTCAAAGTAGGCACCCGGGGAACGAACGAGCTGGGAAACAACGACACGCTCGGTGCCGTTGATCACGAACGTACCCTTCTCCGTCATCAGCGGGAAGTCGCCCATGAACACGGTCTGCTGCTTGATCTCGCCCGTGTTGTTGTTCATGAACTCGGCCTTGACGTACAGCGGCGCCGCGTAGGTTGCGTCGCGGTCCTTGCACTCGGCCATGGTGTACTTCGGGTCAGCGAATTCTGGCTCCGAGAAGCTCAAGGACATGGTGCCCTGGAAATCTTCGATCGGAGAGATCTCTTCAAAGATGTCAGCCAGGCCGGATGTGGTGGCCACGCCCTGGAGACCCTGCTCCAGCGCTTCTTCTACGCGCGCCTTCCAGCGCTCGTTGCCGACAAGCCAGTCGAAGCTGTCTGTCTGAAGGGCGAGAAGATTGGGAACATCCAGCGGTTCGTGAATCTTTGCGAATGAAAGCCGGGGTGCGGCGCCGTCGGCGTCGACCTGGCTGGTAGCGGTTGCATTAAGTGAGGTGCTCGGGGCGACCAAGAGGGATCCTTCCACAGACCAACAGGCGTGTTCTTACGATCACTCCCCGCACCGTGTCGGTGCCAACCTGACGCCTGCATTCGCTCACCGGAAACAACCCATAGGGAAACCGAATAGGGAAACCGACGGGACTATCCGTTAAATGACGAACGCGTGGCAAAGCCCACCGCTATATGAAGGCTGAGGTTATGAGGGAAGACGCAAATATCTACTGTACGTTAGGGTAGCGACAATGTCCAACCGGATGTGGTATATGGGTTCTGCAGGGCATCGACCCTGAAGAGGGTCGTGGAGGGAACCTGCGAGAGCACCGGAGAAAAAAGTTTCAGTGAATGTTCATTAGCTGGAATAGAACTACCCTCCGGTAGCCTTGAAGATAGAGGCATAGGCAGCGCCATGCAAGCAATTCAATGACGAAAGCGAGCGGAAACCCCATGAACAGCCTCGAGCAAACCCCTCAGGACGTCGTCATCGTGGGCGGTGCGCGAACGCCCACAGGCCGACTCAATGGACAGCTGGCGGCCTTCACTGCAGTCGAACTTGGCGCCTTCGCCGTTACCGGAGCCCTCGAGCGGTCCGGCGTTGCAGCCGCCGACGTGGATTCCGTCATCATGGGCCACGTGGTGCAGGCCGGCTGCGGCCAGAACCCGGCGCGGCAGACATCCATCAAAGCGGGTATCGGCTGGGATGTCCCGACCGTCACACTCAACAAGGTCTGCCTCTCCGGCCTTACCGCGGTCATCGACGCCGCCCGGCTGATCCGCAGCGGCGAGGCGAGCGTCGTCGTCGCCGGCGGTCAGGAGTCCATGACGCGCGGCCCGCACCTGCTGCCGGGCGCCCGCCAGGGCTGGACCTACGGGACCATGCCGGCCGTTGACTCCGTTGCCCATGACGGCCTGACTGACGCTTTCGACCAGGAATCGATGGGCGCGTCAACCGAGCGCGGCAACACCGGGCTCGGCATCGACCGCACAGCGCAGGACGAGGTGGCAGCGTCATCGCACCAGCGTGCAGCCGCTGCCACTGAATCCGGCGTGTTCAAGGATGAGATTGTCCCCGTGCATGTACCGCAGCGCAAAGGCGATGACCTCATCGTGTCAACGGACGAAGGGGTGCGGCCCAATACCACCGTCGAGACTCTCGCGGGACTCAAGCCCGCCTTTGCCAAGGACGGCACCATCACCGCGGGTAACTCCTCTCCCCTGTCCGACGGCGCGGCCGCGCTGGTGCTTACTTCCCGCGAGAACGCGGAGGCGAACGGCTGGGAGATCCTCGCCGTGGTTGGGCGCCCGGGCCAGGTAGCCGGTCCCGACAACTCCCTGCATTCCCAGCCCTCGCGGGCAATCAGCCAGGCTCTGGAGCGCGCGGGATGGACCACCGGGGACCTCGACTTTGTGGAGATCAACGAGGCCTTCGGGTCCGTTGCGTGCCAATCACTGAAGGATCTCGACCTCTCCCTCGACAAGTGCAACATCCACGGCGGAGCCATCGCACTCGGTCATCCCATCGGTGCATCCGGAGCCCGGCTTGCCCTTCACGCCGCAATGGAACTGCAGCGCAGGGGCAGCGGCAAGGCCGCGGTCTCCCTCTGCGGCGGCGGCGGCCAGGGTGAGGCACTGCTGCTGTACCGCAACTAAACGATCACTCACACAGACAACAAAACAGCCCCGGAACCAACTGGTTCCGGGGCTGTTTTTGTGAAGTTCGAGGAACTTACTTGAGGGTGACGGTAGCGCCGGCGGCCTCGAGGGCCTCCTTGGCCTTCTCTGCCGCTTCCTTGTTGGCGCCTTCGAGGACAGCCTTCGGAGCGCTGTCGACCAGGTCCTTGGCTTCCTTGAGGCCGAGGGAGGTCAGCGAACGTACTTCCTTGATGACTGCGATCTTCTTGTCGCCGGCTGCTTCGAGGACGACGTCGAAGGAGTCCTTCTCTTCCTCAGCAGCTTCGCCTGCGCCGCCACCGGCGGGGCCTGCAACTGCAACAGCAGCAGCGGTAACGTCGAAGGTCTCTTCGAACAGCTTTACGAAGTCCGAGAGTTCGATAATGGACAGTTCCTTGAAGGCTTCAATGAGCTCTTCGTTGGTGAGCTTCGCCATGGCAAAAGCATCCTTCCTGATATGGTGCGCGCGGCACCGGGAGTTTGGTGGGTGAGAGAATTACTTCTCTTCGGGGGCAGCTGCTTCTTCAGCAGCCTCGGCAGGAGCGGCATCCGCTGCTGCGGGTGCTTCCTCTGCCGCGGGAGCTTCGGCGGCTGCCGCAGGTGCAGCGTCCCCGTTCTCCTCCAACTTGATGCGCAGTGCATCGACGGTGCGGGCAAGTGCTGACATGGGTGCCTTGAGGACACCAGCAACACGGGCCAGCTGGAACTCACGCGACTCAAGAGCAGCAAGAGCGGCTACCGCCGAAGCGTCAAGGGCCTTGCCCTCGAAGTAACCGGTCTTGATGACGAGCTGTGGGTTGGTCTTCGCGAAATCCGTCAGGCTCTTTGCCGCAGCAACGGCGTCACCCTTGATGAAAGCAATTGCAGTGGGGCCGGCAAGCTGGCCATCGAATGCATCGATGCCGGCTTCCTTGGCTGCAATGCCAGTCAGGGTGTTCTTGACGACAGCGTATTTGGTTTCCGCGCCGAGCGAGCGGCGCAGTTCCTTGAGCTGTGCAACGGAGAGCCCACGGTATTCGGTTAGGACAGCAGCAGTGGATTCCTTGAAATCAGTTGTGATCTCATCAACGGCCGTAACCTTTGTTGGCGTTGCCATAACCCTCCTTCCGGGGTATTGGTGCCGGTGAGCGGTTCCAATAAAAAACGCCCCGCGCAGATGCACGGGGCAATACCTGAGCAGAACGCATTGTTCTGCGGAAGGAAGAGCTTCGTTCACCTGCGCTGGCCGCCCTGACGGGAACTTTCAGATGGACACCATAAAGCTGAACGAATTCGGGCTTGGGGTGTTCATCGACCGACGGTCTTTGGTGCTACAAGCTTACGGGACAGCGGCGGGGCGGCCAAATCGGCGGCCGCGCCCTCCAGCGTCATGCAGTTTGCAGTTTCTTCTGCCACGCCGCCGTATAGCCAACGGGTTTGAACCCCAGCTCGATATTCACGTCGAGCATGTGCCGGTTCTCTTCTGCGTTCCAGGTGTAAATGCGTTGTGTTTCCGGCCAGACGTCGACGACAGCGAGCAGGTTGGCAGCCTTCAGCCACATCCCGAGGCGGTGCCCCCGGTGCGAGGACAGCACCAGCGTGTCTTCCTGGTAGACGATGTCCGGCTTTTCCGAGCGCCTCTCCAGAATCGTGTGACCCACCAGCCTCCCGCTCGGCCTGTGCAGCACGGTCCGGACGAGGCTGCTGCCACCCTCACGCGCCAGGCGGTCCTCGTCCTCACGGACGCGGGAACCGTCCCAGGATTCCTCCTCCCAGTCCAGTTCACCCAGCGGAATGTCGGTGCTCATGGTTTGGCGTAGCTGGGCGTACTCCTCGAGCAAACCACCCGGGCAGTGATCAACCCAATCGACAACGGCGTAGTCCGGTCCCGCGGCCCGCTCGGCGTCGTCGGCAAGCACCTTGAGCCTGCCACGATCCCGGTGGACAGGCAGGATGCTGCAGCGGTCCACTTGCGCCAGGGTAAAACCACGTGATGTGGCGAATCGCGCGGGTAGGGACTTCGCGGGGAAGGCCCCGGCACCCGTTGCCGGAATGAGCACGTCAGCGGAAGGATCGAAATCGGCGCGGTGGTCCGTCCACGCCATGATCGTGGTCCGGCCCCGTGACCGCGCATGGTTCTCCACCGCCTCATAGAGAGCGGACCCCAAGCCCTGGCAGCGGCGCTCCGGGTGGACAATCACCAGCGCATAGCAGGTCTGCAGGTTGTCCCGAAGAGGTACATCCACCACGGCTTTCCCAACCACCTGCTCTCCCTCGTACGCCAGGAAGATTCTGCGTTCCTCAAAGTCGTTGGGCCTGGAGCTTTCATAGCGCGTTTCGGCCGTATGGCAATGGTCCTCGTTACCCCACACCTCCCGCTCAATGAGGTTACTTAGATCAGAAGCGGCAATGAACGGAAGCGCCTCGGGGACTGCCAGCGATTCGGGCAACACATACGGCTGAATAGTCGCTGTAGTGGTCATGACAAGAATCATCGTTCAGCGATTGGGAATTGTCAATCACTTGATCGCAGGAACCCTGATCGATAACCCATGAAAAAGGGCGGGTGCAGCATCGCTGCACCCGCCCTTTTTTTCAGTCGCTTATGCGTCTGCGAGGACCTTGGTGACGTTGGGGTCAACCGAGATGCTCGGTCCGAAGGTGGTGGTAACGGTTGCCTTCTGGATGTAGCGGCCCTTCGAGGCGGACGGCTTCAGGCGAAGCACTTCCTCGAGCGCGATCGCGTAGTTCTCGGCGAGCTTGCGGGCATCGAATGACACCTTGCCGATGATGAAGTGAAGGTTGGAGTGCTTGTCGACGCGGAAGTCGATCTTTCCACCCTTGATGTCGGTGACAGCCTTCGTCACGTCGGGGGTCACGGTGCCGGTCTTGGGGTTAGGCATGAGGTTACGGGGACCCAGTACCTTTCCGAGACGGCCGACCTTGCCCATGAGGTCCGGTGTGGCGACCGCTGCGTCGAAATCGACCCAGCCGCCGGCTACCTTCTCGATCATGTCGTCGGATCCGACGAAGTCAGCGCCGGCAGCGATTGCTGCTTCAGCCTTGTCGCCGGTTGCGAAAACCAGGACGCGCTTGGTCTTACCGGTGCCGTGGGGCAGGTTGACGGTGCCGCGCACCATCTGGTCTGCCTTGCGAGGGTCAACGCCGAGGCGGAAAGCCACCTCAACCGTTGCGTCGAACGACGAAGGGTTGGTGTCCTTCGCCAGGGCCACTGCCTCTACCGGCGCGTACTGCTTGTTCGCGTCGATCTTGGCGGCAGCTGCCTCATATGCCTTGCTGCGCTTTGCCATCTGCTCTTTCTCCTTATGCAGTCGTGGTCTGCGGACCGCGCTGGGCCCTGCCACAGACATTCCGTGCCGGTGCGGCGCGGTGTCTTTCTTGGTTGTTTATTGCTCGTCGCCGTTAGACGACAGCGTTCGATTGTCGACTAACGTGCGGGGCTTGCTCCCGGCGGACCCTCGTTCCTCGGCTCCACCGTACGCAATCTCCTCGTTAGACGACGGTGATGCCCATCGACCGGGCGGTACCGGCGATGATCTTCGCCGCTGCCTGGACGTCGTTGGCGTTGAGGTCTTCCATCTTCATGGTGGCGATTTCCTCAACCTGCGCCTGGGTCAGCTTGGCAACCTTGACGGTGTGCGGCGTAGCCGAACCCTTCTGGACGCCGGCGGCCTTCTTGATCAGCTCAGCAGCCGGAGGGGTCTTGGTAACGAAGGTGAACGAGCGGTCCTCGTACACCGTGATTTCGACGGGGATAACGTTCCCGCGCTGGGATTCTGTTGCGGCGTTGTATGCCTTGCAGAACTCCATGATGTTGACACCGTGCTGGCCAAGCGCAGGACCGATCGGAGGAGCCGGGTTAGCGGCGCCTGCCTGGATCTGCAGCTTGATGAGGCCGGTGACCTTCTTCTTGGGGGCCATGAAAGGGTCCTTTTCTTACATTTCGTTCCTCGGGACAGGAGCGTCCCGGGGATGATGACCGCCATGGCGTGGCGGCCGGCCGTCCTGACGGGCCAAAGCGAACCCGACGAAGACGAAGTCTATTGGATCTTGGTTACCTGATTGAACGAGAGAGTAACCGGTGTCTCGCGCTCGAAGATCGACACCAGAACAACCAACTGCTGTGATTCGGGCTTGATCTCGGAGATGGTGGCCGGAAGGGTTTCGAACGGACCCTCGTTGACGGTCACCGACTCGCCGACCTCGAAGTTCACCATGGTCGGCGTGGCCTGGGCACGCGCAGGCTTTCCGGCCTCGGCGCCGGTCTTCACAATGGTGTGCTCCAGCATGGAAAAGACCTCGTTGAGGCTCAGCGGCACGGGATCATGGGCGTTGCCGACGAACCCGGTGACGCCGGGAGTGTGGCGGACCGCGCCCCACGACTCATCCGTGAGATCCATGCGCACCAGCACGTAGCCGGGGATACGGACACGGTTGACGATCTTGCGCGTGGTGTTCTTGATTTCCACGACTTCTTCCATGGGCACCTGGATCTCGAAGATGTAATCTTCCATGTCCAGCGTCTGGATACGGGTTTCCAGGTTTGCCTTCACGCGGTTCTCGTAACCGGCGTAGGAGTGGATCACGTACCAGTCGCCCTCCTGGCGACGAAGCTTGGCCTTGAAATCCGCGACGGGATCGACCTCAGGTTCCTGCGCCTCGTCGGCGTCGCTACCGGCTGCATCTTCAGCGGAATCCCCGGATGCTTCTTCAGCGGAATCCCCGGCAGGCTCGTCAGCTGCATCCTCCTCGAAGGAGAGGTCATCGATGTCCGCGGGCGCAGCGGCATCAGCAGGGGCGTCATCCGCACCTGCTGCAGTTACCTGATCCTCGGTACCCAGATCTTCCTCGTCGGTTGTGATCTGTCGTTCGAGTTCTTGCTCGGACACCTAGCTGCCTGCTTTCTGGATTGCTGTGCTTGCTCGATACTGCCTTTTATGGGGCAGAAACTAGCTGTCGCCGCCAAAGACCCACACTGCGCCGGTGCCGAACAGGAAGTCCAACCCGGTCACGATGAGCATCATGATGATCACGAACACCATGACTGTGATGGTGAACCGGACCAGTTCCTTGCGGGTGGGTACAACCACCTTGCGCAGTTCGGCGATGACCTGCCGTACAAAAAGGATGATTCGACCGAAGAATCCACGCTTGGGATTCTCGTTGCCGGCGGGGTTTCCCTTGGAGCTGCTCGCAGCCGTATCGGTCACCTTCAACCTCACCAATCTTGTAGGTACCTGAGCTGGCCGCACTGACCCATCACTCATAGAGCGTTCAACGCCGCACTGCCGCATGCTGACCATGACGGTGATGCGCAGGGCAGACAGGACTCGAACCTGCAACCTGCGGTTTTGGAGACCGCTGCGCTACCAATTGCGCCACTACCCTTTGGAGTGAAGCTTCACCGTTGCTCATGCCCTGTGCGGAGATTCCGTCGTACAGATTCCGCGGTGCGGGCATGAACCATCATGGCGACTTCAACACCGAGGAACCAGTCTACGCAATCAGGGACGCAACGTCGAACCGGGCCGGGCGCACGCCTACTGACGCCCGCGCCGCCCGTCATTCTCCCCGCCATTCGACGCGTCGTAGAGGTGGCGGTTCAGGGGTGAACCCCTAAGCTGGTGTGGACTCACCCTCACACCCACCCAAGTCGACTGATGGGAAGACAATGACTGCCGCTGATGCCCTGTCCCAGCACTCCAACGGACGCGTGTCCCAGCGGATCGGCGCTATCGCCGAGTCCGCTACCCTCGCCGTTGATGCAAAGGCAAAGGCGCTCAAGGCTGCCGGGCGCCCTGTGATCGGTTTCGGCGCCGGCGAACCGGACTTTCCCACACCCGATTACATCGTGGATGCGGCGATAGAAGCCGCGCGGCAGCCCCGGTTCCACCGCTACTCCCCCGCAGGAGGGTTGCCCGAGCTGAAGCAGGCCATCGCGGAGAAGACGCTGCGCGATTCGGGATATCAGGTTGACCCCGCGCAGGTGCTGGTGACCAACGGCGGCAAACAGGCAGTTTACGAGTCCTTCGCTACACTGCTTGATCCGGGCGACGAGGTGCTGGTCCCGACCCCTTACTGGACCACCTACCCCGAAGCCATCCGGCTGGCCGGAGGCGTCCCCGTCGAGGTATTCGCGGGTCCCGAGCAGTCCTACCTGGCGACCATCGACCAGCTGGAAGCCGCGCGCACGCCCCGCACGAAGATCCTGCTGTTTGTTTCCCCGTCCAACCCGACCGGGTCGGTGTACTCCCCGGAACAGGTGCGGGAGATCGGCGAGTGGGCAGCGGCGAACGGCCTGTGGGTCGTCACGGACGAGATCTACGAGCACCTCACATACGACGACGTCCCGTTCACCTCCATCGCAACGGCGGCCCCTTCGCTGGGCGACCGCGTAGTGATCCTCAACGGGGTGGCCAAGACTTACGCAATGACCGGTTGGCGCGTGGGCTGGATGATCGGTCCGAAGGACGTGGTGAAGGCGGCAACGAACCTGCAGTCGCATGCGACGTCGAACGTTGCGAACGTGTCCCAGATGGCTGCTCTCGCCGCTGTATCCGGCCCGCTGACCGCAGTGGAGGAGATGAAGAAGTCCTTCGACCGCCGTCGTCGTGCCATGGTTTCAGGGCTGAACGAGATTGACGGTGTCCAGTGCCCCACTCCGCACGGTGCCTTCTATGCCTATGCGGACGTCAGGGAACTGCTGGGCCGGGAGCTTGCCGGTGCACGTCCGGCCACGTCGGCCGAACTTGCTGCCCTCATCCTCGACAAGGTTGAGGTGGCCGTGGTGCCAGGTGAGGCCTTTGGCCCAAGCGGATTCATCCGCCTCTCCTACGCACTCGGCGACGAAGACCTCGCCGAGGGCGTCGGCCGCCTTCAGGAGTTCCTGGGTAAAGCCCGCTGACTCGCTTCTGCCGCGCTGCGGCGGCCACCGCGGGCCCTGCCCGCTCCGCGATGCCCAACCACACCGGGGCATCGCGATGGCCGACGCAGCGCTAGTGCAGATCAGGTCAGGTCAGGGGCAAGCCTTGTCATAGAAGTTAAAGCAACCGGCGCTCGGCTGCCCAGCGGGTGAGCTCATGCCGTGAGGAGAGCTGCAGTTTTCTCAGGACGGCCGAGACGTGGGTTTCGACCGTCTTGATGGAGATGAACAGCTCCTTCGCGACCTCCTTGTAGCTGTAGCCCCGGGCGATCAGCCGCATCACTTCCAGCTCCCGTGCGGAAAGCCGGTCCAGTTCGCTTTCGGCTGCCGCGACGGCGGCAGTTCCGAAGGCATCGAGAACGAATCCGGCGAGCCTCGGCGAGAACACGGCGTCCCCCGACGCCACCCGCAGCACGGCGTCGGAAATGTCGGCACCCGTAATGGTCTTCGTGACATAGCCGCGAGCACCGGCCCGGATGACCGTGACCACGTCCTCGGCCGAGTCGGACACGCTGAGCGCGAGGAAACGGGTGGTCTGACCTACATCGGCGCATCCGGCGATCACCTCGGCGCCGCCGCCGCCCTTCCCGCCGGGAAGATGGACGTCGAGCAGGACCACCTGCGGCTGCTGGGCATGAATGACGGCGATCGCCTCCTCAACCGTGGCGGCCTCGCCGACCACCTCGACACGTGCGTCAAGGTCAGCCTTCACACCGGATCGGAAAATGGCGTGGTCATCGACCACGACGACGGTGATCGGCTCAGTCATGGGTAGCTCCTGCTTCCTCTTGGGGCATGGTCAGCTGTACTTCTGTTCCCGCGTCCGAACTGCGGATCCGGGCAGTCCCGCCGTGGCGCTGCATGCGGTTGATGACGGACTCCCGGATCCCCAGCCGGTCAGCGGGCACCTCGTTCACATCGAACCCCGCGCCGCGGTCGCGTACGAAGACCTCCGACCCGGCGGTTCCTGCCTCAAGATAGACCGAGACCGCACCGCCCGCATGTTTGGCCGCGTTGAGGATAGCCTCGCGTGTGGCCTGCACGAGGGCCTCCTGGCGCGGTGTCATGGGTGTGTCCCCGACGGACACGACGTCCACAGGATGTCCGTAGGCTTCTTCCACTTCCGCAGCGATCGCCTTGATGCGGTCGGCCAGATTGCCGGTCCGCTCGGCGGAGTCGGCATAGAGCCAGCGCCGCAGCTCACGTTCCTGGGCGCGTGCCAGACGCACAACGTCCTGCTCCGAGGCAGCCCGGTTTTGGATCAGCGCCAGCGTCTGCAACACCGAGTCGTGGAGATGGGCGGCAATCTCCGCCCGCTGGGTTTCACGGACGCGGGCAGAACGCTCCTCCTCGAGATCCCTCCAGAACTTCACACCCCATGGCGCCAGCACCAGCCCCACGCCGCCAAGTACCGCCGCCGTTGCGAGGAGAACCGGCCAGGTGAACTCCCACGACAGCGAGCCCGAAACCAGGATCAGCAGTCCGACCATCACCAGGACCAGGCCCGCTGCCAGCCGAGCCACGCCTTCAGCCCGGGTAGCGCCTGCGTGATTCATCAGCCTGGTTCGGCGGGTCTCGTCGAGCTGCGACCAGGCGAGGACCGCGCCGAGCGCCACCGCAGCGACCGGAACGAGCCAGCCCCACTGCACATTCACTCCGAGCTGCTGGGCGATGAAAGCCGCAGCAACCACGAGGAGTCCGACGCCGATCATCACCTCACGCCCGCCGGCCGTGCCGAATGAGCGCGCAGGCCTCGACTCCGGTCCCGCAAGGACCGGCGCACCCAGCCGCAGGCCGGCAGGAGTCGCCACGCCCCGCCGTCGTTCTTCCGCAGTGGGAACCAGCAGCCACAGCCAGCCATAGAGAACGACGCCGGCACCCCCCACCAGCGCAAGCGCAACCATCCCGATGCGGGCAGCCCGCTGCGATACTCCCAGGTGGACCGCCAGGCCCGAGCAGACGCCCGCAATGACGGCGTCATTGGAGCGAAGCAGCGGGGGTCTCATGAGTCAATCCAAGCACGGTCAGGGCCCGGTGTTACCCGTTATCAGGGGAATCCCGCGGGAGGTCAGGGGCGGTTCAGGGTCAGCCCCGATGGTTGGAACGGTGGCCGGGGATCAGGATGGAGATATGAACCCGCATCAGGACCCTTCTTCCTCACCCCGGGACGCTGACGACGCTCCGGACTCCCCCGCTGGCTCCACCCCAGACGCCGGTGCAAACCCGGACACTGCGTCCAGCGGCAACCCTGGCACCACGTCCGGCGGCAACCCGCACGCACCCGGCGGGAGCACGCGCATCGGCCCCGGTGCCGGTGCCGGTGCCGGTGCCGGTGCCGGCTTCTTCGGCTGGGTCCGAAGCCTGAGGATCGTTCGCGGCCAGGACCGCTGGATCGGCGGTGTCGCAACCGGCATTTCAGCCCGGACCGGACTGGACGTCATCCTCGTCCGCGGTCTCTTCGTGGTCCTCGCAATCTTCGGCGGAATCGGACTCCTCGCCTACGGACTGGCCTGGGCGCTGCTGCCCGAGCCCGACGGCCGCATCCACGCCGAATCCGCAGGGCGCGGCAGCTGGACCTCCGGCATGACCGGCGCCCTGGTGGTATCGCTCCTCGGCCTGTGGCGTCCTGACGCCCCCTTCTTCGGCAACACCGGCGGGTTCGGCGGTTTCATCTGGAGTCTGTTCTGGATCGGCGTGGCGGTGTTCATCGTCTACTGGATTTCCAACTCCAGCAGGAACAGGGCCGACGGCGGCTCCCGCACTCCTCCGGCCGGTACTGTACCGATGGGTCCGTTCCCTGCCGGCACTCCGTCCGCTAGCACTGCGTCCGCCAACACTGCTTCCACCGACACCGCTTCCGCCAACACCGCTACCGCCGGCAACGATTCCACCGACGCCTTTGCGCCGACTACCGACCCCACATACTCTTACGCCGGTTACTCCGGTTATACCGGCCCCGCCGCCAAGCCCGCGCCCAAACCGGTGGTACCGAGGCCCACGGGAGCCGACATCGCAATCTTCGTTGGCGGGGCGCTCCTCTGTGCGGCTCTGGTGCTTGTCCTTGACTACGTTGGATTCCTCGACCTCGGAGACAGCGTCATCGCCGTCGCACTGGCGACCGGCGTCGTCGTACTGGGGCTTGGAATCGTCCTGCTCGGCATCCGCGGACGTACTTCCGGGGCTCTAGGCTTCCTGGCGATGGTGGGCATCGTGGCCACCATCATCTCGTCTTCATCTCCCCCGACGGGTAACTGGGTCCTCGCCGACCAGGGCAGGTGGTCAATGACCGCCGCCAACCCGGCCTCAGGAGGCTACACCGTCGTCGTCGGACAGGGCCGGGTGGACCTGACGGGTCTCGGGGACATCACCGAAGACGTCATCATTCCAGTCAACGCAGCAGCAGGAAACGTCGGCATCCTCGTTCCGGAGGACGTACCGGTGGATGTGCGCTCCCGGATGGCGCTCAGCTCAACCGAGGTTGTCTCCGCAGATGACACAACGAGCGTCGGCGGCCTCTGGCAGCCCCGCACCCTTCGCCTGAATGAGGACGCGGAAGGCGCGCGCATCATCCTCGACGTGCGGGGTGTGGTCAGCCATATCACCGTCGCCACTACTGAAGAAGCACTCCGAGACACCGAAAGCAGGCAGGAACGATGAGCACCGCCTATCCGAACCAGCACGACGACGACGCCCGACCCCGCGCCGGCACCATCATCTGGGGAGCGCTCGCCATTGTCATTGGCCTGCTCGTCCTGGCGGGCGAGCTGACCGGTCTGGTGCTCGACCCCGTGCTCGTGGTCATGGTGCTCCTTGTAGGCACCGGTGTGGCCCTCATAGTCGGGGGCGTTCTCTCGATGAACCGCCGCAACTAAGTGCAGACCCCGGATATCCCATATTCCCGTGACAACCCCTCACCGATACGAAAGCATGGACCCATGGATCCCTTTTTCAACGCTCTCCGCTCTTCCCCCATCAAGCGCGCACCCGGCGGATGGTTCGGAGGAATCGCCTCCGGGATTGCCCTCAAGTTCGGCTGGCCCGTAGGGCTGGTGAGGATCGGCATCCTGCTCAGCTTCCTGCTGCCCGTCATCGGGCCTCCGCTGTATGTAGTGCTCTGGCTGCTGCTCCCCAAGACGGACGGAACAATCGCACTGGAGAAGCTCGTCTCGAACCGCTGATTGCACGTGCCGTGTGCCGCCGCGGAAGGCTTCACAAACATCCGCGGCGGTTCAGTGTGTCTAGAATCATACGGGGCTCAAGGAGGCGCCTGACCAACTTATCCGTCCCCAATTGATTGGAAAACGCCTTACATGAAGATCGGAATCCTCACCAGCGGAGGCGACTGCCCCGGGCTCAACGCTGTGATCCGCGGAGCTGTCCTCAAGGGCATCAAAACCGACGGCCTCGAGTTTGTGGGGTTCAGGGACGGTTGGCGGGGCGTCGTGGAAGGGGAGATCATCGATCTTCCCCGTCACATGGTGCGGGGCATTTCCAAGCAGGGCGGCACCATCCTGGGTACGTCCCGCACCAACCCGTTCGATGGCAACGGTGGACCCGACGCGATCAAGGCCACCCTTGACCGGCTTGGCATCGACGCATTGATCGCTATCGGCGGTGAAGGCACGCTCGCGGCCGCCAAGCGCCTCACCGACGCAGGTTTGAAGATCGTGGGCGTCCCGAAGACCGTCGATAACGACCTCGACGCCACCGACTACACCTTCGGCTTTGATACCGCAGTGCAGATCGCCACCGAGGCGATCGACCGGCTCCGCACCACCGGTGAGTCGCACTCCCGCTGCATGGTGGCTGAAGTGATGGGCCGTCACGTCGGCTGGATCGCACTTCACGCAGGCATGGCCTCGGGAGCGCACGCCATCCTCATCCCCGAACAGCAGACCTCCATCGAACAGGTCTGCGAGTGGGTCACCGATGCCCGCGACCGCGGACGTGCACCGCTGGTGGTCGTCGCTGAGGGGTTCGTCCCGTCCCACATGGAGCAGGCGCACTCCGAGCGCGGCCTGGATACCTTCGGCAGGCCCCGTCTGGGCGGCATCGCCGACCAGCTTGCACCCGAAATCGAAGCACGCACCGGCATCGAAACCCGCGCCACCATCCTCGGTCACATTCAGCGCGGCGGCGTCCCCTCCGCTTTTGACCGGGTGCTGGCGACCCGCCTCGGCATGGCCGCCGTCGACTCGGTCATCGATGGGCTGTGGGGAACCATGGTCTCCCTCAACGGCACGGAGATTGCACACGTGGGCTTCGAGGCAGCGCTGGGCAACCTCAAGCGCGTCCCTCAGCACCGTTACGACGAGGCGGCCATCCTCTTCGGGTAAGCACTGTCAGCTGGACCCCGCCAGTTCAGCCGGTTCACCCGATCGCGCTAACGTTGATCTATGAATCTCGAGATAAATCTCGAACCGGGCACCATCTCGATCATCCAGCTCGCCTGGTCCAGGCTGCTGGGGTTCGACGACGGCGCGATGGCCGGCGGCCCTGACCGCATCTACCGCGAGGACAACACCGCACCGCTGCTCACCTTCGTCTCACTCTTCGGGAAGGAAGCGCTGGTAGGGCCCACCTGGGCGCTGGATGCGGCCAAGGGTTTGTCGGGTGCAGAGCTGGCCCAGCATTCAACCCTGTTGTCCATGAGCCGGCCGCACGGCGGGCGGGGGCTCGGCGAATCTTTCCTGTACTTCTGCGACACCCTGCCGTCCTTCCCGGAGGACGGGCCTCCCGTCAGCAGCGACCCCGAGCACGCTGTTGCACTGGAACGGCTCTGCCCGCCGGACGATGTTGCCGAGGTCGGTTTGAGCGGTATGGAGCACAATTGCGTGCTTGTGGACGAGTCCCATGAACCGCTGCTCCTCCTCGCCGGCGCCGGCTACGACATTTGGGAGGGCATCCTCGCACACCTTGGGGTACTCACGGCACCGGCCGAACGCCGCCGGGGGTACGCGTCCTACGTTGCGTCGATCGCCGTCGAGGAATCGATGGCGGCCGGGCTCATCCCGCAGTGGCGTGCGCGCACGGATAACACGGCCTCACATCGGACGGCCCTCAGTGCGGGATTCATCCGCGCCGGGAGCCAGACCTCCGTTGTGCTGGAAGGCGATCCCGGGCAACCGGGTTAGTTGAAGAGTTCCAGCATCTCCGGCCGGCCGAACATGCCCGCGGCAGCGCGAGCCGACGGCGTTCCGGCGTCGGGATCCGCTCCTGCGCCGAGGAGGGTGACCACGACGTCGATATATCCCTTGAAGACTGCTCCGGCGAGGGGTGTCTGGCCGCGGTCGTTCGCCGAGTTGGCGTCGGCTCCGCGCGCCAGCAGGTCGGCAACCACCGATGTGTGACCGTTGTAGGCCGCCAGCATCACGAGGCTGTCCCCGGCAGCGTTGGTCAGGGTCGCCGGCACACCGGCGTCGAGATACTTGCGCAGGGTTGCGCCGTCGCCTTCCCGTGCTGCGTCCAGAAGCCGGTGAGCCAGCGCGATCGCCGCGTCGGCTGAGGAATCCGGGGTGCCCTGCTCGGTCATGCTCTGCCGCCTTTCAGCAGTCCTTTTGGACGGCCGACCACCTGGCCGGCGTCCGTGGCAACGATCAGTTCCTGGGCGGCGGCGTAATGCTCATCGCCGTCGACAACCTCTACGGCGGCATCCGGATCCACGCTGCGCTTGATGACCGCAAGGCCTACAGCGCCCATCTCGTAGTGCTGGCCGACGGAGGTCAGCGTGCCCACAGTCCGTCCACCAACGACGACGGCGCTCCCCCGCTCCGGCAGCGTGTGCTGGCTGCCGTCCAGCTGAAGGAAGACGAGCCGACGCGGCGGGTGCCCGAGGTTGTGGACCCGTGCGACTGTCTCCTGGCCTTTGTAGCAGCCCTTGGTCAGGTGGACTGCCGTGCGCAGGAGATCCAGCTCATGCGGGATGGTGCGCTCATCAGTCTCGATGCCCAGGCGCGGGCGCCAAGCCGCTATGCGCAGCGCTTCGGACGCCATCATGCCTGCCAGCTGGAGCCCGTCCACGGCTTCTGCGAGATCGGCGCGGGGAACCAGGTACTCCTGCCAGGGCCGCTCAGCACCCGGGTGTGAGTCCTCGGAGACAGCGCTGTAAGAGTAACCGCCCGAGCGGACGTGGGGCCAGGAGTCGACCCAGGTGATGTTGCCGCTGAAGCGCTCGACAGGCTTCACTGAACCGATCGTGGCCCATTCGGAGGTCACGTCCGCAATCTCGACGCGCAGCATGAACTTCATGCGATCCAGCCACTGCGCAAGCGGAGCAGCTTCCCAGGCTTCGGTGAGGAGCCAGGTGGTGGTGCCGTCGTCGACCACTTTGGGGCTGTACTCGATGCGTCCCTGCACGGTAAGCAGGAGCGTCTCGGTGGATTCACCCGGCACCAGGTCCAGGAGCAGCTGCGAGGAGAGGGTATTGAGCCAGCTCAACCGGTCAGGGCCTGAGACGGTCACGACGCCGCGGTGAGAGAGATCGACGACGGCCTCTCCGCGGGCGAGCGAACGCTGTTCGCGGAGGGGATCGCCGTAGTGCGCTGCCACGCCCTCATCGGGTGCGCCGGCAGCCACGGCGCCGCGCATGGAAAGAAGCGGGCTTGAGAAGGTCATACCGTTAGCAACGTCCTTGGATGGGAGTGGTATTCCGGCAGTGGGGCCAACTATCCGGACGGTTCAGGAGGTCTTCCTGAGTATTGCGGAAGCGTGCGGTTCCAGCGAGTTGCCGTCCGCGGCAATGTCCCAGCGCCAGTAGAGGTCCCCGTTGACCAGCCCGAACAGCCGTGTGGCAGCCGAGTAGTCCTTGGAGTGCTGCCCGCGCATCACGAGGTCGGTGGTGAGCTGGATCTGCGGGCCCTTGATGTTGCCGTAGTACAGCTCCGCGATCCCGCCCGGGTGGACGATGGTGGCCGTGATGTTGAACCCGCCCGCTTCATTACGGAACTGTTCAACCTCGTCGGCACTCTTCAGCGCGGGCACAATGTCCGCAGGCGACAGACCGGGGCCGACGTCGGCGTCGTTCAGTTTGCGGTCCAGCGCCCAGAAGCCGGTCTCCACGGACAGCGGACGCAGAGTGTTCCCCTCTTCATCCGTCAGCCAGCTCTCAGCCGTGTACTGCACGTAGGGCAGTCCATGCTGCACGAAGGTGGCACGCTGGAAGAAGTGTTCGGAATCCGCGTTGCCCTCACCCAATCTGCCGGAGCCCTCCCACGTGCCCAGCAACCAGGACAGGGGAACGAGCTCGGGGGTCAGGTCTGTGGGGATCTCAAACGACATGGATCAGCGTGGGTTACTTCTGGCCCTTGTACAGGCGTGCGATGACGAGTGCAGCGAAACCGGCCATGCCCAGGCCCGCGACGACCAGCAGCGAGATGAAGAAGATTTCCAGCGCAAGAAGTGACATGTTTCCATCCTAACGCCGTGTTTCATTCGCCCGCGCCACTATGAAGGGCGTGTGGGCGGTCTCAACTCAGCAGGAGCCGCTCAAGGAAGTACACGAGCGATCCCATGCCCAGGATGGGCGCCAGCCCGACGGCGAGGACCGACGCCGTGTCCAGGGGCTCCTCCCGGCTGACCACGAGGCGCCGGGCAGCCATGACGACGGCGCCGCACACCGCGCCGATGATTCCGGCGGCAAGCCCCTCCACGTCAGTGAATATCAACGCACACAACGGACCGGCGAGCGCGGCGAGGACAACGCCGAGCGGCCCGACCATGCGGTCCGGCCATGGAAGCAGGGCTGCGGCAATCGCCACCAGAACGCTGATTCCCGTGACGAGCGTGACGCCGGACGTCCCGGCGTTGATGCCGAGGTTCTCGATCGCAATCCAGCCCGCGCCCAGGGCGATGATCAGAACGCCGGAACTGGCTCCGAGCGTCGATTCGAGGCGCAGACTTTGACCTGTACCCCGGACGAGTTGGATGAGGAAGACAGCGCCGAGACCAAGCGCCACCGCAACCGGCAACCAGATAAGTGCTGCTCCGGAGGGAGACAGATAGGCAGCGGCGCAGGCGGCGAGCGCGCTGAGCGCGATGGCGGTGGACTGGCTCTTGCGCGCCGGAACACCCAGAAGGTACGGCCATCCGATCGCAGCCACCAGGATCAGAACGACGACGACGGCGGCGCTCACCTCCAATGACACGTAGGAGGCGCCGACGATAGCGATCAGAGCTACCGCCCCGACCAGTGCCGCCATCATCATTCTCACCCCTGCAATACTGCCTTACCCATGTGGGAGGCGTCGAAAGCGGCAGTCCGGAAGCTGCGTACGCCCTTGTCCGCATCGATTTCCCTACAGCGTGGTGGCCGCAGAATGTTACGGAGTGCAAAGAATCACACCGGTATACTGAACGGAATCCGCTGCGGGCCTGCCGGAACACCCCACTGCTCGCGGCACCCGGCCACCGTTGCGCCCGCCCGATGATGCGCGTCCCAATCCCTGGAGGACATATGCCGCACATCCTGATGCTGACGAACAGCCCGGGCTCGTCCGTGGAGATCCTCCCTGCGCTGGAGCTGCTCAACCACAAGGTGCACATCCTGCCCGCGGAGCCCACCGCCCTGCTTGATACCGAACCGTCCGACGTCGTCATCATCGATGCGCGCAAGGACCTCGTAGGAGCACGTTCACTGACCCAGCTGCTCCGGGCCACCGGACTGAGCGCCCCTATCATGCTGGTCCTCACCGAAGGCGGAATGGCAGCTGTCGCCGCCAACTGGCTGGCCGACGACGTTGTCTTGGACTCCGCCGGCCCCGCTGAGGTCGAGGCGCGCCTGCGGCTGGTGATTTCGCGGGCCAACACAGCGGCAGAGGAGGTGTCGAGCGAGATCCATGCCTCCGGCGTCGTCATCGATGAAGCCAGCTACACCGCACGGGTGGGCGGCGAACCGATGAACCTGACCTACAAGGAATTCGAGCTGCTGAAGTACCTTGCCCAGCACCCCGGCCGGGTTTTCACCCGGGACCAGCTACTGCACGAGGTGTGGGGTTACGACTACTACGGCGGCACGCGGACCGTGGACGTCCATGTGCGTCGCCTGCGTGCCAAGCTCGGTGCCGACCACGAGCAGCTGATCGGCACCGTGCGGAATGTGGGCTACCGGTTCACGCTGAGCCGGCAGTCGGACGACTCCGCGGTCAACCAGCAGGCATAAAGCCAGCAAAGATAAACAAAGACTCCCTCCCGCATCGCGGAGAGGGAGTCTTTTGTTGGTGGAGGACATACGGGTCGAACGTATCGAGGGTGCCCCACTGGCACATCCCCCCGGTTGCACTCTTTCGGGCGCTTGAAAAGCCTAACGCATCGCGCCGATGCCGCCAAAACCTCCCCGACCGTTGACAAGTACGTCCTGGTCGCTGCGCGGGACGAACGGGTCGCGGTCGCCCCAGATCAGAAGCGTCGGCGCGGTGATCCGGTCCAGGAGCGTGGCGGGGTCGGCATCGATCAGCCCGAGCAGCGTGTCCTTCCAGACCCGGGCGGGGACCATAGACTCTCGTCGACCAGGATTTCGAGGAGTTTCTCGGGCATGTGCTCCGGGGTGGTGGCGCGCACGAAGTCCTCGACGAACGCACGATCAAGCGGATCCCTGAGGAGCGCGATGGTGTGCTCCATTTCTGCGACGCCGGGCTTGCCGGCCAGGCTTGCCGGGGTGCTGATGAGCACCAGCCCGGACACCCGGTCAGGACTGTCGACGGCGAGGGCTTCGGCGACCAGTCCCCCGCTGGAGGCACCCACCAGGACCGCCCGGCGAAGGCCGACCGTGTCCATGAAGCCGACCAGGTCGGCGGCGAAGTCGGCGGGCCGGTAACCGTCGCGAGGCTTGTCCGCGTTGCCGTGGCCGCGTTGGGTCGGCGCGTAGCCGTGGATGAACGGCGGCAGGCGTTCAAGGACGGTTTGCAGATACCGCCAGGACTCCACCCACGCGTGCACAAACACTACGGCGATCCCGCCCGGATCCCCGACCTCTGCGTAAGGAAGTCTCAGCTGGCTGGTCACGGCCGCGGTCTTCACTGCAACACCCGTCATGGCCGCCTTCCTTCCGGAGGCTGTCGCCTCACCAACGCTGTGGATGGGGAACCTGCATCCATTGTCACCGGTCGACGAGTTCGCTTGCCACCTTCCGCTTCGTTCGCGTCGGCGCCCTCGCCCACTACGCTTGGTCCCATGACGGATGAAGTAACCACCTGGCCCATCCTCACCATCGGCGGCGCTCCGCGTTACGAGGTACTGGAGGACATTGTCGGCCTCGCCCGCGCCGCTGAGGACGCCGACGGTAACCCTCCCCTCTCTGAACAGACGCTGGTGAATCTGCGCGCTTCCCACGAGCACCCGGATTCACTGCTGGTCTTCGCTACCTACGCCAGTGATGGAGCCAGCGCCGGTGACGCTGATGAGGAACTGGCCGGTGTCGCTGTCGTCAGCCTTCCCCGCGCGGGGGGCCAACCGGGGGTGCTGGAACTCGTGGTCCGGCCCACCTACCGAAACCAGGGCGTCGGCACAAGCCTGGTTCGCGCCCTGCAGGACCATCAGTTGCCGGAGCTCCGGGCATGGTCGCACGGCAATCACGCCGCCGCCGTCGAACTCGCCGGCAAAGCAGGGTTCACGCCCGTACGCGAGCTGTGGCGGATGCGGCAGACGCGCGCAGCGCTCGAAGCATCGGTGCCCGACGCCGTCGTTCCTGACGGGGTCCGCCTGCGCGCTTTCGAACCGGGCCGCGACGAGCAAGCGTGGCTCGAAGCGAACGCCGCCGCTTTCGCCCACCACCCTGAGCAGGGCGCAATGACCCTCGAGGATCTGCAGGCGCGCTTGGCTGAGGACTGGTTCGATCCGAAGGGCCTGATACTGGCAGTCCGTGAATCGGATGACCAGCTGCTCGGCTTCCACTGGACCAAGGTGCACCCCCGCAGCGGCAAGCATCCCGCCATCGGCGAGGTTTATGTGGTGGGCGTGACCCCCTCCGCGCAAGGCATGGGACTCGGCAAGGCGCTGACGATTGCCGGGATCGATCATCTGCATGCCCTCGGACTGCAGGCCATAATGCTGTACGTAGACGCCGACAACACCGCCGCCGTCGCTCTCTACCGTTCGTTGGGCTTCACCCGGTGGGACGTCGATGTCATGTACGCGCCCGGCAATCAAGCGGACAACTTGTAAGGTTGGATTGGGCCTCGACCCGCCGTCCCACGGCAGGTAGGCGTGCCCCGCCGGAACCACAAAAGGAGACACTATGGAAGCCGAAACCGCCGCCCGGATCCCGGCACGGTATGGATCGTCAGAAGTGGCTCCAGCCCGCGCAACGCAGGACCGCATCGACATCCCTGACTTCGCGCCGAGCCTCCTGCCCTCAGGCGAAATTTCCCCGGACCGTTTCCTGGACCGCGAACTGAGCTGGCTCCATTTCAACGCCCGCGTCCTCGACCTCGCCGAGGATCCGGACCTTGCCCTGCTTGAACGGGTCAACTTCCTCTCGATCTTCGCCTCCAACCTGGACGAGTTCTTCATGGTGCGCGTGGCCGGTCTGAAACGCCGCATCGCCACGGGCCTGGCCGTGCCTTCTGCCGCCGGGATGAGTCCCATCGAGCAGCTCGAGACGATCATGACCGAGGGATTGGCGCTCCAGCGACGGCACGCCACAGTGTTCTCGAATCACATCCGGCCCGCACTCGCCGGCGAGAACATCCACCTCACCACGTGGGATCAGCTCGATCCCACGACGCAGGCCGAACTCAACACGCTGTTCGCGGAGAAGGTCTTCCCGATCCTGACACCGCTCGCGGTGGACCCTGCCCACCCCTTCCCATACATCTCCGGACTCTCGCTGAACCTCGCCGTCGTCGTGCGCAATCCGGTGAGCGACAAGGAACTCTTCGCACGTGTGAAGGTGCCCGACCAGTTGCCGCGGCTTGTCTCCGTGGATGGCCCCCGCGCGGGGAACGTGGCCGGCCGGACTGCCCGCTTCATTCCCCTGGAAGAGGTCATCGCCGTCCACCTGGACCAACTGTTCCCCGGAATGGAAGTCCTTGAGCACCACACTTTCCGCGTCACGCGCAACGAAGACCTTGAAGTGGAAGAAGACGACGCCGAGAACCTCCTGCAGGCGCTCGAAAAGGAACTCCTCCGGCGCCGCTTCGGTCCTCCGGTCCGGCTGGAAGTTACCACGGACATCAACCCGAGCATCCGGGCGCTGCTTTCGCGGGAGCTCGGCGTGGAGGAGGCCGAGGTCTATGACCTGCCGGCCCCGCTGGACCTGCGCGGGCTCACCGTGATTGCCGGCATCGACCGCGGCGACCTGCATTATCCGAAGCATGTGGCGCACACCAGCCGCGACCTCAACGAGAGCGAAACCTCGAAGGCGGCGAACGTCTTCGCTGCCATGCGGCGCCGCGACATCCTTCTGCACCACCCGTATGACTCCTTCTCCACCTCGGTTCAGGCGTTCCTCGAGCAGGCCGCGGTGGACCCGAAGGTCCAGGCAATCAAGCAGACCCTGTACCGCACCTCCGGTGACTCCCCCATCGTCGATGCGCTGATCGACGCCGCGGAGGCGGGCAAGCAGGTGCTGGCCCTGGTCGAGATCAAGGCCCGCTTCGACGAGCAGGCCAACATCTCCTGGGCGCGGAAGCTCGAGCAGGCCGGGGTCCATGTTGTGTACGGCATCGTGGGCCTGAAAACCCACTGCAAGCTCTCCCTTGTTGTGCGCCAGGAGATCGACGGACTTCGCCGCTACTGCCACATCGGCACCGGCAACTACCACCCGCGTACCGCCCGCTATTACGAGGATCTGGGGTTGCTGACCGCCAACCACCAGGTGGGCGAGGATCTCTCCCGGCTGTTCAACCAGCTCTCCGGGTATGCCCCCAAGTCAACGTTCAAGCGCCTTCTCGTGGCGCCGCGTTCCGTCCGTTCGGGCCTCATCGAACGCATCGAACAGGAAATCGCAAACCACCAGGCCGGGCTGGAGGCGCGCGTCATCATCAAGGTGAACTCGATTGTTGACGAAGCGCTCATCGACTCCCTGTACCGGGCGTCACAGGCCGGTGTGCGGGTCGATGTGATCGTTCGGGGAATCTGTTCGGTGCGCCCGGGCGTCCCCGGTCTCAGCGAAAACATCACCGTCCGCTCCGTCCTGGGCAGGTTCCTCGAACACTCCCGGGTCTTCGCCTTCGCCAACGCGGGCGATCCCGCCGTGTTCATCGGCTCCGCCGACATGATGCACCGCAACCTCGACCGTCGCGTGGAGGCCCTGGTCCAGCTGTCCTCGCCCGAGCACATCACGTACCTGATCTCTCTCATGGACCGTTACCTCGACAGTGGTACTGCGAGCTGGCACCTCGACAGTGACGGAGAGTGGATCCGCCATCACAAGGACGACGACGGCACGCCCCTGAGTGACGTGCAGTCCTGGCTGCTCGCCTCCCGCTCCCGCAGCCGTCTGCGGCCGGCCCGCCGGTGATCGTGCAGCCCGAAACAGCGATTGATAGCAGGCGGGGCAGGCACGGGGCCGCCGTCGTCGCTGCCGGTGCGCTCTGCTGGCGCAAGAGGTCCGGTGCGCTGGAAGTCCTGCTCATCCACCGACCCCGTTATGATGACTGGTCCTGGCCGAAGGGCAAGATCGACGTCGGTGAGACCACTCCCGAGTGCGCAGTACGCGAGGTCCGCGAGGAAATCGGCATCACCGTGAAGCTCGGTCTCCCGCTGCCGACCATCGAGTACCAGGTGTCGTCCGGGCTCAAGGTTGTGCACTACTGGGCTGCGAAGGCAGAGGGCCTGACGCCGGACCCCGACGGCAAGGAAGTCGACGATTTCCTGTGGTGTTCGGCCGAACGCGCCGCTGAGCTGCTCAGCAACCCCTCCGACCGGGAGCCCCTGGACGCTCTCGTCGAAGCATGTGCTGAAGACAACCTTGACACCTGGCCGCTGATCGTAGTCCGTCACGCGAAGGCCAAGCCTCGGTCCTCCTGGACGCGGGCCGAAGGTGAGCGCCCGCTTGCCGCGTCCGGACGGCGCCAGGCTCTGGCAGTGAGCCGGCTGCTGCAGGCGTGGTCGCCCGAGCGCATCGTCAGCAGCCCTTGGGACCGGTGCGTGCAGACGATCATGCCGTACGTGAAACGCTCCAACGCGAAGCTGAAACTCGTTGACGCCCTCACGGAACGTGATGCCGCCCGGAAACCGGCACGGGCAAGCAGCACGGTCGACAAACTCTTCGACCGGCGCGTCTCGGTAGCCGTGTGCAGCCACCGGCCGGTCCTGCCGCTGATACTCGACGTGCTCCGCACTCATATGCCGCCCCATCTCGGAAAGATGCTGCCGGTGTCGGACCCGTACCTCGCTCCCGGTGAGGCCATAATCTGCCAGGTGAGTTCCAGGAAGTCAGGGCAGGTCGTCTCGGTTGAGCAGTTCCGCGCCTATGACGACTGAAGTCGGCCCCCTTAGACTAAGTGCCGTGACTACCCCGGTTCCCACGCCCTATGAAGACCTGCTCCGCAACGTCCTTGCCAATGGCACGCCGAAAACGGACCGGACGGGGACCGGAACCCGCAGCGTCTTCGGACGGCAGTTGCGCTTTGACCTCTCGGAGTCCTTCCCCCTCATCACCACCAAGCGGGTGCACTTCAAATCGGTGGCCCTGGAGTTGTTGTGGTTCCTCCGCGGTGACTCCAACGTCCGCTGGCTGCAGGAGCGGGGGGTCCGGATCTGGAATGAATGGGCTGACGACGACGGTGAGCTCGGTCCCGTCTATGGAGTGCAGTGGCGTTCATGGCCCACGCCCGACGGCGGCCACATCGACCAGATTGAGCGCCTGATCGAGGGTCTGAAGGCCAATCCGGACTCCCGGCGGCACATTGTCTCGGCCTGGAACGTCGCCGAGATCGAGAACATGGCCCTGCCGCCCTGCCACGCCTTTTTCCAGTTCTATGTGGCGGACGGCAAACTCTCCTGCCAGCTGTACCAGCGCTCGGCCGACACCTTCCTGGGCGTGCCGTTCAACATTGCGTCCTATGCTCTGCTCACCCTCATGGTGGCGCAACAGGTGGGGCTGGAGCCCGGCGAGTTCGTCTGGACGGGCGGTGACGTGCACATCTACGACAGCCACCTTGAGCAGGTCGCGGAACAGCTCTCACGCGAGCCCTACCCCTACCCCACGCTGCGCCTCAACCGGAAGCCCGAGACCATCTTCGACTACGAGCTTGAGGACTTCACGGTGGAGAACTACCAGCACCACCCCACCATCAAGGCGCCGATCGCCGTATGAGCGAGCACGCGAACCTGACCGCGTCGGTCGGGACACCACTGGTCGGAATGATCTGGGCACAGACCATCGACGGCGTCATCGGTCGGGACGGCGGCATGCCGTGGCACTTGCCCGAGGATCTCGCGCATTTCAAGCGCACCACCGAGGGTCATCCCGTCATCATGGGAAGGCGCACGTGGGAGTCCTTCCCGGAGAAATACCGTCCGCTCCCCGGCCGCACGAACATCGTGGTGAGCAGGAAAAATCTGGATCCTGCCGACTACCCGGGTGCCGTCCTCGTCGGCTCGCTGGAGGAGGCGTTCAATCAGGCGCGCCGCAGCGAGGGCGCTGAAGAAGTCTGGATCATCGGTGGCGGCCAGGTCTACGCCGAGGCGGCGTCGCACGCCAATGCCGCGGTTGTGACGGTAATCGATACCTCGGCTGAGGGTGATACCTACGCGCCCGTGCTGGCGAACTCGTGGAACCTCACGAGGGTTGAGCCGTCCGAGGGCTGGACGACGGCGCAGAACGGCACCCGCTTCCGGATCAGTCTCTGGACCCGCCCGGACGCTGATGGGCTCGACGTCACTTAGAAAGTAACGGACTGAGGGAGTTTGCCACCCTCCCCTAAACTGGAACCATGACTTCCGCCGCGCACCTGTCCTCGTCATCCGCGCCTTCCGTCGGTCTGGTCGGCTGGCGTGGAATGGTCGGCTCCGTACTTATGCAGCGCATGCAGGACGAGGGCGACTTCCGCCTCATCAACCCCGTTTTCTTTTCGACGTCCAACGCCGGTGGGGCTGCGCCGTCGTTTGCTGAGGGTGCCGGCCCCCTGCAGGACGCGTATGATGTCAAGGCTCTCGCGAAGCTGCCGATCATCGTGACCGCCCAGGGCGGCGGATACACCTCGGAGGTGTACCCGAAGCTGCGCGACGCCGGCTGGGACGGCCTGTGGATCGACGCGGCTTCCTCGCTGCGTATGGAGAAGAGCTCCATCATCGTGCTCGACCCGGTCAACCGCGACGTCATCGACGCCGGACTGGCGCGCGGCGTGCGCGACTTCATCGGCGGCAACTGCACGGTCTCCTGCATGCTGATGGGCCTCGGTGGACTGTTCAAGAACGGTCTGGTCGAGTGGGGCACCTCGATGACCTACCAGGCAGCATCCGGTGGCGGAGCCCGGCACATGCGCGAGTTGCTGACCCAGTTCGGTTCCATCCACGGGGTCGTTGCCAAGAATCTCGCGGACCCGGCATCAGCAATCCTCGACATCGACCGGGCTGTGCTGACCCAGCAGAAGAACCCGGCCATGGATGCTTCCCAGTTCGGGGTGCCGCTTGCCGGTTCAGTGATTCCGTGGATCGACGCCGACCTCGGCAACGGGCAGTCCAAGGAAGAGTGGAAAGCCGGCGCCGAGACCAACAAGATACTCGGCAATGACATCGCAGATGGCGCCCGGATCCCCTTTGACGGACTGTGCGTACGGATTGGCGCCATGCGCTCGCATTCCCAGGCGCTCACGCTGAAGCTCACCCAGGACCTGTCCGTGAGCGAGATCGAGTCCCTGATCGATCAGGACAACGAGTGGGCAACCGTGGTCCCTAACACCAAGGAAGCCACTCTTGCCGGACTTACCCCGGTGGCGGCCAGCGGAAGCCTGCAGATCCCGGTCGGGCGCATCCGCAAACTCGAAATGGGTCCCGAGTACATCAGTGCCTTCACCGTGGGCGACCAGCTTCTGTGGGGTGCTGCCGAGCCGCTGCGCCGCATGCTCCTCATCGCCACCGGCAACCTCTAGGATCCCCTAGCCGCACCGCGGGTATTCGCTGAGTGCGGCCATGCATGCCTTCGAATTTGTGTTCTAGCGAAATGTCGGTGGCATCCGGCAGACTGTGCTGCATGAATCAGATTCCGGTAGATCAGGTCCTGAGACGGTACTTCTCCGCGAGTGCCGCAGGTAGGCATCCCGCCACCGTTGAGCGCTACGAGCGCGTACTGGCCCACCTGCAACTGTTCCTTGAGCAGGAAGGCGACTCCACCGTCAGCGAAGATACGGCCGCGCTGCTCGCGCTGGAGAGACAGTTTGATCCTGAAGGCGCATTCGGGCGGGTCCTCGGTCCGGAGCAGCTGGTCTTCGCACTCCCCCGCTTCCTGAGCGGCACTTGGCTGCTCACTGACTTCCACGATCGCCTGGCGCAGATCAGCCTCATCTCTCGGCTGGTGCAGTGGCTGTGTAGCCGCGAGCTCGTGGACAGCCGCTGGCACCGCCATGCCGTCATGCAGACCCGTGCGGCCGCTGAAAAGGCGCGGCGTCGGGCCACGACGTGATGGGGGTGTCCCGCGTGGTCGCTGAGAGAGTGCCCGGTTCAGCATCGCGATCAGGTCAGCGCAGAGCTCAGTTCAGCGCGCAGCCGATCAGGAGCGGTTCCGGGTGCAGCCGAATGCCGAAGCGCTCCTCAACGCCGTCTGCCACCAGCCGGGCGATGCTCAGTAGGTCCTCTGCTGATGCTGCGCCGCGGTTCGTGACGGCGAGAGTGTGCTTCGTGGACAATGCGGCACGGCCGCCTGCCGCGCGGTAACCGGCGTCGTCCGCGAGCCCGAACCCCTTGCCGAACCCTGCGTGTTCGATGAGCCAGGCTGCACTGAGCTTCACCGTGTCGTCAGGCATCGCGTATCTCGGCGCGCTCTCGGGCAGGGATCCAGCCGCAGCTGAGTCCACCACGGGATTTGTGAAGAAGGATCCGGTGCTGTAGGTGTCGCGGTCAGCGGGATCCAGCACCATTCCCTTCGCGGCCCGCAGCTTCAAAACTGCGCGGCGCACGTCATTGGCGTATGTACGCCCCCCAACGTCGATGCCGAGCTCCCGGGCCAGTTCCGCATATCGCACGGGTGCCCCCATTCGGCCGAGTCCCAGCTGGAACTGCACCGTCAGCACCACGTAACGGGGTGTCCCCGCGTCGGTGGTGCGCTTCAGGAGGGAGTCGCGGTAGCCGAACTTGAGATCGAAGTTGGCCAGCGACTTGATGGACTTCGTTTCGCGGTCATACGTGCGCACCATGGCGATGGTCTGTGAAACTTCAGCACCGTACGCACCCACGTTCTGCACCGGAACTGCACCGGTGGACCCCGGGATGCCGGACAGTGCCTCAAGGCCCGAATAGGCGTGACGCACTGTGTACTCGACGAGCTCGTCCCAGGGCTGCCCGGCCTGAGCGGTGACCATTACGCCTCCGCAGGTGGCGTCGTCGTCGTTCACGCTGAAGCCCGTCGACGCAATCCGGACCACCGTGCCGGCGAAGCCGGTGTCAGCGACCAGCAGGTTGGAGCCGCCGCCGACGAGCAGGAGCGGCTCCCCCGCTTCATCGGCGGAGCGAACCGCATCGATAATCTCGGCTTCGGTGCGCGCCTCTACGAGTTTGCGGGCGGGTCCCCCGACGGCCGACGTGGTGAACTGGGCGAGCGACGTCACCAGATCCGCACCACTGCCTGTGCCTTGACCAGCACCTTCTGCCCGCCGGCGGTCACCGTCAGATCGATGCGGGCAGTGGAATTGTCCTGGTCAACCGCACCGACGACACCGACAACTTCGATGACCGCGCCGGCAACGCCGGGCTGATCGGTGGTGTCCTCGACAACCACCGGCCGGGTGAACCGGGTCTGGTAATCGATGACGGCGGCAGGGTCACCGATCCAGTCCGACACCACCTGAACGGCCGAGCCCATGGTGAACATACCGTGGGCAATGACGCCGGGCAGGTCCACACCACGTGCGAAGGATTCGTTCCAGTGGATCGGGTTGAAGTCACCGGACGCGCCGGCGTACTTCACCAGGTCCAGTCGGGTGACCTCAACCGGGGACCGGCCGATTTCCTGGCCTACCTCAAGGTCCGTCAGTGCAACTGTCATATCTACTGCTCCTCCCCGCGCACCAGGATGGATGACGTGGTTGTTGCGGTCTTCTCGCCCTCCACCGTGGAGATTTCCGCCCGGGTGGTAATCATTGCCCCACCGCCCATCGCGCGAACCTGGTCAACGTGAAGCTCGGCGACCAGCTCGTCACCGGCGATGATCGGCCGATGGTGGATGAACCGCTGGTCGGCGTGAACCACGCGGGTGAAGTCAATACCGGCCTCCGGGTCATTGATCAGCTGCGCGTCGGCACGCTGGGCAATGATGATCGCGAAGGTGGGAGGTGCAACGACGTCACGGTGACCCAGTGCGGCCGCGGCTTCCGGGTCGAAGTGCGAAGGATGCGTGGCTTTCACGGCCGTCGCGAACTCGCGGATCTTCTCGCGCCCTACGGTGTAGACCTCGGCAGCTGGGTAGCTGCGCCCCTGAAGGTCGGGATTGATCGTCATGAAACTCCTTCTTGTTGGGCTGCCGAAGTAACCGGCTTCTCGGGCGCGGACACGCATCTCCCAGCGTAGCTGTATTGGTCCGTTACCTGCCGGTCGCTTCCGCTTGCGCTCAGGCCTGCGGCGGGCGGCTACGACGACGCGCGTCACGTCCGCGCACCACCAGCCCGCCGAGGTGCGCGGTCATGCCCGCCACAATGATGGGCAGTGCAGCCAATACCAGCGGATCCGTCTGCAGCATGGCACCGGCGACAGCCAGCAGAATGCCCACGCCGGTAAGGATTAACGCGGCGATCACGAGCTTCCGGTACAGCGACGATCCGGTGTCCCAGGGTGTATTGAGCATGGTTCTATCCTAGGGTCCGGGCGGGAACCGCCCGGCAGGGGTGCACGCCCCCGTGTCAGACCGCCACACTCCGGCTTGCTCCTTTGCGGCTTCCGGTCGCCATTCGTACCAAGCCCGGCACGCGCATGACGAGCGCCCAGTAGAGCACTCCTGCAACGAGGGATGCGGCCACGGCCACCGACGGATGCATGGCTTCGAGGTGCGGGAACACGAGCCAGTGGGTGAGGTAGATGTACAGCGATGCGCTGGCCAGCACGACAGTTATGCGCTGTAGACCGCGGGGCACCGGCAGTGTCCGTAGCCAGACGAGCACCAGAATACCCACCAGCAGCGTCATTTCCCGGGGCAGGTCAAGGAAGAAGTAGCCGGGGACGCAGAGCAGCACAACGGCGGAGATGAGGCAGCGGTGGAGGGTGGTCCGCGCCTGGGCGACGGCCCATCCCAGAGCAAAAAGCCACAGGGCGGGCGCGGTATTGGGCACCTCAAGATCGATGACGTTGAACCGGGTCAGCAGACCAGCCGCGGTCAGCCCGAGCGGGAAGCCCAGGGGGAAACGCCGTTCCAGCCTTGCTATCGGGGGGAACGCCAGGAGCGCCACTGTGCAGACGAGGAGGTAGGTCAGGACCTCAACGAACCAGAAATGCCATTCGGGCGTCACTTCCTGGGGACCGACGAGCGCGTTGAGGAGGAAGATGTTCGCGACGCTGTAATGGTCCGTGATGAGGTAGCCGAAAGCGATGAGCGCCATGCTCGGCACCACGATCCGGGCAACGCTGGTCAGCTGGCGCCGTAACCGTTGTGTCCGTTCGCCCTGAAGGTGGAATCGCGCGAAGTTGTATCCGGCCGCTGCCAGCAGCACGTGGGCGGTGCCTTCCCAATGGAACAGCCCGATGTGGGTACTGATGATGAGAATGATTGCCACGGCGCGCAGCACGATGCTCGACTCGGTCGGCGCGAAGAACCTGCGTTGCCGTCGGGCAGGGCAAACTCCTTCCAGCTCTGCCACGGATCGCAGATGCCAGTCGGCCGGGAGGGTGCCAAGCGCATTCTCCAGACGTACCGACGTCGCTACGTAGGACAGCGAGTCGCCGCCCAGCGAGACAAAGGTGCTCCCGTCGTCGACGGCGGACACTTCCAGCTGCTCGGCGAAGATGGCGCGAACATCCTGCGGCCCTTCCTTACGCGTCGGCGCCGCTTCCCCCGGCCCTGGAGCGGGTTCGGCGAGCGCCAGCACCGCCTGGTAATCCGGTTTTCCGCTGCCCAACCGGGGAAGCTGTTCCACGGCGTACATTTTCAGCGCTCCGCGGGGGATTCCCAGCTCACGTGCCAGCACCTTCCTGAGCAGGTCGGGCTCGTGATCTCCCTGGACGGCGACGACGAGGTGCTCGTCCGTGCCGGCGCTTGTTGCCAGCACTCCGAATCCGGCGAGGATCTGCTCCACCCGTCCGAGATCGATGCGCAGTCCGGCGATCTTGATGAAGCGGCTCCGGCGCCCCACCACCTCGTACAGCCCGTCAGGATGGCGCCGGGCCAGGTCCCCGGTGCGTAGCTCGGTCACTATTCGGCCGGCCGCGAGGTCCTCGGGACTCTCCGCATAGCCCAGCATCACGTTGGGGCCGGTGTACACCAGTTCGCCGTCTTCCAGGCCGGCCACGGGATCGATCCGGAAACTGCCGCCCGGCACCGGTACGCCGATTCGCGAAGGATTCTCCGCGGCGAGGGCGGGCGGCAGATACGCCATCCGTGCGGTGGCTTCGGTCTGACCATACATGACGAAGAGTTCCCAGCCCCGCTCGCCGGCCAGTTCCGCGTACCGCCGGACGAGCTCGGGAGCCAGACGGCCACCTGCCTGGGTGACATAGCGCAACGTGGGCAGGTCCATATCGGAGAAACCCACGCGTTCCAGCAACTCGAAAGTGTATGGGACGGCGGCGAAGGCGGTTGCTTCAGTGCGGCGGAACAGGTCCCAGAAGCAGGGGTCCACAACCGAGAGGTTGGTGAGCACCACCGACGCTCCGGTGAGCAGGTGGCTGTTGATGACAGACAGGCCGTAGCAGTAGGACATCGGGAGGGTGGTGACGGCCCGGTCCCCCGGCCCGAGGCGCAGGTACTCCGCAATGGCCGCGGCGTTGGCCTCCAGGTTCTGGTGCGAGAGCCGCACCAGTTTCGGTGACCCCGTCGAGCCCGAGGTGCTGAGGAGCAGCGCAAGATCCGGGTGCAGATAATGGCTGGTTACAGGACGGACCTCCCGGAATCGCGGCTGTCCGTTCCCATCCCCGGCTGCCATGACGACGTCCGGATCGAAGGTGTCACGGATCGAATCGATGGCGGAGGGCTTGTCCCCCGGCGCCAGAATCACGGGATGCCCTCCGGAAAGCGCCGCGAGGTACGCGACGAGGGAGTCGACGTCGTTGGTTGCCGCGAGCAGCACCAGGCGCCGGACGGGACCGAGACGGTCCGCGACCGCTTCCACGCGATCAGCCAGCTGCCGGTAGGTGAGCGTCCCGGAATCCGTCACGACTGCGGGGTTGTCGGCGAAGCGGGCGAGCCTGGCCGCGAAGCCTCCGGACCGGGTAGCCGCTTCCAGGGGCATTGTCGGCATAGTTATGGACACAGCATTACCTCAATGTAGTGATGGGTGAACGCTCCGGAGACTGCGGAGAAGGGTTTACGGCACCGACCGGCGGCTCGGTGACGGCCCGGTCATTGACCAGGAGAGTGGGCGACGTTCCCGCCGCGACAGTTACGCTGACCGGAGTACCGGCGGCGTAGCGAACATGGTGCGGTTGCCAGGACCGCAGCGTACGGCCAGAGGCCAGACGCACGTAGTGCAGCACAAAGGCTCCCCGATACTCCTGGGAGATGACCCGGGCGGAAGCGTCCGGATCGTGGGCGAGCGCAACTTCGTGGGGCCGGAGGACCACGTCGACGTTGACGTCGCAGTTGGCCCACCCCGGAACCGTGGAAACTACACCGATCTCGCACGTCAGCAGTGCGTTGTGAACATTCGCCGGCAGGAAATCCGCATCTCCCATGAAGGAGGCAACGAAGCGGGTGGACGGCTGTTCGAACACCCGTTCCGGCGTGTCCGTCTGCTCGATGACTCCCTCGCGCATCACCACCACGCGGTTTCCCACGGACAGCGCCTCTGTCTGGTCGTGGGTCACCAGTAGGCTGGTGGTCCCGGTTTCCTTCAGGACGGCGACGAGATCGGCACGAACTCTGCCCCGCAGGGTCTCGTCCAGGCTGGAGAACGGTTCATCCAGCAGGACGACGGCGGGACGGGGCGCCAGGGCGCGCGCGAGTGCGACTCGCTGCTGCTCGCCACCGGACAATTCGTGCGGATAGCGGGCAGCCAGGTGGTTGAGCCGCACCAGTTCCAGCACTTCGGCAACACGCTTCTGCCTATCCCGGGCAGGCAGCCGGTTCAGCCCGAAGGCAACATTCTTCGCGACCGTCAGGTTGGGAAACAGTGCGTGATCCTGGAACACGAGGCCCACGCGGCGACGTTCCGGTTCCTGGAACCGACGGCGGTCGGCGACGACTTCACCCGCAATCGTGATCGTTCCGGAGTCCGGCCGCTCCAGTCCGGCGATCATCCTGAGCATTGTCGATTTCCCGCAGCCGGATGGCCCGATCACGGTTACCATCTCCCCGGCGGACACAGACAGGTCGAGGGACGTGGCAGCGGGAACACCGCCGTATCGCCTGCTTACGCCGCTCAGGGTCAGCGCCGGGGTTTCGACGTCCATAGCGTTACTGTCCACGGTTCACCGTCCCGGTTTTGAGCCCCGCCGACCGGCGGAACAGGAAGTACACGGGGATCACGGCTACCGCGACGATGCCCAGTGCGGGCATGGCTGCCTTCTCCCAGAAATTCTCGCGGGCCAACTCGTAGACCCAGACGGAGATGGTGGTGAATCCGAACGGTCGCAGAAGGAGCACGATCGGCAGTTCCTTGACTGCGTCAATAGCGACGAGCACGAGCGCCACCGCGGCGCCGCGGCGAGCCAGGGGCAGATGCACGCGGGTCAGAAGCCTGCGCGGCGTGGATCCGAGGCTGAGGGCGGAAAAGGTGAGTGCCGGTGAGATCTTCGCGAAGCTCGCGTCGACAGCCTGGTAGGCCGGAGCAAGGAATCGCACCAGATACGCAAAAAGGATGCCCGCCACTGAACCGGTGACCAGCAGCCCTGTGCCTCCCGGAACACCGGCGAACTCGAGCCACTCATCGAGCCGGGCGAAGGCGATGAGCACACCGATGCCGATCACTGCGCCCGGAACGGCATAGCCAAAGGTGGTGAGCTGTGCTGCGGTTGCCACCACCGGACCTCCGCCGAGGCGTTGGGCATGCCCGATGGTGAGCGCGATCCCGGCGCACAACAGTGCGGCAACCGACGCAACGGTCACGCTGTTCACGAGATACTCCACAAACCGGGGATCCAGCAGAGGTTCGGAGCTGCCGATGGCCTCCCCCATAGCCCAACCGATCAGCTGGGCAACCGGGAGGATGAAGCCTGCTCCGAGCATGCTGAGGCAGACCAGGGCGGCGGCCCAGCCCCTCCATCCGGCCAGCCGCCGGGCCTGCAGGCCTTCGCCCCGACCGTTCTTCTGGTGGAAGCGGGACCGTCCGCGAAGGAGACGCTCAACGGCCAGCACCGCGACCGCAAACAGGAGCACCAGCACCGAAAGCTGGGTTGCCGCGTTGAAATCGAAGCTGCCCTTCCAGACGAGATAGACGCCGACGGAGACGGTCTGGACATTGAAGTACTGAACCGTCGCGAAGTCCGTCAGCGTTTCCATCATGACCAGCGCCAGGGCGGCAGCAAGTGACGGCCGGGCCAGGGGGACCACAACCCGCCACAGCGTGCGGGAACGGCTGGCACCAAGGGTGCGTGCGGCGTCGTACGTTGTTGCGCTCTGCTCCACGAGCGCGGACCGTGCCAGGAGATAGACGTATGGGTAGAGCGTCAGCGACATGACGACGACGGCGCCGAGCAGGGTTCGCACGTCGGGCAACCAGGCGCCGGGACCGAGCACCGTGCGCAGCAGGGCCTGTACCGGGCCTCCGACGTCGAACGTGGACAGAAACACGAAGCCGAGGATGTACGCAGGCATGGCCAGCGGCAGCACCAGCGCCCACGAGAGCAGGTTCCGCAGCGGGAAGTCGTAAGCCGTGACCAGCCACGCCAAGCCGCCGCCGACCAGCAGGGTCCCGCTGCCGACTCCGAGCATCAGGAGGACGGTCGTCAGGACCATCGGACCGATGTCCCGCGGCATGCTGCTGGAGTTCAGGCTGCCGAGCCCGTCGATCAACACAGCAATAACCGGCGTCGCCACAAGGGCTGCGGCGAGCAGCACAGCCGCCGACCACAGGGGACGGCCGTTCCCGGTCAGGAGGCGCCGGCGTTGCCCGGAAACCCCCGCATCAACCAGGACAGCCGATTCACTCACTTGTAGCCGGCCTCTGCAAGCACATCGATGGCCTCGGCGTTCAGGTCGCCGTAGGCTGCAGCGTTCAGCGGCATACGGCTGAATTCACCGAACTCGGCGATCACCGGTTCCGGCTGTGCCTCCGGGTTGACCGGGAACTCATGGTTGGCGTCAACGAAGGCGTTCTGCCCCGTGGTGGCAAGCCATTCAATGAGCTGCTGGGCCTGCGCCGCATTGTCGGAATTCGCTACGACCCCGGCGCCGGAAATATTCACATGCGTGCCGGCTCCCTCCTGGCTGGCCCAGAAGAGGTCGACGGAGAGGTCGGGGTTTTCCGCCAGAGTGCGCGCCAGGTAGTAGTGGTTGTTGATGCCCACGTCGCAGGCACCGGCGTCGATCGATTCGAGAAGGAGAACATCGTTACTCATGATGGCTACGTCATTAGCCACCCATCCCTGGACAATTTCGAGGGCCTTCTCCCGGCCGTGGAGGTCGATCAGGCTCGCGACCAGCGACTGCGTGTAGGACGAGGTTGCATCCCGCATGCAGAGCCGTCCTTTCCACTTCGGGTCGGCCAGCCCGGCGTAGCTGTCCTGGGCATCGAACTCCGAGGGGTCTACGTTCTCCGGGTTGTAGGTGAGCGTCCTGGCCCTCATGGCCAGCCCGAACCACTGTCCTTCCGGGTCCCGCAGGTCCTCGGGGACCGCTTCGTCCAGCGCGGCCGAGCTGGTCTGGGCGAGGACATCCTGGCGCGCGGCGTTCCAGAGGTTCCCGGCATCCACGGTCATGAAGACGTCAGCAGGTGTGTCGCTTCCCTCGGCCTTGAGCCGCTCGAGGAGCTCGGCGTCGTCACCGGTGATGAACTCCACCGAGATGCCGGTTTCGTCGGTGAACTGGCCGAACGCGCCTTCCAGGTCGTAGTGCCGCGCCGTGTAGATCTGCAGGTCGGCCGGGGCCTTGCCAATGCCGAGCACGCCGCAACCTGAGAGGGCCAGGGCGGGGACCGCGAAAGCGGCGCAGGCAGCAATGAGCTTGGGTCGGTGCATGAGGGGTACTCCTGGAGGAAGCGGCAGAGGCCGCAAGCAAAATTACAAAGGTAAGCCTAACCGAACCTACGCATGGCGCCGAACACTTTTCCCGAATCATGACTCCGTATGTAACACGGACGCCTGGGCGCGAGCGTCAGAACAGTTCGTCCTGCACCGCCACGGGCGCGGACCTGTAATCGCCGAGTTCCAGGCGCCGGCCACGCAGCAGCGCGAGATTTAGGAGGAACTCGCTTTCCGGAAGAGCGAGCAACGCGGTCGGTCCAAGGAGCGCCAGGATGCTGCCGCCATGTTCCCCGCCCTCAAGGCTCAGCGGATAGACCGCTGCCCGGGCCTTCAGGACCCGTTCCCAGCCCCCCGGGGCCTGCCATTGCTCCTCGACTGCTTCGAAGCCGTCGATACCCAGGCCCTGTGCCAATAACCCGCGTACGACGTCGGCCGCATCGGCGTTCAGGAGGTCCAGTTTCGATTGCGCTAGCGGACGGGTGAGGGCCGCCGTTTTGGCTGCCGACCGGACGGCCTGCGGCAGGCCGGCGTGCCGTGTCACAGTGTCTTCGAGAACGCGGACCACCCTGCCGTCGTGCGCGTGGGCAACGTAGCGGGCGACGATGGCGCCCTGCTCGGCCAACCGGGTCCACTTGCTGCGGTCCGAGGCCGTCCCCACCTTGGTGGAGCCATCCGCGAAGGTCGCGACGTACAGCCAGTGATCCTGCGCGAGGTACGCTGCGAGCGTGTCGGGCGCTATTCCGGAGCGGTGAACGTCGTGCATGTACCGGAAGTCGTCCCTGGCAAAGCAGGAGCCGCACTGGTAGCCGCGTTCCGCCGTCGTCTGTTCAGGGCAGGGGAAGGAGCGACGGCCCTTCGGTCCCAGCGCTTTCGAATACCCCAGACAGAAGCGCTTCCCGCTGGTGAGGCGGAAGCCAAGAAAGAGCGGCAGATCATCGAGGTGCAACGGCGTCGTCGCTCCCCGTGGTGTGGCGAGCGTCAGCGACGGGCCTGACGGGCTCCAGGACACACCGTGGCAAAGGAAAGGTCCGGTGAGCATGCCGCCACGCTACCGGACCCGGAGTTGGAGCCGCCCGGTTGCCGTGAACCGTCGGGAACAGGCAACCGGGCGACAGATACTTTGTCAGGGGTTAGGCCGTCTGCCCCTCGTGCGTGCCCTCAGCGATCTCTTCGAGGACCTTGTCGTTGAAGGCGGGGAGGTCATCGGGATTGCGGCTGGTGACGAAGCCCTGGTCCACAACCACTTCATCATCGGTCCACTGGGCGCCTGCGTTCCTGAGGTCCGTTTCGAGCGTGTGGTACGACGTCATTGACCGGCCGCTCACCACGCCGGCTTCAATCAGCAGCCACGGTGCGTGGCAGATCGCGGCAACGGGCTTGTGCTGTTCGAAGAAGCTGCGGGTAAAGGCCTGCGCATCCTTGTCCACGCGAAGGTGATCGGCGTTGACGACGCCGCCCGGCAGGACCAGCGCGTCGAAGTCCTCAGCCTTCGCGTCGCTGACCGCGAGGTCGACCGGGAACGTATCACCCTTGTCCGTGCCGTTGAAGCCCTGTATCGACCCCTCACTGGGGGCAATAAGCGATGGCACTCCACCGGCACCCTTGACGGCCTCCCAGGGGCTGGTCAGCTCAACCTGTTCGACGCCGTCCGTGAGCAGGAAGGCCACCTTCTTTCCGGAAATATCGTGCATAGTCATGCTTCCTCCATTCCGTTGGCTTACATCTCCAGCCTAGGAACATCAGAAGTACTAAGCAACCTGACTATCAGAGTCCGTCGGCAACAGCGGCGGCCGCTGCAAGCCATGCGCCCTGCGTAGCTGGCTTGAGGGCGCCCCAGCGGATGCGGCCTTTCAACAGCGCAACGTCATACGGGATGGTGACGGCGCTGCGCGCAAGCTGTGCGAACCCGTCTGCAATTTGCTTCGCCTGCGCCGCAGTACCGTTCTTGTCCGACTGGCTGACGATGACGACGGCGTTCTGCGACAGCTCCGCGTACTTCCCGCCGCGCCCCCGGAGTGCCTCCAGCAGGAGCGCACCCGCCTCCGCGTGTTCCTCGAGAGTGGTGGTTGCGATGACGAGCTGATCGGTGTGGTGAATCATGCGCAGCCAGCGCTCTGCGGTTTCATCGTTTCCGGAGTCAACGATGTTCAACCGGAAGTATTTGGAAGCAACCTCGTGGAGTGCATCGAAGTCATCGGCGGTGATCTTCTGCTCGGAGGCAAGCACGTCCGGCTTGGACCGCAGGACGTCGTACTTGTCTTCCGTCTGGTGGTGGACGTACCGGGCGAGCAACGCGGACTGCGCCGAGGGTGCCAGCAGCTGACTCGTCTCCGGCAGGAGATCCATCACCGATGAGTTGTGGGGACCTTGCTCGGTGCGCCAGCCCAGTGTGCCGCGGGTTTCATTGTTGTCCCAGGCGAGCACCGGTCCCCCGCCGTTCCGGGCGAAGACCGCGGCGAGCATGACGGTGGTCGGGGTCTTGTTTGCGCCGCCCTTGCCGTTCACCACGGAGACGGTCCGGGGGCCCGGCCAGTGCTGGCTGACGGCACGGGTGTGCGCGCGTACCGACAGTTCCCGCTTCGACGGCGCCACACGGATCCCGATCCGGGACAGCAGTCCGCGGAACCCGGTCTCGGCCGGAATGGTGCCGTTGTCAGGCGCCAGGAAGGAACGACGCCGGCCCTGCGAGTTCTCCTGCCGGCGCGACTGCCTCGGCGGATCGGCGGGCATGCTGGGGACGGCAGGGATGACCGGCGCTGCCGGTACTGTCGGCGCTGACCGGACGGGCGTCGTCGTGCTGGTGCGGGCTTCTGACTGCATTCTGTCCTCCGATGCGCTGGCCGGTGCTGCTGCGGGTGCCGGAGGCACGGGGCCTGCTACGGCCGGGGCCCGCTGCGGAATCACGACGGGCACCGACATGGTGCGTGCACCATGGGCTGACTCGTCGAAGCGGATGTCGAGAACCTGACGCCGGACGGTGTACTCGTCCACCTCATCGTTCGACTCTGGCGCGCCCGGTTGGGAGGCCCCTTGCGGTGGCTGCGGGGCCGGCGACAGACGGTCGGCGAAACGGGGAACCTCCGAGATAGGCCCGGTTCCAGGCTCACGTCCTGATCGTCGTCGGCTTGCTCGGGTTGGAAAGTCTTCCGGCTTTTCGCCCGGCCCCCAGGCCGAATCGTTGTCAGTCATGCTTCCTGTCCTGTCGATGTCCCTCGCGCTTCATCCTATAAGGAGGCTGACCGCTGCCCGCGTCGGACTGTGCGTACCGGGGAAAACGAAACAGGCCGGCAGCTCGTTGAAGAGCCGCCGGCCTGTTGTCTGTAGCGGTGGCGGGACTCGATCCCGCGACCTCACGATTATGAGTCGTGCGCTCTAACCAGCTGAGCTACACCGCCATAAATGAGACTGCCCGCTTCAATCTTACGATCTGCGGCGGGCCTCCCATTTGAGAGCCCCCCACCGGAATCGATCCGGTGACCTCGTTCTTACCAAGAACGCGCTCTACCACTGAGCTAGGGGGGCAACAGCAGAAAACTTTACCAGCTAATTCGCGTGCTGAAAAATCGAGCCGCGAGGTGCGTTGCCCGTCACTTCCGGACCCCAAAAACGACGACGCCGGCCCCCCGCAGCTGCGGAAGACCGGCGTCGTTCTATGGCGCTAAAGAGAGCCCGGAATCACCACTTGTCGCGGCGTCCGGTGCCGGCGCCGGCACCCTTCTTGTGGCGCGGCTTGCGGTCGTCGGAGTCGTGTCCGCGGTCGCTGCGGTAATCGCCTTCATGCGCGCGCTCCGGGCGGAAGCCGCCGTCGTGCCCACGGTCGCTCCGGAAGCCTTCGCCACCCTTGCGGTGCGGCTTCTTGAAGTCACCGGCGGGACGCTCGCGGACAGGGCGACGGCCCTTGTCCAGTTCGAGGTGGATCAGTTCGCCGCCGATGCGGGTCTTGGACAGCGCACGCCACTGATCCTTGGAGAGCTCAGCTGGGAGCTCCACCAGGGTGTGGTCCGCGCGGATGTCAATTCCGCCGATCTGCGACGACGACAGTCCACCCTCGTTGGCGATTGCGCCGACGATGGAACCGGGCATTACCCGCTGGCGACGACCGACGGCGATGCGGTAGGTCGCGTTGCCCTCAGTGAGAGTGCGTGTGGGGCCACGGGAACCGAAGGCATCCTTGCGTCCGCCTGCGCGCTCTTTCTGGCCGGCCGGAGCCTGCGGGATGTCCTTGACCAGGATCGGGTTGCCGCCCTGTGACATGACTGCAAGCGCAGCGGCGATCTCGGCGGCAGGAACGTTGTGCTCGTTCTCGTAGTTCGCGATCAGGTCGCGGAAGATCGAGACGTCCTCGGTGGCCAGGGTTTCCGTGATGCGCTCTGCGAACTTGTTCAGGCGCAGTTCGTTGACCGCCTCCGTGGAGGGCAGGTGCATTTGCTCGACCGGCTGGCGCGTTGCCTTCTCGATGGAACGCAGCAGGTACTTCTCGCGCGGGGTGATGAACAGGATCGCGTCACCCGAACGGCCCGCACGGCCGGTGCGGCCGATACGGTGCACGTAGGACTCGGTGTCGTGCGGGATGTCGTAGTTGACCACGAGCGAGATGCGCTCAACGTCGAGGCCGCGGGCCGCGACGTCCGTCGCCACCAGGATGTCGATCTTGCCGTCGCGCAGGGCCTCGATGGTGCGCTCACGCTGCTGCTGCGGAATGTCACCGTTGATGGCAGCGGCCTGGAAGCCCCGGGAACGCAACTTGTCCGCCAGGTCTTCAGTGGCCATCTTGGTACGCACGAAGGCGATGATTCCGTCGAAGTCCTCGACCTCAAGGATGCGGGTCATGGCATCAAGCTTGTGCGGACCCATGACCTGCAGGTACCGCTGCCGGGTATTGGCGCCGGTGGTGGTCTTGGACTTGACCGTGATTTCCTGCGGGTTGTTCAGGTACTTCTGCGCAATGCGGCGGATAGCGCTCGGCATGGTCGCGGAGAACAGCGCAACCTGCTTGTCCTCCGGGGTCCCTGCGAGGATCTGCTCCACATCGTCGGCGAAGCCCATGCGCAGCATCTCGTCCGCTTCATCAAGCACGAGGTACTGCAGGTTGGACAGGTCGAGCGATCCCTTGGACAGGTGGTCGATGACACGGCCGGGCGTTCCGACGACTACCTGGGCACCGCGGCGGAGTCCTGCCAGCTGCGGACCGTATGCGGATCCGCCGTAGACGGGCAGCACGCTGAAGTTATCGATGTGCTTTGCGTAGGAGGCGAACGCCTCGGCGACCTGGAGCGCGAGCTCGCGGGTCGGTGCAAGGACCAGGACCTGGGTGAACTTCGCAGGACCGTTGAGGTCAGCGAGCTCAGCCATCTTCGACAGGGCCGGGATAGCGAACGCGGCGGTCTTGCCGGTACCGGTCTGGGCGAGGCCGACGACGTCGCGCCCTTCCAGCAGGGCCGGAATGGTCGCAGCCTGGATAGGCGAGGGCTTCTCGTAGCCGACGTCGGACAGCGCGGCCAGCACGCGTCCATCGAGATTGAAGTCAGCGAACGTGATATCCGGTGTCTCGGTGTTCGCAGTTTCGGTTTCAAGGGTTTCTGAGGGCAGGTTTTCAGGCATGGGGAAGTTGACCTTCACTAGGAGCCGGGCGGCTGCATGAGCCGTATGAACAGGAAATCCAGCGCTGTTTCAATCCCGCGGCAGGACCATACATTCCAGCTTCGGCCGCTATCACAACGGTGAAGTGCAATGTTCTCTGACCGGCGCTCCCTGAATGAATCTGCCCGCTTCGCTAGACGCAGCGGGCCCCAACACAACCAATCCATGCCGCTTCAAGGGCAGGAATAAAGGGAAAACCGGTGTGGGGGATGTTTCAAGTGTACCCCACGACGTCCCGCACCCTTTCCAGCAGGGCCCTGGTTGCCACGTGAGGCTGACCACAGCCGGATGAAATTCCTACTCGGGAGTTCATTTGCATCTGAACTAGAGCATGAAAAGCTGGTGAACAAATGTAGCGCCCCAATAGCTGCCCGAAGGATGGACATGAAATCAGAACGGGAATCAACCGCACAGGAGAGCTCACTCTCCGGGAGGCAGCGAAATGGAGGCAAGGGCTTCATACTTGCACCCAACATCTTCTGGCCTGCCCTGATCATCATCGTGGCTGCCGCGGTGCTTGCCATCATGTTCCCCGAAGGCACGGGAACCGCACTGTCAGCCGCGCAAAGCGGCGTCGTGGCGGTATTCGGCCCCTACTACCTCCTTGCCGTAGCCGGCTTCGTTGTATTCGCCGTATGGATGGGACTGAGCCGTTTCGGTGACATCAAACTCGGTAAGGACGACGGCGTACCCGAGTTCAAGCTCCTGTCCTGGTTTGCGATGCTCTTTGCTGCAGGCATGGGAATCGGCCTTGTTTTCTGGGGTGCCGCGGAGCCGCTGACATTTTTCGTCAATCCGAAGCCCGGCGTCGACGGTGACGCCCGGGAATTGGCCAGCGCAGCCATGACGCAGACCTACCTGCACTGGGGATTCCACGCGTGGGCGATCTACGCGGTTGTCGGTCTCTCACTTGCGTACGCCATTCACCGCAGGGGTCGGCCCGTTTCGATCCGGTGGGCCCTTGAACCGCTTCTGGGCGACCGTGTTCGTGGACGGGTGGGTGACGTCATCGACATCATCGCCATCGTCGGCACCGTCTTCGGCGTCGCAACCTCGCTCGGGCTCGGCGTGCAACAGATCGGGGCCGGCCTGGTCCAGCTGGGCGTCTTCGGCGAATCCACCGACGCACTCCTGGTTGGGCTCATCATCGTCATCACGTTCATCGCTATCCTCTCGGTTGTCAGCGGTGTCGACAAGGGCATCAAGTGGCTGTCGAATATCAACCTCGGCATGGCGGGCATCTTCCTCATAGCGGTACTGCTGCTCGGCCCCACGCTGTTCCTGTTCCGTGAATTCGTCCAGTCACTCGGTTCCTACCTGCAGTCCATCGTTGGGCTGACCTTCGACACCAGCGCCTTCGCCGGGGAGGAAGGCCGGAACTGGCAGGCCTCCTGGACTGTCTTCTACTGGGGATGGTGGATGTCCTGGGCGCCTTTCGTGGGCCTCTTCATCGCCAGAATCTCCCGTGGACGAACAGTGCGCGAGTTCGTGTTGGGTGTGCTGCTGGTTCCCTCCATGGTGAGTTTTATCTGGTTCGCGGTCATGGGCGGCAGCGCGATCAGCCGTGCATTCGAGGACTCCAATGGAGGCCTGTTCGATCCGGCCGTGGGCATCGTCTCGGAGAACGTGCTGTTCAACCTGATTGAGGGGTTGCCGCTGGCCGGGGTCCTGTCGGTCGTAGCTATCGCCCTGGTGGCGATCTTCTTCATCACCTCCTCAGACTCCGGCTCCCTCGTCGTTGACATGCTGGCCTCCGGCGGCGAGACGGACCCGCCGAAATGGAGCCGCGTGCTGTGGGCCGGCCTGGAAGGCGCCATTGCGATTGCACTGCTGCTGGCCGGTGGCCTGGCTGCGCTGCAGACCGGTGCCATCCTGACGGCGCTTCCCATCAGCGTTGTCATCATCGGCATGTGCATCTCGCTCTACAAAGCGCTGAGCGCCGAGCAACAGGCGCTGATCCGGGTCGAGCGGCGCCAGCGGCGGATGGAACTCGAACGCGAGATCGGCGAGAGCGTGACGGAGCATCTCTCCGAACACTTCGATGAACACTTCGGTGAGCACGTCGACGACCGCATCGAGACAGCCCTGCCCAACAATTTCAACGGCCGGCCGCGGCCCTGGCTTCCCCGGCGCAGGTCAAGGCCGGGGTCGGGCCGCTAGCAGGCGGGAGGCCGTCCGGGATTAGGCGGGAAGGGAGTTACGCGGGAAGCTTCTGCGCCCGTGCGAGTGCTTTGGCGACGTCGGGCGTAAGCTTCGCACCGCCGTCGTGCGCGGCCTGGAGCCTGGCCGCCTGGTCAGGCCCCAGGCCGGCGAAAAGCTGGCCGATGGTCACCCCGTGCTCCGGCCGGTGCTCAACGACGACGGCGTCCCCCGCCTCGATGTATCCACCCTTAACCACGCGCAGGTACGTGCCGGTCCTGCGCTCCCCGGAGAAGCGCTTCACCCAGTTGGGCTCACCCAGGAAGCGGGCGAAGTTGATGCACGGGGTCCGGGGCTCGGTGACCTCAAGGAGCACCTCACCGATCCGCCAGCGCTCGCCAATGACCGCGTGTGTGGCCTCGATTCCGGAGACCCGCAGGTTCTCACCGAATGTGCCCGGCGCGATGTCGCGTCCCACTTCCGCTGACCAGAAATCCGCGTCTTCCTGCGAGTACGCGTAGAGGGCCTTGGACGGGCCGCCGTGATGCTTGCGGCTCGCCTGGATGTCTCCGGTGAGTCCGAGTCGATGCACCTTCACCCGCCCGGCCGCTGCCCGCTTGTCGATGGCTGTGACGCCGGTCGAGTCCTTTGTGGGCAGCAGGGCATGGACGCGACACACGGCGAGCAGGAGACCAGCAGTCATTCACCGATCCTAGCGGCCACCCGCCGGCCGCTCACTTCAGGAGGCGGAGAACCCGCCGTCCGCTTTAATGAGCTGCCCGTTGATCCAGCGCCCCTGCCGGGACAGAAGAAAGACGACGACGTCGGCCACGTCGGCGGGCGTGCCGAGCCTGCCGGTGGGCTGCCGGGCGGTGAGTGCCTCCCGCACTTCGTCCGTCATCCAGCCGGTGTCGACCGGTCCGGGGTTGAGCACGTTGGAGCTGATCTTCCGCTCGCCCAGTTCGCTGGCTGCGGCAATCACGATCCGGTCCAGCGCGCCCTTCGATGCGCCGTACGGCAGGTTGTGTACGGTGTGGTCGCTCGTGAGTGCCACGATCGCGCCGCCGTCGCCGGGGCACTGCTGCGCGAAGGCACGGATGAGTTGCCAGGCTGCCCGGACATTGACGGCGAAGTGGCGGTCGAAGCTCTCGACCGTCGTGTCCAGGATGGACGAGTCAACACTCTCGGCGTGTGAAAGCACCAGCCCGGTGAGCGGACCGAGTTCCGCGGCGTCGTGAATCAGCGCATCGGCGATGTCCGGCTGTTCAAGGTCCGCTGGCAGGAGCGTCACGCGGGAACCGATCGCTTCGAGTTCCGCCGCAAGGTCACGCAGTTCGGCGTAGGGTTCCTCCATCTGGTGGACCCGCTGGTCATAGGGGTGCCAGTAGGAGAGGACCAGGTCCCATCCGTCCGCTGCGAGGGCTCGGGCAATTCCCGCTCCGATGCCCACGGAGCGCCCGGCGCCGGTGATCAGGGCTGATCGTCGCGTCATCGCATCAGTGTAGTCAGACGGTAAGTTTGGCTGTGACCCCACCCCAGGCGAAAGGTCCAGACCCATGACTGCCACAGCAATCATCAATGCCCATGTCGTCCCGATCGAAGGCGAACCCTTCGATGGAACCGTCGTGATCGAGAACGGGAAAATCTCCGCACTGGGAGCCGATGTCACCGCGCCCGAAGGCGCCGACGTCATCGACGCCGCGGGCAGGTGGCTCCTTCCCGGATTCGTGGACGCGCACGTACACCTCGGCACCCATGAAGAGGGTGAGGGCTGGGCCGGCGATGACACCAACGAGATGACCGACCCCGTTACTGCCGGCGTCCGTGCACTGGACGCCATCAATCCCTTCGACCCGGGATTCGATGACGCCCTCGCCGGCGGCGTGACCTCAGTGAACGTGAATCCGGGCTCCGGAAACGCTATCGGCGGGCTGACCGTCGCCATCCACTCGCACGGTCGCTACATCGAGGAGATGGTACTGCGCTCCCCCAGCGGCCTGAAGTCGGCTCTCGGTGAAAACCCCAAGCGCGTCTACGCCGAAAAGAAGCAGACACCCTCTACACGGCTCGGCACCGCCATGGTGATCCGGAAAGCCTTCATGGATGCCCAGAACTACATGGGCAAGGCTGAGGAGAACGCCCGGGACCCGAAGCTCGAGGCATTGGCCATGGTGTTGCGCCGCGAGATTCCCTGGCGCCAGCATGCCCACCGCGCCGACGACATCGCCACCGCCCTGCGCATCGCGGACGAGTTCGGTTATGACCTTGTCCTTGACCACGGTACCGAGGCCCATCTGCTCGCCGACGTCCTGGCTGAGCGCGGCATTCCGGTGCTGATCGGCCCGCTCTTCACCACAAAGTCGAAGGTGGAGCTGCGGGGCCGCTCGATTGCCAATCCGGGCAAGCTGGCCGCTGCCGGCGTCGAGATTTCCATCATCACGGACCATCCGGTCATCCCGATCAACTTCCTGGTCCACCAGGCAACACTCGCCATGAAGGAGGGCCTGGACAGCATCACCGCATTACGCTCAATCACGATCAATCCCGCGAAGGTATTGGGGTTGGCCGAGCGCATTGGCTCCCTGGAGCCGGGCAAGGACGCCGACGTCGTGCTGTGGAGCGGTGATCCGCTGGATGTCATGCAACGCGCGCTCACCGTCTGGATCGGCGGCAAAGAGGTCTATCACTACGACACCGACGCCCGAACCGGCGTCGTAGCTCCCCGAGGCTGAGATGGCACGACAGTCCCGCCCCGGCCTTCCCCCACCGCCGCTGACCATACGGGCAGCCATCGCCGTGGAGGTGCTGGTCAGCGTCCTCTTCCTGATCGCCGCGGGATCTTTCCTGCTCTCAGCGGCAGCCCAGGAGATTGACCGGGCGGGGCTCGTCGGCCTCGGCGTTCTGCTGGGCGCGCTCGCTGTTGTGCAGTTGGTGCTGGTGCTTGGATTGCAGCGGGGAAAGCGCGGCGCCCGTGAACTTCTCACGACGATCGGTCTCATCGTCGGCGTCCCGATCCTGGTCCGCAGAACGCCCGGGCTCTCCGTGGTGTGCGCGGTCATGCTGATCGGCGTGGTGCTGATGTGGCTGCCGACGTCGACTGCCTGGTTCCAGCTGATCAGCCCCAAACCGCAGAACAAGTGGGTTCGGCTGGCCAGCCGAACGGCCAGTCCCTTCCGGAAAGGCTGACTTCAGCCCGACGGGGTCCACCGAGGATCGCGTCCGCTCAGAGCGATGACCCGCTCGAGTTCGGTGGCCCCTTCCGGCACCGGCTCCGCGGGCCCGAAGAGACCGTCCCGGGGCTGTCCAGGTTCCGACATTTCCTCCACGAACTGTCTCGCGGCGCCCAGCGCTCCGGCATCCCAGTCGAAGGACTGCCCGGTGGCCCGGGCGAGGTCCCAGCCATGAATCACCAGCTCGTCGGCGGCGACGATGCCCGCCACTGAACCCGGCAGTTCGATCCCGCCTGCCTGGGTCATGCCCTCCCACGCCTCAGTGTGTAACCAGGCTTCCGCCATCCCCCGCAGCTGAGCCGCGATGCGGGGCCTCCACCCGTCGCCGAGCGGCGGTGCCTCACCGCCGGGCGGCGTGGAAGTCTTCGGACCGAAGTTCTTCTCGGCCGCGGCAGTGAAAGCCAGCGACAGGCCGTCAACATGCTGCAGCAGGGCCTCGACCGTGTACTTGTCGCACGGCGTCCTCGATCCGAGCTGACTGTCTTTGACACCGTGCACCAGCGACGCCATCTGCGCTGCCGCCGGTCCAAGATCAACCTGCTTCTCCATGCGACCAGTATGCCGAGAATCCGGCGCCTTGTTTAGAGGTTCGCGAAAGCCTTCGCGAGGTCCGCGATGAGGTCCTCGACGTCCTCGATTCCCACGGAGAGACGCACCAGGTTCTCGGGCACCGCGAGCTCGGTTCCCTTCACCGACGCGTGGGTCATCTCCGACGGGTAGTTCATCAGGGATTCGATTCCACCGAGGGACTCGGCGAGCGTGAAGAGCTCGGTGGATTCAGCGACGGTGCGCGCAGCCTGCTCGCCGCCCTTGAAGGACACCGAGATCATGCCGCCGAAGTCGCGCATCTGGCGCGCCGCGAGCTCGTATCCCGGGTGTTCCGGAAGGCCGGGGTAGTAGACCTTCTCGACTTCGTCCCTTCCGGAGAGCCACTGGGCAATAGCGAGCGCATTCGAGCTGTGCCGGTCCATCCGCACGCCAAGGGTCTTCAGGCCGCGCGTGGTCAGCCAGGCCTCCATGGGGGCGGAGACAGCACCCACCGCGAACTGGATGAAGCCCACCTTCTCGGCGAGGTCGGCGTCGTTGAGCACGACGGCGCCGCCGCTGGCATCCGAATGCCCGCCGATGTACTTCGTGGTCGAATGAACGACGACGTCGGCACCGAAGGAGAGCGGCTGCTGCAGGTACGGAGTGGCGAAGGTGTTGTCGACGACCAGCAGGGCGCCTGCCTTCCCGGCGACCTCGGCGATTGCTGCGATGTCGGTGATTTTCATCATCGGGTTGGACGGCGTCTCGACCCACACCATGCGGGTGTTCCCGGAAGCGACCGCCTTCTCCACCGCGTCCAGATCCGACATGTCGACCGCAGAGTTGGTGATGCCCCAGTCAGCGAGCACACGGTTGATGAGCCGGTAGGTTCCGCCATACGCGTCGTTGCCCAGCACGATGTGGTCGCCGGGCCTCAATGCTGCGCGGATCAGGGCATCTTCAGCCGCAAGGCCGGACGAGAAGCTGAACGCGTGCTCTGCGCCCTCGAGCGCCGCGAGCTGCGCCTGAAGCGAGTCGCGGGTTGGGTTGGTGCCACGCCCGTACTCGTACCCGTTGCGCAGCTGGCCGATGCCGTCCTGCGCGAAGGTTGTGGTCTGGTACAGCGGCGGAATGACCGCACCGGTTGTAGGGTCCGGTGTCTGGCCGGCGTGGACCGCACGGGTGTTGAAGCCGTTTGTTGAAGGCATTGCTCGCCTTTCCGATCGTGATAGAGGTTTAGCTGCTCAGGTACGTCAGCAGGTCGTGGCGCGTAAGTATTCCCACCGGTGCCCCGACGAAGGTAACCATGAGGGTGTCGCTGTCCTGCAGGCGTTCGCGCGCGGTGGTCACGGACTCGAGCGAACCGATGATCGGCATCTTCTCAGCCATATGCTGGGAGATCTTGTCTGTGAGCTTGGCCGTGCCGTGGAAAATCTTCTCGGTGAGCAGCCGTTCGTCGACCGACCCGAGGACCTCACCCATGACCACCGGGGGCTCCTGGGACAGAACCGGGATATTCGATACGCCGAACTCGTTCATGATCATGATGACATCACGGACGGTCTCGTTCGGGTGGGTGTGTACCAGATCCGGGAGGGATCCGTTCTTTGATCGGAGGACTTCACCGACCGTTGCCTCGTCACCGCTGTCCATGAAGCCGTAGGACTTCATCCAGTCATCGTTGAAGATCTTGCCGAGATAGCCGCGGCCACTGTCGGGAAGAAGGACGACGACGACGTCGTCCTTGGTGAGGTCCTTTGCCGCCCGGAGAGCAGCGGTCACCGCCATACCCGACGAACCGCCGACAAGGAGGCCCTCCTCCCGGGCGAGCCTGCGGGTCATGGCGAAACTCTCGGCGTCGTTCACGGCAATGATCTCGTCCGGGACCGACGGATCATAGGCGTCCGGCCACATGTCCTCACCGACGCCTTCAACGAAGTAGGGCCGCCCTGAGCCGCCCGAGTAGACCGAGCCTTCCGGATCGGCACCGACGACACGGACAGGGCCGGACTCACGGTTCTTGGAAACGTCCTTGAGGTAGCGGCCGGTGCCGCTGATGGTGCCACCGGTGCCAACGCCGGCGACGAAGTGCGTGATCTGACCCTCGGTGTCACGCCAGATCTCCGGTCCGGTGCTCTCGTAGTGGCTGAGGGGGCCGTTGGGGTTGGAGAACTGGTCGGGCTTGAACGCGCCCGGTATCTCGCGGGTGAGGCGATCGGACACGCCGTAATACGACTGGGGGCTGTCCGGCGCGACTGCTGTGGGAGTGACAACAACCTCGGCACCGTAGGCAGCCAGGACGTTGCGCTTGTCCTCGCCCACCTTGTCCGGGACCACGAAAATGCACTTGTAGCCGCGCTGCTGCGCAATGAGCGCCAGCCCTACGCCGGTGTTCCCCGACGTAGGCTCGATAATTGTGCCGCCGGGCTTGAGCTTGCCCTCTTTCTCCGCAGCGTCAATGATCTTGACGGCGATGCGGTCCTTCACGGACCCGCCCGGGTTCATGTACTCCACCTTCACCAGGACCGTTGCGGCGATCCCCTCCGTGACCCTGTTGAGTTTGATGAGAGGGGTGTTACCGATCAGATCCACGACGGAGTTGGCGAACTTCATGGTTAACAAGTTACCGCGAGCCACCGACACTCCCCGACTGAGGAACTGTCACCCGCGCGTGCGAGCATTAACGCCATGACCCTCACTGCCTCCGCTCCAGCCGCTCTGTCGGCCGTCGTGGAGCCGGAAGGAGCCTACTCGCTGCTGGCCTCGGTGGGACCGTTGCAGTGTGGTCCTCACGATCCCACAGTGATTTTCGGTGACGGCGCGGTATGGATGGCCTTCCGGAATGACGACGGCGCGGCCACCCTGCGCCTGTCACAGCGGGGCGGGCTGCGGTCGTCTGCGGTGCTCGCGACGGCGTGGGGTCCGGGCGCCGCACTTGCCCTGGACTCTGTGCCGCGGTTGATAGGGCTGCTGGATGACTGGAGCGGATTTGATGAGCCCGGTTTCACGGCAGGTTTGCCTGAGCTCGCGCGGAAAGGCCGCTATCTGCAGCCCGGTCTGCGGTTGCCCGCGACCGGAAGGATGCTCGACGCCGTCGTCCGCGTGATTCTGGAGCAGAAGGTGACGGGACTCGAGGCAAAACGGGCCTGGCGGTATCTGGTGAGCCGCTTCGGAGATCCTGCTCCTGCCGCTCCCGGCGCTCCACGGGAGCTGCGGCTACCGCCTACGGCCGCCCAGTGGCGACGGGTTCCGTCGTGGGAATGGCACCGGGCCGGGGTTGATGCGAAACGATCGGCGTCCGCGCTGAGGGCGGCCGGCGTCGCCTCCGGTCTGGAACGGCTGGCCGGTCTCGATGCTGCCGGTGTGCACGCCGGGTTGTGCTCGATCCCCGGAATCGGCCCGTGGACAACCGCCGAGGTGCTTCAGCGCACCCACGGGTGTCCGGATTCCATCTCGGTCGGGGATTTCCACCTTGCGGCGTACGTTGGGGCGGCGCTGACCGGCGAGCGCACTGACGACGCCGGGATGCTCGAACTGCTCAAGCCCTGGGCCGGGCAGCGTCAGCGGGTTGTACGGATGCTTTATGCGAGCGGGTTCAGGAAGCAGGCCTACGGGCCGCGGCTTTCACCGGAGGATCACCGGCGGCGGTAGGTTCTCAAGTAGCAGCGTGCCCAGACGAGAAGGATGATGACATGAGGATTGCTGTTGCCGGAGGTACAGGAATGGTTGGCCGTCATGTCGTCGAGCGTGCCCGTGAGCGCGGGCACCAGGTCGATGTGCTCAGCAGGTCGGAGGGCGTGGATCTCGCAGGCAGCGAGCCGCTCGATCTGAGTGGTGTCGGAGTGATCATCGATGTCACGTCCAAAGAGACAGCCAGCGCGGCCAAATCTACGAAGTTTTTCACGTCGGTGACAGGGAAGCTTCTCGCGGCAGGCCTGGCAGCAGGCGTCGACCACTACGTGCTCCTCTCGATCGTTGGAATCGATAAGGCGCCCTACGGGTACTACGCGGGAAAGTTCAAGCAGGAACAGCAGGTCAGCGAAAGCGATGTTCCCTGGACAATCCTCCGCGCGACGCAGTTCCACGAGTTCGCCGGCCAGATCTTCACCCGGATGAAGTCTGGCCCGGTGTCGTTCGTGCCGGCCATGCAGTCCCAGCCCGTCGCCGCCAACGAGGTAGCCGTGAGGCTGGTGGACCTTGCAGAGGCTGGCCCCTCACAGCGAGTCCCCGACCTCGCGGGGCCTCGGGTGGAACGGATGGCGAAGCTCAGTCGGCGGTGGGCAGAAGCCACCGGAGCAAAGGGAAAGGTCCTCGAGCTTCCGCTTCCCGGCGGTTTCGGGCGCGCGATGCGGAACGGAACCCTGTTGCCGCAGCCCGGCTCTGATCTAGGCAAGCAAACCTTCGACGAGTGGCTGCAGCACGCGCCTCGAACAGGTCCCTGAACCCACAGAGGCCCGGATCCCGACGTATGTTCGGGATCCGGGCCTCTGGAGTGAAGTCTGGTTATGCCTGGGGCTGAGCGCCGTCAGCCTCAGCCTTGGCTTTCGCCTGCTGCTCCGCGACCTGCGCATGGACTTCCTTCATGTCCAGCGCCTTGACGGCTTCGACCAGCTCGCTGAACTGGTTGTTGTTCAGCGCGCCCGGCTGCGAGAACACCAGGACCTTCTCGCGGAACGCCATGAGCGTGGGGATCGAAGTGATGCCTGCTGCCGCGGCGAGCGACTGCTCGGCTTCGGTGTCCACCTTCGCGAAGGTGACGTCGTCGTGCTGCTGGGACACGGCGTCGTACACGGGAGCAAACTGCTTGCACGGGCCACACCATTCGGCCCAGAAATCAACGAAGACAATGTCGTTCGTTTCGATCGTCTCGGGGAAGGTTGCCTCGGTGATGTCAATAGTTGCCATATCTTCACGCTAACGAGAATCGACGCGGATGTCTTGTCCTGTTCGCTCCGCGCGAGGCCGCTTGGTACAACTTCACATACTCCTCGCATCTCGGTGCTGCCCCGCCTTCTCTTCCGCGCCTAATCCGGAGACTCCATACTTGCAAGATAGACATCTTTCGAGGGGGAAACGATGAACAATAAGCACGCATTCTCCGCTGCGATACTCGCGCTTCTCTTGACTGGTTGTGGAGGTGCAGATGGTGACGACGACGCGGCGGCTCCGAGCGTCCCTCCCGCGGCCGAAACCACCCCGGAACCCGAGCCAACGACCGCGGAACCTTCCGACGAACCGACAGAGGAGGTGACCGCGGAAGCTACCGAGGAGGTGACTGCGGAACCTACTGAGGAGCGCACGACCGAAGCGCCCCAGGTTGAAACCTCGGTGCGGGGGAATCTAGTCAAAGACATTGGTGAAGCTGCTGCCATTCTGGGTGAGGATGGTGAGCCCTTAGCGACGTTCGTCGTTCACAGCATTACGCCGGACGTCATATGCACCGAGGATTACGTTGAGCCGGCGCAGAACGGCGTCTTCCTGGCCGTTGACGTGTCGGTGCAGACTTCTCCGGCGATGGCGGAACCCGACTCGATACTGACGAGCTTCGATATGGCTTCCCATATGTTCCGCACGATCGCCCCGAATGGCACATCTTCGAACGCGAGCGCGGATACCAGCGCTACGTTGTTCTGCCTCGACGATTCCGTACTACTTCCCAGCTCGATTGGTCCAGGTGAAAACGTAAAGGGCATAGTCCTGCTCGACGTGGAAACGCCCTCGGGAATCCTAATCTTTGAGGACTACTGGACCGGCAGTGGGTGGGAGTGGAACTACCCCGGCTAGTTCAATCCTCAACGCGTTCATCAGTGCGACTGTGGACAATTCGTGGGCACTGCCCTGACTGGACAAAGCGAAAGGCCCGCACTCCCCTGTGTTTCTCGGGTAGTACGGGCCTTCGTGGCGAGTGGCAGATGAGGGATTCGAACCCCCGTAGGCTGTGCCAGCTGATTTACAGTCAGCCCCCTTTGGCCGCTCGGGTAATCTGCCGAACGTCTTCGATGAAGACCACCTGCGGATCGCCGTCCGCAGGCAAAACAACTTTACAGAACATCCCGCCCATAATCGAATCGGGCGTCGGACACTGGAATTTCAGCGCCCGGAAGCCGCCCGCCGCCGGTTCAGCCCTGGATCAGAGCCGCCCGTTTCGACGGCGTGAATTAGGGTAGAAGCAGGAAAAAACCAAACCCAGAAGGAGGCAACGGTGGCCAGCGAATCCACATTCGACGTTGTGAGCAAGGTAGACAAGCAGGAAGTCGCCAACGCGCTGAACCAGGCACAGAAGGAACTCGCCCAGCGCTACGACTTCAAGGGCGTCGGCGCAGAGGTGGATTTCAGCGGCGAGAAGATCCTCATGAAGGCCAACTCTGAAGAGCGCGTCCTCGCTGTGCTGGACGTCCTGCAGTCCAAGATGATCAAGCGCGGCATCTCCTTGAAGTCCCTCGACACCGGTGAACCGTACCCCTCGGGCAAGGAATTCCGGCTCGAAACCTCCATCAAGGAGGGCATCGCCCAGGACGTCGCGAAGAAGATCAACAAGCTCATCCGCGACGAGGCGCCCAAGGGCGTCAAGTCCCAGATCCAGGGCGATGAGCTTCGCGTCAGCTCCAAGTCCCGCGATGATCTGCAGGCCACCATGGCTCTGCTCAAGAACTTCGACGAGGCAGACCTCCAGTTCGTGAACTTCCGCTAGGCGGACCAGCCAACCAAACGACGACGGCGACGCTCCCTTGTGAGGGGGCGTCGCCGTCGTCGTCGTACTGGGCTCAGTGCCGGGGCTACTGGAGGGCCCGGCCCGCCATACCTTCAAGACGGGAGATGCGCTGCTCCATCGGCGGGTGTGAGGCGAACATCTTCTGTACCCCGCCGCCGCGGAACGGGTTGGCGATCATAAGGTGTGACGTATTGACCAGCTGCTGACTCTGGGGCAGCGGCGCCTGTTGGGTTCCGCGCTCCAGCTTCCGCAGCGCGGACGCGAGGGCCAGGGGGTCACCGGTGAGGCGGGCGCCGTCCTCGTCGGCGTCGTATTCGCGGGTACGGCCGATCGCCATCTGGATGAGACCTGCCGCGAGCGGGGCGAGGAACGCGAGCAGCAACGCCGCGATGGGGTTCCCGCCCTGGCCGCGGTGTCCGCCCATCATGCCGGTGAAAGCAAACATCTGCGCCACGGAGGTGATCACGCCGGCGACAGCGGCTGCAACCGATCCGGTCAGAATGTCGCGGTTGTAGACGTGCATGAGTTCATGCCCGAGTACGCCGCGCAGTTCGCGCTCGTTGAGGATCTGCAGGATGCCCTGGGTGCAGCAGACCGCCGCGTTCTCCGGGTTCCGGCCGGTGGCGAAGGCATTCGGCGCCATGGTCGGCGAGACGTACAGGCGGGGCATCGGCTTGCCTGCCTTCGTGCTGAGCTCACGCACGATGCGGTACATCGCCGGCGCCTGCTGCTCCGTAACCGGAACGGCTCTCATGCTGCGGATGGCAAGCTTGTCGCTGTTCCAGTAGCTATATGCGATCGACCCGACACCGATCAGCGCGAAGATCCACAGGAACGCCGAGCTGCGCGTCGCCGACGCAATCACGGCGCCGAAGAGCAGAAAGATCCCCATCAGGGATCCGAAGAGCAGGGCCGTCTTGGCCCCGTTGAAGTGGTTGTGCACCTGTTCTCCTTGTTGGGTTACCTACCGGTACAACGGCTGTGTAATGCCAGCTGTTCCACAGCCTGTCAGCGTTCGACGACCGTGCACACACACGCGCGGTTGCCCTCGCCGTCGGCCAGCACCGTGAAGGACGGTGCCTGTGAATCGTCGACGACGGTGCCTCCGGCCGCGACAGCTGCGGCGATACGAGCCTCGGCCGTGTCATGTGGCACCCAGACATCGAGGTGGAACCGCTGGCGCGGGGTCTCATGCGCGTCGGTGTCCTGAAACCAGAGCAGGGGAACGCGGCCAGCCGGGTCGACGACGTCGTCGCCGTTCACGTTGTCGGCGTCGCCGGTGAGCAGCGCTGCCCAGAACGGTCCGGCGGCGGCGAGCGCGGCGGTATCGAGAGCCAGTTCCACCTCGGCGAGCGCCTCCGGTTGCGGCTTCAGGCCCTGGTCACTCGCAATGGAGCTGATGGTCCGGGCGAGGTTCACATCGCGGTTTGTCAGCGCGCCGACGTCGTGACTGATCAGTTTCAGGTCGACGTAAGGGTAGGTAAGGGTGACGTCCGGGTGGTGGTTCGCCGCTTCAGCGGCTTCGGAGATGGCTGTGACGAACCGCAGGCCCGCGGTGAAGCTGCGGGTGCGGAACCGGGCGTGGATGCCCTGCGCGAGCTGGCGCCAGTCGTCGAGCCCTGCTTCGAGAATCTGCGTGCTGGTGAGCTTGTCCATGACCCCAGTATGTCGCGGTATGTGATCGGTGTAACCGTCCCATCAGCCGTTACTGGGCGAGAGTCATCGAGATCTGGTATCGGTCGGACCGGTAGGTGGAGATGGAGTACTCGATCGGCGTTCCGGATTCTTCCGGTCCTGCGTAGGAGCGGCGATGGAACAGCAGCACCGGCGCGCCGGGAGCAATGTCGAGCAACGCCGCGATTTCCGCTGATGCCGCGCTGGCCTGGACCGTTTGCTCCACCCGCCGCACGGGGTGACCGGATACCGACAGAACCCGGTACAGGGAACCCGTCAGGTCTTCGGAGAGCAGCTCAGGCAGCAACGCGGGAGGCAGCCATGATTCGTCCACGCTGACAGGGGCATCGTTGGCGAGCCGCAGCCGTCGCAGCCGGTACGCAGGCTCATGAGGCGGCAACTGCAGGTGGGTTGAAGCAGCTTCAGGCGGATCCTCGAGATCAGCTGTAATGACGCGGGTGCTGGGCGCGAACCCCGCTGCGCGCATGTCCTCGTTGAAGGACGCCAGGTGCAGCACCGAGCGCACCATGCCGTGGGAGACGAACGTCCCCTTACCCTTCTCCCGGACCAGCTCGCCATCCCGGACGAGGTCGGAGATAGCCCTGCGGACGGTGATCCGCGAGACCTCGAACATCTCCTCCAGCTGGCGTTCGCCGGGCAGCGCCTCGCCGGGTTTGAGTTCCCGCGCCAAGTCCTGGAGTTGCCGCCGCAGGCGCAGGTGCTTGAGTTCACCCGATGCTTCCCCGGCCTCCCGTGCGCTCACGGAAGCGGCAGACTGAACAGCGGTTGGCCCGCTCCAACACGCGCACCGGGGTCGCCCACCGAAACCGTGCCCACCTTCGAATCAAGCACGACGACGGGGCAGCACGGGCTCAGCCCACGCCCACGCAGCAGCGCCACATCGACGTCAACCATCGGGTCGCCGGTCTTGACCTCGTCGCCTTTGGCTGCCCGCACCGTGAAGCCCTCCCCCTTCAGGTGGACGGTATCGATGCCGACGTGCACCAGCACGGCCGTCCCGGAAGGGTGTTGAACGATGTAAGCGTGTGGCATCACCTTGATGACCCGCCCGTCAACGGGAGCGACAGCGGTGAGGACACCGGCGTCGTCGTCGGGCAGGACCGCCGCGCCGTCACCTACGAGCGACTGGGCAAAAACCGGGTCCGGCACCTCGCTCATCCGCAACACGACGCCGGGAAGCGGGGACGCGACGACCAGCGTGGTCTGCCCGCCCTCCTCCGTTCCAGAGCTCACATGAGGTCCTGAATGTCATCGGCAAGGGCGTCCGCTTCGGGGCCGACAACCACCTGGACAACGGTTCCAGCGACCATGACACCATGGGCACCCGCTGCCTTCAGAGCTGCCTCATCGATGCGGGAAGAGTCAACCACCTCGGTCCGAAGCCGTGTAATGCATCCTTCGATGTCCTCCACATTGTCGGCCCCGCCGAGCGCAGCCAGGATGTCTTCCGCCTTGGACATATCTCCACCTTCTCTCTGTTGCGTGAACAGCTTCGGCCCCGAAGTTTCAACCCGAGGTTGACAACCGGGGCCACCGCATATCACAGTGATGTCTGTCACTGGTTATAACCAGTGAGATGAACTCTACTAACTTCACCAACAACGCACAAGACGCGCAGCATCGCCCACTCCGTCACCGAATCGAGGATCACATGTCCACCGAAAGCACCTCATCCGAGCCGGGCAAGGGCGCCCGCAAGGCACCCGCTGAGAACGGCGCCGGAACGAATACGCCGGACCAGGTACCCGGGCAGACCCCGGACAAGACGAAGGGCAGCGGGAAGACGCTGCAGAACCTGCAGCGCTTCGGACGCAGCCTCATGCTGCCCATTGCAGCACTCCCGGCGGCAGCACTCCTGCTTCGCCTCGGGCAGGACGACCTCCTTGGCCGGTTTGAAGGCCTCTCCACCGCAGCGCAGGTGATCGGTGCAGCAGGTGGTGCGCTGTTCGAGAACCTTCCCCTGCTCTTCGCGGTGGGCATCTCGTTCGGTTTCGCCCGGAAGGGCGACGGATCAACGGCGCTGGCCGCCGTCGTCGGTTATCTCGTCCTGACGAATGTCTTCGAAGTCATGGCGCCGCTCGTGTTGGGTGAGGCGCCGGAAGGCGGGGAAGATCCCGTCATCAATTACGGCGTACTGGCCGGCATTGTCATGGGGCTTACGACGGCGTGGCTATGGCAGCGCTTCCACCGCACGAAGCTGCCCGACTGGCTGGGCTTCTTTGCCGGCCGTCGCCTGGTCCCGATCATCACGGCCTTCGCGGCGATCGCTATCGGTGTGGTGATGGCGCTGATCTACCCACTGTTCGACCGCGGGCTGACTGCCGTCGGCAACACGGTCGCTGAGAACACGGTGGTGGGCAGCGGCATCTACGGTTTCCTCAACCGGATGCTCATCCCGCTTGGCCTCCATCACATCCTGAACTCCATCGTCTGGTTCGTCATCGGTGACTACGAGGGTGCCCAGGGTGACTTGAACCGGTTCTTTGCCGGCGACCCCGAGGCCGGCGTCTTCATGACCGGTTTCTTCCCGATCATGATGTTCGCCCTGCCCGCCGCAGCGCTCGCCATCTGGCAGGAAGCGCGCCCCTCCCAGCGGAAGCTCGTGGGCGGCATCATGCTCTCCACCGGCCTCACGGCCTTCCTGACCGGCATCACCGAGCCGATCGAGTTCTCCTTCATGTTCGTCGCCTGGCCGCTGTACATCATCCACGCCGTGCTCACCGGCGTCTCGATGATGACGGTCAACCTGCTCGATATCCATCACGGGTTCGGGTTCTCCGCTGGCGCCATTGACTACCTGCTGAACTTCGGTATCGCGACCAACCCGCTGCTGCTCATCCCGATCGGACTCGTTTTCGCGGCGGTCTACTACGTGCTCTTCCGGTTCGTGATCCGCAAGTGGAACCTGCGCACCATGGGCCGCGAGGACGAGACAACCGACGCACCGTCGATGGCCCGCCCGGATGCCAGCTGACCTCAATCCCGGCCAGGACCGGGTACTCCGCGGCCGGCTGGTGACCGGCCGGCCGGCCGCGGAAGAAATTGACGACGGCGCCGTCTGGCTCGCCGGGGACCGCATCGAATGGTGCGGTCCGGCGTCGGCCCTTCCACCCGGCAGCCCGGAACTCGTCGACCGGGTCCCGGTGATTCTGCCGGGGCTGGTGGACCTTCACTGCCACGGCGGGGCAGGGCACACCTTCTCCGCCGACCAGGAGGCAGCGCGCACGGTTGCCGCCCACCATGCGGCCAACGGAACGACGTCGCTGCTTGCCTCCCTGGTCTCCGCACCGGACGACGAGCTGCTCGGACAGATCGAGGCGCTGCGCGACCTCGTCGACGACGGCACGCTGGTCGGCCTGCATCTGGAGGGTCCGTTCATCGCCGTCGACATGTGCGGGGCACAGAACCCGGCAGCGATCATCGACGGCAACCCGGCTCTGCTCCGCTCCTGGCTGCAGGCTGGGCGCGGGACCATCCGGTCCATCACGCTTGCCCCCGAGACCGCTCACTTCGACGAACTCGTCGCGTTATGCCGGGAACACGGCGTCGTGCCGTCGATCGGGCACACGGCTGCGACATCCACCGGGGTGCGTACGGCCCTGGATTCCAGTCCGGAGGGACCGTGGTCGGCTACCCATCTCTTCAACCGGATGCCACCGCTCGATCATCGCAACCCGGGGCCCATTGCCGTGCTGTTGGAGACCGCCCGGCGTGCGCCGGAATCCATGGTCCTCGAACTCATCGCCGACGGCGCCCACCTGGACCCGGACACTGTCCGGATGGTCTTCGGGCTGGTCGGCCCGGACGGCATCGCGCTGATCACGGACGCCATGGCCGCTGCCGGAATGACGGACGGACACTACACTCTCGGTGCACTGGACGTCGAGGTGCGCAACGGCACGGCGCGGCTCGCTTCCCCTGAGGGGCACCAGGGCGCGATCGCCGGAGGCACCAGCAGGCTACTGGAGAACGTCCGCCGGTGCCATGACTGGGGCATCCCCCTCGTCGACGCAGTCGCCGCCGCGTCCTCCACTCCAGCGCGCCTGATCGGATACGACGACGTCGGGATCCTCGCGCCGGGACGCAGGGCAGACGTGCTGGTCGCCTCGAACGAGCTCGAGGTTCTGCAGGTGTACCGCGCCGGCACCCTGCTGAAGCAGCCAACAAGTGGAAGGACGTAATTGTGCAGGTCATCATCTGTGACTCACCGGAGCAGGTTGGCTCGCGAGCCGCGGACATCATCGAAGCGCGTGTGCGGCGCGGACCGGCGGTGCTGGGACTGGCAACCGGCAGCTCACCCGCAGGAACCTACCGGGAACTCATCCGGCGCCACCGCGAAGAACAGCTGAGCTTCCGGGACACCACGGCGTTCACTCTCGATGAGTACGCGGGACTGCCCCTGAACCATGAGCAGTCGTACCACTCCACCATCCGGCGGGAATTCGTCGACCACGTGGACCTTCCGCTCCCTCAGTTGCTCACTCCGCATGGGGATGCCGAAGACCTGCGCGCTGAAGCCGCCCGGTACGACGCGGCCATCCGCGATGCCGGAGGTGTCGATGTCCAGATCCTCGGCATCGGCGCGAACGGCCACATCGGATTCAATGAGCCGACCTCGTCCCTTAACTCGCGGACAAGGGTCAAGACGCTGGCCCGGGCCACCCGGAAGGATAACGCGCGGTTCTTCCCCGGAGGCGAAGTTCCGCAGCTTTGCCTGACCCAGGGGCTGGGCACAATCGGCGAAGCGAGGCAGGCTGTGCTCGTGGCACTCGGTGCCAGAAAGGCCTCCGCCGTCCGGGCGATGATTGAGGGCCCGCTGAGTGCCTTCTGCCCCGCATCGGTCCTCCAGCTGCACCCGCGGGCGGTCGTCGTTCTTGACCCGGAGGCCGCCTCTGAACTGCAGCTCATCGACTACTACCGGCGGGCGCAGGACCTGAACGACCGGCTGCTCGGCCGGTAGCGGATCAGGGTTCAGGGTTGCGGGAGTCATACTGGCCGAAACGCGGCTGAAGACGCGCCAGCAGCAGCACGAGCAGCATGCAGAAGATCCCGCCCCACAGGGCTGTCCACCCCTCGCCGATCCACTCGGCGAACCCTCCGCCGACCAGCTCGCCCAGCCTGGGACCGCCGGCGACGACGACGATGAACACGCCCTGCAGCCGCCCCCGCATCGCATCCGGAGTGGCTGACTGCAGGATGGTGCTCCGGAAGACGCCGCTGACCGAATCCGAGACGCCGGCCAACAGGAGGCAGCCCGCAGCGGGAATGATCCAGGGGGTCATTTCGCCGTCGGGAGAGCGTCCGGCCAGAATGACCACGAGTCCGAAACCGCTGATTGATGCGCCCCAGCCGACCACTGCCCACTGGACAGCCCTGCCCTGGCGGTGTACCTGCCCCAGCGGGCCGGAAAACAGGCCGGAGAGAACCGCACCGAATGCGGTCGCCGCCAGCAGGATCCCGACCGTCAGCTCACCGCCCCCGATGAACACAGCGCCCACTGCCGGCAGGAGCACCCGCGGCTGCGCCATGACCATCGCAGCGAGGTCAATGAGGAAAGTCATCCGGATGTTCGGACGCGTGCCGAGATAGCGGAACCCCTCGATGACGGTGCTGAGACCGGCGCGGCGCACCGGCCCCTCCGGCGGCATCGACGGGAGCCGGAACAGCGCCCACAGCGCGGCGGTGAAGGTAACGACGTCGATCGTGTAGGTCCAGCCGTAACCCACCTGCGCGATGAGCAGTCCTGCAAGCATGGGACCCACCGTAAACGCGAGCCCGAACGTGATCATGGAAAGGGCGTTGGCCGCCGGCAGCAGTTCCGGACGCACCAGTCTCGGAATGATGGCGGTCCGCGTCGGCTGGTTGATACCGGCGAACCCACTGTGCACGGCGATCAGAATGTAATGCAGCCAGACATTGTCCGCGCCGATCCACGCCTGCACCGCGATGCCGATTGTCGAGGCCCACAACCCGACTCCGGACAGCAGTGCCACCTTGCGGCGGTCGTGTGCATCGGCGACGGCGCCGCCATACAACCCGGCGAAGATGAGCGGCACCAGGGCAAACAACCCGATCAGGCCCACGTTGAGGCTGGAGCCGGTGATGTCGTAAACCTGCAGACTGACCGCCACGAGGGTGAGGTTGGTGCCGATCGCGGAGAGTGCGGTTCCGAAATACATCCTGCGGAAAGCCGGACTTTCCCTCAGCGGAGTGATGTCGGCGAGGAGTCTGGGCACCGGGCAAGTCTACCGGCGAAGCGGTTACCTTCAGCAACGACTCGCGCACCCTCAGCAGGTCATCAGCCTGCTGACTTTCACTGCTCCTATGGCTAGGGTTGCTCCCACAGCGGGATTGATAACGGAAGGGAATCGCCATGCTCACCAGCGAGGTCGCCGAAGGCATCCACTGGCTCGAACACGCCTACGTGAACGTTTACTTCGTCGAGCAGGACGGACGCGTCATGATCGTCGACGCAGGCCTCCCGCGCATCTGGCCGCGCATCCGGAAAGCACTGCGTGAACTCGGATTTGAGGACTCCGTGGTGGCACTGGTCCTCACTCACGGGCATTTCGACCACTTAGGCGCTGCCGCCCGGCTGCGGAGCCACTACCGCCTGCCCATACTGGTCCATCCCGACGACGCCTATATCGCCGCTCACCCCTATCGTTACAAGCACGAGCTGAACCGGCTGAAGGTCCCACTGCAGAACCCCAGGAGCCTTCCTATCCTGGGCCGGATGAAGATGGCTGGGGCGCTTACTGTCCGCGGTGTCACCGACACCCTGCCTCTGACAACCGGAATCGCGAACAGCCTGCCCGGGACGCCGGAGGTGCTGCACGTACCGGGGCACACCGACGGCCACATCGCCCTCCACTTCGCCGACCGGCGGGCACTCATCTGCGGGGATGCCTTCGTCACGCTGAACCCCTACACGGGGGTGAAGGGCCCCCAGATCGTCTCCGGAGCGGCAACTGCCAACTCGCCGCAGGCGCTTGAATCACTCGACCGGCTTGCGGCGCTGCCAGCTGACAAGGTGCTTACCGGACACGGTGAGCCGTGGCTCTCAAGCCCGGCTGAAGCCGTCGCAATCGCCAAGCGCATCGGTCCTTCCTAAAGCACTAGCTCGCCGGGCCTGGAGAAGGTGTCAAGATGGCGGCATCGACGGCTTCGAGCAGCCGCTCGTTTCCCAGGATCCGGAAATGTCCCATCACATCCAGTTGCACGTTCGTGGCGCCCACCAGTTCACTTCCGCCCGGGATGTGCGGGTCGAACGTTCCATAGATGGACGTGATGCGGGAGTTCACCCCCAGATTGGCCCGCAGCGCATTGAGCGTCCGGTTCCGCGGAGAAAAGGCGCGCAGGCTGGGCAGCAGGGCGAACATGGCGTAGACCGAACCTGAGAACGGCGAGTTCACGGCAACCAGCTGACGGATGCGCGGCGCCGAATCGGGAAGGGTCATGACGTATTTGCCGATCAGTCCGCCTTTGCTGTGGGCCACGAGAACAACGTCATTGAGGTCACGTTCCCGAAGATACTGGGCCACCAGTTCCGCCATTGCAGGAACACTTCCGCGGTTGTATCCCAGCGCCGTCACGGCATGTACAGGGTGCCCGTTGCCGTGAAGATGGGAAGCCACGGGATGCATGAACTGCCAGGGCTCATAGATGCCGGGGAGAAGGACAACGGGCGCCTTCTCTCCGGATAACTGACGGCGGGCGTCGCCCCGGAAGATGAAACCGCGGACCTGCCAGAAGCCAACGTAGGCATAATCAAGCATCCATGCCCACCCGCGCCTAAGCAGCAGCATGCGGGTCTCCCGTGAGGACTCCCCTGGCGGTTTCTGCCGGGCGACTATGCATCAGGATGTGCGGCACCCCCGGAACCTCCACGATTGTGCTGTTCGGGTTAGCAGCGGCCAGGCGTCCCAGCCAATCCAGGGGAACGATGGGATCGAGTCCGCCGCGGATAAGCACTATAGGGCAGGAGACCTGGGGAAGTGTGTCCTCGAGCCTGTGGTTCACCATTGCGGGAAGCGTCCGCATGTAGGGGACGAACGAGCGCAGGTAGTCCGTGAACACCATCCAGTTAGCTGCCGGTGACTCGCGCAGCGTGTCCTGTGCCAGGCGGAGCGCCTGCATGCGGATCGAGCGCTCGCGATCATTCACCGTGGGACCGAGCAGCACGAGTTTATGCACCAGTTCCGGGGCACGGGCGGCCGTCTCGGTTGCCACCTGGCAGCCCATCGAGTGGCCTACGAGAACGACGCCGCTGAGGTCGAGAGTGCGCAGAACCGCCAGGACGACCTCGCCAAACTCAGGCACCGATAGCTGCCTGTGGGGCCAGGGAGACCCTCCGAAGCCGGGGAGTTCGATCGCATACACAGCGTTGTCCTGGGCCAACTCGGCGGCAAGGCGCTTGAAGTAACGTGCAGAGACACCGATTCCATGGACCAGCACCACAGGCTGCCCGCCTTGCCCAGCGGAGCGCACGGTAACTGCGCAGTCTGCAACCCGTTCTTCACGTACATTTTCCCAGGGCGCATGGGCCATTCAGGGCACTCCTTGTCATCGTCGTTATTCCAGCGTAGACGGTATGGCTCGCCTTATTATGAATTACTCAGAATAGATGGTTGACTGTTCCCCATGACCGAGCACACCGCACCCGTGGACGTTTGGGCTATGTCCCTGCGTTCAGTGGGACGCAGGGTAACCAAGCAGCGTCTGGCGGTCCTTGCCGCCGTCGAGCGGTCGCCGCATTCAACCGCCGACGACGTCGTCACCGCGGTCCGCGCCGATCTCGCCGACATCACCGTGCAGTCGGTATACGTCGTTCTCTCCGACCTCACCACAAGCGGGCTGCTGCGGAGGATTGAACCGCCGCACTCCCCCGCGCGCTATGAAACCAGGGTCAACGACAACCACCACCACGCCGTGTGCACGGGGTGCGGCCGGATTGAGGACGTGGACTGCGCCGTCGGACACGCACCCTGTCTCACGCCGCACTGGTCCCCCGGATCCAGTCAGATGACAATCCAGATCGCCGATGTGGTCTACCAGGGTCTCTGCACTGACTGCCGTGAGAAGAATCTCGAACTTCCCGAACTAGTTACAAATCATTGAAAGAAGGAGAATCCATGACTGCCAACTTCAGCACGACCCAATCGGGTGCCCCGGTTGTTGACGACAGCAATTCCTCAGCACTGGGCCGCGACGGCGCCATCCCGCTGACTGACCACTACCTGATCGAGAAGCTCGCTCAGTTCAACCGCGAGCGCGTTCCCGAGCGCGTAGTGCACGCCAAGGGCGGCGGCGCGTTCGGCGTCTTCGAAGCCACCGAAGACGTGAGCAAGTACACCAAGGCCGCGCTGTTCCAGCCGGGCGCGAAGACCGAGACGCTGCTGCGCTTCTCCTCCGTTGCAGGCGAGCAGGGCTCCCCCGACACCTGGCGCGACCCCCGCGGTTTCGCTCTGAAGTTCTACACCTCCGAGGGCAACTACGACCTCGTGGGCAACAACACCCCGGTGTTCTTCATCCGCGACGGCATCAAGTTCCCGGACTTCATCCACTCCCAGAAGCGCCTCCCCGGCTCCAACCTGCGCGATGCAGACATGCAGTGGGACTTCTGGACCCTCTCCCCCGAGTCTGCACACCAGGTGACCTGGCTGATGGGCGACCGCGGCCTTCCCGCCTCCTGGCGCACCATGAACGGTTACGGTTCGCACACCTACCAGTGGATCAACGAGGGCGGCGAGAAGTTCTGGGTCAAGTACCACTTCAAGTCCAACCAGGGCCATGAGACCCTCACCACCGACGAGGCTGAGGCACTGGCCGGCTCGGACGCCGACCACCACATCCGCGACCTTTACGAGAACATCCAGCAGGGCAATTTCCCCAGCTGGGACCTCAAGGTCCAGGTCATGCCCTACAGCGACGCCAAGGACTACCGGTTTAACCCGTTCGACCTCACCAAGGTGTGGCCGCACGCTGACTACCCGCTGATCCCGGTCGGCAAGCTGACCCTGAACCGCAACCCCGAGAACTACTTCGCGCAGATCGAGCAGGCCACTTTCGCGCCGTCGAACTTCGTGCCGGGCATCGCGGCTTCTCCGGACCGCATGCTGCAGGCCCGCATCTTCTCCTACGCAGATGCCCACCGCTACCGCGTTGGCACCAACCACGCGCAGTTGCCGGTGAACGCACCGAAGAACGAGGTACGCAACTACTCGAAGGACGGCGCTGCCCGCTACAGCTTCAACTCCCCGCAGACTCCGGTCTACGCTCCGAACTCGGTGGGCGGCCCCGCGGCCGACCCGGCACAGTACGGTGCGCACGGCGGCTGGGAGAACGACGGCGATCTGGTGCGTACTGCGCATAGCCTCCACGCCGAGGACGATGACTTCGGTCAGGCCGGTACCCTCTACCGTGAGGTATTCAGCGAAGCCGAGAAGGCCCGTTTCCTGGAGACCATCACGGGAGCGGTTGGCGGCGTGACCATCGCGCACATCCGCGAGCGTGCAATCCAGTACTGGACCAATGTCGATGCCGACCTCGGCGCGAAGCTCCGCGCCAACCTCGGCAACGAATCAGGCGCCGCTCAGAACTCGGACGCTGAGGCCGCGAACAAGTTCTAAGCAGAACCAAGAATGAGAGGGTGAGCCATCCGGCTCACCCTCTCATTTTTGTCCGCTGGATGCATTGACCTCGCCACCCAGCACTGTGTCGAGGGTCTGAATCAGCTGATCAAGCAGAACATTCAGCGCTTGCTCCACAGCCGGCCGGTCGTTGTTCAGGACGTAGTCGTACTGGAGGCCGTACAGGCCTGAAGTGAAAACCCGAGCCGCGGGGTTGGCCCGGTCACGGGGAAGGCCCTGGGCAATCAGCCAGTCCGTGATGAACGAGTGCCAGTACGCGAACTTCTCCGTCGCGCTGTCGCGTGGAGCCGGGCTCACAGGGTCCTGCACGGCGGCCTCGAACTCGAGGCGCTGCAGGTGCCGGTTCCGCTCCATCAGCAGCCAGTTCCAACCCTCCACCATCCACTCGCGGAAGCCGTCCGGGGTCAGGTCCGCGGGCTTTTCCGGTTTCAGTGCATCGTGACGCGCTTCAATGTGCCGGACGATCTCGTTGACGAGTTCCTCGCGGTTGCCGAAATGGTAGACAAGCACGTAGCTGCTGATGCCGAGGCCATCGGCCAGCGTGCGGAAGCTCAGGCTCGCGAAGGTCTTGTCGAGGAGGTACTCGACAATCTGGTCGAGGAGCTCGTTCTTGCGTTCCGGGTTCGGGGGGCGCGCCATGGCTGCATAGTACAGGCGCATGGCCCGCCCCCGCTGACCGGTTCCTAGGCGCCGGTGCGCACTTCGTCCCGTTCCGGCTCGCCCGCAACGTCCGTAGCCAGCCGTGAATGGCGCTGTCCGTAGGCGAAGTAGATAGCGAAACCGGCTACGAGCCAGATGCCGAAGAACACCCAGGTAATGGTGGCCAGATTCAGCATGAGGTAGAAGCAGAGCAGCGCCGACATGATGGGGATGACCTTGCCGAACGGCACACGGAAGGACGGCTTGAGGTCCGGGCGCTTCCTCCGCAGGATCAGGATGCCCAGGCTGACAGTGACGAACGCCGACAGAGTGCCGATGTTGATCATCTCGGCGAGCAGCTCAACCTCGGTGAAGCCGGCCAGGAGAGCCACAACGACGCCGCAGAGGATCTGCGTGCGTGCGGGAGTGCTGCGCTTTTCCGAGGTGCGGCTCAAAGCACGCGGCATCAGTCCGTCGCGGCTCATCGCGAAGATCACGCGTGCCAGGCCCATGAGCAGGACCATGATCACCGTGGTCAGCCCGATGAGGCTTCCCACCGAGATGATTCCTGCGGCCCAGTCCGCGCCCACGAGCTGGAATGCTGTGGCCAGGGACGGCGATTCGGTTGCTGCAAGGTCGCGGTAGGAAACCATGCCGGTCACCGCAAGGGTAACGAGGATGTAGAGCACGGTCACCAGCGCGAGTCCGCCGAAGATTCCGCGCGGAAGAGTCTTCTGCGGGTCCTTCACTTCCTCGGCGGAGGTGGCAACGACGTCGAATCCGATGAACGCGAAGAACACCAGCGCCGCACCGGAAATGATGCCGGTGAAGCCGTACATCGCGGGAGTCGCGCCACTGAGGAAGGCGAGGAACGGCTGCGTTGTCCAGCTGCCCTCCACTTCAGTCGGCGGTTCCGCTGCGGGGACAAACGGTGCGTAGTTCTCGCCGTTGACGTAGAAGAAGCCGACCACAATAACGAACAGGACGATGGCGATCTTGATGATGGTGAAAATGTTGTTCACCCGCGCGGAAAGCTTCGTTCCGAGCACCAGAATCACGGTGAAGACCGCGACGATGATGAGCGGCCCCCAGTACAACGTGACCCCCAGGAGGTTGATCTGGGACGGGACGTCCAGGTTGAGCACCGCGAACAGGTCACTGAGGTACACGCCCCAGAATTTCGCAATGACGGCGCCGGCCATGAGCAGCTCCAGGATCAGGTTCCAGCCGATGATCCAGGCAAGCATCTCGCCCATCGTGGCGTAGGTGAAGACGTAGGCGCTGCCTGCCACGGGGATCGCCGTGGCGAACTCGGCATAGCACATGATGGCCAGCGCACACGTGACGGCCGCCAGCACAAACGAGACGGTTACGGCCGGGCCGGCGTTGAAGGCAGCCGCCTGCGCGCCGACCGAAAAGATGCCGGCGCCGACGGCAACGGCGACACCCATGATCATGAGGTCCCAGGTGGTCAGCGACCGCTTGAGTGTGCGGCCCTTCTCACCTGAGTCTGCGATCGATTGTTCGACCGACTTGGTACGGAAAAGATTCACGGTTGTGGGTCCTTGCTGGGGAAAAGTGACCGACCAATCGTAGTGATTGCGTTATGGACGCACCTAATTTGTCAGCGTCCCGTCGGGACAGGGTCCGACGCCGGGAGCCGGCGTGCGCCGTCGTCGTCCGTTTTCTCCACCAGGCGCGCACCTTCGACGTCGACATCCGGGAGGATGCGGTCCAGCCACCGGGGCAGCCACCAGGCCGAACGGCCAAGCAGGTGCATGGCCGCCGGGATGAGAGTCATGCGGACAATGAACGCGTCGAGCAGCACGCCGAACGCGAGACCGAATCCGATCGGCCGGACCATGGTCAGGTGCGAGAACACGAAGCCCGCGAACACCGCCACCATGATGATCGCGGCGGCTGTCACCACCCGCGCACCGTGGCTGAACCCGACCCGGACCGCTTCCCGGGCCGGCCGGCCGTGCACGAAGGACTCGCGCATGCCGGAGACGAGGAACATCTGGTAGTCCATTGCGAGCCCGAAGAGCACGCCGATCAGGATGATGGGCAGGAAGCTCAGGATCGGACCGGGGTTCGTCACGCCGAAGACGTCGCCCAGCCAGCCCCACTGGTAGATCGCGACGGTGGCGCCGAAGCTTGCGATCAGCGAGAGCAGGAACCCTGCCGTGGCAATGAGCGGCACGAGGATGGAGCGGAACACCAGCAGCAGCAGGATCAGTGACAGCCCGACGACGATGCCCAGATACAGCGGCATGGCCTCCATGAGCTTGGCGGACACGTCGATGTTTGCGGCGGTCTGCCCGGTGACGGAGACGGTCACGCCCGTAGCGTCCTCGATGCTGACGGCCTCCGCGCGCAGGTCCCGGACGAGTTGTTCGGTGCTTTCGCTCGCGGGGCCTGCCTCTGGAATGACCTGGTAGATGGCGGTCCGCCCGTCGTCGCTGATGCCGGCCGGGACGGCGGTCACGACGTCGTCGATTCTAGCGAGGCGGTCGGCAACGTCGAGCCGAAGGTCCGTGCGTTCGCCTTCATCCTCGATCGCCGGCAGTTCACCGACGACCAGCAGCGGGCCGTTGGTGCCCTCGCCGAACTTCTCCCCCACCAGGGTGTACGCCTCGTAGGCGGTGGAATCGGCGGGCTCGGATCCGCCGTCGGGCAGTCCCACACGAAGTTCGAGCGCGGGGAGCGCAAGAACACCGAGCGTGACGACGCCGGCAAGCACCGTGAGGATCGGCTTGCGGGTCACGATGCCGCCCCAGCCCCGGCCGGCGGCATATGAATTATCAAGAGAATGTTCGTCGACCTCCGCAGCGCCTGCTTCTACTTCGCGCACTGAGTGAGCCGTCTTCCAGCGGCGCTTGGAGATCACCTTGCGGCCCATGAAACCGAGCAGCGCCGGGGTCAGGGTCAGCGCGACAAGCACGGCAACGGCGACGGTTCCGGCAGCGGACAGGCCGAGGATCGTCAGGAACGGCAGCCCCGGGACCGCGAGCGCAGCCAGCGCGATAATGACCGTGATGCCCGCGAACAGGACGGCGTTTCCGGCGGTACCGGTGGCACGGGCGATGGACTCCTGCAGCGGCATGCCACGGAGCAACTGGGTGCGGTGGCGGTTGACGATGAACAGTGAGTAGTCGATCCCGACGGCGAGGCCCAGCATCAGCGCGAGAACCGGTGAAATCGAGCTCATCTGAATGACCCCGGTGAGAGCGAAGGTGATCCCGACGCCGACACCCACGCCGACAATCGCCATGAGGAGCGGCAGCCCGGCAGCCACGAGCGTTCCGAGCATGACGATCAGCACGACGGCGGCGACGAGGAGGCCGATAACCTCGGCCGGCCCGAAGATCTCGGAGATGTCCTGGACGATCTCCTTGCTGTACTCGACTCCCAGACCTGCGTCAGTGACGGTATCTGCCGCTTCCTGGACCGCTTCGCGGGTCTCGGGCGTGACGGCGTCGACCGCTGTAGTGAACTGGACGCTGGCAACCGCCGTGGTGTCGTCGTCGGACACGAACTGCACGCCGGAAGAGGCCTCGAGGAGGCGTTCGCCGCGCTCGAGCTCAACACGGGCGGCGTCGAGCTCCGCCTGGCCGTCGTCGAGCTGCCCGCGCTGGGCGTCGATCTCGGCCTGGGCCGCGTCAAGCTGTGCCACGGTCGCGTCGATCTGCGGGGCTGGAAGGAAGGCCTTCCCTGCTTCGAACTGGCCGCGCTGCTCATCAAGCTGCGCCTGGCCGGCGTCGAGCTGCGCAGCGCCGTCGGCCAGCCGCTGGGCTCCGGCTTGGAGTTCCGCCCGGCCGTTCTCGATCTCTTCACGACTGTCGGCGAGCTGCTGGGCGGTCACGAACGGATCGATCACCGCTTCCACGCCGTCGAGGTCGGCAATTCCGGTGAGGGCCGCGCTGACTGCCTCCTTCTGCTCGCCGGTGAATTCTCCGTCCGGGCTCTGGAAGACGATGGTTCCCATGCCGCCGACGGCCTCGGGCATCTCCTCCTTGAGCTGATTGAGGACGCGCTGGGATTCAGTGCCCGGGATGGTGAAGTTGTTGCTCAGGGTGCCGGAGAAGGCGACGGCGGAGCCGCCCACAGCCACCATGATGGCCAGCCAGGCGGAGACCACCCACCAGCGGCGGCGATAGGCGAAGGAACCGAGTCGGTACAGGAGGAATGCCATGTTGTGCGTCCTGGATTAGAGCGTTGGGTGGGAGAAGCCGTCGCGCAGCATGTTGAGCGTTGCGACGATGAAGTTTTCGAGTGTCTGTGCGGCGTCGACATCGGGATTTTCACCCGATGCCCACTCACGCATCGCCGCCTTGGCGCAGGACAGCAGTGAACCGACGAGCGCGTGAATATAGAGGGTCGAGGCCTGGCCACTCAGCCGGTGCTCCACTGCGCTGATGATGCGGGCTTCGGCCCGCTCCCAGGCGAGGAGATGCGTGCCGAGAAGGTCCGGGCTACCAGCCGACATGCGGAAGAGGTCACCGCAGTCCTTCAGGTTTTCCACTTTCGTGGTGGCGGCGAGGGCGGCGATCATGGCATCCAGGATGGGCTCATCCTTGGGGCGTGCCGCCAACTCGGCTTCCGCGCGGTCCAGGAAGGACTCCGTGGAAACGATGAGCGCCTCTTCGGGGCTGTGGAAGTAGTTGAAGAAGGTCCGCCGGGAGACATTCGCCTGGTCGGCGATCTGCTCCGCCGTGAAACCGCCCATGCCGTGCGTTCGCGCGAGATCAAGGGCCGCATGGGCGATAGCCCGCCGCGTTTCGAGCTTGTTCTGCTCGCGGCGGCTGATTTGCTGTTCCGTCACGTACTTACACTAGGTGCAAGTTTGCACAGCGTGCAAGTTTTGAGCTGCTAGTGCCACTCCGGCTGCGGTACCGGGGTTAGCGCACGGGCACAGCCTTGCCCGCCAGCGAATTGCCGATGAACCGGCTGACGAACGGAAGACCGGAAAGCCTCAGCATCAACCGCCGGAGCACCAGTTCCGTGGTCGACGACGGCAGGAACCAGCGCGCTGCACGCCTGCCCGTTTCCTGCCGCTCCTGCACAACGGGCATCCAGTGATTCTGATAGGCGGCGAGACCGTCTGCGATCGACGGGTACTCGGCCAGATGGTTGGCCAACACTCGGGCTGCCGCAATCGCCAGTGAGGATCCCTGACCGGCGAGCAGCGACACTGCCTGGCACGCATCGCCCACCAGGACCACCCGGCCCGAGTACCAGCGGTCCATGTGGACCTGCGCGACGACGTCGTAATAGGGGTCCGCGGGCGTCTGGTCGAGGGCGCGCGGTGCGAGCCAACCGGCGTCGGCATACTCGCGGCGCAGCGCCTCCCTCCGGTTCGCCGGCAGGGCGGGTGAAGCATCCCGGTGGAGCAGGAAGGCCGCGACTCTCGTGCCGCGCAGCCCATACAACCCGACTTGCCTGTTCCTCGTATCGCTGAGGGCAAACCTGCCACTGACCCGTTCGTTGACCTCGGCATCGTCGAAGATGAAGGCCGCGGTGTGGAACCCGAGGTACTTGATGAACCGGCCTTCCGGACCGAAGACGGCTTCCCGCACGCCCGAGTGAATCCCGTCAGCGCCCACCACCAGGTCGCCGTCGACAACCCCGCCGTCGGATGTCTGGACGCGTACGCCGTCGTCATTGTTCTCGATCCGCTCGAACGTTACTCCGTAGCGGAGCCGGACCGACTCGGGGAGACTTTCCCGCAGTGCCTCCTCCAGATCCGGCCGCATGATGCTCAACAACCGGCCGTTGACCGCGTCCGCGAAGCGCTTGAAGCTGAGCCGCCCCGTAGTGCGGCCCTTCGCATCGAAGTAGGACACTTCTTTGACTGAGTAGGCGCGGGCCTTCAGCGCGGGCAGCACACCCATTTTCTCGGCAGCGTCGTACCCGGGGCCGAAGAAGTCCATCATGTAGCCGTTGGTTCTCGGGCCGCTGAAAATCTCAAGGACCTCCACCTGCCACCCGGAGTCCGCAAGGTTCTTCGCCGTGGCGAGACCCGCAATTCCCGCCCCGATGATGATGGCCTTCACGATCGGTCCTTCCTGTGAGCGCGTACCGGTTTCCCCGGCTACTGAACACCCAGGGGCGTGTCGTACAACGACACGCCGCCTGTTGGGCCGAGCCGCCGCCAAAACGTGGGGAATCCGGCACGCCCAACAGTGCAGAGACTACCCCCCGCGGGCAGGGCAGTGCCTGCTACCCGGTCCTTTCCGATGCCTCGGGTTGGTGCTCGTGCAGGTTTCCGTGCAATAACCGGGGCAGTATCAGGGCGGCCAGTGAGGCTAGCGAGATAAGCGGCAGCCAGGGCGTCCCCGGCCACCACTGGTGCCGGTCGGTCAGGTCCAGCAGCCAGCCCAGCAGCGCGTTTCCAGCCAGCACTGAAACCCCGCCGCACGTCGCCGCCAGCCCGTAGTAGGCCCCACGCGCTGACGCAGCCCCACTCGTGGGAATGAACATCGGAATCAGGGACAGGATGGTGGGTCGGAGGAGCATATGACCCAGAATCAGTACGCCGACAATGCCGGCCATGAGCGCCGCGGCCGTCGGGATGCCAGCCACAGTTTCCGTAGGCGTTTCCCATCCCGGTGACACCGTATCGGTCCCCGCGGGCACCGATGTGATAGCGGCGGCGCCCAGTGCGGTTGCCACCAGCAGGAAGCCGACGGACATGGCACGGCCTGGCCCCAGGCGCTGACCGGCCGCTGCGACGGGCAGTTGCAGCAGCAAGGTCATCACGGAGGCGAGCAGGAAGAGCATGGCCAGCCATGAACTGTCCAGGCCCCGCCGGCCCAGTTCGAGCGGGAACGCGAAGTAGAGCTGGTTGTACGCCAGCATGCTCGCGCTGGCGATCAGGCAGAACGCGACAAACCGCCGGTTCCGCAGGCATGCCAGTGCGTTGCGGGGGCGGCCGGAGCCGGATTGGGCCTCGCCGGCATCTTCTTGTGGCCGCTGCCGGGGAGCGGCGGGGAGCCGGAACCACAGCAGAACCGTTACGGCTACGAAAATCGCGACTCCCGCTGTCAGCGCCGCGTCGAACCCCCACCCCAGCAGGGCAACTCCGAGCAACGGTCCGAGGAGCGCACCGATTTCCCCTGTGATGGCCAGCCAGACGAACACGGACCGCCGGCCCTTCTTTCGCTCAGCGCGCACTCCTGCCTTACCCGTGCGGCCGGGCTGTTTCTGGTCAGCCTGGTTGACGTGATCGGCATGGGACAGCTGCGACTCGAGGGCCGGCGAGAACAGGGCACCTCCCGCCCCGGTGAGCACGGCGCCCAGGAGGAACAGCGTGAAATCGGACGCTGCCGCCAGCGTCGCATAACCGGCGATGCGGACCAGGCAGCCGGTCAGGATCGCCCGCCGAGCGCCCCACCGGTCGGCCAGCAGGCCGCCGAACAGGAACATTCCCTGCTGGCTGAACGTCCGCGCACCGAGGACAAGTCCGACGGCGGCTGCGTCCAGTCCATAATCCTCGCCCATGGCGCCGGCAAGGAAGGGAATCACAGCGTAGAAGCCCAGGTTGAAAATCAGTTGCGCGCCCAGCAGTGTGCGCGTTTCAGGCAGGTATCGCATGGTTCGGGTGCTCAGGCGTCCGGGGTGCTGAGGAGGCCCAGGCCGCCGGGAGCGGTGGGCGGGCCGGTCGCAGGATCGTTGGTGCCGGCACCCCGTGGCTCCGGGCGGGCCGCAGCCACAAGCTGTTTGCTGTGCCCGTGCACCGGGTGCGCGAAGAAGTCCGTGGTGCGTGCCAGTTCCACCAGGGCGCCCTGGTAAAGCACTGCCACCCGGTGGCTCATGTACCGGATGACGTTCATGTCGTGGGAGATCATGATGAGGGAAAGCCGGCGGTTGCGATGCAGGCGCAACAGCAGGTCCAGAATCTTGCGCTGCGTGACCGCGTCCAGCGCGGAGGTAGCCTCATCGCAGATCAACACCGCCGGATCCAGAAGAAGCGCCCGCGCAATCGTCAGTCTTTGCAACTGGCCGCCCGAGCACTGGCCCGGATACCGGTCCAACAGGTCGGGATCCAGTTCAACATCCCGAACCGTCTTCCGAATGAGCTCCTCCCGCTCGTCTGCGGCGAGTTTCCGGCGCAGCAGCGCAGCCTCCAGGCTGGCGCGCAGTTTCATGCGCGGGTCGAAGGAGTCGTGGGGCTCCTGGAAGACAAGCTGCACCGCGGTTCCGTCCTCACAGATGTTGGAACCGTCTCCATGGAGCGACCGGATGATGTTGCCGCGGTCAGGGGTCTCAACCCCGACAAGCAGTCGGGCCAGAGTGCTCTTCCCTGAGCCGGACTGCCCCAGGACGCCCAAAATCTCACCCTCGCGGAGGCTGAGGGAAACTCCTGCGAGGGCCGGCCGGGCAGCGCGCCTGCTGGAGGAGAAGCGCTTCGTGACATCTTCCAGCGCCAAAATAGTGCGTGGTTCCGCGGGCACCGGTGCGGATGCTGCGCGCCTGCGGACCGGAGTACGAAGCGGAGTCCGCACCGAACCCCCTTCCGCCGGTGGCCGACCCGGCATACGGACCGGCCTTCGCAACGGCGTTCCAGCCGTCGAGGTTCGCTCCGGCGGTGTCTGCAGCACCATCCGCAGCGGGATGCGGACGGGTGCCCGCCCGGGGGTCCGCGCAGTTGTCAGGGCCGACGCCGCCAGGAGATCTTTCGTGAACGTGGTGCGGGGTGTATCGAGAACAGTCCTGGCCGGACCAGTTTCATGGACGCGGCCGCCATCCATCACTACCATGCGGTCGGCGAAAGCGGAGACGGTGGCGAGGTCGTGGGTGATGTAGAGGATCCCAAGACCGTGCTGGCGCCTTTGCCTGTCGATGAGCTCCAGGATCTGCCGCTCCAGCACCTTGTCCAGCGCGGAGGTCGGCTCATCCGCAAGCAGCAACTCCGGCTGACCGGCCATGGCCAATGCAAGCATGGCGCGCTGGGCCATGCCTCCCGAAAGCTGGTGCGGGTACGCGCGGGCGCACCGGACCGGATCTTCGAATCCGGCGTCCGACAGCAGGTCCAGCGCTTCGACGGTGGCACGCCGTCCGCGCAGTTCTCGGTGCAGCTTCAACGGTTCGGTCAGATGACTGCCAATCGTCATCCGCGGGTTGAACATGCGCTTCGGCTGTTGGTACAGCATGCCCAGCCGGCCGCCGCGGATACGGTTGAGCTCCTTGTCGCCGGCCTGCAGGAGGTCCGTCCCGCCCAGCTGGATGGAGCCGGACTCGACGTGGATCTGCGGCGGCAGCAATCCAAGGACAGACAGTGCGGTCATGGTCTTACCGCTTCCCGACGCGCCCACAAGGGCCACAAACTCGCCCGGTGCCACGGACAGGCCGACGCCGGAGAGCACCGGACGGGCGATCCGTTCTTCCGGGGACGGCACTTTGCCCGACGGCTTGCCGTACAGCATGAGGTGCAGGTCCTCGATGATCAGGCCCTCACGCATGACTGGCCGGAGGTGTCGGAATCGAGGTGGCCAGCAGCAACCGGCTGCTTGACATGCGCGCCACGTGCTGGCCGAGGAGTGTGACGCATAGCGCCACCACAAAAACGACCAGGCCAGGGGCGAGGATGGTCATGGGTGCCCGTACGGCGTAGGGCTGGGCCGCGGCGAGCATCGATCCCCAGTCCGACTGCGGCGGCTGCACTCCGAGGCCCAGATAGGACAGGGCGCCGACGCTGATCAGGAACTGACCGAACCGGAGCGTCGCCTGACCGAGCAGGGGCCCGGTGAGATGGGGCAGGATGTGCCGCATGACGATGAACCAGGGCGGGCAACCCAGCACGCGGGCCGCCTCGATGAACCCGCGCGCCGAGACGTCATACGTGAGGGCCCTGGCCATCCGGGCGAAGGGTGTCCAGCCTGTCACCGTCAGGGCAAGCAGCAGCGACGGATAGCCGGGGCCGAGGGCCGCCACCAGGAACAGTGCCACCACCATCTCCGGCATCGCCAGCAGGACGTCGCTGGTGCGGGTGAAGAACTCGTCCAGCCAACCCCGCCGGCGTGCACTGAGCACACCGATCACTGTGCCGATCACCGCGGTGAGTACGGTGGCAAGGGCTGCGATGGTCAGGGAGAACCGACCGCCGTCGAGCAACCGGCTCAGTGTGTCGCGGCCCAGGTGGTCCGTGCCCAGCCAGTGTGACCAACTGGGCGCAGCCAGCCGGGACGCAAGGTTCTGTTCGGCCGGCGGATACGGCGCGATCCAACCGGCCAGCGCAACGGAGATCACAACCAGGGCGAGGACCGAGGCGGCAATCCACAGATGCACCGGCAGGTTCCGCGCAGGGCGGATGCGCAAGGCTAGGTTGCGCAAGGCTGAGTTTCGCGAGGCTGGATTAAGCACGGCGCATCCTGACCTGGGGGTTGAGGAGCCCGTGAACGAGGTCCGCTGCCGTGGTCAGCAGGACCGCAAGCCCGACGACGACCACCACCGCCCCCTGCGCCAGCGGGATGTCGCTGTTCAGGACGCCGTCAAAGAGCAACCGTCCCATGCCCGGGATCGCGAAGATGACCTCGATGATGACCGATCCGCCCAGCAGGCCCGCGAACCAGACGGCAACCAGGGTGGTCAGCGGCAGCATCCCGTTGGGGACCACGTGCTTCCGCACGGTGTTGAAGTGGCTGAGGCCCCTGGCCCGCGCGGCCACCACGTGGTCGGCGGAGAGTGCCTCAAGCATTCCGTCGCGCACGGCCGACGTGAAATGGCTCGCCGGCCGCAAGGCGAGGACCGCCACGGGCAGCACTGCCGACGTCGGTCCTTCCCATCCGGCGGAGGGCAGTACGGAGAGCTGGATCGCAAAGATGAGCACCAGCATGGGCGCGAGCCAGTACTCCGGGATAGCGATGAACGCCTGGTTCACTGCGGTGATGACCCTGTCCGCCGCACGCCCCTCGTTGAGGGCGGCTGTGATGCCCAGGACGACGGAAACCAGAGCCGCCACGGCAAGGGTCATGACGACGAGGCTGAGCGTGATCCAGAGGGCGGGCAGTACCTGTTCCACCACCGGGGTGCGGCTGGTGTAGGACAGGCCCATGTCGCCGGTGACAAACCTTCCCAGCCAACGCAGGTACTGCGTCCACAGCGGATCCTGGAGTCCCAGCTGGAGTGCCAGCGACTCGACGGCGGAACCGTCCACGATGTCTCCGGCCACCCGGGACCGGATGATCTTCCGCACGGGGTCGCCCGGGGTCACGTACGGGATGAGGAAGACCACGAAAGACGCCAGAAGAACGGCGGCCACCAGGGCCGCCGTTCTTCTGGCGAGGAACAGCATCATCCGCGGCCTTGACCTTCGGGCCGCCTCAGAGAAAAGGACACGGTCAGGATCCGGACTTCGCCGTCTCCGCGGTGAGCACATACCGTGCCAGCGGGTCCTGGACGTGTCCCTGCAGGTCCGTGCGGACGGCGTCGATGGCCTGCTCGTTGACGAGCCAGATGTTCACTGCCTGGTCCTGGAGGATCTGCCCTGCTTCGGCGTACAGCTTGTAACGCTCCTCGGCGTCGGCCGTCGTGGCCGCCTTGGCCACCAACTTGTCGTAGTCCTCGTTGCAGAAGTGGCTGAGGTTGTAGGTTCCATCGCAGGTGTAATCGGCGGTGAGGAAGCCGATGGGGTCCGCGATGTCGATGAGGCGATTGCGCTGGCTCAGCACCATGTCGTAGTTACCGGACAGCAGGTCCGGTTCCACTGCGGCATACTCTTTGGTGATGATCTTCACCGGAACACCCACGGCTTTCAGGTTCTCCTGGATGACGGTGGCCACGTCAGCGAACTCTGCGCGTTCTACGATGGCAATGATTTCCAGCGGCTGGCCGGCGGTGTAGCCGGCGGAGGCGAGCAGCTCCTTGGCAGCGTCGATGTCCTGCTTCGGCACCTCGGCACCCTCAATGGCCCACGGCTCCGATGGGGCGAACGGACCGCTCGCCGGAAGGGCCGCACCTTCGTAGACGCTGGCGGCAAGGGCGTCCAGGTCGAGTGCAGAGCGGACCGCCTTGCGGAAGTTGACGTCGTCGAACGGTGCTTTGCCGTTGTTCATGTAGAGCGTGGCGGTCCTGGGTGAATCAACCTTCAGGACCTTGACGTTGGAATCTGCTTCCAGGGTGGCTAGCCCGGAGACGGGGATGGAGAGGGAGACGTCCGCTTCGCCAGTCTGGATCTGGGCGGCGCGGGTGGCGCCGTCGGTGATGAACCGGATCTCGGCGCCGGCGAGTTGCACGTCACCGCCCCAGTAATCTTCGTTGCGGTCGAGGGTCAGGGACTGCTTGGGCTTTTCGGAAACGGGCTCGAAGGGACCGGTGCAGTGGCCGAACGGATCTACTGATTCACCCTCGAAGGCGGCCGGCGACAGCACGCCCGTGTTAACGCTCGCGAGGCGGTAAGGAACCAGCGGGCTCTCCGTGGTGGTTGTGACACGAACCGTGGACTCATCGATCGCCGTGACCTCGCTGACCACCTTGGTGCTGAAGGCGCGGGCCGGTACGTCCGCGTCGAGGACGTTCTGCAGCGAACCGACCACGGCGGCGGCATCCAGCGGACTTCCGTCCTGGAACGTGACGCCCCCACGGATCTTGAAGTCCCACTCAAGGGGGGAGACCTGCTCCCACTCGGTTGCGAGCGAGGGCACGATCTTTCCTTGCGTCTCGTCGTAGCGGGTCAGGGTCTCCAGACAGCCGGAGAGGGAAAGGATGTAGGCGGCGTCGCTCTCCAGGGCCCAGTCAGCAACCGGGGCGCGGAAATTGTTGACGACAATCCGCTGGTCAAGATCGGCGGTCTGGCTGGATTGTTCTGACGTGCCGCTGAAAGTGCAACCGGACAGTGAGAGAAGCGCCACGAGTCCCAGGGACGCGGACGACGGGAGTGAGTAACGCAACGGGAAAACCACCTAGCTTTAGCGCCTGATGCTGGGGCAGGCGCAGTGGGAAGGCCGGACAGGCCAAAGAAAGTGTAGGCTCACCTAACTTATGACTCAAAAAGCGTTTCATATCCGGCGTCATGAACCCGTTTTCAAACCTCCATGACGCCGCAGGCGGAGCGCTACTCCCCCCGGGAGATGGCGATCATGTCCTCGCGGGGAACCAGCTTCACGCGTTCCCGGACTAGTTCGGCGAGACCGGTGTCGTCGTGGACGTAGTTGGCCCCGAGCTTCATCTCGTGGGCATCGAGCCGCAGCCAGCCCTCCCATGTGGTGTAACGGACGCCGCGCTCCTCAAGGAGGTTGATGATGGCGTCCTCGGAAGGATGCTCGGCGGCCGGAAGGTTCAACCTGTCCTCGAGAAGAAAGCCGATGGTCTCGAGGGCGTCGCCCTTGGTGTGGCCGATCAGGCCGACCGGACCACGCTTGATCCACCCGGTGCAGTATATGCCCGGGACGGGATTGCCGGACTCGTCGATGACCCGCCCGCCCTCGTTGGGGATGACGCCGTTCCGCTCGTCGTAGCCGACCTCGGGCAACTCCGATCCGAAGTAACCGATGGCACGGTAGACGGCCTGCACCGGGTAGTCGATGAATTCGCCGGTCCCCTCGACGGACCCGGAACCGTTGAGACGCGTGCGCTCGAAACGGATGTTGGCTACCTTCCCCGGAGTCGCGGGGGAATCGGTGATCTCGACGGGGCTGTGCAGGAAGTGGAGGTGCAGCCGGCGTGATGCGGTGAGTTCGGCCGGGTCATCGGGCTGCTCCACCAGCCAGTTGGTCAGCGTCTTGACCATGGTCTTGGTCTGGTTGTTGCTGGCTATCTGCTGTTCGGAGGCTTCATCGAAGTCGAAGTCCTCGGGGTAGAGCACGATGTCAACGTCGCGGGAGTGGGAGAGCTCGCGCAACTCCAGCGGCGTGAACTTCACCTGCGCCGGACCGCGGCGGCCGAACACATGCACGTCCGTCACCTGCGACTTCTTCAGCGCGGCATATACGTTGGCGGGGATTTCGGTGACCAGCAGGTCATCGGCGTGCTTGGACAGGACGCGGGCGATGTCGAGAGCCACGTTGCCGTTGCCGATGACGGCGACCTCCCTGGCATCGAGGGGCCAATCCCGGTCGACGTCCGGGTGCCCGTCATACCAGGACACGAAGTCCGCCCCACCAAAGGATCCCTCGAGCTCCACGCCGGGGACGTTGAGGTCTGCGTCCTTCACCGCGCCCGTTGCGAAGATGACGGCGTCGTAGAAGGTGCGGAAATCGGACAGCGTGAGGTCGCGGCCGTAGTTGACGTTGCCGAGGAAGCGGATGTCGCCACGGTCGAGGACCTTGTGCAGAGCGTTGACTATGCCCTTGATGCGCGGATGATCGGGCGCCACACCGTAGCGGATAAGGCCGTACGGCGCCGGGTACTGGTCGAAGAGGTCAATGGAGACTTCGAAGTCTCCGCCCTTGACCTCCTGCGACTTGGTCAGGATGTCTGCGGCATAAACACCGGCCGGGCCTGCGCCGATGATGGCGACCCGAAGCGGACGGGCCGACGTCGTGCTGGACACTGATGCCTTCTTCCTGGTGGATTACCCTGGGGGGCTTCCCGGAGGGATGACCGCGCGCATTAGCGCACAATTTCCTATTCTAAATCCCCAATTCGGTCGGCGTCGAAACCAGTGGCGAGGCTCACCCGCGTACACCCGGAATAGGAACGGCCCGACGGCGGTTGGCACGCATGTGAGCCGCACCCACACCACTGAGCGCCCCGCCCGCAGCGACAACGCTACGGGCATCCTTTCCGGCATCGGCGCATACGGGCTGTGGGGGCTTCTCCCCCTGTATTTCCTCATCCTGCTGCCGGCCACCGCCGTGGAAATCGTGGCGAACCGGGTGCTGTGGTCGCTGATCTTCTGCGCGCTGCTACTGACAGTCCTCCGGTCATGGGGCACCCTCCGGGCGGCGGTCACCAACCCGAAGGTACTCGGGACCCTCGCCGTTGCCGGGCTTCTCATCGCCGTAAACTGGCTCGTTTACACCTACGGCGTCACCAACGGCCACGCCATTGAAGCGTCACTGGGCTACTTCATCAACCCGATCGTGTCGGTGCTTCTGGGCGTCCTTGTACTCCGGGAAAAACTCCGACCGTTGCAGTGGGCGGCCGTGGGGATGGGGCTTGTAGCCGTCGTCGTTCTGGCGGTTGGATACGGCAACGTGCCGTGGATCGCCCTGGCGCTCGCGTTTTCCTTCGGGTTCTACGGATTCGTCAAGAAGCGCGTCGGACCGAGTGTCGACGCCGTGACCAGCCTCAGCGTCGAGACGGCGGTGTTGACGCCGATTGCCGCGGCAGTGATGATCTGGCTGACACTCTCCGGCGGAGCAACGCTCACCACTGAAGGACCCGGCCATTTCTGGATCATGGCGGCCTCGGGAATCATCACCGCTGTTCCGCTGATCTTCTTCGGTGCGGCTGCCCGGCGGCTCCCCCTGACCACCATCGGCCTCCTGCAGTACCTCGCACCGGTGCTGCAGTTCATTCTGGCCCTGACGGTCTTCGGAGAAGAAATGCCGCTGGAGCGGTGGATCGGCTTTGGACTGGTGTGGGCAGGCCTCGCGCTCCTCACCGTGGACATGATCCGTACGGTCCGGAAGAGCGCGAGGCCCCGCAAGGGCGGACAGTTGGAGCAGCCCGCCACTGTTTAGCAGAGGGTTACTCGGCCACCTCAAGCGCCGGGGTGTCCTGCCGCAGGGTTTCACCGCGGAAGAACCCGGGGCGGGTGCGTCGGACGGCGAGCATCACGAGCACGCCGAGCGCGATGATCCCCACGCCGATGACGAACACCAGTCCCACTCCGAAAATCTCCGAGCCGCTGCCGAAGGCAGGGTCCCAGCTGTCCACGGCGGTCTGCAGGAACACAACCACCAGGCCGAGTCCGCCGAGCAGCGGGGCGAGGAAACGGAACACGAAGTGCCGTGCCGAGCTGAATGCGCTCTGGCGGAAGTACCAGACGCAGGCCAGCGCGGTAAGTCCGTAGTAGAAGCAGATCATCAGGCCGAGGGCCATGATCGTGTCGTTCAGGACGTTGTCGCTGATCACCCGCATGAGCGAGTAGAACCCTGCGGAGATGACGCCGGCAACCACTGTCGCGAATACAGGCGAGCGGTAGGTCGGGTGCACAGTGGCGAACTTCTCCGGCAGCGCCTTGTAGTACCCCATGGCGAGCAGGCTGCGGGCCGGCGAAAGGAATGTCGACTGCAGCGATGCCGCGCAGCTCGACAGGACCGCGAGCGAAAGCAGGATCGCGAACGGTCCCATGATCGGCGCGGCCAGCGCAGCGAAGACGTTTTCCGAGATGTCGGCGTTGTTGAGGCCGAGACCCTCGGTGCCGACGCCGGCGAACATCACGGTTGCAATGGCGCCGAGCAGGTAGATTCCCAGTACGACGACGGCTGTCACCGCCGCTGCCAGCCCTGCTGTCCGCTTGCCGTTCCGGGATTCCTCGCTCACCGTGAGGCAGACATCCCAGCCCCAGAACGCGAAGATGGAGAGAGAAAGGCCCAGCGCGAAGGCGGAGAAACTCTCGATGGCGAACGGGTTGAACCAGTCCCAGCTGAATGAGATGGCGCCAACCGCAGCGCCCTGCTGGATGCGGCTGAACGCAGCGATGACGAACCAGGCCAGCACTCCCACCTGAAGTCCGACGAGCGCGTACTGGACGGCCTTCGTGGTCTTCACGCCGCGGCAGGAAACCCACACTGCCGCCGCGACGAACACCAGGCAGGTCAGGATGTTCAGCCAGCGGATACCGGCCAGGTCAGCGATCGCTTCCTGACCGGTGAGCTGGGCCAGGAACAGATAGAAAAAGTCCACGGCTACGCCAGCCAGGTTGGAGAGCACGATGATGTTCGCAGCCAGCAGGCCCCACCCGCCGATCCAGCCGATGTAGGGGCCAAAGGCCTTGGTGACCCAGGTAAACGTGGTTCCGCTGTCGGGGGTGTCCGCGTTCAGTTCGCGGTATCCGAGCGCCACCAGGAACATCGGGATGAACCCGACAATGAAGATCGCCGGTAGGTGCTCGCCGATGCTCTGCACGGTGGGGCCGAGGGTGCTGGTCAGGACGTAGGCCGGGGCGATCGTGGAAATACCGATGACGACGACGGCGAGCAGGCCGAGCTGCCCCGTCTTCAGTCCCTTACCGGAGTACTTGGGCGTGTTGTCTGGAGCGCCGGTGCGCACTTGCGTAGTGCTCATGGGTTCCTTACCTCTTTGTTAGGAAATGGTGTGAGGACCGCCGTGTGGGAAGCGGGGTATCCACTGTCACCGGGATCACATAAACGAATTACGTTCGTTTAGTATGCCGGTTGATGCTCCTGTGCGCAAGGACACACTGCCCAGGCCTCACACAACGACGGCGGCCGGCCGGTCCAGCTCCGAAGAACTGTCCAGCCGGCCGCCGTCGTACTCCGGGCGGGAGGCGTTACTTGACCGAGCGGATCGCCGCCTCCAGGACGTCGAGGCCGTCCTTGAGCAGTTCCTCGCCGATGACCAGCGGAGGCAGCAGGCGGACGATGTTGCCGTACGTCCCGCAGGTCAGGATGATCACGCCTTCATCGAGGCATGCGGCGGCAATGGCTTTCGTTGCAACGGGGTTCGGCTCCTTGGAACCGGGCATCACGAACTCAACGGCAAGCATCGCTCCGCGGCCGCGCACCTCGCCGATGATGCCGGTCTCCTCCTGTAGTGCCTTCAGACGGGGCACCACGATTTCCTCGATCCGCCGCGCACGCGCTGACAGGTCCAGGTCCGTCATGGTGTCGATCGCTGCGAGGGCCGCAGCACAGGCGACGGGGTTGCCGCCGTAGGTGCCGCCGAGGCCGCCGGGGTGGACGGCGTCGAGCAGGTCCGCCCGACCGGTGACAGCGGACAGCGGCATGCCGCCGGCTATGCCCTTTGCCATGGTGATGATGTCCGGCACGACACCCTCATGGTTCACCGCGAACCACTCGCCGGTGCGGCAGAAGCCCGACTGCACCTCGTCGGCGATGAAGACGACCCCCTTTTCCTTCGCCCACGCGGCGAGGGTCGGCAGGAATCCGTCGGCAGGGACAATGAAGCCGCCCTCGCCCTGGACCGGTTCGATGATGATCGCGGCCAGCGACTCGGCTCCGATCTGCTTCTCCATCATGGTGATGGCCCGCTTCGCCGCTTCTTCCCCGGTGATGGCCGGGTTCTCCTCGCGGAACGGGTAGCTCATGGGCAGGCGGTACACCTCGGGCGCAAATGGACCGAAGGTGCCGTCCGGGCCGGCCTTGTAGGGCAGCGACTTCGCGGTCAGCGCCATCGTCAGGTTGGTGCGCCCGTGGTAGGCGTGATCGAATGCGGCAACAGCCGACCGGCCCGTGGCCAGGCGTGCGATCTTGACGGCGTTCTCCACCGCTTCCGCCCCCGAGTTGAAGAGCACTGTGCGCTTCTCGAAGTCGCCCGGGGTAAGCTCCGCCAGCTTCTCTGCCACCGCTATGTACCCCTCGTACGGGGTGACCATGAAACAGGTGTGTGTGAAGTGCTCAACCTGCTCCTTCACGGCTCCGACGACGGCGGGATCCGACGCGCCGACGCTCGTCACCGCAATGCCGGAGCCGAAGTCGATGAACGAGTTGCCGTCGACGTCGTGCACGATGCCGCCGTCAGCGTCCGCAACGTACACGGGAACGCCGGAGGCAACACCCTTGGCGACGACGGCGGAGCGGCGTGCGTTGAGCGCGGTGGACTTGGGGCCGGGGAAATCACCGATGATGCGGCGCTTCTGCTCGAGCCGGAATTGTGGCTGGAGTGCCTGGGTGGTCATAGGAAGGTCCTTTCTGGGCCGTGTTGCGCTTGCTTAGGCGTCCAGCGCGCTCATGACGTGCTTGATACGGGTGTAGTCCTCCACGCCGTACATGGAGAGATCCTTGCCGTAGCCGGAGCTCTTGAACCCGCCGTGGGGCATCTCGGCGGTGAGGAGGATGTGGGTGTTGATCCAGACTGCGCCGAAGTCCAGGTCGCGGGAGAGGCGCATGGCGGTGCCGTGGTCGGTGGTCCATACGCTGGATGCGAGGGCGTACTCCACGTCATTTGCCATCTCGATCGCTTCGTCCTCGGTGGAGAACTTCTGCACGGTGATGATCGGGCCGAAGGTTTCCTTCTGCACGATGTCGTCGGTTTGCTGGGCGCCGGTGATGATGGTGGCTTCGAAGAAGTAGCCCTTGTCACCGGAGCGCTTGCCGCCGGTCGCCACGGAGCAGTGCGAGGGCAGCGCATCCATGACGGCGTTGACGGCGTTGAAGTGGTTGATGTTGTTAAGGGGCCCGAAGTAGTTCTTCGAGTCGTCGGCGTCACCCGTGGTGAGGGTCTTGGTGTGGTCAACCATGGCGGCCACGAGATCATCGTGAGCCGCATCCTGCACCAGTACGCGGGTAATGGCGGTGCAGTCCTGGCCCGCATTGAAGAAAGCGAACTCGGCAAGGGCAGCCGCCGTCTTCTTCACATCAGCATCAGCGAAGACGATGGCGGGAGCCTTGCCTCCCAGCTCGAGGTGGGCGCGCTTCAGGCCCTTCGCGGCGCCGGTGGCGACAGCGATGCCGGCGCGCACGGAACCGGTGATCGATACCATGGCCGGCGTCTTGTGCTCAACCATGGCCGCGCCGGTCTCGCCGGTGCCGAGCACCACGTTGAGTACGCCGTCGGGCAGGATTCCCTGGGTCAGGCGGGCAAGGACGAGCGTGGACTCGGGAGTGGTGTCGCTGGGCTTCAGCACAATCGAGTTGCCTGCGGCGAGCGCCGGTCCGATCTTCCAGATGGCCATCAGGAACGGGTAGTTCCACGGAGCAACCTGCGCGACGACACCCACCGGCTCACGGCGGACGTACGAGGTATGGCCCTCGAAGTACTCACCGGCGGACTTTCCTTCGAGCACTCGTGCGGCGCCCGCGAAGAATCGCAATTGGTCGGCGCCGGCAGCGATCTCCTCCGAGGCGATCATGGCGCGGACCTGGCCGGTGTTACGGTGCTGGGCCTCGACGAGTTCGTCGCTGTTGGCCTCGATCGCGTCGGCGAGCTTAAGCAGCATGAGCTGGCGCTGGCCGGGGGTGACCTTCTTCCAGGAGGTGAAGGCCGTTTTGGCGGCGCTCATGGCGGCGTCAATGTCAGCCTGCACGGAAACCGGAGATTTCGCGACAACTTCCCCGTTGGTGGGGTTGACGATGTCGATCATCTCGGTGCCGCTCGGGGTGACGAATTGCCCGTTGATGAAGTTCTGCAGGGTGGTTACCACGGCATTTTTCCTTTCGTTTCCGGGACAGTACTGCCCAAATTCACTGCCGACCCTACGTGGTCCACGCCACTCCTCCTAGGTTTATCCGCACAACGCTTCGATGGAACCGTCATGCATCCGCACAAGCTTCGGCGCCTATAGTTGAAGTTATGGCGATCACACTGTCAGCGCTCCTTGCGACGCCCGCGCTGAAACTGCAGCAGGTCGGCACCAGCGAAGTCACCGACGTTCCCGTTCAGTGGGTCGCCGTGACCGAACTCGAGGACCCTCAACCGTTCCTCAGCGGGGGCGAGATCGTGCTCACCACCGGCCTGCGGCAGAAGTCCTCCACGTCGCAGCGGAACTTCGTCCGGCACGTCCATGCAACGGGTGCACTCGCGATCGGTTTCGCCACCGGCCTCAGCCACGAGAAGGTGCCCGCTGCCTTCCTGGACCAGGCCGACGAGCTCGGCCTCCCGGTCTTCCGGGTCCCTTACGAGACGCCCTTCATCGCGATCGGGAAGATGGTCGCTGATTCCCTGTCCGCGGAGCACTACGCGCGTCTTGAGAACCTGCTGAAGGGCCACCAGGTGCTCGCCTCAGCCCTGTTGAGCGGTGGCGGCCTCCCCCAGCTCCTCCGGGAGCTCGCCGCGATGCTGCGCACCGACGTCGCTCTTTCCCAGTACGGGACGCAGCTCTTCGCGACCGGCAGCGCTGCATCCTCGCTCGGCGGGAAGGACCGCGCTTGGCACCGGGTCCCTGTGGCGACCGGGTTGAAGGACCGCTGCACGCTCGCCATCGCTGAACCCTACGAACGTGACGCCATCACCGACTACGCCCAGAGCCTGATCAGCGTCGAACTGAGTAACCAGGCGAGGCGCAGGGCGAGTGACCGCGCCGTCGTCGGGCAGTTGATGCAGGACGTGGTGCGCGGCACGCTGGCGGGGAGCGACGCCGCGGCCCGCCTGGGCAGCGCAGGAATCGACACTGCCCGCCGGCAGTGCATTGTGCTCGCGGACGTAGCGACCGGTCAGCGCCGCGCGTTGCGGACGCTTCCCCTGCCGGGAAAGTACGACGACGTCGTGACCGCGGTCCTGGATGACCGCCTGGTCATCGCGGTGCCGGAAAGCGACGGAGAGTCCCTTGGCCGGGCGCTGAGCACCTACCTGCACGGCGCCGGCTTCACCGCGAGAGTGGGCTTCGGCGGCGGCTATGCGCAGGTGAGCGGGCTGCGCTGGAGCTACTTTGAGGCGCGGGAGTCGCTGACCCGGGGCCAGCCGGTCAACCGCCCCGACCGGCTCAGCCTCACCTCACTCCTGATGGCGAGCGAGGACGTGCCGCTGGCGGACCTGGCTGCCGAAGCACTCGACCCCGTGGTGGCGTTCGACGAACGGCACGGCGCCGAACTGATGCTCACGCTCGAGAAATACCTCGCCCACAACGGGTCCGTGGCGGCTGTCGCGGACGTGCTGCAACTGCACCGCAACACGGTGCGGTACCGGCTGCAGCAGATTGTTGACCTGACTGGCTACGACCCGGCCGTAACGGCCGACCGGGTGCACCTGTACCTCGCGCTGAATGTTCGCGGCCTGCGGTAACCTCACCTGCCCCCTGTGTGATTGATGCAGAACCTCGTCCAGGGCCGAGCCTCCAGCCGGCCTTGGGCGATGCGGCATCCGCACACCTTGCACGTCCCATAACGTCCCTCGTCCAGGCGGCGCAGAGCCGCCTCTACTTCGGCGATGCGGGCGTCCGCATCACGCAGCAGCGTCGCAGACTGCGAGAGTTCAAAAGCAATGGTTGATCCCTCGGGGTCATGTTCGTCGTCCACGTTGGAATCGCGACGCAGGTCGCTGGTGGACACGATGTCCCCATTGAGGGCCGTTTGCGCCTTAAGCGACTCGGCAAGCTCGCGCTGAAGCAGCGGCCGAAACCGCTCTTCATCGCTCATGTGGCCTCCCGGATATCAGTGTTGCAAGGATCCTACCCGCGGCGCCCTCTGGCGTGGCGCCCCCACCGATCCATAAGGTGAACGAATGGGAAATGAACTGCATACGAGCCTGCTGCACACCTGGCAGGGCATCGAGGATCCGGCCCGCCTGGATTCCGCGACGATCAACCTCGAGCCGGGCCGGCTGAGCGCGCACGGCACATCCCGAACGGATTCGTATGCCCTGAGCTGGGCGCTTACAACCACCGACGGCTGGGTAACGCGCCGGCTCACCGCAACAGTTCACGGCTACGGCTGGAGCCGCCACCTTGAGCTGGAACGCGATGACGACGGCGTGTGGTCAAGCACCGCCTCCAGCGCCGGCGAGTGCAGCCTTCCCGCTCCCGGCATCGAAGACCCGTCACTGCTGACGGGTGCGCTGGATTGCGACCTGGGCCTGTGCCCGGTCACGAACACCATGCCGATCCTGCGGTTGAACCTCCATTCGGAGGAGCTGGCTCCGGTGGACGAGACATCGCTGTTTATGGCGTGGGTGGACGTTCCGAGCCTCCGCGTGATGCGCAGCAGCCAGATGTACAGCCAGCTGCGGGCTGCGAACGAAGACCGGAACGGCGTGGTGCTGTACAGCTCCGACAACCATGGATTCACCGCTGAACTGCAGATCGACCGTGAAGGCATCGTGGTGGATTATCCCGGTCTGGCCACCCGAATCCGGTAGATTCCGGTGCCTCCCTCACGGGCGATGGCGGCCCCTGTCCTTCGTCGAAATATCAACATGTATTTATGTATTGATGATTGCTGACGATAAGACCCGCTGGTTTCCCAGCACCTGAAAACGCTGCGGGGAAACAACCTGGTCACCGTCGAACGCGTAGGCCGGGAGGCTTTTTACGCATTGGCCGATGACCACGTCTCCCATGTCAACCGGGACACCATCACCAGGGTAACCCGGCTGACAGATTGCCAGCCAAAGGAACCATCATGACTGAAGAAGTCCAAGCAGAGCACACCATGGCCGAGCACACGCACGGAGCGGAGGACTGTACGCACGAGACCGTGCAACACGAAGACCACGTGGACTACGTTCACGACGGCCATCGCCATGCCGAACACGACGACCATTACGACGAGCACTAACGGGTCTGCGGGTTGTCCGGCAGCTCGAACGTGAAGGTGGTGCCACGGCCGAGTTCACTGCGGCAGTAGATCCGGCCTCCGTGTTCTTCAACGATCGACCGGACGATGGCGAGGCCGAGCCCGACGCCGGGAATCGCCGCCTGGCGCACGGCCGAGGTCCGGAAGAACTTGGAGAAGACCTCGGCGCTGTCTTCCGGGCTCATGCCCATGCCGTGGTCCTCGACTTCGCAGATCACGGATTCGGGCCTCTTCTGCGCCCGCACCGTCACCGTGCCCCCCGCCGGCGAGTACTTGACGGCGTTGGACAGCAGGTTGTCGAGCACCTGGCCGATCCGGGCGGGATCGCACCGTGCAATCGTGCCCTCGGGGACCTCGTTGACGATTTCTACGCCGGCCTCCTTGCCGCGTGCGGAAATGGCGGCCACTGATTCCTTCGCGATACCGGCGAGGTCTGCTCGCACGGGGGACACTTCCGGCGGCCCAGAGGCTGCAGTGAGCAGATCGTCAACCAGCCGACGAAGACGCGCCACGTTTCGGCCGACGACGTTGAGCCCAGCCTCGGTCTCCGGCGGGAGGTCGTCATCGAGCATGAGCTCCAGGTAGCCGACGATCACCGTCAGCGGTGTGCGCAGCTCGTGCGAGACCATCGCGACGAACTCCTCCTTCGCGTTCAGCGCGTTCACGAGCTCGGTGACATCGTTGAAGGCGACGACGGCGCCCTCCCGCTTCCCGCCCTCGTCCAGCAGCATGCGGGCGGAAGCTGACAGGACACGCTGTTTGTCACCGGCGCCTACGCGGATGAGGTAGTCGGAGAACGTCTCCCCGGCAACCGCCCGGTACGCCGGGCGCTGCTCCATCGGGATGGGGGTGACGCCGTCAGCCTTGAACAGCAGGAGGTCTTTCTCGGAGGCGTCGTCAGCGCCCACCGGCAATCCTGCGCGATGTATCTCGTGCTGACGCCGGTTGAACAGGATGTCGTGACCGTCCCCGTCGATGGCGAGCAGTCCGACGTCGACCGTGTTGACCGTTGCGTTCATCAGCCGCTCACGCTGGGCGCTGCGTTGAAGGAGCTGCTGCAGTGCGTGGTCCTTCTCCTCCATGGCCTGTTGCTGGTCCATCATGCTGGCGGTCATCACTCGGACCGTGACGGCAATGCCGAAAATGATGACGGGCAGCAGAATCGATTGGGTCAGGCTGGCGGGCGACACCTCGGCGTCGGTTATGAAGAGCGGCACCCAGATCATCGCGAGGGGCCCCAGCAGGCTGAGCGCAAGGCAGAACTTTGGATAGAGGCCGGAGGCACACAGCCAGACCACCGGAAATACCGCCAGAAGCCCAACTCCCAGAACGTCTGTGCCGGCACCGAAACGAAGCAGACTCACAGGGATGAAGTCGAGGATCGGGATGATAAGGAAGACGCCGTAGGGCACGCGGTCCCATGGGGTAAGCGCACAGCCCAGGAGGATGATGCCGCTCAGGGCGATCCCCCACTGGAACGACGTGCTGGACCACACCACCGGGTGGAAGAAGATGCTGCCGATTGCCAGAAGTGCAGTTGTGATGGAGATAGGCGCCTGGCTGAGGAGCACCCGGGCCCACATCGACAGTTCGTGGAACTGCCGGGTGTTGAACGTCAGGTAGGACAGAACATTGTCCATGGTGTCTGGTGCTCCTAACGCTCCGGTGCGGCCGAATAATGCCAACTCTATAGAGCCGAAAGGCACCGCAACGCCCGGCACACTGCACGGCAGGTGAGCGGTGACGTCGCGTTATGTTGCGTTACCTGACTGCACTTGTGGGTTAAATGGGGGAATGACTCTCGCACCCCCGGAACGCCGCGCCCTTGTGATCGAAGACGATGCGGACATCCGGATGCTCCTGGTGGGAGTTCTGAAGCGCGAGGGATTCACGGTGGAGGAAGCCGGGACCGTGCGCGAAGGAGTCGAAGCCGCACGCCGTGGTGTGGACATCATCACCCTCGACCTCAACCTGCCCGACGGCGACGGTCTTGACGCCTGTGCACAGATACGTCCCATTTCGGATGCCTATATCCTCATGATCACCGCGCGCGGCAACGAGATGGACCGTCTGAAAGGCCTGGACACGGGTGCCGACGACTACATTCTCAAGCCATTCAGCCCACGCGAGCTGGTAGCTCGCATCAACTCACTGTTCCGCCGCCAGAACCGGCAGCTCGCTGTGACAGAAGCCGCCAGCGAAGCCGAAGCCAGTGAGCACCGCCGCGCCGCACATGTGCAGCAGAGCCTGCTCCCCCGGCACGGCCTTCAGCTTGCCGGGTACGACGTCGCCGGGAAGTTCCGGCCGTCGCGCTCGGTCGGCGGGGATTTCTTTGACTGGTATCCCGCCGCTGACGGCATACACTTCACCGTCGCGGATGCCATGGGTAAGGGGATGGCTGCCGCCCTCGTCGCGGCGACTGTGCGGGCGGTGCTCCGGTCAACGGCGGAGGAACCGGACCTGGGTCAGGCCTTCGCCTCGGCCGCGGCGTCCCTCGAAGCGGACCTCGAGCGGGCTTCCTCCTTCGTCACGCTCTTGCACGGCCGACTTTTCACTGCCGACGGCGGCGTGGACCTGATCGATGCCGGACACGGCCTAGCGCTTCACATCAGCCCTGACGGGACGTGGCGGCGCCTCGCCTCCGGCGGAGTACCGCTGGGCTCGGTTCCGGGCTGGGACTGGGAGGTGATGAGGCTGACGCTCGCTCCCGGGGACTCGCTTGCCATGATCAGTGACGGCCTGCTGGACATCTATGACACCCTGGACCAGTTCGCCGTCGCTGCCGCAGCAATCGTTTCGGCAGCCGATTCGGCCGTCGACGCCTGTGAACAGCTCTTGATTCTGGGGGCGGACCCACGGGTGGAAGATGACGTAACGGCGGTTGTCGTCCGACGAACGATCGAGGACGCGGCATGAACGCTTTCCTGGTGAGGCTGCTGGTGGTGCTCACCGTCATCCTCGGCGTCAACTACATCGCCTGGCGATGGCTGGAGTCGCTGAACTGGGAAGCCTGGTGGATCGCGGTTCCGCTCGTGGCAGCAGAGACCTACAGCCTGATCGACGTCGCGCTCTTCGGACTGACCGTGTGGAAGCTCAAGCGCCGCACCTCCCCCGACCCGCCCGCGGGTGCCACCGTTGACGTCTTTGTCACGACCTACAACGAGCCCGTCGACATGGTGATGAAGACAGCCCGGGCAGCCAGGGACATCACTTACCCACACAGCACCTGGATCCTTGACGACGGCTCCCGTCCGGAACTCCAGGAGGAGGCAGAACGGCTCGGAATCGGTTACGTGACCCGCGGGCCGGAGTGGGCCAACCGCCCGCGGCATGCCAAGGCGGGCAACCTCAACAACGCCCTGATGGTGACCTCGGGCGAGTTCCTCCTGATTCTCGACGCCGACCAGGTGCCGGATCCGCGCATCCTGGATCACACACTCGGATACTTCAACAACCGTCGCGTCAGTCTGGTCCAGACGCCCCAGTACTTCGTCAACGTGCCCGATGATGACCCGCTGGGCAGCCAGGCGCCGCTCTTCTACGGACCCATCCAGCAGGGCAAGGACGGATGGAATGCAGCATTCTTCTGCGGGTCCAACGCCGTTTTGCGCCGTGAAGCGCTCATGCAACTCGGTCTGGCCGGCTATGTCGCGGAAGTGGAACGCGCGGTTACGGCAGCCTTGAAATCGGCGGGCGCAGCCGTGCGCCGTGCCCGCAAGTCACCTGAAGCCTCGAATCCGTTGGTCGCACGTCTGCTGGATGACGTCGAGAAGGCAATCGTCACTGCGCGGGCAGAGAAGGCGTCCGGTGCGCCACTTGCCGAAGTTACGTACCGGGTGCGCCGCTCTGTGGACAATGCGGTACAGCAGATGGTTGCTGCCGACATGTCGGCGATGGAGGCGGACCTCGCGGAAATTGCTGCGATGGACCTGGGAGTCGAACCGGGAGTTGCTGTACCGGACAATCTGGACGAGGCCGTCGAGAAACTATCAGAACGCGCATGGTCGCCACTGGGTGCACTTGAGTCCGTCCAGGCCGTGCTCGACGCCGTTTCCGTAGACCGGGATGATGAGGCCCAGCCGGTCATGCCTCTGGCCACGATCTCCGTGACCGAGGACATGGCCACCTCGATGCGCATGCACGCCATGGGCTGGCGGAGCGTGTACCACCACGAAATCCTCGCCTACGGTCTGGCGCCCGAGGATCTGAAAACCATGCTGACGCAGCGGCTGCGCTGGGCACAGGGCACCATTCAGGTGCTGCTGCGGGAAAACCCGCTCCTGAAGAAGGGCATGAGCTTCGCTCAGCGACTGATGTACTTCGCAACGATGTGGAGCTATCTGAGCGGATTCGCCGCGGTCGTCTATTTCGCTGCCCCGATCATCTACCTCACGCTGGGCATCCTGCCGGTGACCAGTCTCAGCTTCGACTTCTTCATCCGATTCCTCCCGTTTATGCTCGTCAACCAGTTGCTTTTTGCGGTGGTCGGGCGAGGGGTGAGCACCTGGCGGGGGCAGCAGTACAGCCTCGCGCTCTTCCCGACGTGGATCAAGGCCTGCACCACGGCCGCCCGCAACGTTTGGTTCGGCCGTCCACTCGGCTTCGCGGTCACGCCAAAGGCCCGCCAGGATGGTGGGCCAAGCTGGAGCCTGATCCGCCCGCAGCTGATCGTGATGGTGCTGCTCGGGATCGCGGCGGTGGTAGGCATCGTCCGGTTGGCCACGGGCCTGAATGAACCGCTTGGTACGTTCGTGAACGTAGTCTGGGTTGTCTTTGACCTGATCGTGCTCAGCGTACTGATCAAGGCTGTGAAATACGAGGGATACGTCACCGAGGAGAGGAGCGCTGATGCAGTTCGCGATTGAGGATAGAGGCACATACACCGAGGTGGTGGCCACGGGTCGGCTCAACATGGTGTCAGCACCCACCCTCCGCACCACCGTCGATGAAGCTATCGGGGCCGGCAGCCGGCACATCGTCGTGAACCTGGCGGCCACGAACTTCATGGATTCGTCCGGTCTGGGTGCCCTGATCGGCTGCCTGAAGGTGGCCAGGCAGGCCGGCGGTGACCTGCGCATCGCGTGCGTACAGAAGCAGGTGCAAATGGTCCTGGAGCTCACCAATATGAACCGGGTGCTCGCACCGTACGCCACGGTTGAAGGGGCCTTCGCGGATGACTGACCGCGAGTCTCAGCGACGGTTCGAAAGTGAGGCAACGCCACAGGCACTGGACGAACTCCATGATGAACTGGACCGGTTCTGGAGTGACCTCGATGACGTCCCGTTAGAGGACCAGATGGCGTTCACCACCGCAGTCATCGAGGCCGCATCCAACGTCATCGAGCACGGAGTTCCGCTGGACCGTGCGGGAGTACGGCTCGGCGTCGAGCTGCGCGCAACGTCCACACGGCTTCAGGCCCGGATCCTGGAGATCAACGCTGAAGCTCATCCTGATGAGTTTTCGGCCGGGACCGCACAGCCAAACGATGCCGAAACCGGGCGGGGCCTGTTCCTGATCAATGCCTTGGTCACCACCGTCACCGTGGAGCGTCAGGGAAACACGAATATCTGGGTGCTCTCAAAAGAGTCCGCGCCCCGGCAGTAGAACTGCCGAGGCGCGGTGCTGGTTTTGCGGGATGAGGATTATGCGTCGGCCTGAGCCTCGACGTGCACGCTGCGGGACACGGAGACCATGTCTTCCCGGGGCACAACCTTGATCCGCTCACGGACAACGCCGTCGATCTCTGTTGCCGCATCGCCCAGTGCGCGCTCGTGCGCATCCAGCGCGAGCCAGCCCTCCCAGGTGGTGAACTGCACGCCGCGGGAGGTCAGGAGTTCGACGACGGCGCCGTCGTCGGGCTCGGCTGCCGCCTGAAGGTTCTCTAAATCCTCCAGCAGGTAGGTGATGGTCTCGAGCGCATCACCCTTGGTGTGTCCGATGAGCCCGACCGGTCCGCGCTTGATCCAGCCGGTCGCGTACACGCCCGGCACATGGGTGCCGGCGGCATCCAGCACGCGGCCGCCGTCGTTCGGGATGACGCCGCGGCGGTGGTCGAACTCAACCTCCGGCAGGGCGGAACCGAAGTAGCCCACCGCGCGGTAAACGGCCTGGACCGGGTAGTCGATGTACTCGCCCGTTCCCACGGCGTTGCCTGTGCCGTCGAGTGCGGTGCGCTCGAACTTGATGCCGGTCACCTTGCCGTCTTTGCCGAGAACCTCCACGGGGTTGTGGAGGAAGTGCAGGTGCAGCCGCCGGGAGGCCGTGAACTCGGCAGGATCTTCGGGCTGCTCGGCGATCCAGTTGGTGAGCGTGCCGACCATGGTCTTGGTCTGGTTGTTCGTCTGGATCTGGCGGTCGGACTCCGCGTCGAACTCGAAGTCCTCGGGGTAGAGCACGATGTCGACGTCGCGGGAGTGCGAGAGTTCGCGCAGTTCCAGCGGCGTGAACTTCACCTGAGCCGGACCGCGGCGGCCGAACACGTGGACGTCCGTTACGGGCGAGTTCTTCAGCCCCTGGTAGACGTTGTCCGGGATCTCGGTGACCAGCAGGTCTTCGGCGTGCTTGGACAGCACGCGCGCCACGTCGAGCGCCACGTTGCCGTTGCCGATTACGGCGATCTCCTTCGCCACAAGCGGCCACTCGCGCGGGACGTCGGGGTGGCCGTCGTACCAGGAGACGAAGTCCGCTCCGCCGAAGGACCCCTCAAGCTCGATGCCCGGGATATTGAGGTCGGCGTCCTTGATCGCGCCGGTGGCGAAGATGACGGCGTCGTAATGGGTCCGCAGGTCCGCCATAGTGAGGTCCGTGCCGTACTCCACGTTGCCGAAGAAACGGATGTCACCGCGGTCAAGGACCTTGTGCAGTGCGTTGACGATGCCCTTGATACGCGGGTGGTCCGGCGCAACACCATAGCGGATGAGGCCGTACGGCGCGGGGTAGCGGTCGTAGAGGTCAATGCTGACCGTGAGTTCGCCGGAGGCGACCGGTGCTGACTTCGTAAGGATGTCGGCGGCGTAGACGCCGGCCGGACCGGATCCGACGACGGCGACCCGCAGGGGACGCTGGGAGGCACCGTGGGAGAAGGTGGTGGATTGCGACACGGCTGTGTTCCTTTGCTGGGTTGCTTCGGGCTGATGATTCGGTGCGCTGGGTGCGCAGAAAACGGAGTTAGTGAGCCCAGTGGGGAGAAAGCGCGACGACGTCACCCACCACGATCACGGCAGGAGACTTCACCCCGCGCTCTTCGGCGAGGTCGGCGATCGTCAAGAGGGTGCCGGTGGTCACGCGCTGCGACTCCATCCACCCGTCCTCGATGATTGCGACGGGCGTGGATGGCGCCCGGCCGCCGGTGATGAGCGATGCCGCGGAGGACCGCAGCAGCGATACCCCCATCAGGAGGATCAGGGTGTGGTCGCTCCCCTGCGGGATGAGCCCGGTCTGCAGGCGGATGTCTTCATGCCCAGTGATGACACTGAAGCCCTTCGCCACTCCCCTGTGCGTAACGGGGATTCCTGCGGCGGCCGGCACCGAGATCGCGGACGTGACACCCGGGACCACCTCAACGGGGATGCCGTGATCACGGCAGTAGGCTTCCTCTTCGCCGCCGCGGCCCAGGACGTACGGGTCTCCACCCTTAAGCCGGACCACGCAATGGCCGAGCAGCGCCTGCTCCACCAGGATCCGATTGATTTCATCCTGCGGCACGGGGTGATGGCCGGGGAGCTTGCCCACCTCGATCACCTGAACGGCCGGGGAAAGGCCCGCGAGCAGGGAGCGCGGTCCAAGCCTGTCAGCCACCACGACGTCGGCTTGCGCCAGGAGCCGACGGCCGCGGGTGGTCAGGAGGCCGGCATCAGCCGGTCCTCCACCCACCAGGGCAACCGAACCCGGCCCGTCCTCGCGGCGGTGGCGCCTCAGCGGCAGCTCACCAGATTCGAGGGCGGCAGCTACGCCGTCGCGCAGGGCTGCGGCACGCTTCGGGTCACCGTGGGTGTTGACGGCGACGGTCACATCATCAATGCGTGCGACGGCGGGAACCCAGGCCGCGGAGGCTCCGGAGTCGCCGCCCTTGACGCACCAGATGCGGGCGGCGTCGGCCTCGGCGGCGATCCGGTCCTGCACTTCGGCGGAACCGGAGTGGGCGAGGACCAGCCAGGCGCCGTCGAGGTCGGCGGTGCGGTATTCGCGCTGCTGCCAGTCCACCCGGCCCGCGGCAGCGGCATCGGTGATGTCCTCGCAGGCGTAGGGCGCAACGACCGTGACCAGGGCGCCGTCGTCGAGCAGCGCCTGCAGTCGGCGCGCGGCCACGGGTCCGCCGCCAACCACGAGCACGCGGCGGCCGCGCAGTTGCAGTCCGATGGGGTAGGTCATCGTGAACCTCCGGTGAGCAGGCCGCGGCGGCGCAGCAGTCGTCGTTCGAGCGGGCCGAAAATAAGCAGCTCCACCACGATCCCGATGAACAGGATGAGCAGAATGGCTGCGATGACCGTGGCCATGGAAGAGAATTGCCGTCCCTGGTCCAGCAGGGCGCCAAGACCGAAGCCGAGGGTTCCGCCGGTTGCGATGATTTCGGCAGCCATCAGCGACCGCCAGGAGAAAGCCCAGCCCTGCTTCAGGCCGGATACGTAGCTCGGCAGGGCTGCGGGAAGGATGATGCGGGTAGCAAGTTCCCACCGGCTCGCGCCAAGCACGTGCCCAACACGGCGGTGCTGGTCAGGAACATGGTCGACGCCGGCAATCAGTCCGTTGGTGATCGACGGGATCGCGCCCATCAGCACCACGAAATACACGGTCGCGTCGCTGAGCCCGAACCAGATAACGGCGGCGGGAACCCACGCCACCGAAGGCAGCACCTGCAGGCCGGAAATCAGCGGCCCGAAGGCACCCCGCAACACCTTGCTCTGGGCAAGCAGCAGACCCAGCGGCGTCGCGATCACCACAGCGATCGCAAAGCCGACGACGCCGCGCTGCAGACTGGTGAGGACGGTTTCAACCGCATCGCCGTTCTGCCAGAGGGTGCCAAGGGTACCGAACACATCGAGCGGCCCAGGAAGCTGATCAGGCCGCGGCCGCGCGATCCACACATACATCTGCCATACGTAAATGACAGCGGCCAGCGCCGCTACCGGCAGGAACGCCTTGGAGAGGCTGGATCTCCAGGAGGACTGGGGGCGCGTCTCCTGCTGGAGAGCGTCGAGGCCCTTCTCCAGCGCCCGGTCATCATCGGAAGGCGTCAGAAGGGAGCTGTCGGTCGGAGTACCGTCACCGGTCGAAGCCCCGCGCTGAACGAGTGTCGATTCAGGCTGCATGGCGCCGGATCTCCTTACGCAACTCCGTGGTGATTTCCGCGGTCAGAGCCGCGTGATCCTGCTCCTCCACTGCCCACTCGGCAACAACACGACCGGGACGGGAGGACATGAGCAGCACCCGCTGACCCAGCCGAACCGCCTCGCGGACGTTGTGCGTGATGAACACGATTGTGCGCCCGGTTTCCCTCCAGACCCGCTCCAGCTCGTCATGCAGCAGGTCGCGGGTGATCGCGTCGAGCGCCGCGAACGGCTCATCCATCAGGAGCACGTCGCGGTGTTGTGCGAGCGAACGCGCAAGCGCTACACGCTGGCGCATGCCGCCCGACAGTTCGTGCGGCCGCTTGTGTGCGGCGTCGGAAAGGTGAACCAGTTCCAGCAGCCGTACGGCTTCCGTGCGCCGTTCGGACTTGGTTGCCCCGCGCAGCTGCAGCGCGAGCTCCACGTTGGCCTGCGCCGACAGCCAGGGGAACAAGGACGCATCCTGGAACATAAACGCTGCCTTCGGCGAGGCGATGGTGCCCGACGTCGGCTCCTCCAGTCCCGCAATCAGGTTGAGGAGCGTGGACTTGCCACAGCCGGAAGCCCCAAGGAGCGCCAAGAACTCACCCTTCCGGACCCGCAGGTTAACATCCTCAAGCACCAGCGGCGCGTCGTCGGAAAACCGTTTGGACAGCCCGGTGATTTCAATCTGCGCCGCGCTCATGGCGAGGTCACTCCGGCGCCGAGCCCGGCGTCGTCGTACGCTGTGCGTCCGGCTTCCTCCTGAAGCGAGTTGAGCAGGCGCAGGTCCAGGACGCCTTTGATGTCGGCATCCGCGGTGGTGCCGGCCTGAACGCCGTCCTCAAGCAATTGCGCCAACACGTCAGCGAGCGGTTCCTGGGAAAAGGTGACGTTCTCAAGTGCGCGTTCGAGGACCGGCGCGGCCAGGGGCTTGGCCTTCGCCGCCTCAAGACCCTCGTTGATGAGTGCCGGGGCTTCCTCCGGGTTTTCATTGAGCCAGGTAATGGCCCGCTCTTCCGCACGCAGGAGAGCTTCCACCTGGTCCGGGTGCGTGGCGAGGAACTGCTTGCTTACTACCAGGACGGTTGTGGCGAACTTGCCCTCCGGCCACAGTTCTGCCTCGTCGACGAGTACCTCGGCGCCGGCATCGACCACGAGCCGGGAGGCCCAGGGTTCAGGCAGCCAGGCTCCCGCGATATCGCCGTTCTGGAACAGCTGAAGCGTGGTTGCATTTTCCGTTGGCACAATCGCGACGTCCCCACCGCCGTCAATCCGGCTTTCGTAGCCCTGTTCGTCCAGCCATACTCGCAGGGCAACGTCCTGGGTGTTTCCGAGCTGCGGCGTGGCAAGTGTGACGCCTTCAAGATCGTCCACCGAATCAATCTCGGGATTCACCACGAGTTGAGCGCCTCCTGAGGTGGCACCGGCCACGATCCGCAGTGACTCACCGTTACTTTGGACATAGGAGTTGATCGCCGGATTGGGGCCGATGAAGGTGGCGTCGATGGCCCCGGCGTTCAGCGCCTCGATCGCCGACGGGCCCGCGTTGAAGACCTGGGTGCTCAGTTCGGTGTTGCCCAGTTCCTCGGCGAAGTAGTTGTTTTCCAGACCCACCAGGGCAGGCGCGTGGGTCAGGTTGCCGAAGTAGCCCAGCCGAACCTCTACGGCATCGGAAACGGGTGCCGCCGTCGTCATTGTTTCGGCGGCGGCCTCCGAGGAAGCATAGGCAGCGATTGCAGCGCCGGTTGCCGCTGCAACCACAGCGGTGCCGGCGATCGCGATCTCGGCGGTGCGGCTCTTCAGCAGGACTCCACGCCGCGCCGGACGTATCAGGTTTTCGTTAACCGGGCCCTTGGGGTCATATGTCATAGCGTTCGTCCTCGCGGGCCGCCAGTTCAAGGTGGTCCGATTCCACCAGTCCTGCGGCCAGAGTGTTGCCGTCGGAGGGGTCGATGACCAGGAAAGCTCCGGTGCGGCGGAAGTTCACGTAGTTGTCCACGGGCAGCGCGGCCGCGAGCCTGATCTGGACGGTCCCGATGTCGTTGAGCTCCAGGCCCGACGCCGGCTGATCGGCGAACGTTGACAGATCCAGCTTGTTGATGACCTGGCGAACCAGTCCCTGGACCGTCTTGCTGCCGTGCTTGATGAGGAGCCGCGAACCCTCTTTCAGCGGCTTCGGCGACAGCCAGCAGAGCGCCGCATACAGATCCTGGGTGGGTTGCGGGAGTTGGGAGATCGAATCAGGCGAACTGGCTTCCGCAAGGAGGTCACCGCGGGCGATGTCGATGTCATCGGCCAGCCGCAGCACCACGGACTGCGGAGCGAATGCTTCCTCCAGTTCCTGCCCGGCGAAGTCGATCCCGGTAACGGTCGTTTCGCGTCCGGAGGGCTGCACCGTCACGGCGTCACCCACCCGGATGGACCCGGCCGCCACCTGCCCGGCGTATCCGCGGTAGTCCCGGTAGGTATCGGCGTCGAGCCCGGGAGCCACTGCGCCCTGCGGCCGGATGACGGTCTGGACGGGGAACCGGAACGCTTCGATGTCCGTCTCGAGGTCGGCCAGCGCCGGAAGCTGCTCCAGGGTCTCCAGCAGCGACGGCCCGCCGTACCAGGGGGTCTTCTCCGAGCGGTCCACCACGTTGTCGCCCTCGAGGGCAGACACCGGAATGATGGCCGGCTCATCGACCTTCAGCTCGCGGGCAGCCTGCTTGAGCTGCGCTTCGACGTCGCGGAAAACGGCCTCGCTGTAGTCCACGAGGTCGATCTTGTTTACCGCCACGATGATGTGCGCCACGCGGAGCAGGCGCGCCACCGCGAGGTGGCGGCGGGTCTGCTCCAGTACGCCCTTGCGTGCGTCAATGAGTACGACGACGGCATCGGCCGTGGATGCGCCCGTCACGGTGTTCTTCGTGTACTGCACGTGTCCCGGAGTGTCCGCGAGGATGAACGTGCGGTTCGCGGTGGCGAAGTAGCGGTAGGCGACGTCGATCGTGATGCCCTGCTCGCGCTCGGCCCGGAGACCGTCGGTCAGCAGCGCGAGGTCCAGGCCGCCGCGCTCCCCGCCGAAACCGCGCTCGGCGGAGGTGCGGGCAACGGCGTCGAGCTGGTCTGCGAGGACTGACTTGCTGTCATGCAGCAGGCGGCCCACGAGGGTGGACTTACCGTCGTCGACGGAGCCCGCAGTAGCGAACCGAAACAGGGTGGAGTGCTCGAGTGCTGTCTCAACAGCGGTGGGGGTAGCCATTAGAAGTAGCCGTCCTTCTTGCGGTCTTCCATCGCGGCTTCCGAGATCCGGTCGTCCGCGCGGGTGGCGCCGCGTTCGGTGAGTGTGCTGAGGGCGACTTCGCGTACAACTTCCGCGACGGTCGCTGCGTCTGATTCGACTGCTCCGGTGCAGGACATGTCACCGACCGTGCGGTAGCGGACTGTGCGCGTTTCCACGGTCTCCTTCTCAGTCGGCTGGGAAACCTCACCGACCGCACGCCACATGCCGTCGCGGCGGAAAACCTCGCGCTCGTGGGCGTAGTACAGGCCGGGGAGCTCAATGTTCTCCCGCTCGATGTAGCGCCAGACGTCCAACTCGGTCCAGTTGCTGATCGGGAATGCCCGCACGTGCTGGCCCACGGTGTGCCGGCCGTTGTACAGGTTCCACAGCTCCGGCCGCTGATTGCGGGGATCCCACTGCCCGAACTCGTCACGCAGGCTCAGGATCCGCTCCTTGGCGCGGGCCTTGTCCTCGTCGCGGCGGCCCCCGCCGAAGACGGCGTCGAACCGGTTGGTGTTGATGGTGTCCAACAACGGGACGGTCTGCAGTGGGTTGCGTGTGCCGTCGGCGCGTTCGCTCAGCTCGCCGTGGTCGATGTACTCCTGGACGGAGCCGACAACCAGGCGAATCCCGAGCCGCTCAACTGTTCGGTCACGGAACTCAATGACCTCGGGGAAATTGTGGCCCGTATCGACGTGCAGCACCGGGAACGGCACCTTGCCGGGCCAGAAGGCCTTCGTCGCCAGGTGCAGCATGACGACGGAGTCCTTGCCACCCGAGAACAGCAGGGCGGGGCGTTCGAACTCCGCAACCACCTCGCGGATGATGTGGATGGCTTCGGACTCGAGCGCGTCGAGGCTGCTGAGTCGTTTCGCCGTAGCTTCACTATTCACAGTCTTCACGCGCGCGTCCTCAATGGTCTGAGTTGAATGGCTCATTGGTGGATTCCGCACTCTGTCTTCGCTAGGCCGGCCCAGCGGCCGGCTCTCGGGTCTTCTCCTGGAGCTACCGGACGGGTACAGGGCTTGCAACCGATCGAGGGGTATCCGTTGGACAGGAGCATGTTCACCGGGACCTGGTGCTCACCGGCGTAATCGAGCAATTGATCGAAGGTCCACGCTGCCAGCGGGTTGATCTTGACCAGATTATGCACCCGGTCCCAGGTGACCAGCGGCGTGTTGGTCCTCGTGGGAGCCTCGTCGCGACGGACTCCGGTGAACCACACCTCGTAGCCGGAGAGCGCCTTCTTGAGAGGGTCCATCTTGCGCAGGGCGCAGCACTGGGCTGGGTCCCTGTTGAACAGGTCCTTCCCGTAGGTTGCATCCTGTTCGGCCACCGTCAGTTCAGGCATGACGTTGACGATCGTGATGTTGAGCTGATCGGCTACTTCGTCGCGGGTGATATGCGTTTCGGTGAAATGGTAGCCGGTCTCAAGGAAGAGTACGTCCACACCGGGGAACTGCTGCGAGACCAGGTGCGGGAGGACGGCGTCGGCCATGGAGCATGCCACGGCGGCCTGGGACAGGTCGAAGTTGCGGGCAACCCAGGCGATTACCTGATCGGCGGAGGAATCCCAACCGAGTTCTTCGGCGCCCTTGGCGGCAAGTGCCTTCAGCTCTTCGTCCGAACGCCGGGGCTGCTTGGCGGCGTCAAGTTCGACATTCTCCGGTGACAGGCTCACTGCAGTACTCCTTCATCGACCCGGTGTGACCACTGGGCGAAGGTCTCGTTCTCATGCCGGCCTGCCGCGTATCGGCGAACCACGCGCTCAACGTAGTCGGGCAGGTTGTCGACGGTCACCTTGAGCCCGCGGATGGTGCGGCCAAGGCCCGCCTCGCCCCGGTCCACGGAAGCCAGTCCGCCGCCGAGGTGAACCTGGAAGCCCGGCGTGGGGTCACCGTCGGGCGTGGGAAGCATCATGCCCTTCAGTCCGATGTCCGCCGTCTGGATGCGGGCGCAGGAGTTGGGGCAGCCGTTGATGTGCAGCGCGATCGGCTGGGTGAGCGTGCCGGCGTCGACGAGGTCTGCGAGACGTCGCTCGAGTTCCGCGATGGCCGTAGCCGCGGTGACCTTGGTTTCGACGATCGCGAGCTTGCAGTACTCAATGCCGGTGCACGCGATGGTTGAGCGACGGAACAGCGACGGACGGGCGGACAGCCCAAGCGCGTCGAGTTCCGTAATGAGCGGCTCCACCTGGTCCTTCTCGACGTCAAGGACGACAAGCTTCTGGTGGGGCGTGGTGCGCAGACGGGTGGAGCCGTGTGCCTCAAGAGTGTCCGCGAGCGAGGTGAGGATGGTTCCGGAGACCCTGCCCACGGTCGGTGCGACACCGATGAAGAACCTGCCGTCCTTCTGCTCATGAACGCCTACGTGGTCGCCCGGGGTGTCGGGCTTGGGTGCGGCCGGGCCGTCGGGGAGCTCGAAGCCGAGGTACTCGTCCTGGAGGACCTGGCGGAACCGCTGGGTACCCCAGTCATTCAGGAGGAACTTCAGGCGAGCCTTGGTGCGCATGCGACGGTAGCCGTAGTCACGAAAGATGCTGGTCACACCCAGCCATACCTCGGCGGCGACATCGGGTGAAACGAAGACGCCCAGCCGCTCGGCGAGCCGGGGGTTGGTCGAAAGCCCTCCGCCGACCCAGAGGTCATAGCCGGCACCGAGCTCGGGGTGGACCACGCCCACCAGGGCGAAGTCGTTGATCTCGTGTACAACGTCCTGGCTCGGGTGGCCGGTGATTGCCGTCTTGTACTTGCGCGGGAGGTTCGCCAGCTCAGGATCACCGATAAACCGCTCGCTGAGTTCATGGATCAGCGGAGTTGGATCGAGGATTTCGTCCTTGGCGATGCCGGCCACAGGCGAACCGAGGATCACGCGGGGAACGTCACCGCAGGCCTCCGTTGTGGAGAGACCGACTGCCTCGAGGCGGTTCCAGATCTCCGGAACGTCCTCGACCCGGATCCAATGCAGCTGAATGTTCTGGCGATCGGTGATGTCAGCGGAGTCGCGGGCGAACTCGGTTGAAATGCCGCCGATGACCCGCAACTGCTCGGTGGTCAGAGCGCCGCCGTCGATGCGCACACGGAGCATGAAGTACTTGTCTTCGAGTTCATGCGGTTCAAGTGTGGCCGTCTTGCCGCCGTCGATGCCCTGCCGACGCTGCGTGTAGAGGCCCCACCAGCGGAAGCGTCCGTGGAGGTCCGTGCCGTCGATGGAGTCGAAACCGTTCTTCGCGTAGATCGTCTCGATCCGCTCACGGACGTTGAGCCCGTTGTCTTCCTGCTTCCACGTTTCATTGGCGTTGAGGGGCGTGGTGCCGTCAACCTTCCACTGGCCGTGCGGCTTGGCGGCAGGCCTGTTCGCGCGGGGTTTCCGCGCAGTGTCGGTGGTGTCTGTGGTCGCGACTGAACTCGTCATGTAAAGACAGTAGGACCGGGGCGAGAGGCCCTTCAAAGGGTCGGCAACACCCGTTCACGTGACGACACAGCACGTCACAAAGGCGTCAGGGTATTGACACGGCGAGCCGCGTCTCCAAAAATCGCCCCGCTACGGGCGGGCGCACACCTTGACGAGGGACCTGCAGGGCCTGCCGCAGTCCCTGTTGGGGTCCGGCGCTTCAAGACGGCTGACGGCGTCGTCGTAACGGGCGAGCGCAATCTCGGCAACGGCCCTGGACGGGAGCAGCGGAGCACTCACGACGCTTGCCCCCGCCTTTGCCAGCTGGTCATGGAAGTAGCCGGGAGCCAGCAGGTAGGAAGCGATGGCCGGACTGGCAGCCTCTTCCTGCGCATCTGCGACCGCTTCCGGCACGGAGGGACGTGCGCTTGCACCGTACCCAACGACGATCCGGCCCGGGCGCACCTCCGCGAGTTGCGCCGCGAGCTCCTCGACATCCACACCGGCACACGCGTCCGAAGAACCCGCCGCAGCAAGGACGACGGCGTCATCCGGCTCCACCTGGGCTTCTTCCAACCGTTGCTGCAACAGCTCAGCCAGCCGGGGGTCGGGTCCCAGCGGAGCGGCCGCATACGTGCCCGGCCGGCTCTGCACCGCCTCGGCGATGTCCACCTTCACGTGGTAACCCACCGACAGGAGCAGCGGCACGATGACGGCAGGCCCGTCCGGGAGCGCGGCGACCACCTCAGGGAGGTCCGGTTGCTGAACATCGACATAGGCTTCCCGGATGTCGAGTTCCGGACGAAGGGCACGCATCTCATCCCGCAACCCGTTGACGGCAGCCTGCCCTTCGGCGCTGCTGGTGCCGTGTGAACACGCGATCAGGACGGGTTGGTTAGACGAATGCATGTTGGCCATTGAAGCACCCGCCTGCGACTATTGACAGTTGTGTCCCGTAACGAATTGACCCCATGAACGCCGCGCTGATCCTTGACCTGTTCGGCGTTTTCTTTTTCGCTGTGTCCGGTTCTTTGCTGGCCGCGCGGAAAGGATTCGACCTCATCGGCTCGCTCCTGCTGGCCTCCCTCGCCGCGCTCGGCGGGGGTGTCGCCCGGGACGTAATAATCGGCGTCGACCCCGTGGCGTTCACCAATCCCCTGTACCTGGTGCCGCCTTCACTGGCCACCATTCTGGTTCACTTCCTCTACTCGCGCTTCGAGAAGGTGACCAGTCTCCTGGTGCTGTTCGACGCCGGAGGATTGGCGCTGTTCTGCATTGTCGGTGCCCTGAAGGCTATCAACGCAGGATGGAATCCGGTGGCGGCAGTACTGCTCGGCGTGACTACCGCCGTCGGGGGTGGACTGTTGAGGGACGTCGTCGCGAACGAGGTGCCGCAACTGTTCAACCCGGGAGACATCTACGCGCTGCCCGCGTTTCTCGGGGCAGCCCTCACTGTTGTGCTCGCGAAGCTGGAACTGTTCAACGTCCTGACCGGAGTGACCGTCGCGGGGCTGGTGTTCCTCCTCCGGGTTCTCGCCTGGCGGGCGGGATGGCATGCACCCCTGGCGACCCGTTCACCGCGTCCTTCAGCGCCTCCCCGGGCGGGATAGGATTGAGCCATCCCCCAACCTCACCTGGAGCCACTGTGACCGAGCTGTTCCTGGATAAATTCCGCGCCCTCGTACCCGTTTACTTCGAGGAGCCCTGGGTCGCGGAGGACGGCCTGTCGGAAGACGAACTGGCCGAGCTGCGCGAGGGCCAGGACTTCCCGCTCCCGATGGCCATGCACGAGTTCTACCTCGCCGTCGGCGCGTCCGAGGACCTCATGGAAGCGTTCCACTACGTGTGGGATCCGGACGAGCTCGAGATCGAGGACGGCTTCCTGCTGTTTATGGAAGATGTCGATGAAAAGTTCGTCTGGGGTGTCAAGGCCGACCAGCTGACCGTCCCGGATCCGATCGTCTGGCGGCGCAACAACGCCCGCGGTTCCTGGAAGAACGAGGAAGGAACCTTCAGCGAATTCATGCTAGACATGTTCGACTGGGTGTTCGATGACGAGGCGGAATGACCTGGACCACCCACGCTCCCAAGGGATACGAGTGCCCGTTCTGTGACCTGGCCTCGGGAGAGTTCCGGTTTGCGTCCAACCTCTGCGAGCCGGGTGACCTGATCTACTCGGATGACCTGGTTCTGGCGTTCATCGCCTCCCACGGCTTCGAGCCGAACCCCGGTCATGTCCTGGTGACGCCGCGCGCCCACTATGAACTGCTGTACGAACTGCCCGACGACGTGGCCGGCCGCATCATGACCGTTACCCGCGACATGGCGATCGCCATCAAGCGCGCGTGGAACCCTGACGGCGTATCAACCCGCCAGCACAACGAACCCGCCGGCAGCCAGCACGTCTGGCACTACCACCAGCATGTGCTCCCCCGCTGGCACGACGACGGCTTCTACTTCACGCCGAGGCGGCCCATCGTTGACCCGGCGATTCGTGCCGACAAGGCCGCTGAGCTCCGCAAGGCACTGGGCCTCTAGTTCGTCCTCTTTCCGGGATTCGCATCATCGAGCGTCCCGGTTCCCCCAGCTTCTGGCCATCACTCGGCGTGTCGCATAGCGACACGCCGATTTTCCAGCGGGATACCGGCGATACCGGCGACAAGCTGGGGAATCCGGCACAAGCAGGCCAGCGCCGGGATGGGGAATGGAGCGCGTCGGCTAGACGTCGCGGCTGACAACCGCCTGCGCGAAGCTGGCCAGCGCAGTCTTGACCATGCTGTCGGGCAGCGGGTCGAGTGCGGATACTGCGTCTTCCGCCCACTGCTGCGCAACGGTCCAGGCCTCGCGAGTGGCCGAGTGCTCACGGAGCGCCGACACGGCTTCTGCAAGGGCCTCATCCGAGGTCAGGTCGCCGTCGACCAGTTCCAGTACGCGCTGTGCGGACTCGTCGCCGGCAGCAGCTGCCTGGCGCAGCAGGAGTACGGGCAGCGTGGGTACGCCCTCGCGCAGGTCGGTACCCGGGGACTTGCCGGACTTCGCTTTCAGCCCGGTGACATCGATGACGTCATCGGCCAGCTGGAACGCCACGCCGACCTTCTCGCCGTAGGACACCATGACATCAACAGCCGACGCCGGCGCGTCCGCGAAAATCGCCCCGAGCTGTCCGGACGCCGCAACCAGAGAGCCGGTCTTGTCGGCGATGACCGACAGGTAGTGCTCCACCGGATCCTCGCCGTCGCGGGGACCAACGGTCTCATGCAGCTGGCCGAGGCAGAGCCGCTCGAACGTACGTGCCTGAATACCCAAAGCACGGGAGCCCAGCTCAGAGACCAGGATCGACGCCCGGGCAAAAATCAGGTCACCGGTCAGGATTGCTACGGAGTTACCCCACACTTCGTGTGCCGTCGGAGCACCGCGGCGGTATGGCGCGGAGTCCATCACGTCGTCGTGGTACAGAGTTGCCAGGTGCGTCAGTTCCACGACGACGGCGGCAACCACCACTTCCGGCTTGGTCGGGTCCCCGAGGTGGGAAGCCAGGATGGTCAGGAGCGGACGGATTCGCTTGCCGCCTGCTTCCACGAGGTGGCGGGAGGTGGCGTCGGCCAGCGGGTCGGAACTCGAGATGGCTTCCCGAAGCTGTTTCTCGACTTTGGCGAGGCACGTTGACACGGCCGGGCCAAGCTCCGGATCCTCAGCAATCAGGGCGAAACCCGCGGGCAGGCGGAGCCCCGTGGCGATCACGCCGGTGCTCGGCTCCAGCTCGTCGATGAGCGGGCGCGGATGGCCAGCGCTGGTCCAGCTGGTTTGGGGGGAATCCGTCATGGGTCTAAGCCTATCGGGCGAGGGACCCGATGCGAGCGCAGCGAGCATTGGGAGCACGATGGGCGCTATCGGGCGAGGGACCCGATGCGAGCGCAGCGAGCATTGGGAGCACGATGGGCGCTATCGGGCGAGGGAGCGCAGCGAGCATCGGGCAGAAAGGGCACTGAACATTGGGAGCACGATAGGCGTTATCGGCTTGCAGGAACCGACTGGTTGTTCGTCGCCGGTACGAGGCTTTCGAGCACATGGATCAGTCGATCCTCGAATCCCTTGCCCCCGGAGTCGGTCAGGTTAGCCAGCATCCGAACAACGAAGCGCATCAGCACCGGGATCGGCATACCTGTGCGCAACGCGAGCCGCAGGATAGCCGGCTTGCCGATGAGCCCGGCGAAGACCCGGCCGAGGGTGAAGTGGCTACCCCACTGGTCGCGGATGTACGGCGCGTATCCCGAAAGCACGTTGTCACGCGCAAGCCCCGGGTCCACCGTGAGAGACCGTTCGATGAACTCGGCCGCATACCGCGCCGACTCCATGGCATAGGAAATTCCCTCGCCGTTGAACGGCGACACCATGCCGCCGGCGTCTCCTAGCAGCAGCATGCCCGGCGAGTAGTGCGGTGTCCGGTTGAACCCCATCGGCAGGGCCGCACCGCGGATCTCGCCGACCTGGTTCTCCTCTGTGAACCCCCAGTCGGCGGGCATCCCGGCGGTCCAGTCGCGCAGCACCTGCCTATAGTCGAGCTTGCCGAACGACGCCGAGGAGTTCAGGATTCCCAGCCCCACATTGGATGTCCCGTCGCCCACGCCGAACACCCAGCCGTAACCGGGCAGAGGCTTCCCGGAGGCGTCCGGCAGTTCCAGCCAGCCCTCCATCCACGGGTCTTCATGGCGGGGGCTCGTGAAGTAGGTCCGCACCGCGACGCCCAGTGGCCGGTCGTCCCGCTTGGCCATGCCAAGACTCACGGCCGTCCGGGTCGAGTTACCGTCCGCCGCCAGCACAACGTCGGCGCTCAGGGTCTTCTGCTCGCCGGTCCGCCGCCCGTCAGGGCCGAGGACGTTCACGACGACGCCGGTCACCCGCCCGGCCTGGTCCCGTACCGCTTCCGTGACCGAGTGGCCCTCGAGGATCTGCGCACCGGCGGACCGGGCGTGCGAGGCAAGCTGCTCATCGAAGCCGAGCCGCGTGCGCACCAGCCCGTAGGACGGGAAGTCGGACAGCTCAGGCCAGGGCAGTTCGACCTTTCTGCCGCCGGCCAGCAGCCGAAGTCCCATGTTCCGCCGCCACCCGAGTTCTTCGCCGTGCGGCAATCCCAGCAGTTGTATCTCCCGCACAGCGCGCGGCGTGAAGCCGTCCCCGCACACCTTCTCGCGGGGGAAGAACGTCTTCTCGACAACGGTTGTTTCGATCCCGGCGGCAGCGAGGTAGTAAGCAGCGGTGGATCCGGCCGGCCCCGCGCCGATGATAAGGACGGACACCTAGTTTGCGGCCCTGCTGCTGCGGCGGCGCTGGCGGGTCTGGGACGCGGCCGCCGTCGTGGTGATGGTGGCTTCCGGCTTGGTGGCTCGGTGCACGGCCACAATGCCGCCGTTCAGGTTGCGGTAGGCGACCGACTCCCAGCCGCTCTGGGTGATCCACGCGGCCAGCTCGTCCTGGTTGGGCCAGGCACGAATGGATTCGGCGAGGTAAACGTACGCGTCCGGGTTGGAGCTGACCTTGCTGGCGATCGCCGGGAGCGCCCGCATGAGGTACTCGGTATACATGGTGCGCCAGAGGGGAACGGTGGGCTGCGAGAACTCGGCAATCACGAGGCGTCCGCCCGGCTTGGTGACGCGGAGCATTTCCTCCAGCGCCTTCGTGGGGCGGTCGACGTTGCGCAGCCCGAAGGAGATGGTGCACGCGTCGAAGGAGTTGTCAGCGAACGGCAGGTTGGTGGCGTCACCGGCGATGAAGTCGATGTCCGGACGGCGGCGTTTGCCCACCCGCAGCATTCCGAGTGAGAAATCACACGCGACAACGTGCACGCCGGCATCAGCGAAGGGTTCGCTGGAGGTGCCCGTACCGGCTGCGAGATCAAGCACCCGGTCGCCCTTACCTGCATCCACGGCGTCCACCACAACACGCCGCCAGCGGTGGGTCTGCCCCAGCGAAAGCACGTCATTCACTACGTCGTATTTGGGCGCCACGTCGTCAAACATGGCGGCAACTTCCTCGGGACGCTTATCCAGCGATGCTCGATTCACCCCGTTATTGTCTCAAACATTGAACCGCACCCCCAATCGAACAGGGACTGGTCTGAGCAGGGAGGACAGCGCGCGGGAGTACGCTAGAGCATCATGAGCATTCCGTCCCCTGCTGCAGTGGCGACGCCGCTGAACCAGGCGCCGGCCCTTCGCAGCATCACCTTCGAGCGGGGCGACCTTCAGCTGGACACCGGCCTCCTCGATTACGTGGTGCGCAATGATGTCCATACATGGATCCGCCGCGGCGGGGGCCTGGTGGGCTTCGGTGAAGCGGCGCGCTTCACCACCTCCGGACCGGGCCGCTTCGCCGAAGCGCAGGCATGGTGGCGTGGCGTCGCCGCAGCAGCCGCCGTCGTCAATCCCCTCAGCCAGCCCGGCACCGGGCTGGTGTCGTTCGGCTCCTTCGCCTTCTCGAAAACCTCCCGCCACCTCTCCCGCCTGATTGTGCCGCGGATCATTGTCGGCAGCAGTGAGGGAAAGAGCTGGCTCACGTACATTACGGACGACGCCGGCGCCGAGTTGAGTGCCTCCGCCGCGGAAGCGGAGCTTGCCGCCTACCTTGACGAGGTCGAGCCGGAACGGAAGCCTTGCCCCGACGACCAGTTGGCTCCGGGCATCCTGACCGAAGAGCAGTGGATGACGGCGGTCAGTCGCGGCGTCGCGCACATCCGTGAGGGCGAGCTGAGCAAGCTCGTCCTGGCCCGGGACGTAGTTGCCGAGCTCGGTTCGCCCGTTTCCGCCGCGCAGGTGCTGCGCGAGCTCGCTGTCCGGTACTCCGATTGCTGGACCTACTCGGTGGACGGCCTCATCGGTTCCACGCCGGAAATGCTCATCAAGGTCGAGAACCACACTGCCCGCGCCCGGGTTCTGGCGGGCACCCTTGACCGGTCCTCGGCACCCGCGGGTGAGAGCGGCTACGCGGAGCGGGTGCTGGCCGGCTCGGAAAAGCAGCAACACGAACATGAGATCGCCATCGACTCCCTCACCCGGCAGTTGGAACCGTTCACCCGGACCATGACCTCACACAGCGAGCCTTTCGTCCTCGAGCTTCCGAACGTGTGGCACCTTGCTTCCGATGTCACCGCCGAACTTGCGGAGGACAGCGACGGCAACGTGCCGTCGTCGTTGGCCTTGGTCGAGGCCCTGCATCCTACAGCGGCGGTGTGCGGCACGCCCACCACGGTTGCCGGTGAGCTGATCCGCGAACTGGAGCATCTTGAACGAGGCCCGTACGCCGGGCCGGTGGGCTGGATGGACGCCGATGGAAGCGGCGAGTGGGGCATCGCCCTGCGCGGCGCGGTCGTCGAGACGCCGACGCGGGTGCGGATGTACGCGGGCTGCGGCATCGTTGAGGCCTCTCAGCCGGTGGCGGAACTCGCGGAAACGTGGAGCAAGTTCCGGCCCATGATCGAAGCGCTCGGCCTGCGGGCACCATCACGATCCTGATCTTTCGTCCGGAGCTGTTGGTTACCAATAGGCAATGGCTGTAGCCTGTGATGCACATCTCCATAACAGCTAGAATCGTCCATGACGTTTTCTTACTCCGTCCTGAGCTGAGGTACTGCATGTTTTCGAAGATTTCCAAGTCGCTTGCCGTTATGGCAATCGGCACCCTGGCACTCACCGCCTGCGGCGGCGGCACCGAGCCCGAGGAGGGCGGCGAGGCAGCCGGAGGCGGCTCCGAACTGAACCTCGTCTCCCCCGGCACTCTGACTGTCTGCTCCGACATCCCCTACGAGCCCTTCGAGTACGAGGAGAACGGCGAATACGTCGGATTCGACATGGATCTGATGAAGGAAATCGCCGCCGGCCTTGACCTTGAATTCACCGTGCAGGACGTTGGGTTCGACGGACTCCAGTCGGGCGCCGTGCTTGCCGCGGGCCAGTGCGACGTCGGCGCCAGCGCCATGACCATCACCCCCGACCGTGAAGAGAACCTGACGTTCTCGGAGCCGTACTACGACTCGCTGCAGTCGCTGCTGGTTCCGGAGGACTCGGGCATCGCTTCCCTGGAGGACCTTGCGGGTGAATCCGTGGGCGTTCAGCAGGGCACCACCGGTGAGGCATACGCCCGCGACAACGTCCCCGCCGACACCGAGGTAGTGGCATTCCCCAGCGACGCTGAGCTCTATCCAGCGCTGCAGGCCGGGAACGTCGCAGCGATCCTTCAGGACCTGCCCGTAAACCTGAACCACACCCAGGACGGTGCATACACCATCGCCGCCGAGTTCGAGACGGACGAGCAGTATGGCTTCGCGTTCCCCAAGGAGGGAAGCGAGGCCCTCGTCGAAGCTGTGAACACCGAGCTCGGTGAGCTGCGGGACAGCGGCAAGTACGACGAGATCTACAACACCTACTTCGAGGAGAAGTAACCACTCCACGGATCTGCGGCAGTTCCAGGTTCTGGAACTGCCGCAGCTGTGTTCACCTCCCGAAAGATAGGTAATAAACACGTGAAACCCACCACCCGTAAGCGGCTCTTCCGGGGTGTCCTCTATGCCATCTTCATCATCGCCCTCGCCGTGGTTGTGTTCCTGGCGGACTGGGAAGCGATCCGCTCAAACTTCTTCGATCTTGACGTCGCCGCGCAGGCCTTCCCGGGGGTCATCACCACCGCTGCGAAAAATACGGTCGTCTATACGGCAATCGCCTTCGTCGGAGGCATGATCGGCGGGCTCATCCTCGCCCTGATGAAGCTTTCGCCAGTCGGCCCGTACCGCTGGCTGGCGACCGCCTACATTGAACTGTTCCGCGGCCTCCCCGCCCTGCTGGTGATCTTCGGATTCGCCTTCGCGGTTCCGATCGCCTTCCAGTGGCGTCCTCCGGGCGGCAGTGCCGGAGCCGGCCTGATCGCGCTCATCGTGGTTGCCGCCGCCTACATCGCCGAAACGATCCGCGCCGGCATCGAAGCCGTACCCAAGGGCCAGGTCGAAGCAGCCCGTTCACTGGGCATGCGCCCGTCCTGGACCCTGGTGTCAGTGGTTCTACCGCAGGCCTTCCGGATCATCACGCCTCCCCTGACCAATGAGCTGGTCATCCTGATCAAGGACACCTCGCTGCTGTTCATCGCCGGTATGGCCCTCAGCGACCGTGAACTCACCACTTTCGCCCGTGACTCCGTGTCATCACAGGCCAACGCCACACCCCTGGTGCTCGCCGCACTCATGTATCTGGTCATCACCCTCCCCCTGACCCAGCTGGTTGCCAAGCTGGAACGCCACAACAAGAGAGGCCGATAAGCCATGGCCGAACCGCACCGCAGAACTGATGTGCCCGCCATCGAGGTACGCGATCTGCATAAGTCCTTCGGGGACAACGAAGTGCTCAAGGGCATTGATTTCCATGTGGACCAGGGTGAGGTGGTCTGCGTCATCGGCCCTTCGGGCTCGGGCAAGTCCACGCTGCTGCGCTGCGTCAACAGGCTTGAGGAGCCGACCTCGGGCACCATCATGGTCGAGGGCGTTGACATCACCGACGAGGACACCGACCTGGACAAGGTCCGCACCCGCATCGGAATGGTTTTCCAGCAGTTCAACCTGTTCCCGCACCTGAACGTGCTGCGCAACCTAACGCTTGCCCAGATCCGTGCTAAGAAGCGCGGGAGGGTAGAAGCTGAGGAAGTCGCGCGGCGGAACCTCGCCAAGGTTGGCCTCGCCGAGAAGGCAGGCGCCTTTCCCTCGCAGCTTTCCGGCGGCCAGCAGCAGCGTGTGGCGATTGCCCGCGCGCTGTCCATGGACCCGGACATGATGCTGTTCGACGAGCCCACCAGCGCGCTCGACCCTGAGCTCGTCGGGGACGTGCTGGACGTGATGAAGCAGCTCGCCCGCGACGGCATGACCATGATGGTGGTAACCCACGAGATGGGCTTCGCCCGCGAAGTCGGCGACCGGGTGGTCTTCATGGACGGCGGAGTGGTGGTGGAGCAGGGCAGGCCGGAGGATGTCCTCGGCAATCCGCAGCACGAGCGCACGCAGGGCTTCCTGTCAAAGGTTCTCTAACTGTGATTTAAGGGGCCGTTCCTAAACGGGTTGGTGCGTGCGAAGATAAACGCACCAACCCGCCTGGTCTCCCCTACCCCAGGAAATCCATGTCCGAGTTATCCCCCGCCGGACGTCCGCGCCTGAGGGCGCGGTTCGCCGCCGTCGTCGTTGTTTGTCTCACTCTGCTGACCGGCTTGCTCACCGCACCGCCGGCCACTGCCGCCCTCCCGGTCAACGATCCCAATAACGTCCAGGTGCTGGTGACCAAGTCCCGGCCCCTGAATCCACTCAGATACGTTCCCCCGGACCTCGTGTACTACCCGGGCACCAGCTATCTGGTGCGCCGCGAGGTGTCGTCCAACCTCCAGAACCTGTTCTCCGCCGCCCGCGGTGCGGGCGCCCCGCTTTCCTTGATAAGTGCCTACCGCTCGTATGACGAGCAGGCCGCGCTCTACAACTACTACGTCGGCCTCTACGGTCAAGCGGTTGCCGACACCATCTCCGCGCGCCCCGGCCACAGCGAACACCAGACCGGCCTGGCAGTCGACGTCGGTAACCAGGACGGATCCTGCGGGCTCGGCGCCTGCTTCGCGAACACCCCCGGCGGCCGCTGGGTTGCAGCGAACGCGCACCGGTACGGGTTCATCGTGCGGTATCCGGACGGGTACCAGCCCACCACCGGCTACACCTTTGAGCCGTGGCACCTGCGCTATGTCGGCCGGTCAGTCGCCACCGAAATGAAAACCCGTGGCATTCCGACCATGGAGCACTACTACAACGGCTCCAATCCATCGGTGAAGCATTCCTCTGATCTTGTGGCAGCCGATGCCACCGGCACCCTGTGGACCTATCCATCGAACTACCTCAACGGATTCCGTCCAAGGGCCCGTCTTGGCGCCGGTTGGTCCTCGCTCAAGGCAGGCTTCAATACGGACTGGAATGCCGACGGGATCCAGGACATCCTCGCCCAGTGGAACGACGGCCGGCTGACCGTGTACCGCGGCTTGTTCGGTGGAGGATTCCAGGCACCGATCAGCATTGGCCAGGGCTGGGGCTCCCACGAGGTCACGGTAGGCCGCTGGCTCCGGGGCAGCCGTTTCCCATCCGTGGTGGCCAAGGACAGCGCAGGCGGACTCTGGCACTACGCGAACACTTCAGGCGGTGCACTCTCGCGCGGAGTTCGGCTCGGACACGGCTGGCAGGGCCTGCGGATTGCCCAGGCCGATTGGGACCGGGACGGGAATCAGGACATCCTGGGCACGCGGTCCAACGGCCAGCTCGCGCTGTACCGCTCCAACGGGGCGGGCGGTTTCGTGAACGAGACCCGGCGTGTGATCGGCCAGGGCTGGCAGTCCATGGACAGCGTCACCGCCATCTCCGGATTCCAGGGCCCGGGTTCATACGGTTTGAGGGCACGCTCAACAGCAACCGGACAGCTGAAGTACTACCCGATGCCGGGCAACAGGTGGGGAACCGCCGCCACCATCGGGCAGGGCTGGCAGAGCTACCGGCTGTTCCGGTAACTAGCGCTCGACGGCGTCCCGCACGGCGGTTTTCACCCGTGCGTGGAAACCACGAAGGCCGGCGCGGTCGGTCCTTACCTCAAGGACCGACCGCCCGCTGATCGGTTGCTCCAGAGCGGCGTCCAGCTCGTCCGGGGTGCTGATGAGCCGGTGCTGAACGCCGTAGCCTGCCGCCAGGGCTGCGAGATCCGCAGCGTGCGGCGTGCCGAACAGGCGTTCGACAGCGGGCCCGTAGCGTTCCACCGTTGCGGGATCCCCGTGCTCCAGCAGGCCGAAAATGCCGCCGCCCGAGTCGTTGAGCACAACAACCTGCAGGTCCGGTTCCTCCTCGCCGGTGCCGAGAAGGAGGCCGCCGGCGTCATGCAGGAAGGTCAGGTCTCCGACCAGCAGCCGGGTGGGAATACCTGCGGCGAGCGCAATGCCGGTCGCTGTGGAGATGGTGCCGTCGATTCCGGCCAGCCCGCGGTTGGCATACACCTCAAGGGGGTGCCAGTCGCCGGAGGCCATCAGGTCGATGTCACGGATGGGGTTCGATGAGCCGAGCACCAGGTTGTCCGTCGTGTTCTCCCATACAGCATCCGCGACGTGCAGCCCAGTCAGGGCGGGCTCGTTGGCGAGGTGCAACTGAAGGGCGGCCTCGGCGCGGGCACCTGCATCCCGCCATTCCCCGAGCCATTCGTCAGCGCCGCGCCCGGCGAAGTCCAGCAGCCCGTCGAGCTTGCTGATCAGCCGCTCAGGGCGCCTGCCCTCCTCGAACCACGCCTGCGGTTCCGGTGCATACAGTGCCCGTTCCACGTCCGTCCTGGCCAGCAGCGCCGCCACCGGCCGGGAGAGCGTCGGCCGTCCGAAGACAACGACCCGCTCTATCCGCGGGCCGAACTGCTCGAGCAGCAGCCGGTATGCGCCGATGGCGGACGAGCCGAACCGTGCGTTCGAGGACGGCTCCGCCAGCAGCGGGAGGCTCAGATGCTGCGCGAACACCGCTGCCAACTCACCTGCTCCGTGCCCGGCGAGCACAACAGTGCGGGCGGCGTCGTTCGGAGCAGACGCAGCGGTCCCCGCTGGTTCTGCTGCCTGGGCCATCGGCACCGCGTCAGGGAGCGGCGTCTCAGCCGGCCCGCGGACCTCGTCCTGGTCCGGTACGAGCGGATCCCGGAACGCGAGGTTGACCTGCACAGGGCCCGCGGGGCCGTTGGCTCCGCGCGCCTCAGCGAGCGCCCGCGCCAAATAGGGCGAAGGATCAGTGCCTGCCGGAACATCCAGCGCGGCACGGGTGTGGATGCCGAACAGGCCTGCCTGGCGTGTGGTCTGGTTGGCACCGGTTCCGCGCAGCTCGTCGGGCCGGTCTGCGGTGAGGACCACGAGGGGCACAGCGGCATGGTTGGCCTCCATCACCGCCGGGAGCAATTCCCCCACCGCGGTACCGGAGGTGGTGACGACGGCGGCCGGACGCTGGGACCCCAGTGCCAGTCCCAGCGCGGTAAATCCACCCACCCGTTCATCGATGCGAACGTGAAGTCGGAGTCCGCCGTGTTCAGCCGCCTCTGCGAGGGCATAGGCAAGGGGCGCGCTGCGTGATCCCGGGGCCAGAACGACGTCGGTGATTCCGGAGGTGCGCAGCGCCCGAACGACGGCGCGGGCTGATTCGATCGAGTTCACCGCTCCATCCTTTCACTGATGACCTGCCTTCCCCTGGCGCCCAACTATTTACCCCGGGTTCACCTGATAGTCCTCACCGGGACAGGTGGCACTGACAGCCTCAGATTCGACCGTTCACCTTCGGAAGGCAACACTCCCATGACTATCGAATCCCGTCGCCGCTTCCTGCCCATGCTGGACCATGTGAAGGGCAAGCGAAGCGCGGTTACCTGCGCGCTGAAGTGTGACAACGCGTGCGCCAAAGACGTCTGCAACACGTCGAACAACAGCTACATGCGCGACATCATCTCCGCCGAATATTCACGCCGCAACGTACTCGGTGTGGGCGCTGTCGGGGCGCTGACCCTGCTGCTCGGCGCGAACGCCGTCAACCAGGCACCGGGCGCCTCCGGCCTTTCCCCCGCGGCAAAGGCCGGAGGTCGCCTGCCGTTCTCGGCCATCGCCCCCGTGCCCGCGTCCGTCGATGAGTTCACCGTCCCGAAAACGTACTCATGGGAGCCGATCATCCGCTGGGGCGACCCGATTCTGCCGGGAGCGCCAGAGTTCGACATCAACAACCAGACCCCGGAGTCCCAGGCCGGCCAGTTCGGCTACAACAACGACTACCTGGACATCCTGCCGCTGGACAGGAAGAACACCCGTGCCGTTCTCGTGGCCAACCACGAATACACCAACGAGAACATCATGTTCCCTCCCGGCACCGATGCCGCCACCATCCGGGCGATCGCGAAGAACGCCCACGGCATGGCCGTCGTGGAACTGGAACGCAAGGGCGAGGGCTTCCCCTGGAAGTACACCCGCACCGGCAAGCTGAATCGTCGGATCACCATGTCGACGCCGTTCACGCTCACCGGCCCTGTGGCTGGCTCCGACCTTGTCAAGACCGTTGCGGATCCCGAGGGACGCACCGTGCTCGGCACCCTGAACAACTGCGCCGGCGGCACCACCCCCTGGGGCACCATCCTCTCCGGCGAGGAGAACTTCCAGGGCTACTTCAAGGTGGGAACTCCCACCGCTGCGCAACGCCGCTACGGGATCACCAGCACCAACCCCGGCCGCGGCTGGCATCTGGATGAAGAGCGCTTCGACGCCTCCACCGATGCCTACAAGAACGAGCCGAACCGCTTCGGCTACATCGTCGAGGTCGACCCCATGGATACCAACTCGACCCCGGTCAAGCACACTGCCTTGGGCCGTTTCAAGCACGAAGGCGCCAACGTCCGGCTCAATGCCGACGGACACGTTGTGGCCTACATGGGCGACGACGAGCGATTCGACTACCTGTACAAGTTCGTTTCACGCGACAAGCACATCGAAGGCAACCGCGAGCACAACAAGATGCTCCTCGCCAACGGTGACCTGTTCGTGGCACGGTTTCGCGGCAACTCTGAAACCGAAATCGACGGTTCGGGCACAGTGCCTTCCGACGGTTCCTTTGACGGCACCGGCGAGTGGATTCCGCTCACCCGCGGCGGACGGAGCGCCGTTCCGGGCATGAGCATTGAGGAGGTGTTGGTCCACACCCGCCTGGCTGCGGACAAGGTCGGCCCCACGAAGATGGACCGTCCGGAAGACGTTGAGCCCAACCCGGTTACCGGTCGGATCTACGTGGCGTGCACCAACAACTCAAACCGCGGTGTCGGTTCCAACCCTGCCGCCGATGAAGCCAACCCCCGCACGCAGAACCGCGACGGCCACATCGTCGAGATCACCGAAACCAATAACGATGCCACGGCTTCGACCTTCAACTGGAACCTGCTGATGGTCTGCGGTGACCCTGCGCAGGGTGACGTGACCTACTTCAGCGGCTACCCGGTGGACCAGGTCTCCCCCATCTCCTGCCCGGACAACGTGGCCTTCGACTCAGCGGGCAACCTCTGGATCTCCACCGACGGCGCGCCGTCCGGTATCGGCTACAACGACGGCCTGTTCAAGGTCACCCTTGAGGGCGCCGACCGCGGCAAGGTCGAGCAGTTCCTCTCCGTGCCGAGGGACGGAGAGACCTGCGGACCGGTCATCCACGACCAGGAAGGCATGGTCTTCGTCGCCGTGCAGCACCCGGGCGAGGACGGCTCGTGGGGCAACCACACTTCGCTGTTCCCGTATGACGGAACCCCTGCACCCCGCCCGTCAGTGGTCCAGGTCTTCCGCGGCAAGAACGGCAAGGGCCTGCGGAAGTAACCTCCGCGGATGCGGCCGGGGTGTGCATGAACCGCACACCCCGGCCTTTGCCGTTATGCCCCGGCCCCAAGGGTTGCGCGCACCCGCCGAAGCCGTTCCAGCCACCAGGCAGTACGGTCGGTCGGTGCCGCGAAGCGCTCAAGGAGTTCTTCGGTAACAGGTACCGGGCGCACCGGCAGCCAGCCGCCGTCAGGCAACATGGGCTCGGGCGATACGTCACCGTCCATCAGCGACAGTGTGGCCAGTCCGCAGGCGTAGGGCAGGTCCGGCAGAGAGGCGGCGAGCGCCACGCCGGCTCGAATACCCACCGAAGTGTCCAGAGCGGAACTTACGACGGCGGGAAGGCCCGCCTGCGCCACGATGTCCAGCGCCAGCCGGACGCCGCCCAGCGGTGCAACCTTCACGACAATCAGATCGGCCGCGTCCTCCCGGGCGACGCGGAGCGGATCCTCCGCTTTGCGGACACTCTCATCCGCCGCGATCAGAACCGGGATGCCGCGTCGTCGTACTTCCAGCCGCACGGCCCGCAGATCAGCCGTATCCATGACTGGTTGCTCGGCGTATTCAAGCTCGAACGGAGCGAGCGCCTCAAGCGCTGCCAAGGCATCGGCACTATTCCAGCCGCCGTTGGCATCGATGCGCAGCTTCGCCTCCGGAAGGAGGCGGCGCACCTCGGCGACGCGGGCGACGTCGTCGTCAATGGTTTGCCCGCGCTCCGCCACCTTGATCTTGACCGCGCTCACGCCGCCGAACCGCGCCAGCACGGGTTCGACGCCGGCCGCCGCCACAGCGGGGACGGTGGCGTTCACGGGTACGCGGCTGCGCACCGGCGCAGGGAAGCCCTCCCATGCGGCTTCGACCGCAGCGCGTAGCCAGGAAGCCGACTCGGCGTCGTCGTACTCGGGAAAAGGCGAGAACTCGCCCCAGCCCGCCGGTCCGCGCAGAATCAGCGCCTCCCGATGGGTGACTCCGCGGAAGCGGACACGCATCGGGAGTGAGACTACGCGTGCGGAATCCAGCAGCTCATCCGAGGTGGGTTGATCCATTGGATCAGCGTAGTCATAACGATCAATTAAGAAATTCCCAAGATGTCGGGGTGATCCTTGCCGGAGCAGGCGTCCGTCCTGCGGCGAACTAGTTCGGGGCCTGCGAGCTCCGTTAGGAAAGGATTCGTGATGAAGTCAGACAATCACGTTTCTCCCGGTGCTACAGGTACCCCGTCTTCCCGGAGACGCGTTACCGGACTGCTCGCGGGAACCACCGCACTGGTGCTGGTTGCAGGGGGTGCGTCAGTTGTCATGGCGGCGAACCCTCCTATTGGACCAGGCAATGTAGAAATCTTCACCAAACGCGACATGGTCGCCATCGAGGGTTACACCGCCCAGGCTGGCCAGGATGTCATCATCAAGGTCACCCGCGGCGGGAACCTCATCGGCATTTCGCACGGGGTGGTCGGCGATGATGGCTTCTTCGAAGTCAACCACCCCGGTGGATCCTGCTGGGACGTGGTCACCCCCAACATCACCGGCCTCGACGTCGTCACGGCGGAATTCGAGGATGGCAGCAGCGACGGGGCGGTCGCAGGAACAGCGGTGATCACTTCCGTCGAATCGGTTGACGGCACAGTAACCCCGGATGTCGCTGGAGACGTCGAAGGCACAGTTGTTGTCAAGGGAACCTATGGCCCCGACGTCGACCTCGCCCGCATGGGAGTTGAAATCGTCAACCCCGACATGAGGGACATGGGAATCGGCGAGCGTGCGATCGGTTGGCCGGATGACGAAACGCCGGCCGGGTACCGGGTCAATGGCAACGCGGCGAACGGAGAGTTCACCGTCACGTACGGCTTCTTCTCCAAGGCCGAGCAGGATGCCGCGTTCGCCGGCGACCCTTCAGTAGCCAGCTGGCAGGCTGAGCCGGCGAATGTTGAAGCGCAGTTGGGACTGACCATTTCTGAATTCAAGGAGATCGACGGCCCTGGCTTCGGCGGTTGCCCCGCCGGTCCAGCGGGACAGGCTCCCGACGCTCCGACCGAAGCGTTCGCCAGCGCAGCCGGCCAGAACGGCATCAAGGTCACTTGGAAACCCGCAACTGTTCCTGCTGACGCCCCCGCCATCACCGGGTACGAAGTAGTTGCGGTGGACACGGTCCTCGGGCAGGAAGTGAGCGTGAAGGTCGGGGCGGAAGCGACCAGCGCCACCATCCGTGGACTGGTCAACGCCCAGGCGTACCCGGTGCAGGTGTTTGCCCTCAACGGGCAGGCGAGCACCGCCGCAGAGGCCGGTACCGTCATGGTCACCTCCGCCGCCACGCCTCCGGCGGCGACTGCACCGTCGGCTCCGGGCGACGTAGCGGTCAAGGATGGTTCGCTGCTTGGCTCAGCCGAGATCTCCTGGACCGCCGCGGCTGCGAACGGCTCTGCCGTGACCGGCTACACAGTCACGGCGATGTCCGGGGCCGCGGAAGCTGCAACCACCACGGTCGGAAGCGGGGCCACGTCGGCAACGCTTGAGGGCCTTACCCCGGAAACTGAATACAGCTTCACTGTGACGGCGAACAGCGCCGCGGGCAACACCGCAGCTGCACCGGTTCTCTTCACCCCGAAGGCCGGAGACCTGACGGCACCGTCCGCTCCCAACGTCGTTCGCGTGACGGCCGGGAACGGCAGCGCGACCGTCGAATGGCAGCCCGCAACCGCAGGCAATACGCCGATCACGGGCTACCGCCTCACGGCCACTCCGCCGACGGGTGAACCGGTGATCGCGACACCGGATGCTGCGGCCCGGAGCGCGGTGCTCAATGGGCTCACGAACAACATCACCTACACGTTGGAGCTCGTTGCCACCAGCGCAGCAGGTGACAGTGCGCCCGCAACCTTCGGCAGCGGTGCATCGTCCACGGTAACCCCGGCGGACCAGCTCACCGCGACCGCTGAGTTCCGCGCCGACAAGAGGGAGTGGCGGATCGGTGGCAGCGCAAGCATCACCGCGAACAACACCATCACCGCGGTGAACGCGAACGGTGTGCTGATCGGGAGGGCAACCGTGCTGGCTGACGGCAGTTGGACCATCCGCGTTCGCAACTCCAACGCCCCAGTGACGGACACCATCAAGGTCACGTCATCGGCCGGAGGGTCGACCACGGCGACGGTGAACAGACGCTAAGCGCTTCGTCAAGTTTGTCCAGACGGATCCGCCCGCACACCCCAGGGTGTGCGGGCGGACCCATGCGGCGCACAGTACGGGCGCGCTGTTCAGGAACCAACCCGGGATCGTGTAAGTGTTAATCAGGTGAGCACCAAGCACTCGACCAAGTCCCGCCGCTTCTCCACTGCCGCACGGCACCCCGTGCTGTTTGTCCTCGGCGCGTTCGGCTGCTTTGTTGCCCTGGGGTGGACCTACTGGGCGTTTGTGCGCACCACGACGGGGCAGTTTGCGGATGAATCAGCCTGGGCGGAGGCAGGGATCGCCGCACCGGACAGTCAGGGACCATTCCTTCGACTGCTCGACAGCCTGCCCATGATCTCAGTGTTCATCGCGGCGGTGGTGATCCTGTTCGTCACACTGGCACGACGGCGGTGGGCCGCGGCCGGTATAGCCCTCGGCACGATCATCGGCGCGAATCTCACTACGCAGATCCTGAAGAACCTCCTTTTCGACCGCCCGGACCGGGGCGTGCCCACGCTCGACTTCAACTCGCTTCCCTCCGGGCACACAACCCTGGCCGCGTCCGCCGCTGCGGCCATATTCCTCGTCGTCTCGCCCCGCTGGCGCCCCTTCGCGGCCGCCGCCGGTGGCACCTATTCCGTCCTGGCGGGAGCCGCAACCTTCATCAATTTGTGGCACCGGCCCGCTGATGTCGTGGCCGCGTATCTGGTGGTCGCCGCGTGGACGCTCATCGGCGGTCTTCTCATCATGCGTACCGGCAACCCCTGGAACGTCTGGGACGGCTTCGGTGAATCGTGGGCTGCGTCCCGGGCGTGGCTGGCGTTGTGTTGGATCCCCGGCCTGCTTTCCTTGGTGCTGTCGCTCGGCTTGTACGTGTATGTACAGGCAATCGGTCCCGCTCCCGTGCCGGGCACCGCCCGGGTTCCGCTGTTTTTCTGGTCCGGGCTGTCGCTCATTGTCGGCGTGGGTTACACGTTGAGCGGCACGGCGTGCTGGTTGTTCGGCTCGCAGGCGCGGCTCCGCAAGTCCTAACCCACCAGCTTCCGGTTCTGTGACGGCGGCACCCACCGCCACAGAACGAGCGCCCCCAACAGACCCAGCGCACCGGTGGCCCAGATTCCGCCCGCGAGTGTTGCCGCAGCTGTCACCAGGGACACGGTTCCCGGGCCCGCCATGGTCCCGGTGTCAGATAGCAGGCGCCAAATGCCAAGGAACTGCGGCCGACCCGGCGACGGCGAGAAATCGGCCCCCAGCGTCATGACGATGCCTGAGCCGATACCGTTGCCGAATCCGATGAGCAGCGCCACGGCCAGCAGGCCAAAAGCATCCCGTGTCAGCGGGAGCAGGAGCAGCGCCGTACCCATGATCAGCATGCAGGGAACTGCAACCCAGCGCCTGCCGTAGACGTCCATCACCTTGCCTGCGGGATAGAAAATGAGCATGTCGATCCCGCCGGACACACCGTAGATAAGCGCCGTCGTCGTCGGGTCCAGACCGATTTCCTGGGCCCAGAGCGGAAGGACGGCCTGCCTTGTGGCACGGACCGCGGCTATCAGCAGCACTCCGACGCCGACGGTTCCGAAGATTCGCGCATGGCTCCGGAGAGTCGCCCGGAGGGTCGGCACGGCTATGGCGATGTCCGAGGTACCGCGTTTTCGGGACGCCCGCGTTCCGCCCAGTTCAGGGACCTGGAAGCTCAGCACAGCGGCAACAAGGGTGGTGACAGCACCAACCCAGTAAGCGCCGTCGAGCCCGAGGAAACTCATCGCGAGAGCACCGGCAAACGGACCGAGGAAGACGCCGATCCGGGTCACCCCGCCGAGTGTGGAGAGGGCACGGGCACGGAAGTGAACGGGTACAGCCTCGGTGAGGTAGCTCTGACGGGCGAGCCCGAAGACGGCTCCGGCCATTCCGATCATGAAGATGGCGGTGGCGAATACCGCGAGGTTCGTCGCGACGAGCGCAAGGATCATTGCGGCAGAGCACCAGAGCGACGCCGCCACGAGCGACCAGCGCTCACCGAAACGGGAGGTGATCAGGGTGGCCGGAACGTTGGTGACCAGCGATCCGATGCCGGTGAGCGTGAGGACCAGTGCCGCCGTCGCGACGTCGGCGCCCAACTCCGTGGCCGAGAGCACGATGACCGGCATGATCGACCCGGTTGCGGCACCGTACAGGAGTGAGGGACCGTAGGCGCCAACGGCTATTTTTCGAAGGTTGAACGGTTCCTGGCGCACCGTTCAACGCTAGCGCAGTGCGGCATCCTTCCGCGGCGCCAGGAAGAATCCGATGACGGCGAGCACTCCTGCAATTCCTTCGGCGACTGCACTCAGGGTTTTTTCGAAGAACCAGACCGGCTCATACATCGCTGGTATGGGCCCTATCTGCGGCAGCTGGATGTAGGCGGACAGTACGACGGCGGCAAACGCCGAGAGCGCAACAAGAGCCGCGATGGCGTAGGACAGGCGGCTTCCGCGGATCAGTACGTAGAGCCCGGCGATGATGGCCGCCACGGCCTGGATGCGGAAGAGAGTTCCTCCGCCCATCCCGTCCGGGTAGGCCATCTGGTAGTTGGGCGCGAGGATGAAGTGCACGTACGCGTCGATTGCCAGGCCCAGCGCGATGAGGACGCGGAGACCCATGAGCAGCGGAGCAGATCGTCCGCGGCTGACACGCCGCCCGTGCGTCGCCGCACTAGCCATCGCTGCTCACCACGAGCGTTCCCGTCATATTGGGGTGGTACGTACAGACGAAGGGATACTCTCCGGCCTCTGACGGCGCGGTGAAGGTGACGGTCTCCCCGCCCTGGGCGACGGCGTCGAAGTCTTCGGTCTCGGTGGAGGTCACGGTATGCGGGGCCGTGTCCTCGTTGACCACGGTGATCTCGGCACCGGCGGGCACTGTTTCGGGCATTTCGTACTCGAAGTTGCGGATGGTGATGACGACTTCCTCGGCCGGTGCCTCTTCAGTGGGTTCCTCACCTGCCGCCGTCTCATCCGGTGTGGCTTCTGCTGCGCTGGTGGTTTCAGCCGGCGGAGCTTCGCTGGCCGGTTGATCGCCTGCCCCGCATCCCGCGACTCCAACAAGCACAAGTGCAAGACTCAGGCCAAGCGCGCTGCGTCTGATATCCATAGCGGTCCCCTTCACTGCCGATTACCAGTCTTCATCCAGTCGCCCTCGCGATGATTGTTTCCGAAGAGTACACCCGCGAGAGGCGAAAATGACCGGTGTTCCAAGGAATCCGCATGGTCCCGGTGTGGTGCTGCTCGGAATAGACGGGGCGGGGAAAACAACGGCCGCGCGAGCAGTGGTCAGTCAGCTGCATGCGCGGGGCATCGAGGCCGAGCTGTTCCGCAATCCCGGTGGCCGGCGAACGCTCGACCGCTTCACCTCAAGGCATTCACCTACGGCTGAGGCGCTGCTGGGCGCGCGTCTTCTGGACACGATCGAAACATCGTTCCGCGTCCTCGCGGTACTGCGGTCAACCCTGCAGGCACGACGACGGCGGGGGGTTGTTCTCTTCGACCGTCACCTGCAGTGCCAGCTGGCCCTGCGGCAGGTGCGCGGTCTGCCGGCAGGCGTGCTGCTGCCGTGGCTGCTGCGCGTACTGCCGCAACCTGATCTGGTGGTCTACCTCCGCGTGGAACCGGACACGGCGCAGCAGCGCATCGCTTCCCGGAACACGGACATGGAAACCCGCGAGTTCCTCAGGGCGCTGGACGCCTCCTACCGGAGGCTCCCTGGATTCGGCGAGTACACGCTGGTGGACGCAAACGGAACTGAAGCGGAGACAGCCGCAGCCCTGCTGGAGCAGATCGACGCCAGGCTGAAGCCGCTCATCCCGCCGCCGTCAGCCCCTGTTGCTCTGGCGCTCCAGCCACTTCCAGTGGGCGAGGGTGCGAAGGCGGGTCAGTAGCGCCCGGGACTGTTCGGGGCCATACGGCAGGATGGGGATGGCCTTGGTCATATCCGTTGAGGCCTCGTCCATGGCGATCTTCGTGACCCGGACCGCGCTGCGCATCTTGTTCAGTTGAGTGAGCACAAACTCGACGTCGACCGGCGCACCATGACCGGGCACGAAAATGTCGTACAGGTCTTCGAGCGCTGCCATCTTGCCCAGCGTCCGGAGCCACTCCGCCGGATATGAGTCCTCGAACCCCGGGTCTGCGCCTTCCTCCACCAGGTCGCCGGTGAAGAGGACGTTCCCGGCTGCAACCAGGAGGTCGTTGTCGGTGTGGCCGAACCCGAGGTGAAACAGCGTGACCGAGATGCCTCCCAGGTCCAGGTCGACCGGCGACCCGGAAACATGCCTGTTGGCGGGATGGATAGCGGTGTGCTCGCCCTCGTTGGCAGCCATCGCCGGCTCGATCTGGGCAACTTCGGCCCGCTGTTCCTCGGCGCTTTCGCTGACGACGGCGGCGCACCGGTCGGTTGCCCAGAAATCCTCCACGCCGTGCGCAGCAAAATATGCGTTCCCGAAAACATGGTCGTAGTGGGAGTGCGTGTTCACAACAACGAGCGGCAGGTCGGTGAGCTGGCGAACAGCGTCCATGATCCGCGCAGCCTGCTCCGGTCCGGCTCCGGTGTCAACGACGAGCGCCCGTTCCGTTCCAACCACCAGTCCTGTGTTCAGGCCCAGCGGATCGGTCCGGAGCATCCATACCTCCTCCCCCAACTGCTTCCAGGGATGGGACTGTTCGATTTGCTGCTCGGACATAAGTTCCTCTCTGCTGGCGGCTGATCCTAAGCCTATCGGCAGGGACCCGGCGCGAGCGCAGCGAGCCCCGGGGGGCCGGTAGGCGCTATCGGCAGGGACCCGGCGCGAGCGCAGCGAGCCCCGGGGGGCCGGTAGGCGCTATCGGCCCCCCGGGTCAGGGAGGCGCTAGAGGTCGGCGAGGACTCCACCCGGGTTCTCGATTGCATCGGCAACGTAGCGCAGGAATCCTCCGGCCACGCCGCCGTCGCAGACGCGGTGGTCGAAGGTCAGCGTCAGCTCGGTCACCTTCCGCACAGCCAGCTCACCGTCCACAACCCACGGTCGGTCGATGATCCGACCCAAACCGAGGATCGCAGCTTCCGGGTGGTTGATGATCGCGGCGCTGCCGTCCACCCCGAACACGCCGTAGTTGTTCAGCGTGAACGTGCCGGATGTGAGCTCCGCCGGGGTGGCCTTGCCCTCGCGTGCGACGGCGGCCAGCCGCCGGATCTCAGCGTCCAGTTTCCGGGCGCTCATCCTGTCGGCCCGCTGAACGGCGGGGACCAGAAGTCCCCGGTCCGTCTGGGCAGCAATGCCGAGGTTGACTCCGTCGAACTTGAGGATAACCTGGCTCCCGTCAGCACGGTCGACGATGCGCGTGTTCAGTTCCGGGTACCGGGTCAGGCCGGCCAGCGCAAACCGCGCAACGAAGGCCAGCAGTCCGGGCGTGGCGTCCGGCTGGCGGCGCTTCAGGTCGGCGCGCAGCTCCACCAGGGCGGTTGCGTCGACATCCACCCACACGGTTGCCTCGGGGATCTCGCGGCGGCTGCGGGTCATGGCCTCGGCCACGGCCTTTCGTACTCCACGAACGGGGACCCGGCCGGTGACGCGCAGACCGGTCCGGCGATCCTGGTCTTCCACCTCCGGAGTGGCCTGTTCGCGCTGCGATGTCGGTGTGCCGGCCGCATCCTCAAGGGCGCGCTCGACGTCGCGGCGCAGGATCATGCCGTCGGCTCCGCTGCCCTCGATCGACCGAAGGTCCAGTCCCGCGTCCCGCGCCAGTTTGCGCACCAGCGGTGAGATACACAGCACCGCCCGCAAGGCGGCGTTAGGCTCCGGTACTTCCGGCACGGCAGTCAGAGCGGTCCCGCTCCTGCGGCGCCGGGTCCGGCCTCCCATTCCTGTCCCGGGGGTCCCGTAGCCGATCAGGACGTTGCCTGATCCTCCATCTGACTCCCCGGCGTTATCTGCCGTCTCCTCGTCCACAGCGGGCGCAGCAGCGACCTCCGCGTCCGTGGGTACGCTGACGCCGGCGCGTTCTTCTTCGCGGTAGGCCTCGGCCTCAGGATTGGGCGCCGACTCCGGTGAGGATGGTTCCGCTGCAGCACCGGCGGGCCGCACGGAAATCAGTGGGGCACCGACGTTGATGGTGCTTCCCGCCTCGCCGTGCAGTTGGGTCACGACGCCGGCGAAGGGAGAGGGAACCTCCACCATTGATTTCGCCGTCTCAACCTCGGCAACCGGCTGGTCGACGGTTACGGTGTCGCCCTCGGCCACGAGCCAGTTCACCAGTTCGGCCTCGGTCAGTCCCTCGCCGAGGTCCGGGAGCAGGAACACCTTGACGGATGGTGAGATGGTTTCCGCGCTCATGCGTCCTCCCACTGCAATTCATCCACGGTGTCGAGGATTCGGTCAACGCTGGGCAGGAAGTAGTGCTCCAGTTTCGGTGCTGGGTACGGGATATCGAACCCGGTTACGCGCCGCACCGGGGCGGCGAGCGAATGGAAGCAGCGCTCCTGGACACGGGCAACGATCTCCGATGCCACCGATGCGAACCCCGGCGCTTCGGCAATAACGACGGCCCGGCCTGTCTTCCGGACGCTGGCGGTAACGGTCTCGTCGTCGAACGGCACGATGGAGCGCACGTCGATCACTTCCAGGCTGCGTCCCTCGGCGGCAGCCGCTTCCGCTGCGGCGAGCGCGGTCGGTACGGAGGGGCCGTAGGCAATGAGGGTGGCGTCGGTTCCTGAACGGGCGACGACGGCGCGGCCTACGGTCACGCCGTTGGTTGCGGCGTCGTCGGCTTCTTTGCGCAGCTCATCCAGGTCGAGGGTCTCCTTGGACCAGTAGAGCTTCTTCGGCTCAAGGAAGACGACCGGATCCGGAAAACGAATGGCTTCACGCAGCATCAGGTAGGCGTCGCGTACCGTGGCGGGCGCAAGCACAGTGAGGCCAGGTGTGTGTGCGTAGTAGGACTCCGAGGAGTCGCAGTGGTGCTCCACTCCCCCAATGCCGCCGGCGTACGGGATGCGTATGACCAGCGGCAGTTTCACCTTGCCCTTGGTCCTGTTGGGAATCTTCGCCACATGGCTCACCACCTGCTCGAAGGCAGGGTAGGCGAAGGCATCAAACTGCATTTCGACGACGGGACGCATGCCGTTCATTGCCATGCCCACCGCCATGCCCATGATTCCCGACTCCGCGAGCGGCGTATCGAAGCATCGTTCCTCCCCGAAGCGGGCAGTCAGCCCGTCGGTGATCCGGAAGACGCCGCCGAGCGGGCCCACGTCCTCGCCGAACATCACGACAGAGGAATCGGCTTCCATGGCGTCGGCCAACGCCGTGTTCAGGGCCTTGGCAAAGGTGAGCGGCTGAGGCCCCGCCTGGGTGGTGCCGGCGGACTTCTCAGCCGGCCCGGGCCGGACTGCGGTCTCGGTCATTGCTACGCCCCTTCCCTTGAAAGCTCGTCGGCCAGGAGCGCCGCCTGTTCACGCAACTGGCTCGTCTTCTCGGTGTAGACGTACTCGAACAGATCGGCGGGGTTGATCTCCGGATCCGAGTTGAGGCCGTCACGGAGGATCGTTGCTGTGTGCTCGGCGGCCTCGGCGATGCGCTGCTCGCCATCCGATGTGAGCAGGTTGAGGTTGCCGAGGTACGTATGCATCCGGGTGATCGGGTCCCTCGGCACCCATCGGTCGACGTCGGACTGCGAGCGGTACCTCGATGGATCGTCCGCGTTGGTATGGGCCTGCATCCGGTAGGTGTGCGCCTCAACAAGAGCGGGGCCTCCGCCGTCGCGCGCACGGTCCACAGCCTTGCCGAGCACGGACAGCATGGCTGCGAGGTCATTGCCGTCCACGCGTTCACCGGGCATGCCGTAGCCGATCGCCTTGTGGGCAAGCGACGGGGCCACGGTCTGGTGCTTCAGCGGCACCGAGATGGCGTACTCGTTGTTCTGCACGAGGAAGACCACCGGAACGTGGAATACGGCAGCGAAGTTCAGGGCCTCGTGGAAGTCCCCCTCGCTGGTGGCACCGTCACCGCACAGGGCGAGCACCACCGTGTTCTCGCCGCGGAGCTTGGCTGCGTGTGCCACGCCGACGGCGTGCAGCAGCTGGGTGGCAAGCGGTGTGGTCTGCGTCGCGGTCTTGTGCTTGTACGGGTCATAGCCCGCATGCCAGTCGCCCCTCAGCAGTGTCAGCACTTCGAGGGGATCCACGCCGCGGGTGACCACCGCAACCGTGTCCCGGTAGGTCGGGAAGAGCCAGTCCTCCTTCTCAAGCACGACGGCGGCAGCCACCTGGCATGCCTCCTGTCCGTGCGATGAGGGGTAGACAGCCATCCGGCCCTGCCGGACCAGTGCATTGGCCTGGTCGTTGATGCGGCGGCCGACCACGAGCTTCTCATAGGCAGCGAGGAGCGCTCCGCCGTCGGGTAGGGGGTAGCGGTCATTGTGGACGTGCTCGCCCCGGGGATCTACGAGTTGGACCGGTTCGGGGGACGGAAGCATATATTCCTCCGCCGTGGGACCCATGTCGCTGGTGCGGTGCCCCGAGCGCTTCATGGATTCGCCGTACTGGTTGGCGGAGCTGCCGGTCGAAATGGTCATGCTGCCTCCTCAGCCGTCACGACGTGAGGACGGCTTCTCTGCCTGGCGTCCCCGACGACTGGTCGAGAACTATATCTGTTCCTCAATTATGCTTTTAGGACCGGTTTCGTATCCACAAGAACCCAATATCGTGGAAGAATGGTTTCGTAACGCGACTTCTCGCGGACATATTGGCATTGTGAGATGGATAACAAACAAGGGTGTAGACAGATGGCCGAGCAGTCCCTCGACGAGGTCGATCGGAAGATCCTCGCCGAACTCACCCGTGACGGCCGGCTCTCGGTAACTGCCGTTGCCGAGAACGTCCATATCTCGAGGGCCCACGCCTACTCGCGCATCTCCCGGCTGACTGAGACCGGGGTGCTGACCAAGTTCACGGCGCTGATCGATCCGATCAAGGCAGGTCTCAGGTCGTCGGCGTATGTAACCCTCAAGGTCCAGCAGCACTCCTGGCGGGAGCTGCGGGAGCAGTTGCGGGCCATCCCCGAGATCCACCACATTGCACTGGTTGGCGGGGATTTCGATGTCATCCTGCTGGTACGCGCTGAAGACAACGTGGATCTTCGACGCGTCATTTTCGATCAGCTGCAGTCCATGCCGGGTGTGCTGGATACACAGACTTTCCTCGTGTTCGAGGACATGGATACGCGCTAGGTGTGTCGGCAGACCATGAGCAGTGCATGAACGAGTACGAGCCCCGTCCTCCCGGACGGGGCTCGTACTCGTTATCTGCTAATTGATGGGTGCAGGCGGTCCCTCGCCGCTGAGCACGGCGAGGGCATTGTCGGCGGCAAGCATTGCCATCGCTGTGCGCGTCTCCACCGTGGCTGAGCCGAGGTGCGGCACAAGCACCACGTTCTCGAGCTCGAACAATTCGGGGTGCACGCTGGGTTCGTTCTCAAAAACGTCGAGCCCCGCGCCCGCGATTTGTCTCTCGCGAAGAGCGGACGCGAGCGCCGCTTCGTCGACGATTGGGCCTCGCGCAGTGTTGACGAGGTATGCCGAGCTCTTCATCGCCGTCAGTTGTTCGGCGCCGATCAGATGATGCGTGGCAGGCCCGTAGGGGCAATGCAGCGAAACAACATCGGAGACGTTCAGCAGCTCGTCGAGATCGACCCGTCGGGCACCCAGCTCGGCGGCGATCTCGGGATCGATCTCACTGCGCGACTGGTAGACGATCTCCATGCCGAAGGCCCTGGCCCGGCGCGCGGTCGCCTGGCCGATGCCGCCCATGCCGACGACGCCGAGGGTCTTGCCTTGCAGGCTGCTGCCGAGCAGGAAGAACATGCCCCACTTCCAGGCCTGGCCGGAGCGGATAAGCCGTTCCCCCTCGCCGAGACGGCGGGTCGCCATGAGGATCAGGCCGAAGGCGATGTCGGCTGTAGCGTCCGTGAGCACGCCCGGGGTGTTGGTGGCGACGATGCCCCGTTCGGTGCAGGCAGGCACGTCGATATTGTCATAGCCGACGGCGACGTTCGCGACCACTTTGAGCTGCGGACCGGCGGCGTCGAGCAGCTCGGCGTCGATGCGTTCGGTGAGCAGGCTCACGACAGCGTCGGCGCCGGCTACCCGGCGCAGGAGCTCCTCGCGGCCAATCGACTCCTGACCCTGCCAGGCGTCGACATCATGCTCGGCGCGAAGCTTTTCGATGGCGGCTTCGGGTATACGTCCCGTGACGACGACCCGGCTCATGCCGTCTCGATCCACTTGCGCAGGCGTCCGAGGCCGTCGCGGATATTGGCGACGTCAATGCCCGAGTAGGCGAGCCGGATGTACTGCCGCTCTTCGCCGGGCTGACGGCGCCCGAAGTGCTCTCGTGTGCAGAAGGAGACGCCAGTCTCGTACAGGGCTGCGGAGGCGAAATCACCGACTGCCGTGTAACCCATACGCTGCATGACGTCGGTGACGTCGGGGAAAAGGTAGAACGTCGACTTCGGAACGGCGACCTGCATACCGGAGATGTCGTTCACGAGTTCACACGCGGCATCCCGGCGCTCGCGCAGGATGTCGAGCATCTGCTGTACGGGTTCCTGGGTGCCACGGAGCGCTTCGATGCCGGCCCATTGCACGTAGTGAGTTGTACACGACTCATCGTTGGTGTTGAGCGTGCTGAGAATTTTGGCGATCTCGACCGGCGCTACGGCGCAGCCCAGACGGGATCCGGTCATGGCGAACTTCTTGCTGAACGTGTAGAGGATCACGGTGCGCTCCGCCATGCCGGGAAGCGAGGCGATGGAACTCGAGACACCCTCGTAGCGCGTCTCGAAGTACGCCTCATCGGAGAGCACCCAGAGGTCGTGCTCCTGCGCGAGCTGTGCAATAGCTTCCCGCTCGGCCGACGTCGACTCGGCAGAGATGGGGTTCTGCAGGTCGTTGTAGATGATTGCGACAGTATTCGGCGTAATCGATGCGCGCACCTGGTCGAGATCGATCGCGAAGCCCTGGCTCGTGGGCAGGTAGCGGTAAGGCACGGCCGTGCCACCGAGGTACTCGATCTGCGATTCGTAGATCGGGAAGCCTGGGTTGGGGTAGAGCACTTCCTGGCCGGGGTTCATGACCGCCTGCAGGAATTTCGTGATCACGGGCTTGCCGCCCGTCATCACGACGACGTTCTCGGGCGAGAACTCGATACCTCGGCGGGACCCAATATCGTCGGCGAGGGCCTCGCGCAACTGTGGGATGCCGGGGCCCGGGCAATATCCCGTATAGCCGTCGGCGATTGCCCGGTTCATCGCCTCGACGATATGCGGGGCCGTCGGGATGTTGATGTCGCCGAGATGGAAGGGGTACACAAGGTTCCCCTTTGCCTTCCAGGCGGCCGCGGCTTGGGCGACGCTGAAGGCGGTTTCGGTGCCCAGGCGTTCGAGCCGGTGCGCCAGTTGCTGCATGCTGTTCCACTCCTCATCGAGTTAGCGATCAATCCTCCGGGCGGATTCAATCTAGTATAGGACTCATATATCAGATCGCAAGTTAAAGATATACGCGAAGATCTCACAGGCGTTAGGGAAAGCTGGCTCTGGGAACAGCGGGAATGGTCATCGAGAGGTCCCGGGCATCAAGACAGGCCCGGTTTCCGGACGTCATTGGGGCTGAAGAAGAGGCGTGGCCGGGGTGTCCGCCGTACTGGAGGTGACATCCCGTTCTGAATGTCACCGTCCCCCATGAGGCCCCCCGACAGACTCCCCGGCCACAAGTCCTAGTAAATGCCACGAAATGACAAATTTGGCCAGTTCTGCGCAGATTACGCCGTATTGAGTTCAAACCGTTGCGTAAGTGGTTGCTTCGGTGTATCAAACACGGCGCCCTTGCATCAGCCCGTGAAAATCGGGGGGCGTTTCTCCTGGAAAGCCCGGAATCCCTCGGCGTAATCGGTGCTCCTGCACAGCTCGCCCTGGGCGGCGTTTTCGTCAGTCAATGATTCCCACAGGCCAAGCCTCCGGTCGCGAATCGACGCCACGAGGTTTTTCGACGCCAGGAAGGCTCCTGTGGCGCCTTCTGCGACATGCTCGACGGCAGACCGTGTGGACGGCAGTAGTTCACCGGCCGGGAAGACCCTGCTGAAGAGCCCACCTGCTACAGCTTCGGCGCCACTCATCAGGTCGGCGGTGTAAATGAGGTCGAGCGTGCGGTGCGCGCCCAATCGCTCGGTGAAGAGCCAGTGCCCGCCGGAATCCAGTGTTGCGCCGAGCTTCGCGAATGGAGAACCGATTTTGGCAGAGTCGGCGACGTAGACAACGTCCGTCGCGATGAGGAGACCAAGACCCACCCCGAGACAGGCACCCTGTGCGGCCGCGAAAGTGGGCGCAGGAAAGGCCGACATCTTCTTCAGCAGCGGCGCGACCAGACCGTCCAGGTAGGCGACGGCGTCGTCAGTTTCCGGCTCGACGCCGGCAATGTCCCGTCCGGCGCAGAACGCCCGGCCCTCTCCACGCAGCAGCAGGGCACGTACTCGGCCCTCCGCTGCAGCGGAGGCAGCGTCGTCGTACGCGTCAGAGAGTTCGGCGAGCGCCGCCTCGTTGAGGGAATTGAGCTTCTCCGGCGCGTTGAGGACAATCTCGGCGACGTTGCCGTCGATGGTCAGATCAATCAAGCGACCGCTCCTGTTCTGTAGGGGTCAGGCGTCGTAGTCGACGGTGACTTCGGGGCTCGTAGGCCGCGACTGACAGGTCAGCACATAGCCGTTTGCCAGTTCATCCGGCTCCAGGGCGTAGTTCTCTTCCATGTCCACGGTTCCGCTGACCACTTTGGCCCGGCAGGTACCGCACACGCCGCCGGCACATGCGAAGGGCACGTCCGGCCGGACGCGCAGCGCCGCGTTGAGGATGGACTCGCGCGCGTGCGTCGGGCTGGACACCGTGCCCTGGAGGCCGTCGAGGTTGAAGTTGATGGAGTAACTGTCCTCGCTGCCGTCGTCCTTCACGGGTCGGCCGATCTGACCTTCGGGCTTCGTCGGCTCACCCGTGGTGAACAGTTCGAACCGCACCTTCTCTGGCGCAACTCCACGTTCGGCAAGGGTGTCCCGGCACAGCTGAACGAGTTCGAAGGGCCCGCAGAGGAACCATTCGTCCACCTCTTCAGTGCGGATCACCCTGGTCAGGATGGTCTGCAGCTTCTCGGCATCGATGCGTCCGCTCAAAAGCGGCGAAATGCGCTGTTCGCGAGAGAGCACGTGGTGCAGCGCGAACCGGGCGGGATACCGGTCCTTCAGGTCAGCAAGCTCCTCCAGGAACATGACATCCATTGAGGCCCTGTTGGCGTAGATGAGATCGAAGCGCACCGCCGGGTCGGCGGCGAGCACCGAGCGCGCAATGGCGATCACGGGCGTGATGCCCGAGCCGGCCGCCACTGCGACAAACGAATGCTCGGTCGTAGTGTCTATGCTCTCGGGGTCGTTGAGGCCCGTCATGGGATGCTTCGAGATGAACTGACCCATCGGGCTCATCACGTCGAGCTTGTCCCCCGCCTTGAGGAACTCATTCGCCCAGGTCGAAAAGGTACCGCCGAGGTCCTTCTTGATGGCGACGCGGATTTCACCGGGTTTAGGTTCTGCACAGATGGAGTAGCTGCGACGCACCTCCTTCTGCTCACCGTCGATATCCATCGTCGTTCTCAGCGCGACATACTGCCCGGGCACGTAATCGAAGCGGCCGGCCAACTCCTCCGGAACCGCGAAGGTCACCTCGATGGCGTCTTCGGTGAGGCGCCGCACCTCTGCGACCGTCAGTTCGTGGAAGGCGGTTCGCCGTTGGGTGGACGGTGCCAGCTTTACTGCCATTAGTGGACCTTGAAGTAGTCGAAGGGCTCCCGGCAGTCCTGGCAGACGTAAAGCGCCTTGCAGGACGTGGAACCGAAACGGGTGAGCTCGCGGGTATTCAGGGAGGAGCACTGCGGGCATTTGACGCTCAGGCCAACGCTCACTTTTCCGGCGGTAGCTTTGCCGGTGGGCGGGGCAATACCGTAGTCCTCGAGCTTCGCCTTGCCCGTCGCACTCATCCAGTCGGTTGTCCAGGCCGGCGAGAGCACCAGGTTCACGCGCACGTTGGTGAAGCCCTGCGCGTCAAGAGCGGTGATGATGTCGTCACGGATCGCATCCATGGCCGGGCACCCCGAGTAGGTGGGGGTGATGGTGACAGTGATGGCGCCGTCGTCGGCTATTGTCACCGCTCGGAGGACACCAAGGTCTTCGATGGTGAGCACGGGAATCTCGGGATCCGCGACGGTTGCGGCGATCCCCCAGACAGTAGCCTCAAGGGCGCTTCTGGACGGATGCAGTGTGGTCACCATGTCGCTCCCGGATGTTCGCGGGCGAGGACCTGCATCTCGGCCAGGATGTAGCCCAGGTACTCGCTGTGGCGGCCGTGCCGTCCGCCGCCTGTCGCGGCGGGAACGTCCGGGACTTCAAGCTCTGCTTCGGTGAAGAGGGATTCGATTTCCGTGTCGAAAGCGGCACGGAGGTCGGAGGGGCGAACCGCGACGCCGTCGAGCCCCTTCACGAGGCCGTCATCCGCGAACAGTTCCCCGACGTACGGCCAGGTGAGGATGAGCCCTTCGATCATGCGGCGGCGGGATTCGTCGGTTCCCAGCGCGAGGCGGAGCACCCACTGGCGGGCATGGTCGCGGTGGTAATCCACTTCCTTCACCGCTTTGGCGGCAATGGCCGAAAGGGTGGCGTCAGCTGAATCCACCAGCCGGGAGTACAGCTCGAACTGGTACTGCGAAATCACCAGCTGACGCGCGATTGTCCGGGCGAAGTCTCCGTTGGGCTGCTCCACCAAATGAGCCGAGCGGAACTCATCTTCCCCGCGAAAGTACGCGAGGTCATCCTCGGTCTTGTCCCATGCATGCCCGGCGTAGGCGAGGAAAGAACGCGCATGTCCGATCTGGTCCAGTGCGATATTGCCCAGCGCCACATCTTCTTCAAGCTCCGGGGCACGCGAGATCCACCAGCCCAGTCGCTGGGCGAGAATGAGAGCGTCATCGCCGAGACGGATCGCGTACTCCGCCACAGCCTCGCTGGGCCGGACGCTGGAGGCTGCAATATCCTCCGGTCGGAGGGCATTACCCGGAGTGATGCGGGTGGCGCTCGCATTTGACTCGCTCACAGGTGCTTCACTCCCTCGCTCTTGGTGTAGTAGGTGGCGTGGCGGTAGTCCTTGCCCTGCGGAGACTCGAAGAATTGGCCCTTCGCATCCGGGTCGCTGGAAACAATGGCCGACGCCGGCACCACCCAGAGGCTCACGCCCTCATTGCGGCGGGTATAAAGATCGCGGGCGTTACGCACGGCCATCTCGGCGTCCGGCGCGTGCAGCGATCCGGCGTGTACGTGACTGAGACCCCGCGAGGACCGAACGAACACTTCCCACAGCGGCCATGGTTCGGCCGTCGGGTGATCCGGCTGCTCAGCGCTGGGAGCCTTGGCGCCGTCGTCGCCCGTTTGTGATCCGCTGACCATTTACGCCGCCTCTTTCACTTCGTTGCGCTTGGCGGCCTGCTTCGCGGCGTAGGCTGCGGCGGCCTCGCGGACCCAGGCACCGCCGTCGTGAGCTTCCCGACGACGTTCCATGCGTTGGGCGTTACATGGTCCGCGACCGGCAAGAACTTCCTTGAACTCGTGCCAGTCCAGTGGACCGTGCTCCCAGGTGCGGGTTTCCTCGTTGTAGCGGATCTGGTCATCCGGCAGGGTGAGCCCGAGGGTCCTGACCTGCTCGACGATCATGCCGACAAAACGCGAACGGAGCTCGTCGTTGGAGAACCGCTTGATGTTCCAGGCCATGGACTGCTTGGAGTTCGGCGAATCCTCATCAGGAGGGCCGAACATCATGAGGCTCGGCGCGTACCAGCGGTTCACGGCGTCCTGTGCCATCTGCTTCTGGGCCGGCGTTCCATTCGCGAGTTCCAGGAGGATCTCGAATCCCTGGCGCTGGTGGAAGGACTCTTCCTTGCAGATCCGCACCATGGCGCGTCCGTACGGCCCGTAGGACGCACGGCACAGCGGGACCTGGTTGGCGATTGCGGCGCCGTCGACCAGCCACCCGATGGCACCCATGTCAGCCCAGGTGCGTGCCGGATAGTTGAAGATGCTCGAGTAGCGCGCTTTACCGGCGATGAGGTCTGCCATCATCGAATCGCGTGTGGTGCCGAGGGTCTCCGCAGCCGAGTACAGGTACAGCCCGTGCCCGGCTTCGTCCTGGACCTTCGCCATGAGGATGGCCTTGCGCTTCAGGCTTGGTGCACGGGTGATCCAGTTGGCCTCCGGCTGCATGCCGATGATCTCCGAATGCGCGTGCTGCGAGATCTGGCGGGTAAGGGTCTTGCGGTAAGCCTCGGGCATCCAGTCACGGGGCTCGATGCGCGAGTCCTCGGCGATCAGCCGGTCGAACTGTTCCTGCTCCGCTGTTTTCTCCTGCGGAGCGTCAGTCGCGGTTGTCATGATGGTCACCTCACTGTGCGAGGCCGGCAGATTCGCCGACCCGAAATAATTACCGACCGTTCGTTCAGGATATCGGCGCGGTGAGTTCAGAGTCAACACCACGGGTCTCCGTGGACACGCAAAAGGTCGGAACAGTGTGTACTGTTCCGACCTTTTGGGTTAGCTACTACTTCGCTTCGAATACCGCAACCGTGAGCGGCGGGACGGTGAAGCTGCCCGTCGATGAGTCGAACGTTGCATCCTTCACAATCTCATCCGAGCCGTCCAGCTGCACCGGGTGCAGTCCGAAGGACTGCCCGACAGCTGCCGGGACCGTTTGCGTGGTGGCGGTGGCTGACGCATTGAAAACAACGACGACGCCGGTCCGCTCCCCATCCATATCCGGTCCGGCGGTGTCGTCAATGTGCATGACGATCACGCCCGGGGTCTGGTCCGGCCCGCCGGTTGGGAACGACACCTTCTGCTGCACAAGTTCAGCCGTGCCCAGATGGAACAGCGGCGTGCTCTTGCGGATCTGGAGCAGGGACAGCGCCTGATCGCGCGCAGCGCCGATGTCCGCCGGACCCGGCTTGAGTGCAGGGTCCGCCAGCAGGGGCCGCATGAACGCGTACTTGTCGGCGTTGTCCTGGCGTGGCGGCAATCCACGGCCGAAGCCGTTCTCCGTACCGGTGTGGTCCAGAAGATTGAACCAGTCACCCGAGTCGTAGCTGTTGCGATCCAGCGACTTGCTGCGCAGCGCCTCTCCCCCGGCGTGCCAGAAGGACACACCCTGCCCGAAGGCCGTGATGCTGAGCGAGAGGGTCTGGAAGCGGATCCGCTCGGCCATCGAAGTTCCCGGGGACAGCTTGAAAGCGAGACTGTCGAACAGGGTTTCGTTGTCGTGGGCCTCGACGTAGGTGATGGCCTCCTGCGGATCGGCCGTATAACCGGCCGGGCTGCCGTTCGAGTGAACGTCCCCGCCCGCCACCCGGGCCCCGGTTCGGTCTGTAAAGGTGTAGTCCCGCAGGTTTCCGGTGAGCCCTACCTTGATCTGGTCCTGGTTCAGCAGCAGACGGGCGCGCTCTTCCTCAGGTGTGCCGCTGACCCCCGCACCGTTGGGATGGGTCCAGAGCCCGGAACCGAAGCCCTGCACGCGCGGGTCCTGGTCGAAGGGTCCTCCTCCGCGCACTGCGTCGCGAAGCCGGTCGTTGAAGGTTCCGATGCCCGTGCCTGCCATGTTCGCCTGGGTTGCCTGCTCGAACCGGGCGTTGTCTACCACCTCACCGAAGTTCCAGCCTTCGCCGTAAACATAGATGCCCTTGCCGTCGACGCCGTCCCGTTTGAGGGTCAGTTCGTCGAGGGCGGCACGCACGTCCAGCATGTTCTGCTTGCTGTGGTGGCCCATCAGGTCAAAGCGGAATCCGTCCAACTTGTAGGTGCGCGCGAGGGTCACCACGGAATCCACCATGAGCTTGCCCATCATGGCATTCTCAGTGGCGGTGTTGGGGCAGCAGGTCGACGTCTCGACGGCTCCACTGGCCGGGTTCAGCCGGTGGAAGTAACCCGGGACGATGCGGTCGAGGTTGTTGCTCGATTGCTGGCCGGCGCCGGCGGTGTGGTTGTAGACCACGTCCTGGATTACACGGAGCCCTGTGCTGTTCAGGACCGCCACCATGTCGCGGAACTCGCGGATACGGGTGGCGTCTTCGGGGTTGGTGGAGTAGGAGCCTTCCGGCACGGTGTAGTGCAGCGGGTCATAACCCCAGTTGAATCCGTCCCTGCCTGCGACGGCGGAGATACAGGCCTGCTGCTCCTCGCTGTCGGGAGCGAAGCCCGCAAGATCGCACTGCGGCTGTGCCTGTGCGTCCCGGCGCTCCTCTATGGTTGCGATGTCGTTCAGGGGCAGGAGATGGACGGCGTTGAGGCCGGCGTCCGCGAGTTCCGCCAGGCGCTTCATCCCGTCGCTGCCACTTTCGGCGAAGGCCGCATAGGTGCCGCGCCGTTCCACGGGAACCGTGATGTCGCTGATCGAGAAGTCTCGCACGTGCAGTTCGTAGATGGACAGGTCTACTGGCCGGGTTAGGGCGGGCTTCGCCAGGGAATCCCAGCCAGTGGGTGCCAGCTCCGGGTCGTCCAGATTGACGATCAGGCTTCGTTCGGAGTTGGTGGACAGGCCCACACTGTAGGGATCGGTGACGAGGTTGTTCTCCACTTTTCCGGTTTCAGGTACGTAGACCTGAACCTCGTAGAGGAAGTAGGCGTCTTTCCAGCCCTTCTTGCCGTTAAGGGACCAGACGCCGTCGTTCTCTTCATTCAGGGGGACGGTAGCCACAGGCTCCCCGCCGGATCCCTCCCGGTACACGTGGATGTGCACCTGGCGGGCAGTCGGGGCCCACAGGGCGAAGCGGGGACGCCGTCCTTTCCAGCTGAGACCGAGCGCGCGCTTGCGGGCACTCCGGTACAGAGAATCGAGGACGCGGGGGACCTGCACTCCTGTCGCCTGCAGCACCGATCCGTCGGCACCGATCTGAACGGCGAGCAGCTCGCCCTTCAACAGGGGCTTCGCCCGCCGTGCCGCCTTTTTCGGGAGGGTCAACGTCTCGAAGGATCTCAGGTGCGGGGACGCAGCCGCCAGCTCCGGGTCCAGGGCGTCGGCGCTGCGTTTCAGGTCAAAGTAGTCACCGCCCGTGACCGCTCCGTCCACCATCTCCAGGCCGCCGTCGGGCGAGTGGTAGAGGCGGTACGAGGACCCCGTCGGAGCATCCGGAAGGTCCCACGCCAGCACGCGCGGGGCGAGCCAGTGCGCAGCAGCATAGACGACCAGCGACTCTGGAACGTCACTGGTGGTCGCGGGTCCTGCCTGCGAAGTCATTGCCATATCGGCTCCCCTGCCGCGCCGCCGTCGCCGTAGTTTTCGGCTCAGCTCCCTTTGAGCGCCGCCCTGTCAGCGTAATCCCCCGCCCTGAACTTCAACCAGCTGACGCGCCTGTCCCTCTGGCAGGATAGTGCCATGACTTTCACCCCTCCCGTTGCCAAGAAGGTTCCCACCGAACGCACCCACCACGGCGACACCGTAATCGACCCTTACGAATGGTTGCGCGCCAAGGACTCCCCGGAGGTCGTTGAGCACCTCAAGGCCGAGAACGCCTACACCGAGGCCGTGACCGCCGGGCAGGAAGGCTTGCGGCAGGACATCTTCAACGAGATCAAGAACCGCACCCAGGAAACGGACCTCTCCGTCCCCGCCCGCAAGAAGGACTGGTGGTACTACTCCCGCACCGAAGAGGGAAAGCAGTACAGCATCCACTGCCGGGTACGCGCGACGGACACCGGCGATATCGCCAGGGACTGGACACCGCCCGAGGTCGTGCCGGGACGGCCCGTCGAGGGCGAGCAGGTGCTGCTCGACGGCAACGCCGAAGCGGAGGGCAAGCCCTTCTTTTCGCTCGGCGGACTCTCCGTGAGCGAGGACGGAAACCTGCTGGCCTTCAGCGTGGACAACGCCGGGGATGAGCGCTTCACTCTCAGGCTGAAAGACCTTCGTACCGGGGAGCTGCTGCCCGATGAGATTCCCAATGTCTTCTACGGTGTGGCTTTCTCACCGGACGGATCCCAGGTGTTTTACACCGTCGTCGATGACAGCTGGCGCCCCTATCAGGTGAGATCCCACCGGCTTGGCACCGCCGTCGAACAGGACGTCCTGGTGTACCAGGAGGACGACGTCGCGATGTGGACCGGCTTCGACCTTTCCGCCGACCGCACGCAGCTCCTCATCGGCATCGGCTGCTCGGAGTACAGCGAGTACCGCGTGCTGGATCTCGAGAACCAGGAAGCCGGCCTCACCACCCTGATCCCGCGTTCTGAACGCGTTCTTTACGAGCCTGAGCCCCTGCGCATCGAGGGCCGGCTCCACTACCTGCTGACCCATGATCATGGCGCGAAAAATTCGATGGTGAGCCTCGTTCGCGCGGAGCAGTTCGAGCGCCCGCTCGCGCAGCAGGAGTGGCTGACCGTAGTGGCGCATGACGACGCGGTCCGCGTTCACGGCGCCACCGTCACCGCCACACATGTGCTGGTTTCAGTGCGGAAGGACACCACCATGCGCGTGCAGATCCTGCCGCGCGAAGGCCTCGGCACACCCGCCCAGCCGTTGCTGACAGAGCCCACCTTCGACGAATCGCTGTACACCTGCAACCTCGCCGGCGCCGAGTTCGAATCTCCCATGATCCGGCTTTCCTACGCCTCCTACTTCACGCCGCCGCGTGTGTATGACTACCTGCTCGACGGCGGTGTTCTGACCCTGCGCAAGGAGACGGAAGTGCGCGGCGGCTACCGGTCGGAGGAGTACGTCGCCGAGCGCCAGTGGGCAACGGCAGCGGACGGAACGCAGATCCCGCTGTCGGTGCTTCGCCGTCGTGACCTTCAGCAGGACGGCACCAACCCCGCCGTCGTCTATGCCTACGGCAGCTATGAAATCAGCATGGATCCTGGGTTCTCCATTTCGCGCCTCTCTGTGCTCGACCGGGGGATCATCTTCGTCGTCGCGCACATCCGTGGCGGCGGCGAGATGGGGCGTACCTGGTACGAGGGCGGAAAGAAGCTCGCAAAGAAGAACACCTTCACAGATTTCGTGGACGCCACCACGTATCTGGCCGAGTCAGGCTGGGTGGACCCGAACCGGATCGCGGCGATCGGCGGTTCCGCCGGTGGGCTCCTGATGGGTGCGGTGGCCAACCTGGCACCCGAGAAGTACTGCGCAATCGTCGCGCAGGTTCCGTTCGTCGACGCCCTGACAACCATTCTGGATCCAGACCTTCCGCTCTCGGCGCTGGAGTGGGAGGAGTGGGGCAACCCCATCACCGACTCCAACGTCTACCGGTACATGAAGGAATACACCCCGTACGAAAACATCCGCGGGACGGCATACCCGCGAATCGCTGCTGTGACGAGCTTCAATGACACCCGTGTGCTCTACGTGGAGCCCGCCAAGTGGGTGGCACGGCTGCGCGAGGTCACGACCGGCAGCCAGCCCATTGTCCTCAAGACCGAGATGGACGGCGGCCATGGCGGCGCGAGCGGGCGGTATGAGCAGTGGAAGGACGTCGCTTGGGACTACGCGTTCGTCGCTGACGCACTCGGCGCTACGAGGGTGCTTTCACAGGCCGGCGTCGCGGGCTAGATCCCGGGGTCAGGATGACGCCATAGTGCCTTCATTTGCTTGACAGTGGAGGCCCTCGAGGTATTACCTAATGAACGATCGGTAAATAAATCTCGAGAGGCCTCCATGAAGGACACTGACGTCCGCCCTGTTCACCCCATGCTGGAGAAGGACTACGCCTCTCACTGGCTCGGCATCGAGGTACTGCGCCTTGCCGACGGGCACGCCACCACAACCATGCGCGTGCGCGAGGAAATGCTCAACGGCTTCGGCATTGCCCACGGCGGAATGATCTTCGCCTTCGCCGACACCGCCTTCGCCCTTGCCTGCAATCCCGTCGGTGAGACCGACACCATCACTGTTGCCTCCGGCGTCGACATCAACTTCCTGTCCTCGGCAATGCCCGGTGAACGCCTCACGGCGGTGGCGGACAGAAGTGCCGGCGCCGGGCGCAGCGGCATCTATGACATCACCATCACGGCAAGCGATGAGGGCGGCGGCCCCGACAGCGAGCGCCTCGTCGCCCTGTTCCGTGGTCGCTCCCGCACGGTCCCGAACCGCCGTAATCAGAACCTGCCCCAGTCGGAAGACGCGTCCGGAACGAGGAAAGCATGACCACCACGGCCATCAAGGCAACCGCAGCGGAAGCAGCCACCTGGGATCCCGAGGAGAGTTACGACCGGGCCCGTATCGAGGAGCTCCAGCTTGAGCGGCTGCAGTGGACGGTCAAGTACGCGTACGAGAATGTGGATCTGTACCGTCAGAAGTTCGATGACGCCGGCGTCCACCCCACCGACCTGCGCGGACTCTCCGACCTCGCCAAATTCCCTTACACCACCAAGGAAGATCTCCGTCAGACGTATCCCTTCGGAATGTTCGCCGTTCCCCAGGAACGGGTGGCGCGTATCCATGCGTCCTCCGGCACGACCGGGCGGCCTACCGTGGTCGGCTACACAACCGGGGATCTGGACCGATGGGCGTCCCTTGTAGCGCGGTGCCTGCGTGCCAGCGGTGTGAAGAAGGGGCACAAGGTCCACAACGCGTACGGCTACGGGCTGTTCACCGGCGGCCTTGGGGCTCATGCCGGTGCTGAAAGGCTCGGCTGCACTGTTATCCCCATCTCGGGCGGGCAGACCGAACGCCAGGTGCAGCTCATTCGGGACTTCGAACCGGACGCCATCCTCAGTACTCCGACCTACCTGCTGACCATCCTTGACGCGATGGTGGCTGCGGGGATCGATCCGCAGAGCACCTCGCTGAAGACCGCCGTGCTTGGTGCCGAGCCGTGGACCAACCAGATGCGCCTGGAGCTTCAGCAGCGGATGGGCTTCGATGCCTGTGACATCTATGGCCTGTCTGAGGTGATGGGCCCCGGCGTCGCGGGTGAATGCGTTGAGACGAAGGACGGCTCCCACATCTGGGAAGATCACTTCCGCCCGGAAATCATCGACCCCTTCACTGACGCAGTGCTCGACGACGGCCAGTCCGGGGAGCTCGTGTTCACCTCCCTCACCAAGGAAGCGTTGCCGATCATCCGCTACCGCACCCATGATCTGACCCGCCTGCTCCCCGGTACCGCACGCCCCGGCATGCGGCGCATGGACCGCATCACGGGACGCAGCGACGACATGATCATCCTGCGTGGAGTGAACCTTTTCCCCACGCAGATTGAGGAGATCGCGCTGCGCATCCCCGCGCTGAGCCCGCACTTCCAGCTTGAGCTCACACGCCCTGAGGGGCAACGCATGGACCAGTTGACCGTGCGGATCGAGCCGCGTGAAGGTGTTAGCGCCAATGAGGCTGAAGCGGCGGCATCCCAGCTCAGCGAGCAGATCAAGATCCACATCGGTTCAAGCTGCGCCGTCTCCGTCGTGGAAAGCGGATCGCTGGCGCGCTCAAGCGGCAAGTTGAAGCGGATCTACGACCTGCGTCCGAAGGCGTAACAGCATGATGTCCGCTGCCTGGTCTGACCGAACGTTCATGCGAAAATAGCCCGTATGCCCAGCCCACAGGCCGCTACCCGCCGCGGACGCCCCGGATATGATCAGCAGACCGTTCTCAACATCGCCGTCGACGTTTTCAACCGGCATGGCTATGAGGCGACGTCCATGGGTGTCCTCGCCGAGAACCTGGGCATCAGCAAGTCGGCAATCTATCATCACGTGCCCTCGAAGGGTGACCTGCTGCGACTTGCCCTGGACCACGCACTCGGCGGACTCGAGGCTGTCCTGACAAAAGCCGAAGCAACCTCCGGCAAGGCGGATCAGCGGCTTGAGTACGTGCTGCGCGGCACCATTGCAGTGCTGACCGAGCGGCTGCCCTTCGTGACGCTCCTGCTGCGGTTACGCGGCAATACGGAGGTTGAGCGCGAAGCCCTCGAGCGCCGTCGTACGTTTGACCGTCAGGTAGCGGCACTTGTTGAGGCGGCCCGGTCCGAGGGGTCCATCCGCAAGGACATCGACCCGCGCACCACCACGAGGCTGCTGTTCGGCACCATCAACTCGGTGGTCGAGTGGTACAAACCGGGCGGCCCGCTGACTCCTGAGAAGCTTGCCGACGACGTCATCGCCATGGTGTTCGAGGGTCTCCACCACACCTGATGCCTTTTGGTCTTGACTGATCCCCGCCCTGAGCGGACCCTGATCCTATGACCGCCAAGCTCTCCGACACGATGCTGGGTCTGCTTTCCGAACTTCGTTACGAGCCCACCCTTAAACGGGTTCGTGGTGACCTCGACGGCAATTCGATCGTCGACACCCGCCGGGCGCTGCTTGTCTGGGAGCCCAAGCGGGTCACACCGATTTTCGCGGTGCCGGAGGAGGATCTGCAGGCGGAACTCTCGCCCGCGGATGCGGACCAACGGATCGGCGAGGAGTACCCCGTCGCCCTCATGCTGGAGGGCCCCCCTGTTCTGGACCCCCGGACGCCCTTCAGCCGGCACACGACGACCGGTACCCCATTGACCGTCACTGCGGGCGGCTCTACCCGGCCACATGCTGCCTTTCGTCCCGACGACGCTGCACTCGCGGGGTACATCCTGCTCGACTTCGACGCGATGGACTGGCGGGAAGACGACGAATCGATCATCGGACATCCGCGCGATCCGTTCCATCGCATCGACATCCGCCGTTCGTCCCAACAGGTCACGGTGCAGATGGGAGGCACCACACTCGCCGAGACGTCGCGCGCTGCCCTGCTGTACGAAACGTTCCTGCCCCCTCGCCTGTACATCCCTCCCGAGGATGTGCGGTTCGATGTGCTTGAGCCAAGCGCGACCAGGACGGTATGTCCCTACAAGGGGCAAGCGAGCTACTTCTCTTACCCGGAGTCGCCGAAGGGTCAGGACATCGCCTGGCAGTACGATTCACGCTTCCCGGACGCAAACCAGATCCACGGCCTCGTGTGCTTCTTCGACGAGCGGGTCGATGTGTTGGTTGACGGCGCACACCAGGAAAAGCCTGTCACGCCCTGGTCCTAGCCTGTATCGCGGCAGCCTCATCTGAATCCCGGTGGACTGTCGAGGTGGGGCGGGAGGGGCTGCGCCCGCGGAGACGAGGGGTTACTTCTCCACGAGGGTCAGCACATCGTAGGTGGCCACGATCTCGTCGTCCTGGTTCGTGAGCACCGCGTCCCAGGCCACCTCGCCGTACTCCTCATCCTCGCGCGGGGTGATGCGCTTCGCCGTCAGCGTCACGCGGATAGAGTCACCGGCCGCAACGGGGGTAATGAACCGCAGGTTTTCCAGGCCATAGTTCGCGAGGACGGGCCCCGGCGCAGGCTCAACGAACAGCCCTGCACCCCAGGAGAGCAGCAGGTACCCGTGCGCCACAATGCCAGGAAAGAACGGATTGGCGGCCGCGGCTTCCTCGTTGGTATGCGCGTAGAACTTGTCGCCCGTCGTGTTCGCGAACGCCGTGATGTCCTCGAGAGTTACCTGACGCAGGTCGGACCGCACCGCGTCGCCGATACGCAGTGTCTCAAGGTTCTTCCGGAACGGATGTTCCTCATCGAAGTTTCTGTCAGCCCCGGCATGCCAGACGCCGGTGATCGCGGTGAGCATGTTCGGCGAACCCTGCAGGGCTGTGCGCTGCATGTGGTGCAGCACGGATCGGATACCTCCGAGTTCCTCACCACCACCGGCGCGGCCCGGCCCGCCATGCACCAGGTGCGGCACGGGTGAGCCGTGCCCGGTTGATGACCGCGCATCCTCACGGTTCAGCAGAAGGACGCGGCCATGGTGGGCGGCAATGCCGGTCACGAGTTCGCGGGCGATGGACGGATCGTTCGTGCAGACCGTCGCCACGAGCGAACCCTCCCCCATGGCGGCCAGGCGCACGGCATGGGGGACGTCGTCGTAGCCCACCACCGAGGCGACGGGACCGAAAGCCTCAACCGTGTGAAGTTCGACGGCGTCTGCATTCTCCCAGGTCAAAAGAACCGGAGCCATGAACGCGCCTTCCTCAGCCACATCCACGGTGCCGTCGGCGTGTGTCACGCGGGGAGAGTCGAGCGTTCCGTACGCGAGCTCACCGCCGGCCGCGAGCATGGACTCCACTGCCTCGCGCACACCCCGCAACTGCTCCACCGACGCGAGCGCGCCCATGGTGACTCCCTCCGCGCGCGGATCGCCGAGCGTGACGCGCTGCTCAATGCGGTCGCGGGCGGCAGCAACGACGTCGTTCACCACCGCCTTCGGAACCAGTGTCCGGCGGATGCTGGTGCACTTCTGGCCCGCCTTGACGGTCATTTCCGTCACGAGGGACTTGATGAAGGCGTCGAACTCGGGTGTGCCCGGCACTGCGTCCTCACCGAGGATCGCGGCATTGAGGGAATCAGTCTCGGATGAGAAGCGCACTCCGCCGGTCGTCACGTTCTCGTGGGACTTCAGCTTGTTCGCCGTGGACGCCGACCCCGTGAACAACACCAGGTCGCGGTAATCAAGGTGATCCAGAACGTCGCGGGCAGGCCCGGAAATGAGCTGCAGAGAACCCGTCGGAAGGATGTTCGACTCGATGATGAGCTTCACGACGGCGGCCGTGAGGTAACCGGTCGGCGTCGCGGGCTTCACGATGGTCGGCACGCCGGCCAGGAATGCCGGTGCAAGCTTCTCAAGCATCCCCCAGACCGGGAAGTTGAAGGCGTTGATCTGAACGGCCACCCCGGGGATGCGGGTGTAGATGTGCTCGCCGATGAAAGACCCGTCCTTCGACAAGACCTCCACCGGCCCGTCGATGACAACCTGGGAGTTGGGCAACTCCCGCCGGCCCTTGGAACCAAAGGTGAACAGGACCCCGATACCGCCGTCGATATCCACCATCGAGTCGATCTTCGTTGCGCCGGTCCGGGCAGAAAGCTCATAGAGCTGCGCACGACGGTCGTTCAGGAACTGGGCAAGCGCCTTGAGCTTCAGCGCACGCTGGTGGAAGGTGAACTCCCCCAACTCTGCCTGCCCGGTGGTGCGGGCGTAATCCACGACGTCTGCGACGTCCAGGCCGCTCGTGCTCACCAGGGCGAGCAGCTCGCCGGTGCTGGCATCCCGGACCTCGGCGGTGTTGTCTGCGGACAATGTGTGCTGGTCAGGGGCCCACCAGGCGTCGCGGATGAAGCTGGGGACAATGTCCACGCTGAGGGCGGTCGAAGTCATCGTTGACCTTTCGCGTTCGGAAGCTCACGGAGGTGTCTGAACAAACATTACTGAACGGACGTTCGGTAATATGTCCAGAGTACATGAACGCGCGATCCGCCCACACCCCACAAGGAGCCCTTAAGTGACCGGCGAACCCTGGCAAATCACCCTCGGCGAACTCGACGAGAAGATGGGTGTGAAAATCCTCGAACAGTCCGTTGAGCGGGTCGTAGCGACGATGCCGGTGGAGGGAAACCGGCAATCGTTCGGCCTGCTACACGGTGGAGCGTCGCTCGCGGTCGGCGAGGCCGTCGGCTCCTGGGCCGCCGTGATTCACGCGAGCACACTGGGCAAGACCGCCGTGGGGGTGGACGTTTCAGCGACGCACCACAGGTCCGCACGCAGCGGCACCATCACCATTACCGCGACCCCGATTCATCTCGGGCGCACCCTCACCACCCATGAGGTGCTGATAACCAACGACGGCGGCGGCCGCCTCTGCACCCTGCGCATCACCAACCTGCTGCTCGAGAAGACACCCGGGAAGGATTAGTCCTGGGAAGTCAGCCGGGCGCGAACCGCATCCAGCTCCGCCTGCGACAGCCCGGCATCCCGCAGGTAGGCCTCAGCGTCGAAACCCTCCAGCAGCTCGAGCAGATGCGCGCGGGTGTGCGAGATCCACTCGTGCAGTTCCTCGGGTGATTTCGGCCTCTCGTGCGGCTTCTCCTGCGCACGGTGGTGCTCGTTGATGCCGTGCACGGCCAGCGCGTAGTCGTCGGCAATGTCCTCGTGCGTTGCGCCGGCGAGCGCCAGCAGCACCGCGGTCACCAGGCCGGTCCGGTCCCGCCCGGCGGAACAATGCACGACGACGGCGCCCTCCGACTCCGCGATGACGCGCACCACCGCGGCAATCTTCTCCGGCCACCGGCGAAGGTTCTCCAGGTAGTACTCGGGGGTGCTCAGGTAAGGGCCGACCAGCCGCATGAACTCCTCATCGGATTGGTCCTCGGTCGGGCAGTTGATGACCCGGAAGCGGTCCAGGACGGCTGGGTTGATCACGGGATCAGTGTCCCGCCGTCCGCGCTCCCCCGGGTTCCTCAGGTCCACAACGGTGCGGACGCCGTCGTCGTATGCCTGTTGCCACCCGGCGTCCGTCAACCATTCTTGGCGGCCCATCCGGTACAGCCTTCCGGGGCGGATGTCCGGGCTGACGCCGCCGAGGTCCCGCGCATTGACCGCGCCCTGCCATGGAACCGTCCGGCTCACGCCGTTCCGGCGCAAGTGATCCAGATCAATCGAAGCCATGTTTCAGGGTAACAAGCGGCAACGAGGCCGTTAGGGCAACAACTCGTAGAAGCGGAAGAACCCGAAGTCCCCAATGGGCAGGACCCGAACGTCGCTGAATCCGGCTGCCGAGGCATACCGGCGCAGGGTGTCCGGCCGCATGACGGTTCCGGTGCCGGCGCTGCTGGGGTGAGCCATGCCGTCAGGCAGGCAGATCAGCAGACTGAATCCATACATGAGTCGCTCAACCTCATCACCGGGTGGAGCGAAGGCTTCCGCGACGGCCTCATCCATGACGATGACGCTTCCGCCGGCACGGAGCGACCTGCGAGCCGCTGACAGAACGTCAACCGGGTAGGGCATGTCATGGATGCACTCGAAGGCGAATACCGCGTCGAACTGCTGCCCGGGCAGCCCCGCCGCGTCGATGTGCTGGAAATCCACGCTGCTCCCTGCGGCGGATGCATTGGTCCGTGCGAGATCGATCGAAGCCGCGTCAATATCGAACCCGGTGACCCGCGCTGAGGGGAAGGTCCGGGCGAGCGCGATCGTCGACCAGCCGGCGCCGCAGCCGATGTCTGCGATCGAAGCCTCGGGTACCTGCAGTCGGGCAACTACGTCAGGTGCCTGGCTCAGGGCATTAGCAAGTTCCCGTTCAAACCACGGCCGGTTCATATCAGCCTGCGATAGACGGGCGTCATCGCCGAACTGCTGCCAGCTGACCCCCTTTCCGTCACGGTACGCCGCTTGCAGCGCAGGGAGCTGCACGGCAGCACCCGCGAGCATCCGTGCCAGTGGAGCGAGGAAGTTGAGGCTGCTGCTGTCGGTCAGCACCTCAGCGGCACCGGGAGGCAGAGTGAAGCGGGGCTTGTCGCCGTCGTCGGAGTTCACAGTCAGGAGGCCGGTGATGGCCTGCTGCTCGAGCCATTCCACGGCATACCGTTCGGAAGTACCCGTGCGCTGTGCCAGTTCGGCCGCAGACGCAGGGCCATCGTTTGCCAGGCTCCGATACCAGCCGAGCCGGTCACCGAGGTGGATGGCGAGGATGTCCATGGTGCCGAGTGCCGCGTTGAAGACACGCTCCGCGACGGCCTCTGCATCGGGTTCCGGGCCCACTTTCCCTCCCGCGTTGAGGTGTCGGTGAGAACTAGGATGTACCTCTTCGGCGAGGCTGGCAAGGCTCGCCGAAACCCTATTTTCGAATTCGGGATTCAGGCGTATCTTGATGCGATGAAACTCATCCGACACAGACCTCGTGACTCTGACGGTTGGCGGTAATGACGTGCGGTACCTTGACGTGATCCTCGCCTGCGGACAGGGACCTGTGGTCTGCGAACAAACCGTCGGCGCGGCAGTGTTCGGAGCACAAACCGGGCTTGCCACGCAGCTGGCAGGGCTCTACGGCGAGATCAACCGCTTGGCTCCCAACGCCGAAGTGCTCGTGACGGGCTACCCGCACCTGTTCTCGCCGGAGTTCGGCACCACGATCACCATCCCAGTCATCGATCCGGTCACAGGCGCCCCCGTTCTGGATCCGACGGGCGCGCCAGTGCCGCCACTGGTCCTCACCCCGGTCGAACAGCAGATCCTCAACGACGGCACCGATGCACTCAACGCCGTCTTCCGCGCCCAGGCCGAAGCCACGGGCTTCACCTACGTTGACGTCGTCGAGCGCTTCGACGGGCACGGCCTCGGTTCACCGCACCCGTGGATCCAGCCATTCACGGACCCGGCCGCCCTCCATCCCACCGCGAAGGGCTACAAGAACGGGTACCTTCACGAGATCCGGCACGCGCTCTACTAACGGATCGACTAATCGATCGTGATGGTCGCCTGCACCGGCGTGTGGTCTGACGGCCACGCGCCGTTGTAGCGCGTGGTGTTGATGCCCGCTTCCACCACAGTGACGCCCCGGTTCACCATCAGCCAGTCGATCCGCTTGGTCCCCTGCTTCGGCGCGCGGTAGTGCGGGAAAGTGCCCCAGAGATCGGTTACCCGCTTCTGCGCGGCGTCCCAGGCATCAGCGAGCACCTCGCCGTTGGTCAGCTCCTCATAGGGCTGCGACGCGGCGCCGGTATTGAAGTCGCCCATGACGACGACGGCGCCCTCCGTCCGCGAAACGAGCAACCTGATCGCCTCCGCCGACCGCTGGCGCGACTTGCGGGACATGTGGTCAAGATGCGTGTTGACCACTGTGACTTCCTTGCCTGTGTCCCGATCCCGGAAGCGGCCGGTCACCACGACGCGGGGAATAAGGTTTCCCCAATCGTTTGAGCCCGGCGTGTCCGGAGTAGTGGACAAGGCGTCCTGATCCCAGTCGAGCAGTTCCAGCCGGTCAGCGTCGTAGACAATCGGGCACTGTTCGCCGTCACCGTCGGCATTGCGGCCACGGCCGATGCTCCGGTACCTGTCTCCGAGACTCTCGAGGATCGCCGGCAACTGGTCAGGAAGTGTTTCCTGCACGCCGAGAATAGTGGGCTGCTCAGCCGCGAGCAGGCGGCGGACCAACGGTTCCCTGCGGCCCCAGTAATCGTGGCTCCAGGGGTTCACATGAGCCACCCGGCGTCGGATATTGTACGTCATGACATGGAGCTCAGGCGCATCAACAGGTCCGATCAACGGCTTGTCCACCAAGGTCGTCCGCTCGCTCATTCCAGTACCTTAGCCCTTTTGGCCCTCGTGCGGGCAAGGCTTTCGCGCTACGGTCACTCGTCCCAGGTGAAGAACCCCTGGCCGGACTTCCGTCCCAACTCCCCGCGCTCTACTTTGTCCCGGAGAACCTGCGGCGGAGTGAACCGTTCGCCGAGGGTCGAGGCCAGGTATTCGGCAATTCCCAGCCGCACGTCGAGGCCCACAATGTCGGTTGTCCTCAGCGGACCAACGGGGTGCTTGTAACCGAGAACCATCGCCGTATCGATGTCTTCGGCGGATGCGACACCTTCCTCGACCATCCGCATCGCCTCCAGGGCAATCGCAACGCCCAGGCGGGAACTGGCGAATCCCGGAGCGTCCTTGACCACAACAGGCGTCTTCCCCAGGGCATCAGCCCACCCGCGTGCCTTCTCGGCCAGTTCAGCCGACGTAGAGGGCGCGAGCACAACCTCAATGAGCGTCGACGCGGGCACGGGATTGAAGAAATGCAGGCCGCAGAACCGGTCCGGCCGCCGCAGGACGCCGGCGAGTTCGCCGACGGACAGGGAGGAGGTGTTCGTTGCGAGCCAGGCGTCGTCGTCGAGCTGCTCCTCTACACCGCGCAGTGCCGCGGTTTTCAGGCCAAGGTCCTCCGGCACGGCTTCGACCACCAGGCCGCACGGCCCGAACGCGGAGTAGTCGGTCGCCACCTCCAGCCTTGTCGACAGCGCGTCGAGGCTCTCCTGCGTGGTCCCTTTGGCGATGCTGCGATCTAGCGCTGCGGTGATGCGTCCTCGCGCGGCCTCCGCGGCGTCGTCGTTCTGTTCAACGACGACGACGGCGGCTCCCGCCACACAGAACGCGTGCGCGATACCCGCGCCCATACGCCCGCCGCCGAGGACGCCGACCTTGGAAGGAATGGCCTGACTGCGCTGTGTGGTCAATGTTCCTTCTTCCGGTCTGTGTCTTTCCTTGTCAGGAATGCCTGCATGCGCTCGAACTTCGCCTCGGACTCGAACAGGATGCCCTGCGCGAGCTGGTCGATCATGGGGTGGGCCTCGCGCGGCGCGTGGAACACGGCTTTGGTGATTCGGGTTGCCAGCGGATCCTGGCGGGCAATGCGGTCCGCGAGCCGGTGGGCAGCCTGCAGCAACTCCTCAGCCGGATGGATCTCGCTGATGAGCCGGACGGCGAGGGCCTCGTCGGCGTTCATCACCCTGCCCGCAAGCAGGATCTCCTTTGCGAGCGGCTCTCCGACAAGCTCGCGCAACCGCCACGTGGCGCCGGCCGCGGGCAGGATGCCGAGGCCGGTCTCCGGATTCCCGATCTTGAGTTCGGGAGTACCGATCCGGAAATCGGCGGCGAAGGCGAGTTCGGCGCCGCCACCGAGTGCGTAACCGTCCAGGGCGGCGATGACCGGCATAGGCAGGCCCGCGATCCGGGAGAACAGCGTCGAGTTGATTCCGGCCAGGGCGTCTTCGCGCCGTCGTTCCTTCAGCTGTGCAATGTCGGCGCCGGAGGCGAACACGCCGCCCGTTCCGGAGAGAATGAGGATCCGCGGAGTGCGCTCGAGGTCGTCGCACACTTCGTGCAGCTCGACGACCATCCGCTGGTCGATCGCGTTTCGGACGTCGGGGCGGTGGAGCTGGACGCTCAGGCGGTCGCCGCCGTCGTCAATTTTCAGGGTTTGCACTACACACGCTCCAGGAGCATGGCGGTTCCCTGCCCCACACCGACGCACATGGTGGCGAGGCCAAGGCGTCCGCCCTCCCGCTCCATGCGGCCCATGAGGGTGACCGCGAGACGCGAACCGGAGGAACCGAGCGGGTGCCCCAGTGCGATCGCGCCGCCGTCGCGGTTGACGATTTCCTCGTCCAGCCCGAGCCTGCGGATACAGGCGAGGGACTGGGTGGCGAAAGCTTCATTGAGTTCGACGGCGTCGAGGTCGCCGATGGAGCGACCCGAGAGTTCCAGGATCTTCTGCGTTGCCGGAACCGGGCCGATGCCCATGATTTCCGGGGGCACTCCCGCTGAGGCGCCGGTGACGATCCGGGCTCGGGGCGTCAGGCCGAGCCGGGTGAGTGCCGCTTCAGACGCGACGATCACGGCGGACGCGCCGTCGTTGAGGGAGCTGGAGTTTCCGGCGGTTACCACGCCGTCCTTGGTCACCACCGGTTTCAGTCCGGCGAGTACCTCGAGGGTGGTGTCCGGCCGTGGTCCCTCATCGGTGTCAACGGTGACGTTCTTCTTGCCGTGTGTGGTGTTGACCGGGACGATCTCGTCTGCGAACCGGCCGGCTTCTGTCGCCGCGACCGCGCGCTGGTGTGAGCGGAAGGCGAAGGTGTCGGCGTCCTCGCGGGTGATGCCGTCAACGCGGGCCACTTCCTCTGCCGTCTCCGGCATCGAGTAGGTGGTCTTCTCCTGTGCCGCGAAGGTCGGATTGGTGAAGCGCCACCCGATCGAGGTGTCGAAGGCTGCGCCGGGCTTGGCGAACGCCGTCGTCGGCTTTTCCATCACCCAGGGTGCGCGGCTCATGGACTCGACACCACCGGCGATGACGACGTCGGCAGCACCCGCCTTGATCATGTGCGAGGCCATGATGATGGCCGACAGCCCGGATGCGCACAGCCGGTTCACCGTGATCCCCGGGATGGTGTCCGGCAGACCCGCGAGCAGGGTGGCCATGCGGGCGACGTTGCGGTTTTCCTCGCCGGCGCCGTTGGCGTTGCCGAGGATGACTTCGTCTACAGCCTCGGGATCCAGCCCCGAGCGGTGGACCAGTTCACGGAGAGTGAGCGCTGCGAGATCGTCCGGCCGGACCGCCGAAAGCGCTCCACCGTACCGTCCCACAGGGGTGCGAACCCCGCCCACCAGAAAAGCCTCGGCCATGCCAGCCTCCGTCATCATCGTCATCATCGTCAGCGCGTCACGCTGAGGGCGGCACAATTACCGACCGTTCGTTCTATAAAGAATCGCACGGGGTGCCGGGGCGGTCAACCAAGGCGAAAGAAGCGCCGGCGGAGCTGCCCCGGAATGGCGCATCGGGGCGAGCTCAACGCCGGCGAGAATACCGTTGCGGGTTCAAACCGCAAGGGGGTTGTGTGTTGCGTATTTCGTCAACTGTTCGGCTGGCTCACGGTCAGTTCTCCAGACGGAAGCCCAGCTTGACGGTCACCTGCCAGTCAGCGACGGCGCCATCCGCCAAATGCCCCCGGATCTCCTTGACCTCGAACCAGTCGAGGTTCCGGAGCGTCTTGGCCGCGTGCGTCACCGCGTTGGTCACGGCTGCGTCCACCCCGTCCGGTGATGTGCCGACAACCTCGGAAATGCTGTACGTATGGTTCGCCATGCTTCCTCCTTCAGCGGACGCCGGCCACTCCGGCGGGTGGGTGTCACGCTAGTCCTCCCCGCCGTTCCGGTCCAGACCCTCCTGCGGCAACCGCCACCGGAATAGCGGACAGGGCATGTCCGGAATGCACTGGATCGGGGTTGCAGCCGTTCCTACGCTGAGAGCCATGACGTACAACATTCAGGTAGTAGTCGACAGCGCAGATCCCCATACCCAGGCTGACTGGTGGGCAGAAACCCTCGGATGGGAGGTTGAGCCGACGGACCAGGATTTCATCGACAAGATGCTCGCAGAAGGGTACGCACAGCAGAGTGACCTCATCGAGCACAACGGCGTTCGCGTCTGGAGCACCGGCGAGGCGGTGTGCCGTCCGGAAGAAAAAGGCAAGAAAGGTCGCCAGCGCATCCTGTTCATGAAAGTTCCGGAACCAAAGACGGTCAAAGACCGCATCCACCTCGACATCAGCCTCAACGGCGATGACAGGGACACCGTTCGTGCCGCACTGGAGAGCCGCGGGGCGCGCTTCCTGTACCAGGGCAATGAGGGTCCACACGTCTGGTACACCATGGCTGACCCTGAGGGCAATGAATTCTGTGTGAGCTAGGCAGGAAGCACTTTGAAGTCACCCCCGCCCTCGAAGCTAGACTCGATTGGTGACCACAGACCTTCCTGCCCAGGTATCCGATGTCTTTGACCCTGCCCGCTGGCGGCTCGTGGAGGGGTTCGAGAACCTTCAGGACATCACCTACCACCGTCAGGTGGAACACAGCCAGGTAGAACCCAGCCATAACGACGGCGCCGCGTCGCGGGACCTGCCCACCGTCCGCATCGCGTTCAACCGGCCGGAGGTTCGTAACGCTTTCCGTCCGGGCACCGTGGATGAGCTGTACCGGGCGCTGGATCATGCCCGCATGACCCCGGACGTCGCGACGGTCCTCCTCACAGGTAACGGCCCCTCCCCCAAGGACGGCGGTCACTCGTTCTGCTCAGGCGGCGACCAGCGGATCCGCGGGCGGGACGGCTACCGCTACGCAGAGGGCGAAACCCGGGAAACCATCGACCCCGCACGTGCCGGGCGCCTCCACATCCTCGAGGTCCAGCGGTTGATGCGGACCATGCCGAAGGTGGTCATCGCCGTCGTTAACGGCTGGGCGGCAGGCGGCGGCCACAGCCTCCATGTGGTGGCGGACCTGACGATCGCCTCACGGCAGCACGGCAGGTTCAAGCAGACCGATGCGACGGTGGGCAGCTTCGACGCCGGCTACGGGTCGGCCCTCCTCGCCCGTCAGATCGGGCAGAAGCGCGCCCGCGAAATCTTCTTTCTCGCACGTGAGTACTCCGCCGAGGACATGGTCGCCATGGGAGCAGTGAACGAAGCCGTTGACCACGAACGGCTCGAGGAAGTCGCGCTTGAGTACGCGGCAGACATCGCAAGGCAGAGCCCGCAGGCTATCCGCATGCTCAAGTTCGCCTTCAACCTGCCCGACGACGGCCTGGCCGGGCAGCAGGTCTTCGCCGGTGAAGCCACCCGCATGGCCTACATGACCGATGAGGCCGTCGAGGGCAAGGAAGCGTTCCTCGAGAAACGCAGCCCCGACTGGTCCAGCTTCCCCTACTACTTCTAGGCGCCCATGGAACTCCTGCCCGTTCATACCCCGTCCGGCTTCGATCCGCATACCCTGCTCCCCCCGCTGGCGTCAGCCCTCGCAGGCGAGGGACCAGCGGTTGCGCCGCATGCTGACGAGCACCAGAGCTTCGACGGCGAACTTCCGAACGACGAAATCGCTGCGGTGCTCAGCACGTCCGGCTCCACGGGCAACCCGAAGCAGACCATGCTCAGCGTCGATGCGCTTTCCGCGTCTGCCATGGGCACCGCCTATGCACTCAAGTCCGAGGGTCAGTGGCTGCTCACCCTCCCGGTGCACTACGTCGCCGGATTCCAGGTCCTGGTTCGTTCCCTGTACGCGGGAACCCGTCCGTGGGCCATGGACCTAAGTGGAAGCTTCAGCCCGGAACGTTTCACTGAAGCCGCCGGTGAACTGACCGACAAGGTGCGCTTCACGTCCCTGGTGCCCACCCAGCTGCACCGCCTGCTGGAGGATCCGGCGCCGGAAACCATCAAGGTGCTCCAGCGGTTCAACGCGATCCTGCTCGGAGGTGCGGCCGTCACCGACGCACTTCGCAGCAGAGCCCGTGCGCACGGCCTGAAAATCGTCCGCACCTACGGCATGAGCGAGACCTGCGGAGGCTGCGTGTACGACGGCGTCCCCCTCGACGGTGTGGAACTCACCAACGAAGAGGGCCGGCTCTGGATCAGCGGGCCCGTCCTGGCTGACGGTTACCTGGGCCAGCCGGAGCTGACCCGGGAGAAGTTCCCGTTCAACTCGGGGCGCCGCTGGTTCCGCACTGACGACGACGGCACCATCAACAACGGCGTCCTCACCGTTCATGGACGCGTGGACGACGTCATCATCACCGGCGGTCTCAAGGTCTCAGCAGTCGCAGTGGCCAGCGTCATCGAGGGCCTGGCGGGAGTCAGCGAAGCGCTGGTGCTTGGCATCCCGCACCCGGAGTGGGGCGCTCAGGTGGCTGCCGCCGTCGTCGGCTCAGTCAATCCGGACGCGGTGCGGCAGCACGCGCAGGAGCATCTTGGGTCCCACGCGGCACCGAAAATCGTGCTGACCCTCGACAAATTGCCCACGCTGCCCAGCGGCAAGCCCGACCGGCTGGCGGTTCGCGCGCTGTTCGAACAGTCAACACTGTAGTGGGCTACCGCGCTTCAGAGCAGCGTCCAGGCAAGATCAACACCGTAGACAACCGGAGGAACACCGTGGCAACAGCTGCGCAATGGGTGGAGGGAGCGCGCCCCCGCACGCTTCCGATGGCGGTGGCGCCCGTGATCATCGGGTGCGCCGCGGCCTTTGACCTCGGGGCATTCAAGCCCGTGCATGCCCTTCTGGCCGCCATGGTGGCGATCCTGCTGCAGGTGGGGGTCAACTACGCGAACGACTACTCCGACGGTATCCGCGGCACCGACAATGACCGCGTCGGCCCACTGCGGTTGACCGGGTCCGGGGCGGCAGAAGCGTCGCAGGTGAAGTGGGCCGCCTTCGGGTGCTTTGCACTGGCCATGGTCACCGGTCTCGCTCTGATTGTGCTGTCCCAGGCCTGGTTCCTCCTGCTCGTGGGCCTGGGTTGCGTTGCGGCAGCCTGGGGATACACGGGCGGGCGCAATCCTTATGGATACATGGGCCTCGGGGACCTTTTTGTCTTCGTTTTCTTCGGCCTGGTGGCGACCCTTGGGACCACCTACACCCAGGCCGGGCAGCTGAGCGCCCCCGCCTGGGTAGGCGCCGTCAGTACCGGGATCATCGCCATGGCGCTGCTGATGGCGAACAACGTGCGGGACATCCCCACCGACCGGGAAGCCGGCAAGCTCACCCTCGCTGTCCGGCTCGGCGACACGGCTGCCCGGATCAGCTACGTCATGATGCTTGCGGTGTCGCTGCTGCTGCCGCTGTTCCTTGTCTACGACTACCCGTGGGTGCTGCTGGTCCTGCTCCTGGTCCCGCTGTGCCTGATGCCGAGCTGGCTGATGCTCAAGGGCAAGAAACGACGCAGCCTCATTCCCGTCCTGAAACAGACGGGAATCATCAACCTGGGCTTCAGCGTGCTGTTCGGCGCCGGCCTGGTGCTCTCGAGCTCGCTGTCCTAGACCTGATCCCGCGCCTCGATTACGGCTGGCGGCGGTCCGAGTTGACTGGCGTATTGGGGTCCAGGGTGTCCTCGGCGTCCGCATCCCGGAGCTCGCTGGCGGTGCGGACGGGCGGGGCTCCGTCGCGGAATCGGCGCTGCAGGGATGACGCTGCTTCGTTGCGAAGATCTCGGAAGAAGAGGTACGTGACGCACCATGCCATGATGGCCCCGGCAATCACGGAGAAGATCGCCCCCAGGCCGAGGGAGTAGCAGATCACAAAGAACACCACGACGAAGCCGAGGCGTAAAGCGGTGAATTTGAGGAAGGGCACGACCCAAGTTTACTCGCCTACAATTGATGCATGCCGCGCCTGTTGCTGTTCCTCGTGATCCTGGGGATCGCTGTCATTATTTACGCGCTGTTCGACTGCGTCATGAGCCGCGCCGAATCAGTGCGCAGCATTTCGAAACCCGCCTGGTTCTTCACCATCCTCCTTGTTCCCCTCCTGGGCGCCGGCCTGTGGTTCCTCTTCGGGCGTCCCCGCGGCGATGACCGCCCCAGCCAGCGTCAGCCGCGCCGGCCAACCGCGCCCGACGACGACCCGCAGTTCCTGCGCAACCTTGAGGTACGCCGCCGTCAGGAAGCCCGCGAGGCAGAACAGCGCAAGCGTGAGGCCGAGCGCCGGGCCCGCGAGGAGAAAAAGAAGGACGAGGGCACAGCCAACGACGGCAAGACCGCTTAGGCCTTCAACTGACTTAACTGAATTGGCAGGACACGCCTCTAATGCGTCGGCATTAGGGGCGTGTCCTTCCAATTCGACGTCGGGGTGTTGAAGCGCTGGGTGTCCAGCGGTCAGACGCCTGCGTAGCTGTGCAGTCCCGAGAAGTAGATGTTCACGATCGTGAAGTTGAAGACGATGCACAGGTAGCCCACGATCGACAGCCACGCGGCGCGCGTCCCGGTCCAGCCGCGGGTGGCACGGGCGTGCAGGTAACCGGCGTAGACCACCCAGATCACGAACGTCCAGACTTCCTTGGTGTCCCAGCCCCAGTAACGTCCCCAAGCCTTCTCCGCCCAGATGGCTCCCGCCATGAGGGTGAACGTCCACAGCACGAAGGCAATCGCATTGATGCGGTAGGAGAGGTTCTCCAGGCTCAGGGCCGAGGGAACCAGCCGCATAAAGGGCAGCCGGTCGTTCCGCCCGGAGGCAAGCCGTGCCACCCGGTCAGCCTGCATCAGCTGCAGCACCGACATTGCGAAGGTCAGGGTGAACAGCGCGGAGGCCGCAACGGCCACGGACACGTGGATGATTAGCCAGTAGCTCTGCAGGGCGGGCACGAGGTTGGCCACCGGCGTCGGGAATCCGATCGTGGCCGCGCACAGCATGACCACCACGAGGCCAATTACGAAAGTGCCCAGGAACCGCAGGTCCTTGCGCGTGAGCACCAGCAGGAAGACAACAGCAACCACCAGGCCGCCGGTGGTACAGAACTCGTACATGTTGCCCCACGGCACCCGGCCGGCGGCGACACCGCGGCTGACCACCGCAACCGCGTGGATTGCAGCAGCGACAATGGTGAGTGCGACGGCGATGCGGGCCGCGGAGCGTCGCTCGCCCTGGTAGTTCATTGAGTCGTCGGCCGTCGAACCGGCTGGGGCGCCGTCGTCGTCGGTTGATTTCCCGCGCTTGCCTCCCGCTACGGCACCGGCGAGCACGAGCTCCCGCTCCTCGGCCGATTCGGCGAGGCCTGCCTCCATCTCGCGGATGCGCCTGCTGCTCTTGACGAGGTCCCAGGTGAAGGCGAGGAAAGCCACCGTATAGGCGAGAGCCGCGAGCAGCATAAACAGCTCGCTGTACTGCCCAAGGGTCTGGTTAATGTTCTGCATCAGTTGTCCTTACCGCTTACGGGCGCCGAGGCCCCCGCGTGCGCTGTCTCATTCTCGTCGTCTTCGGTGCCGCCCGCCAGCCAGCGTTCCCGCAGAAGCTTCTCGATTGCAGCACCCTCGCCTGCCAGCCTGTGATCCTCGCCGCGGGCCAACAGACCGTACTCGACCGTGATCCGGCCGTCCGCGCCGGTGCCCGTGCGTATCCAGACCCGGCGTCGGCCAATGAACAGGGAGGCGCTGAGCCCCGCAAGGGCCAGGGATGAAAACACCAGGGCGCCGACCTCAGCAGGGTCGTGGGTGATATCCAATGCTGCGTAGCGGCGCAGCCCGTCGAACGTTATCGAGCCCAGGCCGTCGGGCAATTCGAACGTCTCACCGGCGTCGAGCACGATGCCGCCCGCCTCACTGTTCCGGCTGTTCAGCTCGGTCAAGGTGTCGGTGTTCAGGACGTACACGTTCTGGGGTTCGCCGTCGTCCAGTCCAAGATCGCCGTAGTAGGAGTTGAGGTTCAGCTGCGGAAGGAACGGGTCGGGGTCGCGGCTGAAGGAGACACCGTTCTCGTCGATCGCCGCCGTGGGCAGGAAGAAGCCCACGAAGCCGAGCTGCTCCGGCTGTGCGTCGGGCACCTTGAGCACGATCAGGGAGGTGAACAGGCCGTCCTGCGGGATCGACACCACGGGGCCCTGGTGCGCGACGTTGCCGTCGCCGTCGCGCACTGTCACGACGGGCGCGTAGCCGTTGCCCACCAGGTACACGCTGGTGCCGCCGATGGTCAACGGCTCATTGACCTTCAGGATCCGCTGCTCCGGTTCCTCCCCGGGTGCGGTCCTGGTGGTCATGGTGGCAGTGAAGTCGATGGGCTGCCCATAGTGGGTGAGTTGCCGGTCGAACTTGACGTCGAATTTCTCAAGCGTGACGGAGTACGGGTCCAGGTTGTCTTCGGAGAAGTTGGTGCCCGGCGTGAAGGAGTCGTAACCGACGAGCGTGTTCACGAATGTCTCGCCCTCGACCAGGATCTTCTGCCCGCGGTAGCCGAACAGCCCGCCGACGGCTACGGAGACCAGCACGCCGATCAGGGACAGATGGAACACGAGGTTCCCGAATTCCTTCAGGAATCCCCGCTCGGCGCCGACTGAGGGCCGGGTACCGTTCTCGTCGCGCACATCAACGCGGTAGCCGCGCTTCTTCAGCACGCCTGCAGCGTCGACGACGGCGGCACCGGACGACATCGGACGCCCGCCGTCCTGCCCGCTGGACCGGGATCCTGGTCCGGCCGGGAGGGCGAACGTGCCGTGTACCGGCATTCGTGAGAGCCGACTCGGTGTGCGCGGCGGCTTCGAGCGCCAGGCACGGCCGTGGGCGATCGCGCGCGGGATGACGCACCCGATCAGCGAAATGAACAGGAGCAGGTAGATCGCGGAGAACCAGACGGACGAGTAGACGTCGAACAGCTGGAACCAGTCCAGAATGGGGCCGGTCTCCGGGTTGTCCTGAATGTACTGGGTGACAACGGCGGGGTTTGCGGGACGCTGCGGGAAGAGCGAGCCGGGTACGGCTGCGACGGCAAGCAGGAGCAACAGGAAGAGGGCCGTGCGCATGCTGGTCAGCTGGGTCCACATCCAGCGCAAGGTGCCCAGGAACCCAAGAGCTGGGAGCGCGACGTTGTCTTCGCGGTCCTTCGTTGCCATTGGGTTGTCCTTAGCTTCAGCCTTCGAATTATTCATGAGTCGATCAGATCGGGAGAGTGACGCCGCCCAGCCACTGCTGGAGCTCGTTGATCCACAGGTTCCAGACTCCGGACGCCATGAGCACGCCGACCAGGATGAGCATTCCACCCCCGGATCGCTGCAGGAGCAGCCTGTGGCGCCGGAAGAAGGCCAGCGCACCCATCCCCCGCCGCAGTCCCAGGGCGATCAGCAGGAACGGCAGTCCAAGGCCCAGGCAGTAGACGAAGGTGAGCAGCGCGCCCTTGGCCGCGCTGGCGCCGTCGTTCGAGAAAGCGAGCAGCTGCACCGCAGAGAGAGTCGGCCCGATGCACGGGGCCCAGCCCAGACCGAACGTCAGCCCGAGAAGCGGTGCCCCCCAGAGGCCGCTCGGAACCCTGGCGTGAGGCTTCCGGTCCTGCTGGAACCACGACAGCCCGCCCATGAACACAATTCCGAGCACGATCACCACGAGGCCGAAGATCCGGATCAGCCACTCCTGGGAGCCGGCCATCCACGCTCCGAGCTGCCCGAACAGAGCACCGTAGGCCATGAAGACCAGCGAGAAACCGACCACGAAAAGACCAATCCCGGCCACCATCCGCCCACGCCTCTGCTGCTCCAGGTCAACGCCGGTCAGTCCGCTGACGTATCCGAGGTATCCGGGAACAAGCGGGAGCACACAGGGCGACACAAACGAGACCAGACCTGCCAGAAGGGCCACGGGCAGCGCCAGCAGCATGGAGCCGTTGAGCACCGTGTCAGCGAAGGCGTTCCCCGCCGGAGCCAGTGCAATCACGGCACCGGATGGAAAGGTGGAGGTCACGGCCACTACTCGGCCAGCGCGGAGTCTATGAGCGCGCTGAGGGTTCCCTTGTCGGCCAAACCCAGGATGCGCGCGGAGACGCGCCCTTCCTTGTCCAGCACAATGGTTGTCGGCACGGCCTGCGGCGGAACGTAGCTTGTCATCGACAGGAGGACCCCGCCGTCGGAGTCGTTGAAGCTGGGGTACGGGATGCCGAAGTTCCGCTCGAACGCCTCCGCGTTCTGCTTACCGTCACGGATGTTCACGCCGTAGAACCGGACATCCTGTGCCTGGTACTCCTCATGGAGTGCAACGAGGTCGGGTGCTTCCTCCCTGCACGGGGCGCAGGCGGCGTACCAGAAGTTCAGGACGGTCACATCTCCCGGCCACTCGGACGAGGAAACAGCCATCTCGTTGTAGAGCGTGCCCTCGATCTGCACGGGTTCACCCCGCTCCGCGGCGGTGTACTCGGTGACGGAACCGTCACCGGCGATGTAATTCTTGTTACTGCCTTCAGCTGCCTGCTGGGCCAGCGGGTCCTGTACGGCACAGCCTGAAAGGACGACGACGGCGGCGAGCACCGGCGCGATCAGGCGCATCATCCTGCCGCCTCGTCGGCGGCGGTGGGCAGCATCAGAATGAGTCACAACATCTTCCACAAGTTCTACAACGTGTAGTAATCGTATTACGCTCCCGGGAGGTTCTTCGCGCCGGGGAGCAGGTCGGCGCACGGCTCCTCATACCTCACGCCGGTGAGCTCGTCGCCGTCGAAATAGAGGGAAGTTACCGAGCTCAGTGTGCATTTGCGTTGACGCGGATCATGCCACAGGCGCCGCTTCTCGGCGGCGAGCCGGGCAACCCAGATGGGTAGCTGGTGACTGACCATCACCGCTTCAGCGTCCTTGCCGCCGGTAGCCTTTAGAGCTTCGCGGCGCGCGTCATGAACCGCTGCCATTACCCGCTCCACCTGAGCACTGTACGGCTCGCCCCAGGACGGGGTGAACGGGTTTCTGAGCGACTTCCAGTGCTTGGGGTGCCTGAGCTGTTGGGCTACCTGCGTCATCCCCTCGAAGCGGTTCTCCGCTTCGATAATGCGCTCGTCGGTCACGATAGACAGGCCCAATTCCCGGGCCGTCGGCGCGGCGGTTTCCTGTGCGCGAGTCAGCGGCGAAGCGACCAGATGCACGATTTCGGCGCCGTCGTTCCTGCGTTCCGTGAAGTAGGTTGCTATCCGCTCTGCCATCTCGCGGCCGAGCTCTGACAGATGGAACTCAGGCAGGCGGCCGTAAAGGATCCCGTCCGGATTGTGGACTTCGCCATGGCGCACGAGATGAACGGTGGCTGAGGGCATGAGTCAAGTTTCGCATCCCTCGAGTCAGACGGTTAAATCGAGCGGGCAATACTAGCCAGGAAGAACATTTGAAGTTTCAAGCGATCTCTGGAATAAAAGATGCAAATGCATGTTTATTACATGTACAAGCCCGTTCGGCCACCCGGCCGTACAACCAAGAGCACTGCAGATCAGGAGAATCATTATGGCTATCCCCACCGGACTCACCCACGGCACCTGGAAGTTCGACGGCTCGCACAGCGAAGTCGGTTTCACCGTCCGCCACGCAGGCATCAGCAAGGTACGCGGAAACTTCGACACCGTCGACGCCACCCTGCAGGTCGGATCCTCACTCGAGGACTCGAAGGTCACCGCGACCATCAAGACTGAATCCTTCAACTCGAACGACGCGAACCGCGACGCCCACGTACGCGGTGGCGACTTCTTCGACGTCGAGCAGTTCCCCGAGATGACCTTCGAGTCCAAGCGCGTGGAAGGCGCCGGCGAGACCTACAAGCTCATCGGCGACCTGACAATTCGCGGCATCACCAAGGAAGTTGTCATCGACACCGAGTTCAACGGCGTTGCTGTTGACCCCTTCGGAGCCATCCGTGCAGGTTTCTCCGGCCAGACCGTCATCTCCCGCAAGGAGTTCGGCCTGACCTGGAACGCAGCCCTCGAGGCCGGCGGCGTTCTGGTGGGCGACAAGGTGACCATCAACCTCGACGCCGCCTTCGTGGCACCCTCGGCCAACTAGGCTCTTCTCGTCACAGACGATCCCTTTATGGGGCGTACCGGATCCCCCGGTACGCCCCATTGGTTTTCCCCCGAAAGGGCCCAACGCCTGGTGCCCGGCGGTACGCTGGGCGCATGAGTACGCCATCACACGATCCCGAGCCATCCGAACGTGACCCGCGTCAGCTCTCCGGAACTGACCCGCTGAATCCCGCAGAGCCCGGACCGACCCAGAACTCCGGGGCGGGTTTATCGCCGGAGCCGCAGAAACCCGCGTCTCCGTACTCCTACCAGTCGGCCCAGCCGGCCGGGTATGCCTATCCCAGCGCAGCCCATATGCCGGAGGCCGCCCGACCGCCGCTGCCCCAGGAAGTGAATCTGGCCTTCTGGCTGATCATCGCCGCGGGGGCGCTGAACTTCATCTCCACGCTGCTTGGGTCAGGCAGCGCCGGACCAGCCGGTGCTGCAGGCATCGGCATCGGAATAGCGCTGATAGTCGGCATCCTCACCACCGGCGTTTACGTCCTCCTCGCTGTCTTCATCCGCAAGGGGCACAACTGGGCTCGCATCACCGCAACGGTTCTGGCCGGCATCTCGCTTCTGCTCCTGTTGATGAGCTGGTTTACGCTCGCAGCGCTCCAGTCGAACCCCGAGGTTCAGGCCCAGCTCGGCGATCAAAGCCTCCAGCCCAGCGGCTTTGCGATCGCCATCAACATCCTCGTGGTCCTGCTCGGTGTGGCCGGAGTGGTGTTGTGCTGGCTCAAGCCTTCCAACGCCTACTTCAGAGCGCAGCAGATCACCCACTAGCGGGAGCACCCGGCGGGTCCTCCCGCTAGGACTCTGGCTTATTGGGCAGCGCGGGCACTGGGACCGGCATCTGCGTCCGGATCCTGTGCCCGCTGCGCGTGATAGGCAAGGATCTGAAGTTCCGTAGCCATGTCCACCTTGCGCAACTGCACATGGTCGGGAACCTGCAGCACAACGGGCGCGAAACTCAGAATGCTCGTGATGCCTGCCTCAACGAGTTCGTCGCAAAGCTCCTGGGCGACACTGACCGGCACGGCAAGAACAGCCATATTGGCACTGGTCCGACGCAATACCGTAGCAAGTTCCTGCACGGGACTGACGCGCAGCCAGCCCACCTCCGTGCCCACAACCATCTGGTCAGCGTCGAACAGAGCAACCACTTCAAAGCCCCGCGACTGAAATCCCGAGTACCCGGCAAGTGCCCGCCCGAGGTTGCCGGCGCCCACAATCGCAACCCGCCAGTCGTGGGTGAGCCCCAGTGCGGTCGAGATCTGGCTGTTGAGGTACTGGACGTCGTAGCCCACGCCGCGGGTTCCATAGGAACCGAGATAGGACAGGTCTTTGCGAAGCATGGGCGAGTTCACCCCCGCCGCATCGGCTAGTTCCTCGGAGGACACCCGCTCGATACCCTCCGCCAGCAATGAGTTCAAGGCGCGCAGGTAAATCGTCAACCGGGCCAGAGACGCAGGCGGAATCTGCCTGCCCTGCTGGTCACTGGCGGCCGCCCGTAGGCCGGGGATCTCCGACATGGTCACTGGTCCATCGCTCCATCACTGTTCGCCGGCGGCCCAGACCTGCTCCGCCCGCCCGCCGGAGGATGACGGCGGGATACCTTCCACTTTAGGTCCCCCGGCGGAGCGCTCAAAGTTCGATGCCCGATATTCGCTGGTCGATGCGGTCCATCAGGCAAGGAGCCGGCGCAGGCGGGTCTCATCGATTGTCCAGAAGTCGCGTTGGACTCCATCGAGAAGTAGAACGGGTACCTCTTCCGAGAATCGCTCGAGCAACTCGGCGTGGGCGGTGATGGATTCCTCCCGCCAGCTGACGCCAAGGTCGCCGGTGACGCGAGCAACTGTCTCCCGGGCTGCTTCGCACAGGTGGCAGTCGGGCCTGGTCACCAACACGAGGCCGGAGGTCCAGTCCCCCGCCGGCGGCTGGGTCTGCTCATTCATGATCTCCTAAGCCTACTGGCCGCGGGCCGGGCGCAGAGCGAAGCGAAGTGTGGGAGCTAAGGAGGGGTTACGGGCGCGGGCGGGCGCATCGGGTGCCAAGCAGTGATTAGACTCGTGCTATGTCCGCAGCCAGCCTCCGACCCGTCGTCATACCGGGGTCCGCCACGGAGTCCTTGCCGGTTGAAGCGGCATCGCTGGGCGGTCCGACTGGAGAAGCGGCCTTTTTCGACGTCGACAACACCATGATGCGCGGCGCCAGCCTCTTCCATGTGGCCCGCAAGATGTACCAGCGGCGCGCTTTCACCCTGCGCTTCGCTGCAGGGCTGGCGTGGAAGCAACTTCGCTTTACCATGCGCGGCGAGAACATGACTGACATTCATGCGGTGCGGGACGCCGCGCTCGCCTTCGCCATCGGCATTGCCCACGAGGACATCCTGGCCCTCGGCGAAGAGGTCTACGACGAAATGATCGCTTCGAAGATCTGGCCGGGAGCGCGTGCCCTGGCGGAGCAGCATCTTCGGAATGGGCGCCGCGTCTGGCTGGTCACGGGCACCCCGGTGGAGGTGGCCAGTGTCATAGCCAATCGCTTGGGACTTACGGGGGCGCTCGGCACCGTGGGAGAAGTATTTGAGGGTCTCTACACCGGCAAACTGGTGGGCGAGTTCCTTCACGGCCCGGCAAAGGCTACGGTCGTTCGCGAACTGGCCGGGAACGAAGGTCTGGACCTGTCTCGCTGCTGGGCGTACAGCGATTCATACAATGACATCCCACTGCTCAGCCTTGTGGGCCACCCGGTAGCAATCAACCCGGACCGTCGCCTCCGCAAGCACGCCCGTGACGCAAACTGGCCCATCTACGATTTCCGAAGCGGCCGTCGTGCAGCCACCCTTGGTCTGAAGGCAGCAACCGGAGCGGGGGCCGTCTACGGTCTGTGGCGCGGCTTCACCAGGATGAGGGGCTAGCCCTTAAATGCAAAACCGGTCCGCCTGACTGGCGGACCGGATGCGATGCTACTTTTTGTTGCGGCGCTGGTGGCGGGTCTTGCGAAGCAGTTTGCGGTGCTTCTTCTTCGCCATCCGCTTGCGGCGCTTTTTGATTACTGAACCCATAAAGTCCTCACAAACTATTGATTCCGGTTCCGGACAACCTCTACCGCATCAACTGCGACAGGGACGCTCGAATCTGACAAAAGACGTACATCGCGATGACGTACATCATGCGGCCGTGCGAACGGCCGCCTACGCAAAACGCTTCTTAACAGAGTACCCGCTCAAACCGGCCTTCCTGACCGGCCTCAGCCGGTACCCCTAGCCGGTACCCGACTCGCCCTCCACCGTAGCGGAGCGCAGGTACTGCTGCACCGCGGATTCAGGCACCCGGTATGAGCGCCCGAACTGGACGGCCGGCATATCCCCCGAGTGCACCAACCGGTACACGGTCATCTTCGATACCCGCATTACTTTCGCGACCTCCGCGACCGTCAGGAAGCGCACGTCGGAAAAGTTGCTCCCGCTCGTCATCTCACCACTGTCCTTATTCTCTGGAGCTAACCCTGAGATGGCGTCCACCGAGAACAGATGGGACGCCGGACGGCGTGTCGCCTTGAGACCGTAGGATTATCCGTCTAGGGAGATACTCTAGTGGGTGGTGTGACCAAAGTGAAAGCTGAGGCCGGTCACGATTGGCCAACACTACGACGGCGGCGCGCTCCCCTCGCCAGATCACCCAGCACCGAAGCCGTGACGCCCCATCCCATGCACCCATCGGTGACGCTCTGGCCGAAAACAAGCTCGCCGCGGGCGCTCACATCAAGCTTCTGTGCCCCCTCGACGAGGAAACTCTCCAGCATGACGCCGGCGATCCTGTCCGTGTCTGCCACGGCGTCTGCCAGCTCCCGTGCGACCTCCGCCTGCCGCCTGTGATCCTTGCCGCTGTTCGCGTGGCTCGCATCGACGATCAGCTTCTCGTTCAGACCCGCCGCTGCCAGTCTGGCTGATGCGTTCGCCACGTCACCGGGGCCGTAGTTCGGACCGTCGGACCCGCCTCGCAGGATCAGGTGTGTGTCGGGGTTTCCGGTGGTCGAGACGAGGGCTGCCCGTCCGTCGTCGTCGACGCCGAGGAAAGCCTGCGGCGCACCGGCGGCAGCGCACGCATCCAGTGCCACAGTGATACCGCCGTCGGTGCCGTTCTTGAATCCCACCGGCATGGACAGGCCGGAGGACAGCTGCCGATGGACCTGGCTCTCCGTGGTCCGTGCGCCGATCGCGCCCCAGCTGACCAGATCCGCAATGTACTGGGGGCTGATCGGCTCAAGGAACTCCGTGCCCAGCGGAAGGCCGAGGGCTGCGACATCGTGGAGGAATCCCCGGGCGGCACGCAGGCCGGCGGCGATATCGTGGCTGCCATCGAGGTGGGGGTCATTGATAAGCCCCTTCCAGCCCACAGTGGTTCGGGGCTTCTCGAAATAGGCCCGCATGACCACCAGCAGATCCTCACGGTGCATCTGGGCAGCATCGGCAAGTAGTCGGGCGTACTCGAGGCAGGCATCGGTGTCATGGATGGAACATGGGCCGACGATGACGAGGAGGCGGTCGTCGACTCCATTGAGTACGGCCCTGATCTCTTCACGTGAACGGCGAACAGAATCAGCAATCTCGTCGGTGCCTGGCAGCTCGGCAATCAATGCGGCCGGCGTCGGCAGCGGTTCAATCCCGCGGACGTTGACGTTGGAGGATGCTGTGGCGAGGGTTTTCATGGGTCCCGGCTTTCGAAGAAGGTTCTTCGGCGGGACTGTCCTGCAGAACCCGCCGTGGAAACGACGAAGGGCAGGAAGCGTGTCCTGCCCTGTTGGCTCTGAAGGTGTTGGTCAGCGTACTAGGCCGCGGGCTCCTCCAGAGCCAAGGCAAAATACGCATACCAACGGGTTGTCATGGGAATGAGCGTAGCGGTCGCGCTGCGGATCACCAAACGCCGGTGCCCCATTGTGCCCGCGGAGACGTCATACAGCCTGCGGCAACAGCTACTCCTTGCGGCGTCGCAGCTTGGGAAATTGGGACAGGAGGTCCGCGGCACGCTCAGCAGCCCTGCCCACTGTTCGCCCGAACGGCTGCGTACCATCGGGTTGGGCCAGGGCCGGAGTCACGGGGACGAGTTCTCCGAGGTCGGGTTCAACGACGGCCGGCGCCAGAGACGAAGTGACCTGCGGAACGGTCAACTGGAACTCAGCGAGCCAGGAAGCGACGTCCTGCAACGGTTCCGGATCGAGGGAGTAGAAGCGCTTTTGACCCTGCGCCCGCATGGTCACAAGCCCTGCTTCCCGCAGTACTTTGAGGTGCTTGGAAACCGTGGGCTGACTGACCTCTAACTCCAGAACCAACTCGCCAACCGCTTTGTCCCCGTCTCGCAGCGATGTCAGAATCTGACGGCGAGTGGCTTCGGCGATGACGGCGAACACATCATCCATGACCATCCCATTACCATAACCGTATATATCGAAAGCGGCATCCCTCGATGCTCGGGGAGTTCAGTCGAACCAGGGATCCAGTCCGTGGAGGGGGAAAACAGCCTTGCGTGTCGCCATGACCGAACGATCCAGATTCTCATTGGGGTCGAACCCGGCTTCCCACGACTGCCACCACGTGTCGGAGCCGTCGCCCATCAATTCGGGCGCATTGCGGCCGAAGCGCTCGACGACGTAGGACCGCCAGGGGGCGGGCACCGGCGTCGTCAGGGTGATGTCGGCACCGGCGGCTACGGCCGTAAGGAGGGTCCACGAGCGCGGGACCACCGACGTTATGTTGTATCCGCCGCCACCCGTGGCGATCCAGCGTGCTTCGCAATACCGTGAGGCGAGCTCCCGGACGGCGACGGCGGCCGCGTGCTGGGCATCCACGGTGATCCGCAGGTTGGTGAGCGGGTCCTCCACATGGCTGTCGCAGCCGTGCTGACTCACGATCACCTCGGGTTCGAATGCGGCGGTCAACTGCGGCACCACCGCATGAAAGGCACGCAGGAAACCCGAATCGCCCGTGGTTGTGGGCAAGGCGACGTTGACTGAATACCCGGACGCCGCCGGTCCGCCGATCTCGTTCGAGAAACCGGTCCCGGGGAAGAGGCTGATGCCGGTCTCGTGAATGGAGATGGTCATGACGCGCTTGTCGTCCCAGAAGATCTCCTGGGTGCCGTCTCCATGGTGGGCATCGACGTCCAGATACAGGACGCGCTTCACGCCGCCGTCCAGCAACCGCTGCACCGCGGCGGCCGCGTCGTTATAGATGCAGAACCCGCTGGCCCTGGCGCGGCCGGCGTGGTGCAGTCCCCCGCCGAAGTTCACCGCGTGCTGAGCTTCGCCGGAGAGAATCGCATCGGCTGCGGCGAGGGAACCGCCAACCAACCGGGCGCTGGCGGAGTGCATGCCTGCGAAGGCCGGGGTGTCGTCTGTTCCGAACCCTGCCGCTCCGTCGGCGGCGTCCGGGTCGGCGTCGGCTGCCTTGACCGCCCGTATGTAATCGGCGTCATGCACCGTGAGCAGGCTGGCGTCGTCGGCCACCTGCGGCGCCTCGACTGCGACCTGCGGAAGATCGAAGAGACCAACTGCCCGGACAAGCCGCGCAGTAAGGTCAAGCCGCTGCGGGTTCATCGGGTGATGGGCGCCGAAGTTATACGCGAGCATGGAGTCGTCCCACACCACCTTGGTTGCAAAGGCAGTTGCACAGGCGGGATCGGAGATACTGGCCACTCCTGCAGGCTACGCGATCCGCGCCGCTCCTGCCCACAGTCCTTGGCCGGAAGTGATTTACTACTCGGAGGACTGTCAGCGGTAACCCACCTGAATCGGAGCGGAACAGCAAGGATGGCACGAGAACACCCCTCGTGGTTGGGAGGGGACGAAAAGGTCCGCCTGCGATTGTTCGGCAGGGCGCGTGACTTCATCGACGGCATCGTCAACAGTTCTCCCGCACGGGTTTCCCTGCTGGTCTTCTTCGTAGTCGTACTGATCTTCACCGCGCTGCTGAGCCTGCCCTTCGCAACACAAACGGGCCAGGTGGCGCCTCTCCACGATGCTCTATTCACCGCGGTTTCCGCGGTGTGTGTCGTCGGATTGACCGTCGTGAGCACCCCGGACTACTGGTCTTTCTTCGGCCAGGTGATCATCCTGATCGCCATCTTCGTCGGAGGCCTTGGCACAATCACCCTCGCCTCACTGCTGGCTCTGGTCGTGAGCAAGCGCCTTGGCGTGCGGGGAAAGCTCCTGGCGCAATCTGCCCTGAACAACGCGAGCCTGCTGGGCGAGGTAGGCACCCTGTTGCGGATCGTCATCACTACCTCTGTCGTGATGGAACTTGTCCTGGCGCTGGCGCTGATACCTCGGTTCATCATTCTTGGCGAACCGTTCTGGGAGGCCGTGTGGCACGGGAGTTTCTATGCCATCTCCGCCTTCAACAACGCGGGATTCGTTATCCACTCCGACGGCCTGCTCTCGTACGGCACGGACCTCTGGGTCCTGACGCCGATCATGGTCGGCGTCTTCGTCGGCAGCCTCGGGTTCCCTGCGATTCTCATCCTGGTGCAGTACCGCCACCATGTGCAGAAGTGGACTCTGCATACGAAACTGACCGTCAACGTCTCAGTGATCCTGCTCGTCATAGGAGCGGCACTGTGGGCAGCAATGGAATGGACCAATCAAGACACGATTGGGACCTCAAGCGCGAGCGACAAGATGATCCACTCCGTTTTCGCATCGATCATGACCCGCTCCGGTGGATTCAATACGGTGGACCAAAGCCTCATGGAGCCGACGACGATGCTCCTGACGGACGCGCTCATGTTCGCCGGTGGTGGGTCGGCGTCGACAGCGGGCGGTATCAAGGTGACGACCATCGCCGTGATGTTCCTGGCAATCGTTGCAGAAGCCCGCGGCGATTCTGATGTCAGCGTCTACGGCCGGAAGATCCCGCAGGGTGCCATGCGGGTGGCTATTTCCGTCATTTTCACGGGTGCCACCATTGTCCTCGTTGGGACCGGCCTCATCCTGTGGATCTCGGGAGTAGAGCTGAACCGGGTACTCTTCGAGGTGATCTCGGCATTTGCCACCTGCGGTCTTAGCACCAACCTCAGCGCTGAACTCCCGCCAGAGGGCAAGTACGTTCTGTCAGCCCTCATGTTCGCCGGTCGCCTCGGAACCATCACCGTTGCTTCCGCGCTCGCCCTGCGCCAGCGCAGTACGCTCTACCACTACCCGGAAGAGAGGCCCATCATTGGCTGAAAAACCAGCACACAACGCGCCCGTGCTCGTGATTGGACTCGGACGTTTCGGTTCCGCCACCGCGGCACAGCTCGTGAAGCAGGGGCGCGAGGTTCTCGCAATCGAGAAGGACCAGGAACTGGTCCAGAAGTGGTCCGGAACCCTGACCCACGTGGTGCAGGCTGACGCCACAAACATTGATGCCCTCCGCCAGCTCGGCGCGCAGGAGTTCCCCGCCGCCGTCGTCGGGGTTGGCACCTCGATCGAGGCGAGTGTCCTCATCACTGCGAACCTTGTGGACCTCAATATTGACAACCTGTGGGTCAAGGCCATCACCCCGTCGCACGGCAAGATCCTCAAACGCATCGGTGCGAATCACGTTATCTACCCCGAGGCGGACGCCGGCCAGCGGGCCGCCCACCTGGTGGGCGGCCGGATGCTGGACTTCATCGAATTCGACGACGGCTTCGCCATCGTGAAGATGTTCCCGCCGAAGGAGACCCAGGGCTTCACCCTCGGCGAGTCAGCGGTGCGTTCGAAGTACGGCGTCACGGTGGTCGGCGTGAAGTCACCGGGCGAGGACTTCACCTATGCACGGCCTGACACCAAGGTCACGAGCCGCGACATGCTCATCGTTTCCGGGCACGTGGATCTCCTCGAACGGTTCGCCGCGCGGCCTTGAGAAGGGTTATCCGCCGAGCTCGCGCGTGATCGCAGCGGCACGTTCCGCCGCTGCACGTGCCCCGGCAGCGACTATGTCGGGCAGTCCCTGCTCGTCGAAGGTCGCAATGGCGCGCTCGGTCGTACCGTTAGGGCTCGTGACAGCCTTGCGCAGGGCGGTTGCGTCGGCACCGTCCTCCGCGAGCATGAATCCGGCGCCCGCGACTGTGCGGGTGGCCAACAGTTTCGCGAGCTCCTCGTCGAGGCCAAGCTTCATCCCGGCGGCGGCCATCGCTTCGGCGAGGTAGAACGCATATGCCGGGCCCGAACCGCTCACCGCCGAGAGCGCGTCGACCTGCTCCTCCGGGATTTCGACGACGGTGCCCGCGGCACTCAGGATAGTGCGCGCCTGATCCATCAGCTCTGAGGTCGCGTTGCTTCCCGCAGAGATGGACAGCACCCCGCGGCCGAGGCTGGAGGGCGTATTGGGCATGCAGCGGATGACGGGCTGACCCTCGGGCAGGGCTGCCTCGAGCATGTCGATCGAGATGGCGGCCGCAACGCTGATTACGACGGTTCCAGGCTTCAGCGCGGGTGAAATTTCCCGGGCAAGGTCGAGGATTCCGACCGGCTTCACCCCCAACAGCACGACGTCGGCTTCAGCCGCCGCTGTACGGTTGGCGCCCGGATCTTCAGTGGAGGATAGAACGGACACCCCGTGCCGTTTTGAGAGATTCGCAGCCTTCTCAGGATCCCGCACGGTAGCTGTGACCTGCGCCGAAGGTAACCCGGCAGCCAGCAGGCCGGTGAGGATCGCGCCGTTCATGGAGCCGCAGCCGAGGAACGAAATGTGCTGTGGAATGTTGATAGCCATCGGCCCATCGTGTCATGGCTGAACGATTCCCAGCATCCTCACAGGTGTTTTCTTGGGTGCACTTTCACGAAATAGCAGTACAGTCGTTATTACCTCATGTAGGTGCGAGTGATGAGGCCGGGCTCTCCCTGGCTCGGTCAGTGCCGGTGAGCCGCAGCAGTGTTTTCCCCCAATCACGCTGACGGCTCGCCGGCACTTCTTTTGCCGTCTCAAACATGGTCCAGCGGCCGCCGGCTAGCCGCTCAGGGCGCTCCCAGACGCACGTGCCCTACCCCGACGGACGGCATGGGCTCTTCCGCCTCGAACATGAGCGTGTCGAAGCGCCGCAGGATCAGTCCTTCGCGCAGAGCCCATGGGCAGATGTCCATTTCCTTCACATTGAAGACCTCGAAGGCTGCCTCCGCGACCAGCGCCCCGGCGAGCACCTGACGCGCACGCAGCTCGGAGACGCCGTCGAGGTTGGCCCGTTCCGCGACGGACATCGCCTCCAGCCGTTTCGCCCACAGGGCGAGGTCCCGGAGTCGAAGCGTGCGGCGGACAAACGGCCCGGCCGCCGATGGCGCCGCCCCCGCGATGCGCGCCAGGGAACGAAAGGTCTTAGACGTCCCGGCAACGAGGTGCGGGTCTCCAAGGCCGGTGAAGCTGCCGACGGATTCCTTGAGCGTCTGACGGATGTAACGGCGCAATTTTTTTACGTCGCGGGGCGCCGGCGGATCGCCGGTAAGCCATTCCCGGGTGAGTCGGCCCGCGCCGAGAGGCACAGAGCGCGCGACCTCGGGGAGTTCATCGTGCCCCATGGCCATTTCGAATGAGCCCCCACCGATATCCAGGTTGAGGATGGACCCGGTGCTCCAGCCGTACCAGCGCCGCACCGCCTGGAACGTCATGGCGGCTTCTTCGTCTCCGGTGAGCTCCTGCAGGGCCACCGAGGTTTCAGTCTCCACACGCCTCAGGACTTCCTCACCGTTCCCGGCTTCCCGAATTGCCGAGGTACAGAAACCGAGGAAATCCTCGGCGCGATGATCGGAGGCGAAGGCGCGGGCCTGACGGATGAAGCCGACCAGCTCCTGCTGGCCTTTATCACTAATTCTGCCCTCGGAATCGAGGAAGCTCACCAACTGAAGTGGCCTTTTATGGGACGCGTAGGGCACCGGCCGTGCCCCGGGGTGCGCATCCACCAGAAGGAGATGCACCGTATTGGATCCGATATCAAGGACGCCTAGCCGCATGATCCCATTATGTCGCGCGCCGGTTCGACAGACTCAATCGACCGGCAGGTCACCCCGGAACGGGCTACCTACTTCCGGGCGGTGGCCTTACGTTTGGCCGGCGCGCGACCGCCTGACTTGCGGGGCGCCGGGCCCTTTGCGCGCTTTTCAGCCAGCAGCGCCACGGCGGTTTCGCGGGTCAGTTCCTCGATCGCAGTAGACCGCGGGACGGTGATGTTCGTGACGCCGTCCGTAATGTACGGACCAAAACGGCCTTCCTTGACCACGATCGGCTTCTCGGACACGGGGTCGTCACCGAACTCCGCGAGCGGCGGGGTTGCGGTCCGTCCGCCACGCTGCTTGGGCTGGGAGTAAATCTCCAGCGCCTGTTCCAGCGTGATAGTGAAGATTTCCTCTTCCGAGCCGATCGAGCGAGAGTCCGAGCCCTTTTTCAGGTATGGCCCGAAACGCCCGTTCTGGACCGTAATCTCGTTGCCTTCAGCATCCTTGCCCAGGACGCGGGGAAGGTTCATGAGTTTCAGTGCATCCTCAAGGGTGACCGTTTCCACGGACATCGACTTGAACAGGGATCCGGTACGAGGTTTCACCTTCACAGGCTTCTTGGGCGGCTTGGGCTTGCCGTTCTTGTAGTACTCAATCGGCTGGTTCGCCAGGTCCTCGGCCGTGGGCTCCGGGATGATCTCGATGACGTAGGGACCGTAGCGCCCATCGCGAGCCACGATGTCCCGCCCGGTCTCCGGGTCAGTTCCCAACACGCGTTCCTCGGACGCGGGGCTGTTCATCAGCTCCACGGCTTTCTCGGCCGTCAGTTCGTCCGGCGCAAGATCTTCAGGCACGTTGGCACGCTGGGGCTCGGTGCCTTCCGGTGCGTCCTCCGGCAACGGCTTCTCCAGGTAGGGCCCGAATTTACCGACGCGCAGGACGATGCCATCCGCGATTTCCACCGAGTTGATGCGGCGGGCATCGATCTCGCCGAGGTCATTGACGATGGTGCTCAGTCCGGTTTCCTTGCCATCACCATAGTAGAAGTGGTTGAGCCACTGAACGCGGCTCTCCTCGCCGCGTGCGATGCGGTCGAGGTCTTCCTCGAGCTCGGCGGTGAAGTCGTAGTCGACGTAGTCGTGGAAATGCTCCTCCAGCAGGCGGACCACGGAGAACGCGATCCAGCTTGGAACGAGGGCCTGGCCGCGTGTGCGGACGTAACCCCGGTCCATGATCGTGGAAATGGTGGCGGCATACGTAGAGGGCCGCCCGATTCCACGTTCTTCCAGCACCTTGACCAACGAGGCTTCGGTGTAGCGCGGCGGTGGTGAGGTCTCGTGGCCGATCGGTTCAATGGAGTCGGCGCCCAGGGCGTCACCGGCGGCGAGGTTCGGCAACCGCCCGCCCTGTCCGGACTGATCGGCTCCGCCTGCGGCGTCATCCTCGTCGCGGGAGGCGTCCCGGCCCTCCTCATAAGCGGCCATGAAGCCGCGGAAGGTGATGACCGTACCGGAGGCCGAGAACTCGGCGTCCTTCCCGTCAGGCGTGCGCGCTCCGAGGCGGACCGACGCCGTCGAACCCTTGGCGTCTGCCATCTGGGAGGCGACTGTGCGCTTCCAGATCAGTTCATAGAGCCGGAACTCGTCTCCGTGGAGTTCCTTGGCTACCTGCGCCGGTGTGCGGAAGGAGTCGCCCGCGGGGCGGATAGCCTCGTGTGCTTCCTGCGCGTTCTTCGACTTTCCCTTGTAGACGCGGCGTGCGTCAGGGACATACTCGGCGCCATACAGTTCGGAGGCCTGACGGCGGGCAGCGTTGATCGCCTGATCGCTCAGCGCCGGCGAATCCGTACGCATATACGTGATGTAGCCGTTCTCGTACAGGCGCTGGGCAACCTGCATGGTCACGCGGGAGGAGTAGCGCAGCTTGCGGGCGGCTTCCTGCTGCAGCGTCGAGGTGGTGAACGGTGCGGCCGGACGGCGTGTGTACGGCTTCGTGTCGACGGAGCGGACCTCGAAGGCCGCCTGCTGCAGGCCTTCGGCCAGACTCCTTGCGGCTGCCTCGTCAAGGAGGGCAACGCTCTGCGACTTCAGCTGACCGAGGTCGCTGAAGTCCTTGCCGGTTGCCACGCGGGTTCCGTCAACGGAGACGAGCTTCGCGCTGAAGGACTCGCCCTTCGTAGCATCTTCCGGCGAAAAGGTGCCGGTGAGGTCCCAGTACGACGCCGCGCGGAAAGCCATGCGCTCACGCTCACGTTCGACAACCAGCCGCGTGGCGACGGACTGGACGCGTCCGGCCGAAAGTCCACGCGCAACCTTGCGCCACAGGACGGGTGAGATTTCGTAGCCGTACAGGCGGTCGAGGATGCGCCGGGTTTCCTGTGCGTCCACCATGGGGATGTCAAGGTCGCGCAGTTCTTCCATTGCGCGCTGGATGGCTTCCCTCGTGATTTCCGGGAAGGTCAACCGGTACACGGGCACCTTCGGCTTCAGCACCTCAAGGAGGTGCCACGCAATGGCCTCACCCTCCCTGTCACCGTCAGTTGCCAGGTAAAGTTCGGTGGCGTCCTTGAGCGCAGCCTTGAGCTCCGCGACACGCTTCTTCTTGTCCGTCGACACGACGTAGTACGGCTCGAAATCATTCTCGATGTCCACGGCGAATTTGCCGAGCGAACTCTTCTTCAGCTCGGCGGGCAGATCCGAAGGCTGGGGAAGGTCGCGAATATGGCCCATCGATGCGGTGACCTCGAAGCCTTCACCGAGGTAGCCCGCAATCGTCTTGCTCTTGGCCGGAGACTCGACGATTACGAGTTTCTTGCCGGGCTTCTTGTCCGTTGCCTTAGCTGGCACTTCACTCCTCGATACAGGTGCTTCTTAAACAGCAGAACAACCGCTCATTCTGAGCTCAATATTTGTATTGGTGGGCGTCCTGCCCTTCACAGTATGCGGTATGCCTACCTGCACTAGGGTAACGGCTTGACCGGAGGCACCTCGTCACGGGGAATCCCACTGTGCATAATCCGACCACATCGAACCCGCCCCCGGACGGTCGCATCAGCGGCCGTTGGACACCGAAACCGGGACCAGGAAACCATCCGCGACCAGGTTTCGCACCTCCGCCAGCAGTGCGACCTGGAATTCTTCGTCGTCGCGGTCCAACAGCGCCGCGAGGGCACCGGTGATCTGGCCGGCGGTGAGGTCGCCGTCGCACGCGGAAATGAAACCGGCCAGCTCCGTGCTGAGCAGGGTGGTGCGGCGGAAACCGGCGCCCTGCCGCAGCAGGATAACGCCCGGGTGCTCGGCTCCGGGGCGTTGATGCCGCTCCTCGGTGACGTCGTCGGCGACGAGCAGATGCTCGGCTGACAGATCCTGGCAGGCACCGAGCCAGTCGTGTCGCGCGACTGCCGTGCTGACGTGCGGACCGATGGGTTGCTCAAGGTCGTAGGTGATCTCTTCGAAGCGGCGAAGGGTCGCCGGGTTGTCGGAGTTCCGTAACCACACCATGCCGAAACCGACGTGCTCGACTGAACGGGATGCGAAGTCGGCCAGGTAGGTGCTGAAACGCTCCGCGAAGCGGGCCGGGTTCCGGTTCTCAGCGGCGTCACGGAGCCACGTCTCTGCGTAATGGGTGGGCGTGACCTGCTCGCGTTGGATCACCCAGGCGTCGGCGGTGTCCGGCAGCCACCCCGCAACCCGGGTTTCCCAGGATTGCCCTTCCGGGACTTCCCAGTTTCCGAGAAGCTGCGCGGTCCCACCCGGTGACAGGACCGCCGGTATGGCGTGGAGAAGGGAGGAGACGATGTCGTCGCCTGCGAGGCCGCCGTCGCGGTAGGTGAACTGATCCTGAGCCGTCTCACCGGCGCTGCGCGGGGTGATCACAAACGGCGGGTTGGACACGACCTGGTCGAACGTCTCCCCCATCACCGGCTCCAGCAGGCTCCCAAGACGCAGCGAGACGCGGGCCTCAAGGTTCGCCGGATCGATCCCGAGCGCCGAGGCATTCAGCAGCAGGTTGAACCTGGTGATTGCGAGCGCACGTTCGGAGATGTCGGTGGCCGTGACGTGCCGGGCATGGGCGAGCAGGTGGAAGGTCTGGATTCCGCAGCCGGTGCCCAGGTCCAGTGCCCGATCCACCGGAGCGCGCACCGCGAACTGGGCGAGGGTCAGCGACGCCCGGCCGATTCCGAGCACGTGATCGGTTCGAAGCACTCCCGGCCGGACGTGGGAGCCGAGGTCCGATGTCACCCACACGTCACCGCCGGTGTCCGACGAATAGGGGCGGAGGTCCACCGAGGCGCAAAGGCCGCCGTCGTACTCCTCCATCAGTCCCAGCGCGAGCAGACCGGCGGTACCGACCGAAGGGAGCGCGCCGTCAATCGACGCGGCGGACACCGTCTCACCAAGCAGGAAAACAAGCACGACGGCGGCCAGACGGCTTTGGGGGCCGGTGTTCCCCGCCGCACGGGCAGCGAGGAGGGCAGGCACCGCCTGGTCGCGTTCGAGCGCTGCGTAGGCGTCGGCACCGACCAGATTCGCGACGCCGTCGACGGTGTAGTCCGCCGTCCGAAGGTCCGCGGCGAGACGGTTCAGCAGGTCCTGGTCGTCGCTTCGCGGGGCGTCGGGGACAGCGGCAAGGTTTATCACTGGGCAAGTTTATTGGCGAACGGTCGGTCCGGTTTGCCTGGCCTCCTCGCCGTCCACTTTCTCGGTCGAAAACGACGACGCCGCCCGATCATCGCGCGAAGGCGAACGTTTCGCTCGAAAATGTCCTCGCGTACCATGGACCCATGCACGCAAATCAGCGATTTATCAGCCCCGGCCGCCTGTCGGCCGTGAGGGCTCTGCGCTGCGCGTCTAATTCCAGCTAGGTCCACACGGTGTCCGCGGCCGGGGTTCTCTCTTACGAACTCTTCCCCGACACTTTCCGAAGGACCAGCCATGTATCTCACCATTCCGCAGCTCACGTCCGCCCTGTCTGTCCGCGATCTCACTGACCCCGGACAGGGTCCGCATGCGATGCAGGAACTGCTCGCCGGCGTCGTCACCCGGTTGACGCAGGTCTGGAGCATTCCCGCCACCGTGCACCGGACCACTCCCCTCGTTGCAACGGCAGACAACTATGACCGCCTGGGCTACGCGCCCGACGACGTCACCCGGGACGCGCGCTACTCGCGCCATGCCAGTCCCACCGTCATGCTCCGAAGCCACACTTCCGCGGGAGTCCCCGCGGTGCTGGATTCGCTCGCTCCGATCCGGGACCCGTATGACCGGCTTCATGTCCTCCCCGGGCTGGTCTACCGCCGCGACGCGGTGGACCGCACCCACGTCGGCACTCCACATCAGGTAGACCTCTGGCGGTTGAAGGCCCGCGGCCTGCTCAATGAGGAGGACCTGCACAGCATGGCCGCGGCCGTCGTGGAAGCGGTGCTGCCCGGCGCCCGCTGGCGTGCGGTGCCGGCCACCCATACCTACACCTCGCACGGCATGCAGGTCGATGTCGAGACACCCGCCGGGTGGCTGGAACTGGCGGAATGCGGCCTGGTGCGCGCCGGTATTCTCCGCAACTCCGGCCTGGATCCCCGGCGCTGGAGCGGCCTCGCGCTCGGGATGGGACTGGACCGGGCTCTCATGCTGCGCAAGGGCGTGGATGACATCAGGCTGCTGCGCTCGCCCGATCCCCGTGTCTCGGTGCAGATGCTCGACCTGGAGCCGTGGCGTCCGGTGTCGCTTATGCCTGCCGTCCGGCGGGACCTCTCCGTGCTGTGTGGGCCCGATGCGGATGAGGAGACACTCGGGGACGCCGCCCGGGAAGCGCTCGGGATGGACGCCGACGTCCTGCAGTCGCTTGTGATCCGCACGCGGACGCCGGTGGAGCGGTTGCCGGCCGCCGCCGTCGTACGTCTTCAGGCCCAGCAGGGACAGGTGAACCTGCTGGTCCGACTCACGCTGCAGGCACTGGACCGCACGCTGACTGACGCCGAGGCGAACGTGCTGCGGGACCGTGTGTACCTCGCACTCCATGAGGGGCCGGTCCTCGAGCTGACCGGCTGAGGTCAGGCGGCGCCGACCGCGGTGGCTTCGGCCTCGTCCGATTCGCACCCCTGCGGGCAGCGCAGTTTGGCGGGATCTGCGGCACAGTCCGCGCAGTACAGGGTGAGATTGCGGCAGCTCAGGTTCGAGCAGTTCTCGAACTTGTTGGTGGGCGCGGAGCAGCGCACGCACTTGCCGATCGTCTTCGCGTCCTTGGTGAACTCGACGTGCATGCGCTTGTCGAATACGTATAGTGAGCCTTCCCAGAGGCCTGAATCGCCGTACGTCTCGCCGTAGCGCACAATGCCGCCCTGCAACTGGTACACCTCGTTGAATCCGCGGTTGACCATCAGGCTGGAGAGCACCTCGCAGCGGATGCCGCCGGTGCAGTAGGTGACCACGGGCTTGTCCTTCAGGTGGTCGTACTTCCCGGATTCGAGCTCACTCACAAAGTCATGGGTGGTGTTCACATCCGGGACGATCGCATTCCGGAACTTCCCGATCTGCGCTTCCAGGGCGTTGCGGCCGTCGAAGAAGACGACGTCGTCGCCGCGTTCATTGACCAACTGGTGCAGTTGCTCCGGCTTGAGATGTGTACCCCCGCCGACGACCCCGTTCTCATCAACCTTCAGCTCACCGGGCGCGCCGAAGGACACGATCTCCTCGCGGACCTTGATGCTGAGCCGCGGGAAGTCCTCGGCGCCGCCCTCCGACCATTTGATATCCATCTTCTTGAAGGCGGGGTACTCGCGCGTTGCCTTCACGTACTGCTTGACGGCGTTCAGCTCCCCGCCGACAGTGCCGTTGATGCCGTCCTTGGAGATGAGGATGCGTCCGCGTAGCCCCAGCTTCTCGCACAGGGCGCGCTGCCACAGCCGGATGGCTTCGGGATCGGGCAACGGAGTGAACGCGTAATACAGAACAATTCGGTTCATTGACACGCATTAAAGGGTACCGGCGCGCACGCGTCAGGTCTCAAATCGGCAACCTCTTGGCTTAGCTATGTTCAACCGGCCTGCCCGCCACTATCGTTCAGGCATGGGAGCCGCTCTTTCTGAAGAACTCGTCCGCACGTGGGTTTCCGGCTGGGCTAAATGCCGGGGCTATAAGACCCAGGACAACGGCCGCAGCATGTCCGTTCTTCTCGCCGACCAGCAGGACGACCTGGAGACCATCGTCTACGAGCCCACCATTGGTGAGTACCTCGAACTCGCCAATCAGACCCGCGAGGATTCCTCCCGTGTGCTCACCGTCGTCACGAACCGCATGCACGACCTCATCAATGCGTCCTCTCCCCTTCACATGCGTATCACCGACTATCAGCAGGCCCTGATGTGCGCGGACATGGATGGACAGGACGTGGAAGACCCGCGTCATCCGGACGACGCGTTCAAACTCGAGCACATCCGGGAGGCGGACTGCCGACGCGTATCGGTGACGGTGAACGGCGAAGAGGTGGCACGGGGTTCGGTGGCCAAACAGGATGCTCACGCAGTCTATGACCGCATCATCACTGACCCGGACTACCGCCGACGGGGCCTGGGCAGTTTCGTGATGCGCGCACTGACAGCCGCGATCCTCGAAGACGAGGTGGAAACGGGGCTGCTGATGGCATCCGAAGACGGACGCCACCTGTACCAGTACCTGGGCTGGACGTATCTGGCTGATGCCTTCGTGATCCGTCGCTGACCCTCGGTAGCTGGGCGGCGAAAGCCGGGCTGATTTGTGCCGGGGTGACAAAATAGCCGAGTGGCTGCCCATGATTCCCTGATTCCGCTTCTTGGCGGCGTGGATCCTGAGCAGCTTGTTCATGTCCGGCATCTCCCCGCCCGTGACGCGGTGTACAGCGCCTGGCCGGAGTGGGTCCATCCCGATGTGGTGGAGGCGTACCGGGGACGGGGAATCCAGGAGCCGTGGAAGCACCAGAGCGCTGCCGCGGATGCCGCTCACGCAGGCTCGAACGTCGTCATTGCCACGGGCACTGCGTCCGGGAAGTCCCTCAGCTACCAACTGCCTGTCCTCGATGCAATCCACCGTTCCGCACTGGCGGAGAAGATCTCGCTTGAGCCGACCGGCGCCGTCGCGCTGTATCTTTCCCCGACGAAAGCGCTGGCTGCGGATCAGCTTTCCGCCATCTCCTCCCTCGGGCTGGCTACCGTCCGCGCAGACACGTACGACGGCGACACCGACCCGGGCGCGCGACGCTGGATCCGCGACCACGCCAATCTGGTACTGGCGAACCCGGACATGCTCCACTACGGGATCCTTCCGAATCACGCCTGGTGGGCGCGGTTCTTCCGGCGTCTCACCTACGTGATCGTGGATGAAGCGCACAGCTACCGCGGCGTCTTCGGATCGCACGTTGCCAACCTGCTGCGAAGGCTGCGCCGCGTGTGCGCGTACTACGGCGCGGAACCGGTGTTCATCGGGGCGTCCGCGACCTCCGCTGCGCCGGCGGAGTCCTTCGGGAAGCTCATCGGCGCCCCGGTCAGTGCTTTCACCGAGGACACGTCGCCGCACGGGTCGACGACGGTGGCCTTCTGGGAGCCGCAGCTGACCGATCTTCGGGGCGAGAACGGCGCCCGGCAGCGCAGGACAGTCATTGCTGAGACGTCCGATCTGTTGGCAAACCTCGTGTCGGCGCAGGTTCGGACGATCGCCTTCATCAAGTCCCGGCGGGGCGCGGAAAGCATCGCCGCGAACACCAAGCGGCTGCTCAGTGAGGTGGATGCGAAGCTGCCGCAGCGTGTTGCGGCCTACCGATCGGGATACCTGCCCGAGGAGCGCCGTCAGCTGGAGGCGGCGCTGCGTTCGGGCCGGCTGCTGGGGGTCGCGAGCACGTCCGCGCTGGAGCTTGGGATCGACATTTCCGGCTTGGACGCGGTTCTGGTGGCTGGCTGGCCCGGCACCCGTGCGTCGCTGCTGCAGCAGATCGGACGGGCGGGACGTTCCGGCCAGGACGCGCTTGCCGCCTTCGTTGCCAGTGATGATCCTCTGGACACCTACCTGGTCCATCACCCGGAGTCGGTGTTTGATGTTGGGGTCGAGGCAACGGTGTTCGATCCCGCCAATCCCTATGTCCTTGGACCGCATCTGTGCGCAGCCGCCGCAGAGCTGCCGCTGACAGTCGAGGACCTGCCGCTCTTCGGCGAGACCGCACCGGCGCTGCTGGATCAGCTGGTGGATCAGGGGTTGCTGCGCCACCGCCCTGCAGGCTGGTTCTGGACACATCCCCAGGGCGCTGCCGGCATGGTCAACCTGCGCGCCGACGGCGGTGGACCAATCAACATCATCGAGAGCGACACCGGGACCGTACTCGGGACCATGGACTCACCGCAGAGCCACTATCAGGCGCACACCGGTGCTGTGTACGTGCACCAGGGCCAGAGCTACGTTGTGGATGAACTGAACGAGCAGGATCATTGCGCGATGGTGACACGTTCCAACCCCGACTACTACACGCAGGCACGGGACGTCACGCAGATTGAGGTGATCTCCGAGCAGCGCAACGTGCCGTGGGGTCCTATCCGCGTGTGCTTCGGGGAGGTGAAGGTAACCACCCAGGTGATTTCCTTCCAGCGGAAGGCCTTTGTCTCCAACGAAATCCTTGGCGAGGAGCCGCTGGATCTCGGGGCACGTGATCTCTTCACGAAAAGCGTGTGGTTCGAGTGCGACAACCAGCTGCTTGAGCGCAGCGGCATCACAGCTGCGGATCTTCCGGGCGCGCTTCACGCCGCTGAACACGCAGCCATCGGTCTGCTGCCGCTGGTTGCGTCGAGCGACCGATGGGACATCGGCGGGGTTTCGACGGCGCTGCACGCTGACACCGGGCTGCCCACGATCTTCGTGTATGACGGCCATCCCGGTGGTGCCGGCTTCTCCGAGCGGGGTTTCGAGGCTGCGAAAACGTGGCTCAGAGCAACGGCGGAAGCGATACGGGCGTGTGAGTGCGATGCCGGCTGCCCCTCCTGCGTTCAGTCGCCCAAGTGCGGCAACCGCAACAACCCCCTGAGCAAGGCCGGCGCTCTCGCCCTGCTCGACATGCTGCTGGCGCAGGCTCCGGACGGTGAGCCCGCGCCAGGCAATGGCATGCTCGACGTGTAATCCTCCTTTCAATCAGGGAACGGACGGCGGTGGGCCTGCTCGTGCCCGCCCCGAGGCCGGGGGCAGCGCCGGGATGGAGTCCACCTCGGTGCGAACCCGGACTATGTTTCCGGATTCTCCTTCAACCGAGCACCCGATGAGCCGGGCGTCGTGATGCCGGGCTACCTCCGCGGCCACCACGCACGGACTCCCATCGCGGAGCCCGCGCGCGGCATCGGCCGCCGCGAGGGCTGACAGGTCTGCTGCCGTCGCCGCCCTTGATGCCGCTACCGACGCTTGGGCAAACAGGATGACAACCGAGAGCAGCAGCAGCGCGGCCATCGCGACGCCGGCCATCAACGTTGTGCCGGCCCCCCTTTCCCGGCCGGGATAGCAGCAAGTCATTTCTGCTCCGGTACGGCAACTGCGCTAGCCGAGAGGTCGACGTCGAACAGTTCCAGCACGGGCACAGTGGTCGATACGGTCACCGTGTTGAGGGTGTCCCCGGCCAGAACAGCGATGTGCGCCTCTTCTCCGGCGATACGGCGGACAGTCGCCTCAACGACGGCGGTCGTCTCGCCTCGCATGACTTCACGGGCCCCCGCCCTTGCGGCTTCCTCGATGCGCAGCTGGGACAGCCCGACTGCCGCAGCAGCGAGGACAACCGCCAACAGTGCAACCACCGCCGGAAATGCCACTGCCACCTCCGCTGTCACGGCTCCGCCCTCGGCAGGGTTCCTCCCCTGCGATCCTGTCCGCCGCACGGACGTCAGCCGAAGCTGAGGGCGTTGGTGATCAGCGACATGAGCATGCCGCGGATCTCCCCGCTCGACAGTACGGCGACGAGCAGTGCGGCGAAGCCGACGGCAGCCAGCGTTGCGATCGCATACTCGGCGGTGGCCAGGCCTGCCTCTGATCGCATGAGCCCGGACCTCATGCGGCCGGATGAGATCGTCTCGGGCCTCAGGGAGGTCACAGTCGCCAGTGGCGGTTCCTGGACCGGGGATTCCTGCCGGTCCTCGAAGGCGGTTGTTGCTGCGGTGGTGGGACGTGTCATGACAACTCCTTGGGTGATCGCTCTTGTCGGTACTTCCGGGCTGCCGGGACAGCGTGTGCCGTTCCGGCCGAGCCGCATCGGCGGCTGTTTCGAGTGTTTCGCGAGGTCGGACTTCGGGTGGATGGAGAGGACGGTAAGTGGACAAACGCAGGCATTCCCGTGGGCTGTGGAGCACCAGACGTAACGGAGGCGTTCTGTTGCAGAGTTCGTCCCGACGCAAAGCGTCAGGTGAAGGCGGGAAACAGACCGACCAGGATTGGGATGACGCCAAGGCACACGAATGCCGGCAAAGAACACAGGCCCAGCGGCACGACCAGGCGGACTCCGAGGGCGGCAGCGCGCTGCTCCGCTTCCCGGTTCCGCCTGCGCCTGAACTGTGCGGCCTGCGCGGTGACGACGGCGGCGGACGGTGCTCCTGTTGTTCCGGCGAATCGCAGGGCAAGCCCGAGTTCATGGGCGGCCTGGGCGCTTCCGCTGGAAGGGACCGCTGCCCAGGCCACCTCCCAGGACGCGCCGAGGTCCAGTGCTGTTTTGACTGCGGTCAGGGCCGCGCTGACCGGCGGTGAGGATGAGCGCGCGAGGACATCGAGCCCGCGGTCCAGTGGTGATCCGACGGCGAGCATGGCTGCCATGAGATCCATCATCAGCGCCGGATCGTGGAGCCCTTCCTGTTCAATCCCGGCGGGATCGCTCTGCATACCGGCTGACCATCGATGCCCGAGCGGGGGTGAGCGGTGAAGCAGCCAGCAGCCGGCCCAGAGTAGCGCCGCCACCAGTACACCCGTCATGCGGGTTCGCCTGCGGCTGCCCGAACGAGTCGGCTGGACCAGATTCTGCCTGCCACCATGAGTACGAACCCGGCGCATAGCGCTGCGCTGCCCGGCACGGAACCGAGGAGGACCGCGAGCGGGTCGACCCCGATCAGGTAGCCGACTGCCAGTCCGAACAATGGCAGCCAGGAGAGAAGCCGGACGGTGGCACGGGGACCTGCGAGCGCGGTGTCGCGGGCAGCATCAGAGTCCAACTGGGACTCGCGTTGCACCGCATAACGGGCAAGGACGGCTGCCAGGGGCGCCCCGCTGCGCTCGACAACCTCCTGGCAGGCCGCCAGATCCTGCCAGAGCGTCCTCAATGCAGGATCACGGGTGCGGGACGCAGCGTCGCGCAAGACCTCCGGGACGCTGAGGCCAAGCTGCGCAGCCTGGTGCGCCGACTGGAGCGTCGGCCTGATTGCAACCGAGAACCCTGATCCTGTATTGCCGTGAACACCTAACGCATCACCCCACAGCTGCGCGGGCGTCCGTCCGGCTTGAAGAAGGCCTGTCAGCTGGTGCACGAACAGGGGAATCTCATGTGGGTCAGTCTTCGGACCTTTCTTCCGGAGGGAACTCCGGGTGAGCGCAATAAAACCCCGACGCCGCGTCGCCGGGATAGGCACCGGGCGGCGCGGCAGTGCGAGGACCCAGCTGGCGACGAAGAGCAATCCGGCTACGATTGCGCCGCTCACGTCAGCGGCCCCGGTCAAGCTTCGCCGCCAGCGTCTCCCACGCCGGTCCACGGTCCGACGTGCCACCGTTTCGTGTCAGGGCTGCCCGCACCACCAGGTCACCGCCCGGGGTCATTTCGACAACACCGATCTCCGAAACGGTCCGTCCGGCTCCGGCGCGGATGACATGGACGACGACGTCGAGCGCATTGGCTGCCTGCAGCGCCAACGGTCCCGCCTCCATGCCGGCAAGGGCTGCGAGCGCCGACAGCCGGGCAGGGACACTCGTGGCCGAGTTCGCGTGAATCGTCCCGCCCGCGCCGTCGTGGCCGGTATTCATTGCTGCCAGCAGTTCACGCACCTCGGCGCCGCGGCATTCACCGACGATGAGCCGGTCGGGTCTCATCCTGAGGGCCTGCCGGACCAGTTCGGCGAGGTCCACCGACCCGTTGCCTTCCACATTGCCGTGCCTGCTCTGGAGCCCAATGACATGGGGATGGGCGGGACTGAGCTCAGCGGAGTCCTCGACCGTGACCAACCGCTCATCGGGTCCACTCTGCGACAACAGGGCGGCGAGCAGGGTGGTTTTCCCGGTGCCCGTGGCGCCGCTGATAAGGAAGTTCAGCCGCTTCCCCACGATCCCGCGCAGGGCCGCGGCCATCTGGTGGTCCAGCGCGCCCGAGGCCACCAGTTCGTCGAAGGAGAAGTGGCGTTGCCGCTGGATGCGAATGGACAGGATCGTCCCGGCCGTGGAGAGCGGCGGCAGAACTGCATGCACCCGGAAACGGTCCAGACGCACGTCCACGCACGGATTGCCGTCGTCCAATCGGCGCCCGCCGGCGGCGATGAGCCGGGCGGCGAGTGCACGCACTTCCGCGTCGCTCGGGAAGGTGAGGTCGGTGCGCTGCAGGCCGGTGCCGTCGTCCACCCAGACGGCGCTCGGACCGTTAACAAGAATGTCCGTCACCGCCGGATCCTCCGCGAAGCGCTGTAACGGACCGAGCCCCTGTAGTTCAGCGCGGACGCGGTCCAGGGTGCGGAAGGCTCCCTCGGAGCCGAGTAGGCGTCCGGTGGACTGCACGGCGGCGGCAAGTCGTGCTCCCGTAACCGGTGCAGACTCGCTCAGCACGGCATCCCGAACCTGTGCGACCATGGCCGCATCCGAGGGCTGAGTGGTTTGACGGAGCCGGCGCGTCCTGACTTCTCGATTCATGCGGCCACCTTCAGCGTTTCGGGCAGCACAGCGTCGAAGACGGAACGCCCGAACGAGCGGACGGCCCGGTGACGTGCCAGTTCCAGGACCCTCCCCTGGTTTTCGCTGGCCGCAGCGGCGCGAAGGTGAGGCAGGTACCCGGCGCCCGGCACGCCGACGGCATCTGCAACCCTGCCGGGGTCAAGATTCGGACCAAGCGGACCCCGAATGACGGCCCGGACGGGAAGCGGCTGGAGCTGCGTTACCAGAGACCGGGCGGCCGAGATTGCCCGGACACGACCAGGAACCACAAGAAGGATGCTGTCGCAGTAGGGAAGCAGTGACCCATCCGCTGACCAGCCGCGCGCAACATCAACCACCGTGAGTTCGAATGCGGACCGCGCCGCCTCCATGATCGGGGGTACCGCGGCGGATGCCAGGACGCCTGGAGCCGGTGGTTCGGTGCCCATCGACAGTAGTGAGAACCCGTCCATCGACGGCAGTGCGTGAACCAGCTGGTCCGGGTTCAAAGTACCGCGAACCTCACCGAGGTCCGGCCACCGCACGCCGGAACGCCCTTCGCCGCCGAGGGCCAGTTCCAGACCGCCGCCGAACGGGTCACCGTCGACGAGCAGCAGGTGCAGGTTCCGCGCTGCCGCACATGCGGCAAGCCACACGCTGATGGTGCTTGCGCCTACTCCCCCGGCCGCACCCAGCACTCCGACGACGGTTCCCTCATCCCGGGCCCGCTGCAGCATGCCGAGATGTTCGGCCAACCAGCCGGAAGCCTGTGGCAGGATGGCTACTCGATCGGCATTGCACCGCGCAGCCGCCGTCCACGCATCTGCTTCCTCGCCATCGAGGCCGACCACGATGACCGCACACCCCGCGACAGCGTGCCTCGCGCTGTCGCTGTCCAGCAGCATGACGGCGGGGCGCATCGCCAGGGCGTCACTGACCGAGGCAGCGCCGGCCAGTGTCAAACCCGCGGCTACCGCAACCCTCGCCACCTCGTCGCGAATGCGTTGCGAGGAGCTGACCAGCACGACGGCGGCCGAATCTGCGGCCGGAATCCAGGAAGACATAGAGCAAGCCTGCGCCCAGGAGACGCCACGCCACGGGCGTGCACTGCGTATGTGGATATCTTCAGCAGAAGTGCAGGAAGGGTCGGCGCCTCCGGTGGGCAACAATAGGAGTCGTGTACATCGTCCTCGCGCCGCCATCGAATGCGCAGCGCATCAGCGGAGCGGACGGTGCGCAGGTAGCGTTCCTGCCGGTGGACCCGACGGGAGCCCCGACCCCGGACCCCGTCGTCGTTCCGGCAGACCGGCAGGCCGAGACGGTCCGCGAGCTGCAGCGTCCCGAAACCCGGTGGGTCTGGGACAGCACCCGGGCCTGGTATCCCGGCCTGCTCGCCGCCGGTATCAGTGTTGAGCGCTGCCATGACATCGCGCTCAGCCGCGAGATCATGCGCCACTCCCCGGACTGCGCCGAGACCGACTACGGAAGCCACCTGCAGTCACGGCCGGACGAGGCCGAGGACGCGAATCCCGGCCGTGCCCTGCCGCCCGTGGCGCCGTCACCGCTACAGGGCAGCCTGTTCGAGGCCGTTCAACCCGCCGCCGGCGCCGATGTACTCGAGGTCGCGGAGGAATTCACGGCGCAGCAGCACGCGCTCAGGAGCAGCCGCCGTCCGGCCCAACTGGCCCTGCTGCTGGCGGCCGAGTCCGCCGGCACCCTGATCGCGGCGGAGATGGAGTTCCACGGGATCCCGTGGCGCGCAGACATACACAACGACCTGCTTGAATCGCAGCTCGGACTCCGCCCGAGGGAAGGCCATCGCCCGGCTGAACTTGAACGGCTTACCGGTGAGCTCCGCGCAGCCCTCGACAATCCGCGTTTCAACCCCGACTCCCCGCAGGAGCTCCTGCGCGCACTTCACCGGGCGGGCATCGAGGTGTCGTCCACGCGGTCATGGGAGCTCCAGCGCCACAATCACCCCGCAATCGCACCGCTGCTGCAGTACAAGAAGCTCTCGCGGCTCCTCACCGCGAACGGCTGGTCCTGGCTGGACACCTGGGTGCGCGACGGCCGGTTCCGGCCCGAGTACGTGGTGGGCGGCAGCATGTCCGGGCGGTGGGCTTCACGCGGCGGTGGTGCTCTGCAGATCCCCCATCAGGTGCGCGACGCCGTCCGGGCGGACCCCGGCAACGTGCTCATCGTCGCGGATGCCGCGCAGCTGGAACCACGGGTGCTGGCCGCGCTCGGCCGGGATTCTGCCCTTGCGTCAGCCGGACGCGGCCTCGACCTCTACCAGGGAATCGCCGACCAGGGATTCGGCGGTGACCGTGCCAAGGCGAAGGTCGCGATGCTCGGCGCGATGTACGGCGCAACCACCGGCGAATCCGGCCGCCTCATGCCGCAGCTCACGCGCACCTACCCGCAGGCAATCTCCGTGGTGGAGGCGGCGGCACGAACGGGCGAGGCGGGCGGCGTCGTCGCAAGCTTCCTCGGTCGCGGCTGCCCACCGCCGTCGGACCGGTGGCTCGCTGCGCAACGCACCAGCAGCGCGGCAGAACAGCAGCGCGCTGACTCCCTCGCGCGTTCACGCGGCCGCTTCACACGCAACTTCGTTGTCCAGGCAACTGCGGCGGAATGGGCGCTGTGCTGGCTGGCCGAATTACGACGCCGGCTGCGCGCCGACTCTGCCGTCTTCGCCCGTGCGCACATCGTCTTCTTCCTGCACGACGAGGTGATGCTGCATGTGCCGCGTGAACTCGCCGACCAGGTGTCCGCCATGGTCACCGAGGCAGCCCGCTCCGCGGCGCGGCTGATGTTCGGCGAGATCCCGGTGGAGTTCCCGGTGAGCGTTGTTGTGGTGGACTCCTACGCTGAAGCGAAGTAGCTGATGCCGGCTAGATGGGCGCGTCGCGTTCCCTGGTCTCATCCCAGGGCTGCGTCCAGCCCAACCCGTCGAAAAGCCTCGAAAGCAGCAGACCCGTGAAGCCCCAGATCGTGATCCCGTCGATGGTGAAGGCCGGTGTGCTGTGTGTTCGTCCATTCCGTCTAACCACCGAAGTGAAGCGCACATCCGGTGAGAGCAGCTCAGCGACCGGCGCACGGAAGACGTGTGAGGATTCGGCGTGGTCCACCACGCGTACCGGCGTAGGCGAGGCCCACCACGCGAGCACCGGAGTCACCAGGTAATTGCTGACCGGGAGGCTGACCTCCGGTAGGGCACCAAGGATCTCGACGCCGGCGGGGTCAAGCCCAGTCTCCTCCTCCGCCTCGCGCAACGCTGCCGCGGCGGGATCGGCGTCGCCGTCGTCAATCCTCCCACCGGGGAAGGCCACCTGGCCGGGATGGCTGCGCAATGTTCCGGCGCGTGTCACGAACAGGACGTCGAGATCGTCGGGCACTGCGGTGGAGTGGATCCTGGCCGGCCGATCATCAAGGTGCCCGAAGAGAATGAGGACGGCCGCGGGCCTGGCAGTTGCGATGTCCATGCCCCGCAGCTGCCAGGACTCGGTGGTCTCCGCACCCGGACCGATGGGCGTCGACCGCTGGGCGAAAGCCTTCAACTCGGCGTAGGCGCTCATGGGCTCAGCGTGAACCCGGCGGCCAGGAGCTCGGCACGCGAGGCGCCCTCCCGCATACGGCGGTGGAGCTCCTCGCGGCCCGGGGCTAGCTCGTACTTGAGCAACTTTTGTGCCTTCTCCGGGTCGACCTCCCCCTCGCCGTAGGAGGGGCAGAGCGCCGCCACCGGGCACGCGCCGCAGGCCGGTTTCTTGGCATGACAGATGCGGCGTCCGTGGAAGATCACCCGATGCGAGAGCATGGTCCAGTCTTTCCGCTCGAACAGAGCAGCGACGTCGAACTCCACCTTTACCGGGTCATCTTCCATGGTCCACCCGAAGCGGCGGGACAGCCGTCCGAAGTGCGTGTCAACGGAAATGCCGGGTACTCCGAAGGCGTTCGCGAGCACCACGTTGGCAGTCTTGCGACCTACACCGGGGAGGGTGACCAGGTCCTCCAGACGGCCGGGCACCTCACCGTCGAAGTCGTCGACGATCCTGGTGGCGAGCGCCAGCAGGCTCCGTGACTTCGCCCTGAAGAACCCGGTGGGACGGATCAGGTCCTGTAGTTCGTCTTCGGGTGCTTCGGCGAGACTGCGTGCATCGGGATAGCGTGCGAACAGCGCCGGCGTGGTCAGGTTGACCCGGACATCCGTGGTCTGCGCCGACAGGACGGTTGCAACCAGCAGTTCGAAGGGGTTGCGGAAGTCGAGTTCGGCGACAGCGTAGGGATAGGTGTCGGCGAGTTCGCGATGGATCCTGCGCGCGCGGCGTTTCAGAGCGATAGGCGATACGTCCACGCTGACCCGTCTTCCTTTTCGTTCCCGCCGACCCGTTCCGTGGGGCTAGCCCTCGGTGGGAGCGCGCTCGATGTTCCGCAGGTCCCGCATCACACCGATACGGCCCGTGCGCTTGTCCTGAACCAGGAATTCGTGTCCGCGGTCCTCAATACCGACTTCCCAGTCGCCTGGCTGCAGGACAAACAGCGGTGCTCCCGTCTGCTCGTCGACCACTGAACGCGGTGTTCCGACGGCGAACCAGAAGGCTTCAAGCACGGGCTCGTCGTCATCGGCGTCCCGGGTAGCCGAAATCGATTCCGTACGCGGGTGTGCCGCCTGCTCCTCAGTATGTGCAGCCTGCTGGGCTGACTTCTGGGCGGTGTTCATCCCGGACGACTGCTCAACCTTGGGCTGAGCCATGGTAGCGGCAGGGCCGGCGGACTCGGCGGGAGCGTCCGCGCTGGTTTCAACCGGCCCGGCCTCCGCCTGAGCGGCGCCGGCGCTGGGCTGCGCGGCCGTTGCCTCGGCAGGGGTGGGCTGCACGGCCGTCGCCCCACCGGGGGCAGGTTGCGCTTCGCGGGTCTCTTTCTGCGCCGGAGCGGTCTCGGACTGCGGTGCACCGTCTTCATGCTGCTGCTCGGCGGCGGGGCTCTTCGAAGCACCTGCTCCCTGACCTGCCGCACCTGCCGCGTAGCCCGCGACGGCGTAACCGGCACTGTAGCCTGTGCTGCTCGGACCGCTCGTGACGGCTGCATCGGACGAGTGCGAACTGTTCCAGCCAGTGACCGTTTCTGCGGGGACCGGCTTGGGCGGGCGGGGCCTGGCCGGCAACACCTCGCGGGCGATTCGGTGCGCAGACGAGGACGGACGCCCGGCGAAGTCGGGCTTGAAGACCCCAAGGTGGGGGCCGCCGACCGTGGCGACGAAGAACACTACCGAGCCGAGCAGCGCAACGAATTGGCCGATACCGAACGTAGTGACCGTCTGCAGGAAGAAGAAGGCAGTGGCAAACGCCGCGGTCACGGAGGCGAACTGGTCCACGGACAGCGAACCGACGCGCAGGCCTTTCGCGCCGAGCCTGCGGCCCACCAGCAACGCCAGTGCGGTCACCGGCAGGAGAATTCCGATACCGAGGAAAAACAGGGAGAACGTGCGCCAGAGATTGACGCCGTCCACAAAGGGCAGGATGGTGCCGACAAATATCACCAGCACAGAGACGCCGATGACTGTCTCGCGAAGGGTGAAGGGCCCGGCTACAGCCTCCGGCCCGGTGTGCGCGGCGGACGTGGAGGCATCAACAGGTGTCTCGGACCGGCCGGATTGCTGCACAGGCGAGCTATGCGCGGTACCTGCGCCGCCGTCGTACTGGCGCTGTTCGGTCATGTCTGGATTCTCCGTTTCGAAACGGCGGCGCGTGCCGCAGTCAGGGTGCCGAGGGCGTTGCGCCTGATTCGGATTTCTTTGACAACCCTAGTCAACGCCCACTTCCTTTCATATCAATGATGGGACATGTCGGCGTCGTGCGCTCACCGCTCACCGCAGAATCAGTGCCTTTCGCATCTGTCTTGTGACCACTGGCACACCGTTCGGGGGACGGCGCTACTAATGTGGGACACAGCACATTCGCGGGCCGTTGAAGTCTGTTCAAGTCCGCCTGAAGCACCGATTGGCTAAGGGGTTCACAATGTCTGAAGACACCCAGATTCACGCGGGTGACGCATTCGAAAATCTGCTGCATGAGGAACGTCGTTTCCCGCCGAGCGAGTATTTCAAGGCCAGTGCAATCGCCACGGCCGACCTGTACGAGCAGGGTAAGGAAGGCCCGGAGTTCTGGGCCAAACAGGCACGTGAACTTCTGACCTGGCACGAGGATTTCTCGCAGGCCCTCGACTGGTCGGAAGCCCCCTTCGCCAAGTGGTTCGTCGGAGGGAAGGTCAATGCGGCCTACAACGCGCTGGACCGTCATGTGGAGCAGGGCCGCGGTGACCGGGTTGCCATCCACTTCGAGGGCGAGCCCGGCGACACCCGCACGTACACCTACGCCGAACTCACCACGGCAGTGAAGAAGGCCGCCAACGCTTTCGAGTCCCTGGGCGTCGCCAAGGGCGACCGCGTAGCCGTTTACCTGCCCATGATCCCCGAAGCCGTGATCACCATGCTGGCCTGTGCACGCATCGGGGCCGTCCACTCCGTGGTCTTCGGCGGGTTCTCGGCCGAAGCCCTCCGCAGCCGGATTGACGACGCGGAAGCAAAGCTGGTGGTCACCTCCGACGGCACGTACCGCCGCGGCAAGCCAAGCGCCCTGAAGCCCGCCGTGGACGGCGCCCTGGAGCGTCCCGGGCACACCGTGGAGAACGTGGTTGTGGTCAAGCGCAACGGTGAACCGGTCGAATGGGCCGAAGGCCGCGACGTGTGGTGGGACGACGTCGTTGGACCGGCTTCCGAAGAGCACACCGCCGAGGGACACGATTCCGAGCATCCGCTCTTCATCCTCTACACCTCGGGCACCACCGGAAAGCCGAAGGGCATCCTGCACACCACCGGCGGTTACCTGACCCAGACGGCGTTCACCCAGAAGAACACCTTCGACCTGCACCCCGAGACGGACGTTTTCTGGTGCACCGCGGACATCGGCTGGGTGACCGGCCACAGCTACGTCGCGTACTCCCCGCTGGTCAACGGCGCCACCCAGCTCATGTACGAGGGCACTCCGGACACCCCTCACCAGGGCCGCTGGTGGGAGCTGGTCGAGAAGTACAAGGTCTCGATCCTGTACACCGCGCCCACAGCCATCCGTACCTTCATGAAGTGGGGCCGCGACATCCCCGCGAAGTTTGACCTTTCCTCCATCCGTGTTCTCGGTTCGGTCGGTGAGCCCATCAACCCTGAAGCCTGGATGTGGTACCGGGAAATCATCGGCGGCAACGGAGGACGCTCGGAAACCCGCGCACCAATCGTCGACACCTGGTGGCAGACCGAAACCGGCGCGCACATGATCGCACCGCTGCCCGGTGTCACGGCGTGCAAGCCGGGATCCGCGCAGGTCCCCATGCCCGGCATCGCTGTGGATGTCGTGGATGAGATGGGCCAGTCCGTTCCCAACGGGTCCGGCGGCTATCTGGTGATCCGTGAGCCCTGGCCGGCGATGCTCCGCGGCATCTGGGGTGACCCGGAGCGGTTCAAGGACACCTACTGGTCCCGGTTCGACAACATGTATTTCGCGGGCGACGGTGCCAAGCGCGACGAAGACGGTGACATCTGGCTGCTCGGCCGGGTGGACGACGTCATGAACGTCTCCGGACACCGCCTGTCAACAACGGAAATCGAGTCGGCGCTGGTGAGCCACCCGTCGGTGGCGGAGGCCGCCGTCGTCGGTGCATCGGATGAGACCACCGGTGAAGCGGTGGTTGCCTTCGTGATCCTGCGCGGCTCAGCGGTTCAGGACGACGACGTCGTCACCACTCTGCGCAACCACGTCGCCAAGGAGATCGGACCGATCGCCAAGCCGCGCAACATCCTGGTGGTTCCGGAGCTGCCCAAGACGCGCTCGGGCAAGATCATGCGCCGCCTGCTCAAGGACGTTGCGGAGGGCCGCGAGGTGGGCGATGCCACCACGCTGTCCGATCCGACGATCATGCAGCAGATCGCAGCGTCACTGCGTAAATAAGGTTCTGCCGGGATCCCTGTCGCCCGGCAGCCGCTCGATTCGAAGCGGCAGCCGGGCGACAGCACTGTGAGCTGGGTCAACCAGGCCTGTGACGTTGCCGGAAAATGCTGGCCGGGCGGGGTGGGCGGCGAGGACAATTTCGAAGCGTGTCCACCTCTACCGCATCCCGCCCGACGCCGGCCGTCCGCCCCGGAATGGCACGGAAGACCGCTGCCGCGTCCTTCGTGGGAACATCCCTTGAGTCCTACGACTTCTATGTTTTCGGCACCGCCGCCGCACTTGTCTTCAACGAAGTTTTCTTCACCTCGCAGGACCCGCTCGCCGGGACCCTGTCGGCGTTCCTGATCTTCGCGATGGGTTTCGTCGCCCGACCGCTCGGGGCCATCCTGTTCGGCCACCTCGGTGACAGGATCGGCCGGAAGAAAACCCTAATCTGGACCATCCTGCTCATGGGCCTCGCCACAGGCTCCGTGGGACTTCTTCCGGACTACAGCGTCATCGGCGTGTGGGCGCCCATCATCCTGACCGTCCTGCGCCTGCTCCAGGGTCTGTCGCTGGGAGGCGAGTGGGGCGGATCGATCCTGATCGCCACAGAACACGCGAGCGACCGCAAACGTGCGCTGTACGCGGCCATCCCCCAGTTGGGTTCCCCGGTGGGCACCATGCTGATCTCGCTGATCTTCCTCATCCTGGCGGTGACCGTTCCGGATGTCATGACCACCTGGGGTTGGCGCATCCCGTTCCTGCTCGCCTTCCCGTTCCTCGCAGTTGCGCTCTACCTTCGGCTGGCGATCGACGAGACGCCGGTCTTCCGGACCACGAAGAAGGTGCGCGTACCGCTGCTGAGCGTGCTGCAGTCCCAGCCGGTCGCCGTCGTTGTGGCCACGGCGTCGGCTGTCCTCGGCATCGGCTCCTACTTCCTCATGGTTTCCTACACGCAGGCATACGGGACGGAGCGGCTGGGCCTGTCTGAAGCAACGGTGCTGAACGCCGCACTCATCGGTTCGCTGCTCCAGCTTGCGACCATTCCGGCGTTCGGCTGGCTGGCCATGAAGATCGGTTCGGCGAAGGTCGTGGCGGGCGGTGCGGTTGGGACCGCGCTGATCAGCTTCCCGCTGTACTGGGTCATCAGCATTGCGGACGCTCCCCTGTACGTCGCGACGATCCTGCTCGGCGGCATCCTGCCGACCGCCAGCTGGGCCGCTCTCGGAGGACTCATGGCCGACCTCTTCGAACCGAGCACGAGCTTCACTGCCCTGTCCTTCTCCTACAGCATCGCCGCGATCGTCGCCGGTTTCGCACCGTCAATCACCCAGGCATTCGGCGAGGCGACGGACGGCGCGTGGTGGCATCCCGGCGTCGTGCTGGCGCTCATGAGCCTCGTGACGGTTGCCGGTGCGACAGCGGCGGTGCGCCTGCGCCGACCGGTGCCGGCGCGGGCCTGACAGCCGGCGAACGCGGCCGGGCGGATCCCCGGCATCGGGCATAGTTAAGCCATGGCGACCACTACCCTGCTGATCCTCAACGGCCCGAACCTGAACCTGCTTGGCACCCGCGAGCCGGACGTGTACGGATCACACACGCTCGACGACGTGGAGGAGCTCTGCGCCTCGGCCGCCGGCGCGCACGGGTGGGCCGTCAACTGCAGGCAGTCCAATCACGAGGGCGAGCTGGTTGACGCCATCCAGTGTGCGCCGGGAACGGCGGACGGCATCATTATCAACGCCGCTGCCTACACCCACACCTCGGTTGCGCTGCGGGATGCGATCAGCGCAGTAAACCTGCCCACCGTCGAGGTGCACATCAGCAACGTGCACCAGCGGGAGGAGTTCCGGCATCACTCCTATTTGTCGGCAGTGGTGGATGCCGTCATCGTGGGGGCGGGCGTGGACGGTTACCGGCTGGCCATTGACCACCTTGTGCGGAAACTGACGCGGCACGACCTGATGACCGGCGGTTATGAGGCACGATAGACCTATGACCGAAATCACCTCAATCGACAGTGTCGTCGATGGCGCCGAAAACGCTCCCATGCTTCAGGTGAAGAACCTGGCAGTCAGCTTCCGCACCACGTACGGCGAGGTATCCGCCGTCGAGGAAGCCAGCTTCACTCTGCACCGGGGAAAGACGCTGGCGATCGTGGGCGAGTCAGGTTCGGGGAAGTCGACGACGGCGATGGCCTGCATCGGCCTGCTGCCCGGCAATGGTCGGGTCACCCGCGGCAGCATCCTGTTCGAGGGCCGGGATCTGGTCCCTCTCCCCGAATCGGCGATGCGCACCATCCGGGGCCGCGCGATCGGCCTGGTACCGCAGGATCCCATGTCCAACCTCAACCCGGTGGCCAAGATCGGCACGCAGGTGGCCGAGACGCTGATGGTCCATGGTCTGGCGAACAAGAAAAACGTCAAGGAGCGCGTGGTTGAGGTGCTGTCTGCGGCAGGCCTGCCTGATGCCGCCGACCGCGCGAAGCAGTACCCGCACGAGTTCTCCGGCGGCATGCGTCAGCGCGCACTGATCGCCATCGGTCTTGCGTGCCGTCCGCGCCTGCTGATCGCCGATGAGCCCACCAGTGCCCTCGACGTCACGGTCCAGCGCACCATCCTGGACCAGATCGACACCATGACGGAGCAGCTTGGAACCTCGGTCCTGCTCATCACTCACGACCTGGGTCTCGCAGCAGAACGCGCGTCGGAGCTCGTGGTGATGCACCGCGGCCGCGTGGTGGAGACCGGGCCCGCGGCGCAGCTCCTCAACGACCCCCAGCATCCCTACACGCGGTCTCTGGTCCGGGCTGCGCCGAGCGTAGCGGCCGTCCGACTGCGCCCCGGCGCCTATCACGAGGACGCCGCGAAGCGGACAGCCGCGGCTCAGGCCGCCTTCCAGGAGCATCAGGCGGACGCCGACTCGGTCGAGGAAGCGGCTCCGACGGACAACATCGTCGAGATCCGTGACCTGACCAAGATCTACAAGCGACGCGGCAGTTCCGAAGATTTCTACGCGGCGAAGAACGTCACGCTGGACATCCCACGTGGGCAGACTGTTGCTATCGTCGGCGAATCCGGTTCCGGCAAGACAACGACGGCGCGGATGCTCCTCAAGCTCATCGAACCTACCTCCGGCACCATGACCTTCGACGGCATGGACGTGGCAACCCTCGACAAGGCGCAACTCGATGACTTCCGGCAGCGTGTACAGCCCGTGTTCCAGGACCCGTACTCGTCGCTAAACCCGATGTTCACCATCGAGCGCATCGTGGAAGAGCCGCTCAACGCGTACAAGCGTGGTTCAAAGAAGGAGCGGTCAGCCCGGGTTCGGGAGCTGATGGACCAGGTGGCCCTGCCCCACAACGCCCTGCGGCGCTACCCGTCGGAGCTCTCCGGCGGTCAACGCCAGCGCGTCGCCATCGCCCGCGCCCTGGCGTTGAAGCCAGAACTGATCGTGTGCGATGAGCCCGTCTCAGCCCTTGATGTGCTGGTCCAGGCGCAGATCCTCAAGCTTCTCGGCGACCTGCAGTCAGAGATGGGCCTGAGCTACCTGTTCATCTCCCACGACCTCGCCGTGGTCCGGCTCATCTCGGACTATGTGTGCGTGATGAAGGACGGCGAGCTGGTCGAAGCGGCGAGCTCGGAGGAAGTGTTCCAGAACCCCCGCCATCCCTACACGCGGAAGTTGCTGGCCTCCATCCCGGGCAACGAACTCAACATCGCCTGATCCCGCCCGGATCAGCCACGGTACGACGACGGCCGGTCACCCTTCCTTGAGAAGGTGACCGGCCGTCGTCGTACCGTTCAGGGCGCAGGGGCTACTTTTGCCGGGTCTTCGGGTCCAGTGCCTCGCGCAGCGACTCTCCCAACAGGGTGAACCCGAGTGCGGTGATGGCGATGCACGCACCGGGCAGGAATGCCAGTGACGGGGACGACGCCAACTCCGCCTGCGCGTAGGTCAGCATGCGGCCCCACTCAGCTGTCTGCGGGAGCCCGCCGCCGAGCCCCAGGAAGGACAAGGCGGCAGCGTCGATGACGGCTGTGGCGAGGGACAGCGTCGCCTGCACAATCACCGGACCGACGCTGTTGGGCAGCAGGTGGCTCATCGTGATGGTGCGCTTGCTCAGGCCGAGCGTCTGCGCGGCGAGAATGTAATCCGACCCGCGCTGCGAGAGCATGGAGGACCGGAGCAAGCGTGCGAAGATCGGCAGCTGTGAAACACCAATCGCGATCATCACCGCGTACGGCCCCTGCCCCAGGATCGCCGCGATGCTCACAGCGAGCAGCAGGTTCGGGACCGACAGCAGGATGTCCACAAAGCGCATGATGAGGCTGTCCACCCAACCGCCCAGGCCGCCGGCCAGCAGCCCGAGCAGCATTCCACCGGCCAGGCCGATCGCGGTTGAGATGACACCGATCAGCAACGAGGCCTGCGCACCCCAGATCAGTTTGCTGAGCACATCGCCGCCGAACCGGTCGAGCCCCAGCGGATACTCCGGGAGCTCACCGGGCCCCGGAATGTTGATGGGTGTGATCTGGGTCCGGCCGGGCAGCGATTCCCCCCCGTATGGCGCCAGGAAGGGCGCCAGTGCCGCGACCAGCAGGAAAAGGCCGATGATGACGGCGCCGGTGATGGCTTGCGGGTTCCGGCGCAGCCTGTGGAATGCGTCTTTCCACAGACCGGTTCCGCCGCCTTCGCTGAGGGTCGGCTCCGTTGTGGACGGCGCGGCTTCTCCGCCTGCTGCTGCGGGGGGCAAAATGTTGCTCATTGCACACGCACCCTTGGATCGATGATGGTGTAGGAGATGTCAACGAGGAGGTTGATCAGCGCGTACAGGATGGCGATGAAGATGATGAAGCCCTGCAGCACCGGGTAGTCGAGCTCGAAGATCGCGTCCCGAAGAAAACGTCCGATGCCGTTGAACGCAAACACGGTCTCCGTAAGGACCGCACCTGAGATAAGGAGACCGGTCTGCAGACCGATCGTCGTCACAACGGGCAGCATGGCGTTGCGCAGGATGAAGCGGCTGCGGATGGTTTTCTCCATCAAGCCCTTTGCGCGTGCCGTCCGCACATAGTCAGCGTTCTGCACTTCGAGCACCGAAGCACGCGTGATGCGCACGATGATGGCCAGTGGAATGGTTCCGAGGGCCAGCCCCGGAAGGATCAGATGCTGGAAGGCGTCCCACGCGGCGTCGAACTCTCCCGTGAGGATGCCGTCCAGGACGTAGAAGTCCGTGAAATGGGTGGCATTGATCCGGGGATTCTGTCGTCCGTCCGGCGGCAGGATGGGCCACTGGATGGCAAACAGGTACTTCAGGATGAAGGCTAGGAAGAACACCGGGATGGTGATGCCGATCAGGCTGAGGACCACAGAACCGTGATCCAGGAACCGCCCGTAATGGCGTGCCGCGAGGTAGCCCAGCGGGATACCGATGCCGATCGCGAAGATCAGCGCGACGATGCTCAGTTCGATGGTTGCCGGAAAGCGGGTGGCGAACTCGGCGAGGACCGGCCGTCCGGTGATGATCGACGTACCGAAATCACCCTGCAGCAGCTTTCCCATGTAGGTGAAGTACTGCAGGATGAGCGGCTGATCGAACCCGTACAGTTCGTTGACCCGGGCGACCGCTTCGGGGGTTGCCCGCTCGCCCAGCAGAGCTGTGGCGGGACCGCCCGGCAGTGCCCTCACCCAGAGGAAAAGCAGGACGGAGAGTCCAAACAGGGTGGGAACCAGCAGGGCGAGACGTTTACCAATGACGCGAAGCACGGTGTCCTTTCAACAGTGCGGTACCGAAGCGAACGAGTGCAGACAAAAGCGGTGGGACCAGTGCTACCGGCCCCACCGCCAATGTAGTTACTCGTTCAGCTCGATCATGTTGAAGACTTCGTCATTGACCGGGCTCGCCGGGTAGGACTCCACCCTCGGAGCGAAGGCCAGCGACGGCGCCGGGTGGGCCAGCGGGATCGCCGGGTTGAACTCCGCGATCTGCTGGTTGATCTCCTCGTACATTTCGGTCTGTTCCTCGCGATCCGTCATGCCGCGGGCCTCGTCCAGTGCTTCGAAGAGTTCGGGGTTGTCGAAACCGAACTCCATCTTTTCCTGGCCGAAGAAGACGCCGATGAAGTTGTCGGTGTCGTTGTAGTCACCGGTCCAGCCGAGCAGGTGCAGGCCGTGGTTCTCCGTGCCCTGGATGCGGTCGAGGTAGTCAGGCGTCCAGACATCGGGCGCCGGAGTAACGGTGATGCCTACTTCTTCCAGCTGGGCACTGATGTTGGTGAAGACCTGCTCAGGGGTCGGCATGTAGGGGCGGGAAACGTCCGTCGGGTAGTTGAACTGGACCTCGAACCCGTCCGAGTATCCCGCTTCAGCGAGCAGTTCCTTCGCACGCTCAGGGTCATACTCATACGTGGTGACGTCCTCGTTGTACCCGTCCACGACGTCCGGGATGAACTGGGTGGCCAGCTGCGTGCCCTCGGGAAGCGTCTGATCGATCAGCGCCTGCTTGTCGATTGCGTGGTGGATCGCCTGGCGTACCAGTGGATCGCTCAGTTCTTCGACGGCGTGGTTGATGCCGAGGTAGAGGATGGTGAACGGATCGCGCGGAACGATCTTGTAGCCGGCTTCTTCAAGGACCGGGATATCGGCGGGTGACACGAGGTCGAAGCCGTCGATGGTTCCGGCCTGCAGGGCCTGCGTACGTGCCTGCGGGTCGTCAATGATCCGGAAGATCACTGTCCGGACATCGCCCTGCTCGCCCCAGTACTCCTCGTACGCGGAAACCGTCAGGTCCTCGCCCACGTTCCAGGAATCGAACTTGAACGGTCCGGTGCCCACGGGGTTCCCCTGCGCGTACTCGCTCAGCTGGGGTGCCTCCGCGGAGCCGCCGATGTCATCAGCGTTGAACTCCTCGAGCGCGGTGGGGCTCTGCATGGAGAACGCGGGAAGCGAGAGTGCGGGGACGAAACCGGCAAACGGCTTGGCCAGCGTGACCGTGACCTCCTGGTCACCGTTTACCTCGCAGGACTCGTAGACAGCGGCTTCCGGTGAGTCCGCGAAGCCGCGGAAGAGGTTGTTGTAGTAGTAGGACACCGACGGTGCCTGGGCCAGGCCGGTGAAGTTGTACCAGCGATCAAAATTGAAGCAGACGGCTTCGGCGTTGAACTCGGTACCGTCGTGGAAGGTGACACCTTCCTTCAGCTGGAACGTGGTGGAGAGTCCGTCCTCGGAAGTTTCCCAGGACTCGGCCAGCAGAGGCGCCGGGTCAGCAGTGCCGGGCTCCACACCGACGAGACCTTCAAAGATCTGCCGGCTGACGCGGAAGGACTCGCCGTCGCTTGCGAATGCCGGGTCAAGCGATGCCGGGTCGGACGATGCCGCGAACACGAAGGTCGAGTCAACCTCTCCCTCCGCACCTGCACCGCCGCCTTCTTCGCGTTCGCTCTGGACGCAGCCGCTGAGCAGCATGGCGCTGATTGCGGCGCCGGCAGTGAAGGCGGCAGCACGCGTCCTTGTGGGATGCGTCCCCCGCGCCGTTTTGCTTCTGAACATAAGTGCTCCTGGTGGTCTGGTACCGGGCGGACACGTCACTGTGTCCGTGTGGCGCACGGCATGCCGTGTTACCTCGTGTGACGAGCCTAACTCTCGGTAATGACGCTCGCAGTATTTCCCGCCAGCAAGCCATCACGATTTGGTTACGCGGTCGGGGTCCCGATCAGTCACAGGGTGTTGCGGGGCTAGCGTTCGGTGCACTGCCCGGCGGAGACCGTCTCGTTGAGGGCCGCTGCCTGTTCGACGACGGGGCGGAGTTCGTCAAGCGTGAGCGCATATCCGACGGGGACGTCCGCAGTGGACTTGGCGAAGACAAGGCCGGCAACCCGCCCCTGCATGTCCAGCAACGGCCCTCCGGAGTTTCCCTGCTGAACGTTGGCGGCGAGGGAATAGACATTGATTGCCGTAGGGTCGGCACCGTAAATGTTCTCGACGAGCACGTCGGACCGGTTCTGGACGCTAGCCGGCTGAATCTGGAACGGCCCGCCGGCGGGATACCCCGCAAACGCGGCTGTGTCACCTGTCTCGAGCCCCTCCCCGAGCGCAAGCGGAGCGCGGTCGAGTCCATCCACCGCGATCACGGCGAGATCCCTCACCGGGTCGAAATAAACAACATTGCCCGGCATTGCGTCGGCTCCCGGGACCTCCACCACGGGCTGGTTCACACCAGCGACTACGTGCGCGTTGGTGACGACCCTGCCGGGTGCGACGACGAAGCCTGACCCGGTCTGGTTCTGGCCGCATTGGAACGCCGTACCTGCAATCCGCAGGACGGACTGCGAGGCAGCGGCAAGTTCCGGAGTATCCACGGACGCGTCCGGTACCGGTGCGGGCGTAGCCGGCGCCACACCCTCGAGGAGGGTCGGAATCCCGTCAGCGACCGCGATGGAACGGATCTCCGCCATCCAGGCGCGCACCGGGGACGGCGTGAGGGTATCGATACTGTCCAGCACCTTCGACGACGCGATGGCCTGGGACAGGAACGGCACACCCATGGTGCTGATGCTGAACGCGAGCATGGCGATGACAAGCGCGGCCACGACGACATTGGTGACGCCGCCCAGCAGACGGTCGATGACGCGCACGGGCACCGACCCGGCCCTGCTGCTGAGTGCACGCCCCAACCCGGCGCCAAGCGCCTGGCCGATGATGACCAGGATCAACGCGGTGGCGATCACCGCGGCGAGCCGCCAGGCGTCTTCTGACACCCAGGCGCTTACCAGCGGAATGGCGAAGAAGGCAGCAACGGCACCGGCTGCGAAGCCGATGATGCCTCCGAGGGTAACGAGGAAGCCGTTCTTCAACCCTGCGATCAGGTACCCGATTAACATCAGGATCAGGATGATGTCCAGGAGCGTAAAGCCGAACACTCCACTCCCCTCCCAGGAAGCGCGGTACTTCCCCTGCTGAGCTTCGATTCTACGTTCCCCGCCTGACAGTGCGCAGAGAAGGGCTCGGCGTGATTTCCCCTACCCCAAGGGCGAACACGCGTGTAGCAGGTGTCACAACGTGTCTGCGTACGGCAAGATGGGAAAAGACGGGAAACTGGCTGGTTTGCATCATACATAGGAGATTTCATGGATATCGAGGTACTGCGCAGGGCGCCCCTATTCGCTTCGTTGGGCGACGAGGTCTTTGCGGCACTCACTGACGAGCTGACCGAAGTGGATCTGTCCCGCGGCGCGTCGGTCTTCCGGGAGGGTGACCAGGGCGACCAGCTCTACTTCATCGTCTCCGGAAAGATCAAGCTGGGCCGCACCGCGCAGGACGGCCGCGAAAACCTGCTGGCAATCCTCGGCCCCGGCGAGCTGTTCGGCGAGATGGCCCTGTTCGACCCCAGTCCCCGCACCGCCACGGCCACGGCTGTGTCGGAAACACGCCTCGCAGGACTGAAGAACGAGAATCTCCGCGCACTGCTGGAGACCCGCCCCGAGGTGTCTGCCCAGCTGCTGCAGGCTCTGGCCCGCCGGTTGCGCCGCACCAATGAGTCCCTCGCGGACCTCGTCTTTTCCGACGTTCCGGGGCGCGTTGCCAAGGCCCTGCTCGACCTCGCGGACCGATTCGGCCGGCCCGCGACCGACGGCATCCTCGTGGCGCATGAACTGACCCAGGAAGAGCTCGCACAGCTCGTTGGAGCCTCCCGTGAAACGGTGAACAAGGCCCTCGCCGAGTTCGTGCAGCGCGGTTGGCTGCGCCTGGAGGCACGCGCCGTCGTCATCCTCGACATCCAGCGCCTGCGCCAGCGGAGCCGCTAACCCCGGTTGGTCTTCTACAACGACGGCGGGTGGTCACCATGGTGACCACCCGCCGTCTTCGTTATGGAGTTCTTACCGGCCGCGCTGCTCGGAACCTTCCGTAGCGGTTGAGCACTCGACCTCTATCCTGGGCTCACCGTCCGCCTCGATCAGGCGGGGCGAGTACACCTTCATGGGCCGCTTGTGGGACAGGTAGGCGATGCAGCCCCGCGAGGAGCCGATTTTCTCGAGGATCAGCTCTACGGCGGGAACGGTCAACTCGCTCAGGGTCCGGCCGACCGTATTCGGCTGGCCGATCTCGTCACCGAGTGCGGTGGTGTTCCGCTGCATGATCTCCTCAGCAGACCATCGCCATTGCCCCCAGACACCCTTGCTCGCGAGCAGGGTGGGCTCCTGATTCACTGGCTGTGCCGCCGCGAAGTACCGGGTATCGAAGCGGCGATGCGCGAAGTCGGGACTGAGCCAGGCTGAAAGCGGCTTAATGAGGTCAGTGCGCACGCCCAGTCCGCGCTTGCCGAGGATCTCGGCGAAGGTCTTGTCACCGGCGGCCATGGCTTCCCGTGCCTCCATCCACTGGGGATGGCGGGTTCCTTCAACCAGGCTCGAGGCATCCGGTCCGGCCAGCAGGACGCCGGTCTCTTCGAACAGCTCGCGGATTGCGGCGACGACAAAGCGCCGGGCGACATGGGAGTCTTCCGTTGCAAGCGCCGCCGCCCACTGAGCAGGCGAGGGACCAAACCAGGTGATGTGGTCGTCGTCGTTCTCTTCCACGCTGCCGCCAGGGAACGCCACCACCCCGAGCGGCGACTCCCCGCGGCGATACGAGAGGTACACCTCGGTGCCCGCCGGAGCATCACGAATCAACACGACCGACGACGCCGGTCGCGGCTTCATGGGGGTGCGCTCGCCGTGATCGATCCAACTGCGCGCGGCGCTCTGCTGATCGTCCGGGACGGGAAACAGCCTGGTGCTTGAACGGTTCACGAAACTAGATGAACTCCGCGATAATTTCGACTTCGACGGGCGCATCCAATGGTAGTACGGCGACGCCGACGGCGGAACGTGCGTGTGCGCCCGCCTCACCGAAAACCTGCCCGAGCAGCTCGGAAGCTCCGTTGATCACCCCGGGCTGGCCCGTGAAGGAGGGCTCCGATGCGACGAACCCGACAACCTTGACGATCCGGCTGACCCTGTCCAGGTCGCCGATCTGGGACTTCACGGCGGCCAGGGCATTCACCGCGCAGGTCGCCGCATATTCCTTGGCCTGCTCCGCGCCTATATCACTACCGACCTTGCCCGTTGCTGGGAGTTCGCCGTTAATAAAGGGAAGTTGACCGGAGGTGTAGACGTAGTTGCCCGACACTACCGCGGGGACGTAGGCCGCTACCGGGGCTGCCACGGCCGGAAGGGTGATCCCCAACTCCCGGAGCCTGCTCTCGACAGCTGATACCGCTTCATTCGCGCTGGTCATCAGGCGTTCTTCTCACGCTTGAGGTACGCAACGAGGCCGTTGCCATCGGGTCCTGGCACCACTTGCACAAGCTCCCAGCCATCCTCACCCCATTGGTCGAGAATTTGCTTGGTTGCGTGGATGATGAGCGGAATTGTGGCGTACTCCCATTTGGTCATGCCTCACAGGGTAGCGCGTGCTAGTAAACTGGAGTACATGGCTGCTCGTAAATCACCTTTCTTTGACACGGCAACCACCCTTGGGAAGATCATTGCATTTCTTGGAATCAGTGGATTGAGCGGGGTGCTTGCTGCGGGCCTTCTGGTGCCCGTGGCTGCTGCTGCCGGAACCGGAGCATCCGCTTCGATCCAGTTCTTCGAGAACCTTCCGGCTGAGCTTGAGCGCGGCGCGCTGGCGCAGCCCTCCAAGATTGTCGCCTCCGACGGTTCGCAGATCGCCACCCTGTATGAGGAGAACCGCCAGCCCGTGACGCTGGATGAGATCTCCGAGAACATGACGGATGCGCTGATCGCCATCGAGGACGATGAGTTCTACAACCACGGCGGCGTAGACCTGCAGGGCATCATCAGTGCTGCAATCAGCAACATCAGCAGCGACACCACCCGCGGCGCTTCCACCATCACCCAGCAGTACGTCAACAACGTACTCATCGACGCCAGCATGCAGAGCGGCGGGGACATCACCTTCAGCGGTCAGAAGACCCTGGGCGACAAGATCCGCGAAGCCAAGCTCGCCATCGCCGTGGAGAAGGAGCTGAGCAAGGATGAGATCCTGGCCGGCTACCTCAACATCGTGCCGTTCACCGGCAACACCTACGGCGTCCAGGCTGCTTCCAAGTACTTCTTCAACGTCGAGGCCAAGGACCTGAACATCCAGCAGGCCGCCCTCCTGGCCGGAGTGGTCAACGGTCCCACCTTCTACAGCCCCGAGTTGTACCCGGAGCGTTCGCTCGAGCGCCGCAACCTCGTCATCGGCCGCATGCTTGAAACCGGGAAGATCACGCAGGAAGAGCACGACGCCGCAGTCGCCTCCGATCTGGGCCTCGCCATTACCCCGGTCCTCAATGGGTGCGTCGGCGCTGAGCAGGCACCCTACTTCTGCGATTACATCACCCACCTGGTCCTCAACGATCCTGCCTACGGCGAAACCCGCGAGGATCGCGAGAAGCTCCTGTACCGCGGCGGCCTCACCATCAAGACAACTCTCGACGCCCGCGCGCAGGCCGCTGCCCAGACCGCTATCAACGAGACCGCGAACCGGGAAACCACCGATCCTGCGGTGGGCCACGCGATGGTGAGCCTGCAGCCCGGGACCGGAAAGATTCTGGTCATGGCACAGAACACGCGCTTCATGCCTGGTGAGACCACAGGTGACTCCGTTCTCAACTTCAACGTCGACCAGTACGCAGGCGGAGATCCGAACAGACCCCTCGGCGGCCTCGGCGGCTATCAGCCCGGATCAACGTTCAAGCCTTTCGTTGTGGCGGCCTGGCTTGAGGATGGCCGTTCCCTCGGCACCGTCGTGGACGGCAGCAAGAAGAAATACCCGCAGGGAGAAACGTGGGAAGCCAGCTGCCTGCCCGGCGGCGAATACGTTCTTCCCGATGCCGAAGGTTACGAACCGCAGAACTACGGCGATATCAACTACGGCAACTACACGGTGCTTGAAGGCCTCGCACAGTCTTACAACACCGTGACCATGTACACGGCGAAGCAAGTTGATCTCTGCAAGCCCTTCGAGATCGCGTCGAAGCTGGGCGTCCATGACGGCAAGAGTGCCAGCGGCGAATACTCACCCCTGCAGGTGCAGCCCTCTGCCCTGATCGGTGGCGGCAGCGAGGTTGCCCCCATGTCGATGGCAACGGCGTTCGCCGCCCTCGCGGCTGAAGGTCTCACCTGCGAGCCCCTGGCTCTTGTGGAGGTCACCGCCGTCGACGGCAGCACGTTCCCGGTACCGCAGCCCAAGTGCGAGCAGGTTATCCCCAAGGAACTGGCTCGCGGCGTCAACTACGCCACCCAGGAAGTGATGGAGCGCGGCTCAGGTCAGCTGCTTGAATTCGGTGACGTTCCGATGGCAGGCAAGACCGGTACCAACGACGCCCGGTCGCAGACCTGGTTCGTAGGCTACAACTCGGCCATGGCCACCGCGAGCTGGGTTGGCAACTGGAAGGAAAACAGCACCTCGCTGTCTGCCCTGAAGATCGGTGGACGTGTGTATGAGGAGATTGACGGCGCGTTCGTTGCCGCGCCGTCCTGGGCCCGTTACATGCAGCAGCTCCAGGGTTCGTACAAGCCGAAACCGTTCGCTGACCCGCCGTCCAACATGACCGACAACCGTCCAATGGACCGGTCGCGACCCGATCAGTCATCGAACAATTCAGGCAACAATGGAAATGGCAACGACAACGGCAATGGTGGAGGCAACGGCTGATCGTGGGGACAACTAAAGCGAGTTCGCGTACGGGCGCTGCCGTCACGCTCGGTCTGACTGCAGCGACCGGCGTCGCCACTTTAGGGTACGCAGCGTTGGTCGAAAGAAACCTCTTCGGCCTCCGAAGGGAGACCCTCGCAATCCTTCCCCCGCGCAGTCGACCCCTGCAGATCCTGCACCTGTCGGATATTCATATGGTCCCCCGCCAGGACGCAAAGTCGAAGTGGCTGCAGGACCTGGCCGAACTGCAGCCGGACCTCGTGGTCAACACGGGTGACAACCTCAGCCATCCCAAGGCCCTGACTCCCCTGCTGGACGCACTGGAACCCCTTCTGGATTTCCCCGGTGTCTTCGTGCCCGGATCCAACGACTACTACGCTCCCAGCCTGCAGAATCCATTCAGGTACCTTGGTGGACCGTCATCCCACAACGGAAGCAAGCCACGGAAGGAACTGCCCTGGCAGCAGATGTTCGCACGGTTTGGCGCTGCCGGCTGGGTTGATCTCACAAACAGGTCGCAGTCAGTCGCTGTCCGCGGAGTGCGCCTCGATCTCAGCGGCGTCGATGATCCGCACCTGAATCGGGACAGGTTTGTCGGGTTCCCCTCGGGAAGCAGCACGGCAGCCGAGGCACCGCATCTCCGTGTCGGCGTCGCGCATGCCCCGTACCAGCGCGTCCTCGACACTTTCACCAATGGCGGAGCGGATCTGATCCTGGCCGGTCACACACACGGCGGACAGGTATGCCTGCCCGGGTACGGCGCGCTCGTGAGCAACTGTGACCTGCCCACCTGGCGTGCGCGGGGCCTGACCCGGTGGGAGAACAATGGCAGGTCTGTCCCGCTGAATGTTTCCGCCGGCATCGGAACGTCGCGGTTTGCACCAGTCCGTTTCGCGTGCCGCCCCGAAGCAGTATTGCTGACGCTCACGTCTCGCTGAGTGCCAGGTACCCACCGGCACCCCTGACGCGCGTCAAGCACGGTCTAACATAGGATTGTTGCTGGGGGACACGAAATTATCGGCTCCCTCGTATCTTCGAGTTTCGAGGGAAGAGCATGCCGACGCAAACAACGCTGTGGGAGTCTCTCAACCGACTGTACCCGCACCTGAAACCGATCATTCCGCGACTGGTTCTCGGGCTTTTCGCCGCGCTCGGCGCCAGCATCATGGTCCTAGCCATCCCGCAGGTGTTCCGCGTCCTCGTCAACGACGCCCTCGCTGAAGGGCAGTCCACCTCGACCGTATGGATTGCGTCCGGAATCGTTCTCCTGCTCGGCGTGCTCGAAGCTGCGTTTGTTGCGCTGCGGCGGTTCTTCGTCATCAATCCCGCCACTACCGTCGAAACCAACCTGCGCACGTCGTTCTATCGGCATCTGCAGAACCTCGCGGTGGCTTTCCATGACCGTTGGGGAAGCGGTCAGCTGCTTTCCCGCGCGATGACCGACCTGAACCTCATGCGGCGGTGGATGGCATTCGGCGCCATCATGCTCGTGGTCGACGCTCTGACGGTGACTGCAGGCGTGGCCATCATGTTCTTCATGAGCTGGCTCCTGGCGCTGATTTTCCTCACGGCCGCGATCCCCGTGATGATCTACGGGTTCCGGTTCCGCACCTCCTACAGCCGGGTTTCGCGCAAGAGTCAGGATCAGGCCGGTGATCTGGCCACCACGGTGGAGGAATCAGTCCACGGTATCCGCGTGCTGAAGGCCTTCGGGCGGAGCAGGGAGGCCCTCGACGCGTTCAGCGACCAGGCCGAGGAGCTGCGTGAGACCGAGATCCATAAGGCCAGGAGCCTGGCAACGTTCTCGCTCATCGTCACGCTGCTGCCGGAGCTGGCACTCGGTGCTTCGCTGGTGACGGGCATCCTCCTGGCTGTGAATGGTGATGTCAGCATCGGTGGCCTCGTCGCCTTCTTTGCAACCGCCGGCGTGGTCGCAGGACGCGTCGAGTTCATCGGCCCTCTGCTTGCCATGACGTTCACCGCCAAGACGGCGATTGACCGGCACTACGAGGTCATGGAGGCCGAGAACACCATCACCGACCCTCCCGATCCGCGGGTCCTGCATGATCCGCGTGGAGAGGTAACCTTCGACGACGTTCATTTCCGCTATCCCGACGCCGAGGACACGTCCACCTCCGTCATCGACGGCGTCAACCTCACACTGAGAGCCGGCGAAACCATGGCGCTGGTGGGTGTGACCGGTTGCGGCAAGAGCACCCTGCTCCAGCTGGTCCCCCGGCTCTACGACGTCACCGGCGGTGCCATCCGGATCGATGGAATCAACCTACGCAAGCTCACCCTTGATGAACTTCGCCGGCACGTGGCAGTGGCCTTTGAGGACACCACGCTGTTCTCAAACTCGGTCCGCGAAAATGTGCTGATGGGTGCGGATGCGAAGAACGACGGCGACGCCGAGGCAATCCTCGCCGAGGCCCTTGACGTGGCTCAGGCCCACTTCGTGTATTCCCTTCCCGACGGTGTCGATACCCTGATCGGTGAAGAAGGTCTGAGCCTCTCCGGCGGGCAGCGGCAGCGGCTCGCGCTCGCCCGGGCCATCGCTGCCAAACCGAAGGTGCTGGTCCTCGACGACCCGCTGTCCGCGCTGGACGTGCGCACCGAGGAACTGGTTGAGGAACGGCTGCGCGAAGTCCTCGCCGACACCACAACGCTGATCGTGGCGCATCGCCCCTCGACCGTTGCACTAGCCGACCGGGTGGCCCTGATGGAGAACGGACGCATCGCGGACGTCGGCAGCCACACCGAACTGCTGGCGCGCAGTGACCACTACCGCTACGTCATCGCGAGCCTGAGCGAGGAGCCGGTGGATCTGGACAGCGAGCTGGAAGAGCTGGAGCACAAAGACCAGGAGGCCCGCGCATGAGTACCTCACCGAAGCCGGACAGATCCAAGTCGCCGTCGTCGTCGGGCATTTCCTCCGGAGTCCACAACGAAGACGAGGTGATGCTCGACCGGGCACAGAACAAGTCGGTGCGGTCGCGGTCCTTCAAGCTCCTCGGATCGCTGATCCGTCCCAACCGCAGGCAGTTCATCTGGACCGCATTCCTGGTGGTCTTTTCGCAGATTGCCCGGGTGGCCGGACCCGCCATCATCGCTTTCGGTATCGACCACGCGCTCCCCTCCCTGCTGCAGGGAGACTCCGCGCTGCTCTGGGTCACGGGCATCACCTACCTTGTGGCGGCCGTGCTGGCGGCAACGCTCACCGCCGGTTATGTCCTCGCGGCAGCAAGGCTGAGCCAGGAGATGCTGCTGGATCTGCGCCTGCGCGTCTTCCGGCACACGCAGCGGTTGAGCCTCGAGTTCCACGAGAAGTACACGTCGGGCCGCATCATCTCGCGGCAGACCTCGGACCTCGAGGCGCTGCGCGAACTGCTCGATTCCGGTGTGAGCTCGCTGGCTTCCGGCGTGATGTACATGGCGTTCACCGCCGTCACCATCTTTGTGCTCGACTGGCCCACCGGACTGCTGATCCTCGTCGCGGCCATTCCAATGACGTTCCTGGCCCGCTGGTACCAGAAGCATTCCCAGATCGCGTACCGGTCGTCGCGGGTGGTCTCGGCCAAGCTGATCGTCCACTTCATCGAGACCATGACCGGCATTCGCGCCGTGAAGGCCTTCCGCCGGGAGAAGGTCAACGCAGACCGCTACGACGAACTCGCCGAGGACTACCGCCGTGTGACGGTGCGCTCGATCAACCTCAACGGTGTCTTCCAGCCGGGCCTGGTGCTGATCGGCAACGTGACCGTCGCTGCGGTGCTGCTGTTCGGCGGTTTCCGCGTCCTCGGGGGGTCCCTGGAGATCGGCGCGCTGCTGGCCCTGCTTCTCTACAGCAAGCGCTTTTTCCAGCCAGTGGACCAGATGGCGATGTTCTACAACTCCTTCCAGTCGGCTGCCGCAGCCCTCGAGAAGGTATCCGGGCTGCTCGAGGAAGTACCGACCGTGCGTCCTCCGAAGAACCCGGTATCCCTGAAGAACGCACAGGGCAGGATCGAGTTCGACGGCGTCGAGTTCCGTTACGGGGATGGCCCGGTCATCCTTCCCCGCATGGACCTCACCATCCCCGCCGGTCAGACGGTTGCACTCGTCGGACAGACCGGTGCTGGAAAGTCGACGCTTGCCAAGGTGATCGCCCGGTTCTATGACGTTTCGACCGGACGCGTCACGCTCGACGGCGTCGACCTCCGCGAGCTCGCGCCGGCGGACCTGCGCCGCGCCGTCGTCATGGTCACCCAGGAGGCGTTCCTGTTCAGCGGCAGCGTGGCGGACAACATCGCTCTCGGCAAGCCCGAGGCGAGCCGGGAGGAGATCGAGGCCGCGGCCAGGTCGGTGGGAGCACACGAGTTCATCACCTCGCTGCCCGAGGGCTATGACACCGATGTGAACAAGCGCGGCGGACGGGTCTCCTCCGGGCAGCGGCAGCTCATCAGCTTCGCCCGGGCCTTCCTTGCCGATCCGGCAGTGCTGATCCTGGATGAGGCGACGTCGTCTCTGGATATCCCGAGCGAGCGGCTGGTCCAGCAGGGCCTGCAGAAGCTGCTGGGCAACCGGACCGCGCTCATCATTGCCCACCGGCTCTCGACGGTGGAGATTGCCGACCGCGTTCTGGTGGTGCACGACGGCACCGTGGTCGAGGACGGGACGCCGGCCGACCTCATCACTGGTAACGGCCGATTCGCCACGTTGCACGCTGCCTGGCGGGACTCGCTGGTCTAGTTCTGTTTCTGCCGTCGGCTAGTTGGCGTAAGTTCGTAACTGGCGACTTTCTCCGTTATCCTTGAGAGGTTGCTTTCGCAGGTTTATGGTGCGGAAGACATCGGGGTGTGGCGCAGCTTGGTAGCGCGCGTCGTTCGGGACGACGAGGCCGCAGGTTCAAATCCTGTCACCCCGACACAGAAAAAGGTGCCCGCTGGTGCGGGCACCTTTTGTGTTTCCGGAACACTGTCTCCGGAACGATCTAGACGAACTTCTCGCCCGTCAGCCGCTCATAGGCCTCGATGTACCGGGCCCGGGTCTTCTCAACCACGTCGACCGGCAGCGCGGGCGGTTCGGAGACGCGGTCCCAGCCGGCGTCGTCGGACGTGAGCCAGTCGCGCACAAACTGCTTGTCAAAGGACGGCTGCGCCTTGCCCGGCGAGTACAGCGCAGCGTCCCAGAAACGCGACGAATCCGGCGTCAGCACCTCGTCCCCGAGGGTCACTTCTCCCGTGCGGGACATCCCGAACTCCACCTTGGTGTCCGCGAGGATGATCCCCCGATCCCGCGCGATGGACTCCGCCCGGGAGTAGATGTCGAGCGTGAGGGAGCGCAGCTTGGCCGCCAGGTCATCCCCCACCATCATGACGACGGCGTCGTAGCTGATGTTCTCGTCGTGCTCGCCTACCTCCGCCTTGGCCGACGGCGTGAACAGCGGCTCCTCCAACCGCGAGCCGTCCACCAAACCTTCGGGCAACGGCAGCGAACACACCGTCCCCGACGATTTGTACTCCAGCAAACCCGTGCCGGTCAGGTACCCGCGGGCGATGCACTCGACGGGGTACATCTCCAGCCGCTGGCAGATCATGGCCCGCCCGGCAACCTCGGCGGGAACGTCGGTGGACAGGACGTGGTTGGGGATACCGGACAGTTGCTCGAACCACCAGAGGCTCAGCTGCGTCAGCACCCGTCCCTTGTCCGGGATTTCGGAGGACAGCACGTAGTCGTAGGCGCTGATCCGGTCACTGGCGACCACCAGCACGCGATCGTCCTCACCCGTTTCCGGCTCGTAAAGATCCCGCACCTTACCCGAGTAGATGTGCCGCCAGCCCGCAAGTTCCTGTGCCATGCCTATGCCTCGCCCGTCACTGAAGCTGCCTGCGAAACAACAACCTCGCTGCGCGCAGCTTTCGCAGCGATATCCGTGCGGTACTGGCCGCCTTCCAGATCAAGACGGCTCACGCCGTCGTACGCCTTGTCACGCGCTTCGGAGAGATCCTCACCGAGCCCGACGACGGCGAGCACCCGCCCGCCGGCGGACACCACCGAGCCGTCCTCCCCGAGCGAAGTGCCGGCATGCAGGACGTGCACGCCCTCCAGGGCGGCGACGTCGGCCAGGCCGTTGATGGGATCGCCGGTGCGCGGAGTATCGGGGTAATTCGCAGAAGCAAGCACGACGGCGACAGCCGCCTGGGAGGACCAGTTCAGGTTGTCGACGGTGTCCAGTTCGCCCTTCGCGGCCGCGAGGAGAATTCCTCCCAGAGGAGTCTTGAGGCGGGCGAGCACGGCTTGGGTCTCGGGGTCGCCGAACCGGGCGTTGAACTCAATGACGCGCAACCCGCGCGAAGTCAGCGCCAGTCCACAGTAGAGGACGCCGGTGAACGGGGTGCCGCGGCGTGCCATCTCGTCGATGGTGGGCTGCGCAACACGCTCGATCACTTCCTCGACCAATCCGGCGGGCACCCACTCCAGCGGCGAGTAGGCCCCCATGCCGCCCGTGTTCGGCCCTTCATCATTGTCGAAGATGCGCTTGAAGTCCTGTGCCGGCGCGAGGGGCACCACGGTGGAGCCGTCGGAGAGGACGAAGAGGGACACCTCGGGGCCGTCGAGGTACTCCTCGATGACCACCGAGCCGCCGGCGTCGAAGCACGCCTGCGCATGTTCGAGTGCGACAGTGCGGTTCGAGGTCACCACAACTCCCTTGCCAGCTGCCAGCCCGTCGTCCTTGACGACGTACGGCGCGCCGAAGGAATCCAGCGCTTCTTCAGCTTCGGCGGCGTTCGAAGCCACCTTCGCCATCGCCGTCGGAACCGACGCGGCGGCCATGACCTGCTTGGCGAACGCCTTCGATGCCTCGAGCTGCGCCGCGGCTTTCGTCGGCCCGAAAACGGGGGTGCCGGCTGCGATCAGCGCGTCTGCCACACCCGCGGCGAGCGGCGCTTCCGGCCCCACGACCACCAGGTCGGAACCCAGCCGGGCAGCCAGCTCCGTCACGGCGTCGGGGTTGTTCGGATCAATCGCGTGTACAGGTACGTCCTGGGCCATTCCGGCGTTGCCGGGAGCCGCGTGCACCTCGCTCACGAACGGATCAGCCAGGAGCGCTCGGACAATGGCGTGTTCGCGGCCTCCGGGGCCTATCACAAGAACCTTCACAGTAGTTCAGGGTACTGGGTTGCTCCCATGCCCAACTACTGCGCGGGACCACTATGAAGCATTACGCTGGTCCCGGACCACCAATACTCCGACTCGCTCTCTCCGAACACTCAGTATGAAAACCGTTCGCACGTTCAGGCGCAGCGCCTCGTCACTAGCGGTACTGCCGATGTTTGCCGGAATTCTCGCGGCAGGGCTGGTGCTGGGCGTCGCTGAACTGATCGGTGCGTTCTTCTCACCCCGGTCCGCGCCGCTGATCGCGCTGGGCTCGACCTTCATCGACTTCACGCCGTCGTGGCTGAAGGACTTCGCGATCGACACCTTCGGCACCAATGACAAGCTCGCGCTCTTCGTCGGCATGGCAGGAACGATCATCGTCCTCGCCGCCGTCCTTGGCTACCTGGCCTGGCGGCGCTGGATCTTCGGCGTCGCGGGTGTCCTGCTGATGGGCGCAGTGATGGCCGCCGCCGTCGTCTCCCGCGCCGGAGCCTCCCCGCTCGACGCGGTGCCGTCGATTGCGGGCACACTGGCCGGTCTGGGCGCGCTGTGGTGGATGATCCGGAAGCTGCACGCTTCCCAGCCCTCCACCGCCGCGGAAACAACGACCAACGACGACGGCGCCTTCAGCACCGCTCATGCGGTCCGCGGGCGGGACAGAGGTAGCGTCAGCAGGCGAGGATTCTTCGCCGCCGCGGGGATCACTGCCGTCGTTGCCGCAGCCACAGCAGCGGGAGGCGCAGCAGTCAGCGGAATCCGCAACACCGTAAACGTAGCCCGCGAGCGCCTGAGGTTCCCGGCGCCTGCAAGCCCGGCGATGCCGGTCCCGGCCGGAGTGGAGGTGGACCTTGACGGGGTCGAACCGTGGGTCACACCGAATCCCGACTTCTACCGGATCGACACCGCACTGCAGGTGCCCGCCATCGACGTCGACACCTGGGAATTGCGCGTCCACGGCATGGTGGAGGAGGAAGTACGTATCGGTTTCCAGGACCTGCTGGACTCGGCACTGATCGAGCGGCACATCACCCTCACCTGCGTGTCCAACCCGATCGGCGGGGACCTGGTTGGCAACGCCAAATGGCTCGGCTACCCGATCCGCAAGCTCCTCGAACGCGCCCGCCCGACAGAGGGCGCGGACATGGTCCTGTCCACGAGCACCGACGGCTTCAGCGCTTCCACTCCCCTGCCCATCCTGCAGGACGACCGCGACGCCATTCTCGCCGTCGCCATGAATGACGAGCCGCTTCCGCTCGAACACGGCTACCCGGTCCGAATGGTGGTCCCCGGGCTGTACGGGTACGTCTCGGCGACCAAGTGGGTAGTGGACCTTGAGGTGACCCGGTTCGCCGATGCCACGGCGTACTGGACCGACCGCGGGTGGTCCGAGCGCGGTCCCATCAAGACGCAGTCCCGTGTAGCCGTTCCGCGTGCCTTCGCGAAGATCCCCGCCGGAGCGCTCCGGGTCGGCGGCACCGCCTGGGCGCAGAACCGCGGGATCGACAGGGTGGAAGTACAGGTCGACGACGGACCCTGGGAAGAAGCCACCCTGGCCGCCGAGTACACAGTGGACACCTGGCGGCAGTGGACACACGAGGTGCAGCTTGAGTCCGGTTCACACCGGATCCGTTCACGGGCCTATGACCCGGACGGCGTCCAGACGGAAGAACGCGCGGACACCGTTCCGGACGGCGCCTCGGGCTGGCACACGGTCCAGTTCTCGGCAGAGTGACCGCTCCACCTGACTTGTGCCCACCGGATGACCCTCCACCGGTGGGCACGAGACACGTCCCGCGGATGAGCAACGCATGATGCGCAATACTGGAAGTATGCCCTCCACCTTCACCTCCTCCAGCGCGGTTGATCTCGCGGTCCTGGAGCGCAACGGCTTCATCGAGTCCCGCCACATCGGCTCCGCCGTCGTCCTCGCGGCGGACGGCTCCATCGTCACGGAACTGGGCGACGTGAACACGCCGATCTTTCCGCGCTCCACCCTGAAGCCGTTCCAGGCCCTGGCGGCCATGCAGGCGGGTGTTCCACTGCGTGGACCGCAGGTGGCCCTGGCAGCGGCCAGCCATGTTGGCAGCCACGAGCACATGGATGTCGTGAAGTCCATGCTCAGCGCAGCTGGTGTCACCGAGGATGATCTGCAGTGCCCGGCCGACTGGCCCCAGGACGAGGAAGCCCGCCACTGGCTGATCCGCACCGACAAGGGGCGCCAGCGCCTGGCGTTCAACTGCTCAGGCAAGCACGCCGCGTTCCTGTGGGCCTGTAGCGAGAACTCGTGGGATCACAAGACCTACCTCGACCGGGATCATCAACTGCAGCAGCGGATCGCCGGCGTCATCGAGGAATACACGGAAGAGCAGATTCAGCACTGGGCGGTTGACGGGTGTGGCGCACCGCTCGGTGCCGTGTCCCTCACCGGGCTGGCGCGCGGTATCGGCAAGATCGCCAAGGCCCCCTCGGACAAGAACGCAGACGCCCGCGCGGCCACAATTGCAACAGCCATGCTCGACTACCCGTGGGCCGTCCACGGACACGGCCGCGAAAACTCCGTGGTCATGGAGGACCTTGGGATTCTCGCGAAGAACGGCGCCGAGGGTGTCCTCGTGATGGCCGCACCCACCGGCGTCTCCATGGCCCTCAAGGTCCTGGATGGCAATATCCGGGCCACCACCCTCGTGGGGCTGACCCTCCTTGCCGCCTCCGGCGCACTCGACGCCGAATCGGTTGCTCCCGTGCTCGAGAAGGTTGTCCAGCCCGTGCTCGGCGGCGGCGAACCCGTGGGCAAGCTGCGCCTCGCCTCTCCCGTCATGGCCCTGCTGGACTGACCATGGCACGACGGCGTATCCCTGCGGCAGCCGGTGACGCTGCGGTCCGCGCGGTGGCCGCCGGCAGCAGCGACCGCACTGAACGGACGACGGCAGTGCGCTACTCCCTGGAGGAGCTCACCGCCCGCGCACCCGGCAACAGCGTGGAGGTGCGGGTTCCCCCACTCGGCGTCACGCAATGCGTTGAAGGCCCGCGCCATACCCGCGGGACTCCGCCCAACGTCATCGAAACGGATGCTGATACCTGGCTCAAGCTGATCACCGGCGAACTCGGCTGGGCGCAGGCGGTTGCATCCGGCGCGGTCCTGGCCTCGGGCCAGCGGGCCGACCTGTCCGCGCTGTTGCCCCTCTTCCCGCGCACAGCGCCCTCCCCCGCTTCAGGTCCGCCATGATCCTCGAGCGCGAGCGCTCTACCCAACCGAACTTCCTGGTCCGGGAAGTACGCCGCGTACTCGCCGCTATCCGGCGTCAACCGATCGAGGCGTGGGCGGTTGCCGGAGTGGTCACCGCCCTGTACACGGTATTTTCCATTGCCCAGTGGAACAGACTCGACACCCCGTCCTGGGATTTGGGCATCTTTACCCAGCTCGCGAAGGCGTATGCCGGATTCGAAGCGCCGATCGTGCCGATCAAAGGGCACGATTTCAACCTCCTCGGTGACCATTTCCATCCGCTGCTCATCATTCTGGGTCCTGCGTACGCGGTCTTCCCGTCGGGGCTGACCCTGCTCATCCTTCAGAACCTGCTGGTGGGTTGGTCGGTCCTTATCCTCACGCGACTGGCCGTACGGCATGTCGGACGCGTTCCGGGTCTTTTCCTCGGAACGGCCTACGGCCTGTCCTGGGGGATCCAGGGCGCCGTCGCCGTGCAGTTCCACGAGATAGCACTGGCGTTACCCCTGTTGGCGCTGGCGCTGGAGGCATACATCGAGGGCCGGCTCCGCACCGCCGTCGTCGCCGGTGCCCTGCTGGTGTTCGTGAAGGAGGATATGGGACTGACCGTGTTCGCCTTCGGGCTCGTGCTCGCCTGGCGTTTTGGTGACCGGTTCCAGGCGGGCCTGTGGTTGGCGCTCTGGGGGCTTGCCTGGGTTGTCCTGTCCGTGGGCGTCATACTCCCGGCATTGAACAGCGGCGGAACGTACGACTACTCCGACCGCATCGACGTCGCGGCGCTTCTGGCCGACCCTGTCAGCACCATCTTCGCCATGCTCGCAGCCGTGGAGAAATACGAAACGCTGTGGCTGCTCCTCATTGCCGGCGGGTTCCTGTTTCTGCGCTCGCCGTTGGCCCTCGTGATGCTGCCCACGCTGGTGTGGCGCTTCGCGGCCGAGAATCCGTCCTACTGGGGCCCGGACTGGCACTACAACGCGGTGCTCATGCCCGTTCTGTTTGCCGCACTCGTCCACGCGATCCTCGCCGCCCGCCGCAGCAGGCGACGCTGGCTGCGGTCGTATAGTGCCGCCGTCGTACCGGTTGTCACTGTGGTGGCGCTCACGCTCCTCCCCGGCCAGCCGCTCGGCGCGCTTGGCAAGCCTGCAACCTACGAGCAGTCACCACGCTGGGACGCGGCACACCGGATGATGGACCAAATCCCGGCCGGATCGACTGTAGAGACCGGCGTGGTGCTCATGCCGTACCTCGTCCCGGATACCGAGGTGTACTGGATCGGCAACGAGAACCCGGCGCCGGACTACCTCGTAGTCGACGCCGACGACTGGAGCTGGGGGCCTACGCGCCCTGCCAGCGCGGAGCAGTACGCCGAGGAAACCTACCCGGATGAGGACTACACACTCGTCTTCGACGAGGCCGGTTACCAGCTGGTCAAGCGCGCGAGCTGATCCCGGTAGCCTTTAAGCATGAGTTCGCAGCAGCCTCCGCAGCGCCGTCAGGTCACCATCCGGCGGGCCCCAAAATTCGCTCCGTTCATGGGACTGGGAGCGTTGCTCGGGTTCATCGCGGCGCTCATCGTGGCCTACACCGGTCCTGCTGATCCCACGCTGACCCGCGAGTCTGTGCTTGGCTTCTTCACCGTGGTGTTCGCGGTCCCCGGGCTCCTTGCCGGCGGACTTGTGGCCCTGCTTCTCGACCGGATCAGCGTCCGCCGCATGAAGCACGCGACGGCGGAGCGAACCAACGACGACGACGTGTGACTCACCGCTCCGCTATGTGACGGAGACACGAGATGGAGCACCATTACGCCGTGAGAGAATAGAGCAATGGTGCGCGGTGACGGACAGCTTTCCCACGATCTACTCCCCGGCGAAAAAGGCCCCCAGGATGCCTGCGGCGTCTTTGGCGTATGGGCTCCCGGCGAGGAAGTCGCCAAACTTACGTATTACGGGCTCTACGCCCTCCAGCACCGCGGGCAGGAGTCAGCGGGCATAGCCACCAGCGACGGCACCCGCATCAACGTCTATAAGGACATGGGTCTGGTCTCTCAGGTATTCGACGAGGCAACGCTGAACACCCTCACCGGCCACATCGCCGTCGGCCACTGCCGCTACTCCACCACCGGCTCCTCCAACTGGGCCAACGCGCAGCCCACGCTCGGCGCAACCGCCGTCGGAACCGTAGCTCTTGCCCACAACGGCAACCTCACCAACTCGGCAGATTTGTACCAGATGGTCCTCAAGCGCCACGGCAAGCCTCGCTCCGGTGAAATGGCGCAGGGCAACACCTCCGACACCGCGCTGGTCACCACCCTGCTCGCCGGCGACGACGGCCGCTCCCTCGAGGACACCGCCATGGAACTGCTGCCCACGATCGAGGGCGCGTTCTGCTTCGTGTTCATGGACGAGGGCACGCTGTACGCCGCCCGCGATGCCTACGGCGTACGCCCGCTGGTGCTCGGCCGGCTTGAGCGCGGCTGGGTTGTCGCATCGGAGCAGGCGGCGCTCGCTACCGTCGGCGCCAGCTTCATCCGGGAAATCGAACCGGGTGAGTTCATTGCCATCGACGAGGGCGGCGTCCGCTCGCGCCGCTTCGCATCGACGACGGCGGCCGGTTGCGTCTTCGAATATGTCTACCTCGCGCGCCCCGACGCCGCCATCGCCGGCCGCTCGGTGTACGACTCCCGCGTGGAAATGGGGCGCCAGCTCGCCCGGGAGAATCAGGCGGAGGCCGACGTCGTCATCCCCGTTCCCGAGTCCGGCACACCGGCAGCAGTTGGTTTCGCGGAGGAATCCGGTATCCCCTTCGCGCACGGGTTCGTGAAGAACGCCTACGTGGGACGCACCTTCATCCAGCCCAGCCAGACGCTCCGGCAGCTGGGCATCCGGCTGAAGCTCAACGCGCTGGAATCGGTGATCCGCGGGAAGCGGATTGTCGTCGTCGATGACTCCATTGTCCGAGGCAACACACAGCGCGCCGTAGTTCGCATGCTCCGCGAGGCCGGCGCCGCCGAAGTACACGTAAAGATCTCCTCCCCGCCGGTTCGCTGGCCGTGCTTCTACGGCATCGACTTCGCATCGCGCGCCGAGCTGATCGCCAACGGTGCCGCCGTCGACGAGATCAGCAAGTCCATCGGTGCGGACAGCCTCTCCTACATTTCTGAAGACGGCATGATCGAGGCAACGAAGCAACCGCGCGAGCGCCTGTGCACCGCATGCTTCACCGGCGAATACCCCATCGAACTGCCCGAGGAAGACCGCCGCGGAAAGAACCTCCTTGAGAGGGTCGATCCCGCGGAGAAGCCGGGCGCCACCGGATGTGACCCCGGGCCCGGCAACGAACTTGAAACCCTTTTGACCGAAGCTGACAAGAAAGAGCGGGTATGACCTCTTCTGACCCCATCACCTATGCAAGCGCCGGAGTAGACGTCGAAGCCGGCGATCGGGCGGTGGAGCTCATGAAGGACGCCATCAAGGCCACCCACTCGGCCAACGTGGTGGGCGGCGTCGGCGGTTTCGCTGGTCTCTATGACGTTTCGAAGCTCCTGACCTACCGCAAGCCGCTGCTCGCGACCTCCACTGACGGGGTGGGGACCAAGGTCGCGATCGCGCAGGCCATGGACATCCACGACACGATCGGTTTCGACCTCGTGGGCATGGTCGTGGACGACATCGTCGTGGTCGGTGCCGAACCGCTGTACATGACTGACTACATCGCCTGCGGCAAGGTGGTCCCCGAGCGCATCGCCGCGATTGTGCGCGGCATCGCCTCGGCCTGCTCCGTTGCCGGCACGGCCCTGGTGGGCGGCGAGACCGCAGAGCACCCCGGACTCCTGGGTGAACACGAGTACGACGTCGCGGGCGCCGCCACCGGTGTGGTGGAAGCGGACGCCCTTCTCGGCCCGGACCGGGTGCGTGAAGGCGACGTCATCATCGGCATGGCCTCCTCCGGCCTGCACTCGAACGGCTACTCACTGGTCCGCCGGGTGATCAACCAGGCCGGCTGGGCACTGGACCGTCAGGTGTCCGAGCTCGGGCGCACCCTCGGTGAGGAACTCCTCGAGCCCACTCGCGTCTACGCGGCCGACTGCCTCGACCTCGCCCGCCACTTCCCCCTCGATTCCGACGGCGCTGTGCACGGCTTCAGCCACGTGACCGGCGGCGGCCTCGCTGCCAACCTCGCGCGGGTACTTCCCCGCGGACTTGAGGCAACCGTGGACCGCTCGACCTGGTCACTTCCGCCGGTCTTCAGCCTGGTCTCAGAACTCGGCAGCGTACCCCTGCCGGACCTGGAGCGGACATTGAACCTCGGGGTTGGGATGGTCGCCGTAGTCTCTGCCGCGGGCGCCGACGACGCCGTGGCGCGCCTCAATGAGCGCGGTGTACCCGCATGGGTTATGGGCCAGGTGGCCAGTGCCTCCGGCGAAAGCACCGACGGGCCTGACTACGTACAGGGAGCCAAGGGCGTCGACGGCGGCGCAGTGCGGCTGGTCGGCGCGTACGCCTGACCGTCCCTCGACGACGCCCGGGAGTGATTCCCGGGGCACAACAAGAACCAGCGGCCTGACAGAATCCTGTCCTGGCCGCTGGTTCTCAACGTATTAGGCGAGCGTTCAGCTCAAGAAGAAGGGGCTTTTAGCCGATGCGGCGGGAGCTGCCGTCGTCCTCTTCATCATCGAACTCGTCCGCGTACTTGTCCTCATACGCCGAATAATCCGGTTCAACCGGGTCATCACGGCGGGAGGCGCGACTACCGGGGCCTGTGAGCTCACGCTGCAGCGCCGAATAGTCTGTGGCCGGGCTGAAGTACTTCATGTCCCGTGCCTGCTTGGTGGCTTTCGCCTTCTGACGGCCGCGCCCCATGGCGTGACCCCCTTTTGTGCGTCGATCCGGAGGTGGTCGCCGGGCCTTGAGAAGAAAGGCGCAACGAGGCCCCGGAGTATCCGGTCAATGTGTCGTACGTATAGGTTACATGGTTTCACAGGTCCGACGTGCTGGCCGACCCGGTTGTATCCGGCAATAGTTGCGCGGTTATCCACCGTCCATGCGGAATAGCCCCATAGTTGGCTAGAGTCGTGGGGTAATTGGACCAGAATCAGTCCGTCACCGCGGCTGGCACACGAAGGGGCAGTTCACTATGAGCGATCAGCCGGACAAGCCGGAGGATGGCGATTCCGCACCGGAGGAAGCCGCCATACCGGAACCGGAACTCCTCAGCGCTGACGACGTCCGCCTCTCCGACCCGGACGTCTCCGCTGATGCCGTTGAGCCGACCCTCAACACAACAGCGGAAGAGGTCCGCCTGAGCGAACCGTCCCTTGAAGGAGCGGAGATCAGCGACGACGCGGCCGCGGCCGCTTCGCTGGAGGAAGCAGCCGCGGAAGCCAAATCGGTCGCCCAGGAAGCCGAGAATGTCGGCACGCTCGTCGCCGGCCCCCGCCCGGCCGATGACCCGGCTGAGGTTGCCGCACCCTCGGGCACTGCACCCGCGGGAGGTACTGCCGGTGATGCGGCTTCCGAAAGCACTGCCGGTGATGCGGCTGACTTGTCCGACTCCGCGTCGATGGACGCACCGGGACTAAAGAAAGACACGGCTGACGCTTCGGCTGACGAGGAAGCGGACGCCGACGGGGAAGTGGACGCCGGTTCTGAGGCGCCTGCTTCCGGGGCTCCTGACGGCGCCGGTGAAGGCACCACCAACTCTCTGCCTGTCGGCATCCCCGCGCCGCCTGCCGATGCTCCGGGGAATGTCGGGCAAGAGAAGGCCGCAGAGCAGGCGACCTACAGCCCCCGAGCCTCCCCCGCAGCCGACACCTCAGCCGCGCCGGAGGGCACAGCACCGGAAGACACAGCACTGGAGGCCACAGCTCCGGAGGAAAAATCTCCTGACGCAGCCTGGGCGCAGCCTCTCCCTCGTCCTCACCCGCAAGCTCCGGGAAGTCCCGTGCCGCCTGTCGGCGGACCCTACGGCCTGCCGCCGGCGAGCCCTGATTCCCCTGCTCCCACCCGGAGTCGCGCGCGTGCGGTGGGAAGATCCTCAAGCGGATCGAAACGAAAGATGCTGATTCTCCTCGGCATGGTAGGCCTGCTGGTGCTAGCCCTCCTGATCTTCGCGATCATAAGCATTGTCAACGCTTTTGGATCAGGCGATTCGGCGGCAGGGTCCTCACCGAACACCACCCCGGGCGCGGACGGGATCATTGCCGAGAACATCTCGCCGCTGGACCTGGGCGCCGGTGCCTGCATTCTCGGATTCGATTCGGCCGATGTCAGTGCAGATGTCACGACTGTCACCTGCACCACGCCGCACAACGCCCAGCTGCTGGCGACCACCAGCTTCCCCGAGGATGCCGATTTCCCCGGGGAAGCCGCGCTGACTGCCAGCGGCGACGACCTGTGCAATTCGGTGCTGATCGACGAGAACGCGGCCGCTGACTACTCCGAGCTCACGCTCACCCAGGTCACCCCAACCTCGGGGACCTGGGCGGAGGGCGACCGCCGCGTTGACTGCTTCGTCGTTTCCGATGAAGGCAACGTCATTACGGACACCCTCCTCGCCGGGTAACCCGGCTCACGCCGGGCAGAGGGGCTGTAGAACCGGCGTTACCCTGTGACGCCGGTAACCGTCAGTCCTTCTGCGCCTTCCGCTGGGCGATCCACACGGACCTTGTCGCCGTCGTTGATCTCCCCGGCCAGCAATCCGCGGGCCAGGCGGTCGCCGATCTCGCGCTGCACCAAGCGGCGAAGCGGCCGGGCACCGTAGGCGGGGTCGAAGCCCGTGAGCGCCAGCCACTCCCTCGCTGCATCGGTGACGTCGAGTGTGAGTCGGCGATCCTGAAGGCGACCGGCGAGAGACTGCACCTGAAGGTCCACGATTCGCGAAAGCTCCTCGAGGCTCAGTGCGTCGAACATGATGATGTCGTCGAGCCGGTTGAGGAACTCCGGCTTGAAGCTCACGTTCACCACGGACATGACGGCATCCCTGCGGGCCGACTCGTCGAGTGTCGGGTCCACCAGGAACTGCGAGCCCATATTCGAGGTCATCACCAGGATCACGTTGCGGAAGTCCACTGTGCGTCCCTGTCCGTCGGTGAGCCGGCCGTCGTCGAGCACCTGCAGGAGGATGTCGAAGACTTCCGGATGTGCCTTCTCCACCTCGTCAAGCAGCACAACGCTGTAGGGCCGGCGCCGGACCGCCTCGGTCAGCTGGCCGCCTTCGTCATAACCGACATAACCCGGAGGCGCCCCCACCAGCCGCGCGACCGAGTGCTTCTCGGAGTACTCGGACATATCGATCCGGATCATGGCGCGCTCGTCATCGAACAGGAAGTCCGCGAGTGCCTTGGCGAGCTCGGTTTTGCCGACACCGGTGGGACCAAGGAACAAGAACGATCCGGTGGGACGATCGGGGTCGGAGATTCCAGCGCGGGCACGGCGCACAGCGTCGGAGACGGACGCGACCGCTTTCTTCTGCCCGATCAGGCGCTTCCCGAGGTTCTCTTCCATATGCAGCAGCTTTTGGCTTTCGCCCTGCAGCATGCGGCCGGCCGGAATCCCCGTCCACGCCGAGATGACCTCAGCAATGTCCGACGCAGTGACTTCCTCCGCAACCATCAGGTCCGGCGAGTCTGCGGACCGCTCCTCCTCAGCCTGCGCAGCTTCCAGCTCCCGCTGCACCTGAGGGATCTCACCGTAGAGAATGCGCGAAGCAGTCTCAAAGTCGCCCTCGCGCTGGGTGCGCTCCTGTTGCGAACGCAGCTCATCGAGTCTCGCCTTCAGGTCACCGATGCGGTTCAGCCCGGCTTTCTCAGCCTCCCAGCGGGCGTTCAGCGCGGCAAGCTGCTCCTTGCGGTCCGCCATGTCCGCGCGGAGAGCCGCAAGACGCTCCACCGAGGCCTCGTCGGATTCGCCTTCGAGCGCCAGCTCCTCCATGGTGAGGCGGTCGACGACACGGCGCAGCTGGTCGATCTCCTCCGGGGCGGAGTCGATCTCCATGCGCAGGCGGGACGCCGCTTCATCCACGAGGTCGATCGCCTTGTCCGGCAACTGCCGGCCCGTGATGTACCGGTTGGACAGCGTGGCGGCCGCAACCAGCGCCGAGTCGGCAATCGAGACCTTGTGATGCGCTTCGTAACGCTCCTTGAGCCCACGCAGGATTCCGATGGTGTCCTCGACACTCGGCTCACCGACATAGACCTGCTGGAAGCGGCGTTCCAGCGCGGCGTCCTTCTCGATGTTCTCGCGGTACTCATCGAGCGTGGTTGCGCCGATCAGCCGCAACTCACCGCGGGCAAGCATGGGCTTGAGCATATTGCCGGCATCCATGGACCCCTCGGACGCGCCGGCTCCGACGACGGTGTGCAGCTCATCAATGAAGGTGACGATCTGGCCGTTGGAAGCCTTGATCTCTTCGAGTACCGCCTTGAGCCGCTCCTCGAACTCGCCACGGTACTTGGCACCGGCGATCATCGAACCAAGATCCAGGCTGATGAGCGACTTCCCCCGCAGCGACTCCGGTACGTCACCGGCAACCATGCGCTGGGCCAGGCCCTCCACGACGGCGGTCTTGCCGACGCCCGGTTCACCGATCAGCACAGGATTGTTCTTGGTACGGCGCGAGAGCACCTGCACCACGCGACGGATTTCGGTATCGCGGCCGATCACCGGGTCCAGCTTGCCCGAGCGGGCGATCTCCGTCAGGTCCACGCCGAACTTCTCAAGCGCCTGGAAGGTGTTCTCCGGATCGGGACTGGTCACGCGCCGGTCACCCCGCACCCCGGGAAGCGCAGCGAGAAGGGCCTCCCGCGACGCGCCTTCTTCACGCAGGATCTTCCCGGCGGCGCCGGAGTCAGCGGCAAGTCCGAGCAGCAGGTGCTCGGTGGATACATACGAGTCACCGAGTGACTCCGCCTCCTGCTGCGCGGCCGTGATGACCTGCAGCATGGGCCGTGAGAACTGTGCCTGCGCCACAGACGAGCCCGACGACGACGGCATGGCCTTGATCGCGGTGCTCGCCTTGACGCTGACGCTGTCCGCGCTGATACCAGCCCCCGAGAGCAGTGCGACAGCCACGCCTTCGCGCTGGTCCATCAGCGCCTTCAGCAGATGCGCCGGCTCCACCTGCGGGTTGCCCGCGGTGGAGGCATTCATAGCGGAAGCGTTCAGAGCTTCCTGACTTTTGGTGGTGAACTTTGTGTCCATGCTGGCCTCCCTGCAATACCACGACGACTAAGTTGAGTGTACTACGCTCAACTTTCGTGCGCAGCGCCGGGAGCCCGTTTTCACTTCAGGCGAACCCGCCTTTATGCTCCAGTCCCGCTCAGACCTCCCTGCCCTTGGAGACCCAGTTGGGGTCGGCGCTGCGCTCCCCCACGACGAGGTCGGCTGCGGCGTCCAGCACGTCGCAATCCGCCTCAGAGAGGATGATCGAAAGAGCACCGATGTTCTCGTCAATGCGCTCAGGCTTGCGCGTGCCCGGGATCGGTACCACCGGGAGCCTGAACCTGCGACCCTGCGCCGTAAGCCAGGCAAGCGCGACCTGCGCCGGCGTAGCGCCGGTGCTGACCGCCACCGACTGGACGGCCTCCTCCACGGCGGCATTGGCCTGGATCGCATCGGCGCCGAATCTCGGGACGCGATGCCGAAAATCATTCTCTGACAGGGACTGGGACTGAACCGTGCCGGTGAGGAAGCCCCGCCCGAGCGGCGAATAGGGCACGAACCCGACACCCAATTCGGCGGCTCGCGGCACAACCTGGCGTTCGACGTCCCGGCTCCAGATCGACCATTCACTCTGCACGGCAGCGATCGGGTGCACTGCGTGGGCGGCGGCGAGCTCGTCCGCAGTGACCTCGGACAGCCCCAGGTGGCGCACCTTCCCCGCCGCAACGAGGTCAGCCATCGCCCCAATGGTCTCCTCGATCGGCACCGAGGTGTCGCGTCGGTGCATGTAGTAAAGGTCGATGACGTCCGTTCCCAACCGCCGCAGGCTCGCATCAGCCGCGCTCCGGACATAGGCCGAATCACCGCGTATGCCGGTGTAACCCGCAGCCGGGCTTCCCTCGATGCCGAACTTGGTGGCAAGTTCCACCTCATCCCGTCGTTCGGCGAGCAGCTTGCCCACGAGCTCCTCATTACTTCCTGCGCCGTAGATGTCTGCCGTGTCGATGAACGTCACCCCTGCATCAACGGCGTGATGGAGAGTCTTCAGTGCCCGCTGCTGGTCGAGTCCTCCGTAGACCTCGGTCAGCGCCATGCCGCCGAAACCTTGTGCGCTCACGGTGAAGCCGGCCGCCAGTTCAGTTCGCGTAAGGGTCATGCTCTCGATGGTATTCCTGTGGTGCCCTACCCGACAGAGCGCGGAAAGCCGCTGTCTTAGGCAGGAGCGGCAACCCCGTGCGCGATAATGGAGCGCATGGGGAAAGCCGAAATCACCTCCGTCCTGACCATCGCCGCCATGGTGCTGGCGCTGACCGCCTGCACGCAGGACGGCCCTACCGCCGAAGATGCAGCAACATCGCTCGCCGAAGGCCTGACGAACACGGACCTGACCGGCGTTACTCTCGATTCAGTCTCTCCCGAAGAGGCCACAGCCCAACTGGAAGAGATCACCGCTGCCCTTGACCCGGTCTCGCCCACAGTGACCGTCGCATCAGTCGAATCCACCGGCGAGGACACGGCTACGGCCCAGCTCAACCACGTATGGGACCTCGACGCGAGCGACGAGGACTGGACCTACACCACTACGGCGGAACTGGCCCTTGTCGACGACGTCTGGCAGGTGGGTTGGGATCCCTCCGTCGCGGTCGACGGCCTGGGCGAGGAAGCCTCGCTTGTGGTCTCCAGGACTCCGGCCGAACGCGGGGAGATCCTCGGCGCGGGCGGCGAGGTGCTGGTCACTGACCGGCCGGTCATCCGGGTAGGAATCGACAAGACCCTTCTTGACCCGTCCGAGCTGGAATCTCCCGCGGCTGCGCTGGCTGAACTGGTGGGCATCGACTCCGCCGCCTATACCGAACAGGTGGTCGGCGCCGGCGAGCAGGCGTTCGTCGAGGCGATAGTCTTCCGTGACACTGAGGACCGCCCCGTCTCCGCCGAAGAGCTGAATGCCATCCCCGGCGCCGCCGGGATCCCGGACACCATCCCCCTTGCCCCCACCCGCACCTTCGCCCGTGAACTTCTGGGCTCCGTCGGGGCCGTAACCGCCGAACTGGTGGAAAAGTCAGAAGGTCGGCTCAAGGCCGGCGACGTTGCCGGACTGTCCGGCCTCCAACTGCAGCATGACCAGAAGTTGGGGGGATCCCCCGGATCGCTCATCGAGGCCGTGACCGGAGAAGGTGAAGCACGCAGCAGCGAGGTGCTGTTCGAGAAGGAGCCTGTGCCCGGGGAACCGCTGGAGATCACTCTCGATACGGCGCTGCAGACACTCGCTGAGAACGTACTGGCGGAAGAACCCTCGGCCTCCTCCATCGTTGCCATCCGCCCGTCCACCGGGGAGATTCTGACGGTCGCCAACGGACCGGGAAGCGAGGGATTGCAGACGGCACTGCTCGGTCAGTTCCCGCCCGGATCCACCTTCAAGGTGGCCACGTCGCTCGCACTGCTAAGGAACGGCTTCACTCCGGAAACCACCACAAGCTGCCCGGAGGAGCTGGACGTCGAGGGCCGCGCGTTCAGGAACGTACCCGGTTACCCGGCGGAGTTCACTGGTGATATTCCCCTCCTGCAGGCGCTCGCACAGTCCTGCAACACGGGATTCATCTCGCAGCGCGATGTAGTTTCCCAGGAGGCACTCGCGTCGGCTGCTGAGGACCTCGGGATCGGGATCGACGTTCCCATCGGCACTCCGGCGTTTTTCGGCTCTGTCCCCGCGGAGGCGGACGGAACCACCCATGCCGCGTCGATGATCGGGCAGGGCGAGATCCTGGTCTCGCCCCTGTCGCTGGCCATCATGGCGGCGTCCGTCGGAGCGGGCGAACGGGTGGCTCCGACGCTCCTGGCGGCTCAGGAGGAGGCGTCGTCGTCAGCTTCTGCAGAAGCATCGCCGGAGGTTACGGCCACGCCGGAAGAAACGCCGGCACCCAGCAACCTGACCGCCGACGAGTCGGCAGCGCTGAAGGAGATGATGGGCGCCGTCGTCACTGTGGGAGGTGCGCAACTGCTGGCGGACATCCCGGGTGAACCCGTTCTCGCCAAGACCGGCACCGCTGAATTCGGCACAGAAGACCCGCCGCGAACCCATGCCTGGGTGGTGGCCCTGCAAGGCGATCTCGCCGTCGCCATCTTTGTCGGGGAAGGCGAACGCGGGTCCATTTCCGGTGGCCCGCTGATGGAGGAATTCCTCCGTGGGGCCGGTCGGTAGCGTTACCGCAGCTGCTGCGGCAGCCGGGTGCCCGACGTCGGAACGATCTCCTTGCCCAACGGCATGAGTGACACCGGGATGAGCTTGATATTCGCGATACCCAGCGGGATTCCGATGATGCTGAGGAACATCGGAATTGAGGTCAGCACGTGGCCAATGGCAATCCAGACGCCTGCCACCACAACCCAGACGACGTTGCCCAAGGTGGAGAAGAAATAGGTGCGCCCGCCGCGGTCCACCACTGACCGCCCAAACGGCCACAGCGCATAGGCACCGATCCGGAACGATGCTATTCCGAAGGGGATGGTGACGATGAGCAGGCAGCACACAAAGCCTGCCAGGAAATAGCCGACTGCCAGCCAGATTCCGCCGAAGAGAAGCCAGATGATGTTCAGGAGTGCATTCATGGGTCTATTCTTCCTGCCTGGAGCATCGAAAGACCATGAGGGTCTTCCCTGAACTATCTTCCAAACCTGTTCAGGAAACAACGATGCCCACCGGCCTGGTTCAGCTCGGTGGGCATCGTTTTGGCTTGTTACCTAGCGGCCGCGGCGCTCGTTGGAGGCCGGTGCACCGGCCCGGCGGGGGCCGGAACCGCGGGTCCCGGCCGGACGGCCGGACGACGACGGCGCGTGGCTGCGCTGACCCGAGCCCGGCTGCGCCTTGCCCTGCGTGCCGCGGCTGGCCGTGGCGCTGTGGGCGGCGACGTCACCCGAGCGGGCGGGACGGGGGCGGCGCGTGCGGTTGCCTCCGGTTGCGGCACCCTCACCGGTACGACGCTCGCTGTCAGTTCCGAAACGAGGTGCCTGCGGCTGGTCCTTGCGTCGCTCGGCGCGATTGCCCTGGGGCTCCGCTGCAACGCGGCCTCGACCGCCGCGGCCACCGCGGCCGCCGGCGGCGGGAGCCGCGCGTCGGGCGCGCTTGCGCTCAGCGTTGGCGCCGGTCGAGGCGCCTGCACCGCGCGGGGTCTCGCGCTGCGCCAGGAGGGCGGCCCGGGTCCGCGGGTCGATCTTTTCTGCAGCCTCGCCGATCAGCTTGCCCACGAGCGGGGAGGTCGCTGTGACGTTCTCGAACCCGACGCTCACGCCTGCGGCCTTCATGAGTTTCTGCACTTCGCCCTTTTGCTCGGGCAGGGTGATGGTCACGACGGTGCCGTCGGAACCGGCACGGGCCGTGCGGCCGGAGCGGTGCAGGTACGCCTTGTGCTCCGTGGGCGGATCAACGTGGACCACGAGCTCGACGTCGTCCACGTGTACTCCGCGGGCTGCGACGTCGGTGGCGACGAGCACGCGCACATCGCCGGTGGAGAACTCAGCCAGGTTGCGGTCGCGTGCATTCTGCGAAAGGTTGCCGTGCAGGTCAACGGCCGGGATACCGGCGTCGGTCAGGGTCTTGGCAAGCTTGCGGGCGTGGTGCTTGGTGCGCATGAACAGGACGCGCTTGCCCTTGCCGGAGGCGAGCTGCACGATGAGCTGCTTCTTCTGGGTCTGGTCGCCGATCAGGAGCACGTGGTGCTCCATGGTGGTGACCGAGGCCTGGGTTGTGTCCACCGAGTGGGTCAGCGGGTTGGAAAGATACCGCTGCACGATCTTGTCCACGCCGTTGTCCAGGGTGGCCGAGAACAGCATGCGCTGACCTTCGGTCGGCGTGGTGTCCAGGATCCGCTTCACGACGGGAAGGAAGCCGAGGTCGGCCATGTGATCGGCCTCGTCCAGCACGGTGATCTCCACCGACTCGAGCGTGACCAGCTTCTGGCCCATCAGGTCTTCAAGCCGGCCGGGGCAGGCAATGACAATGTCGACGCCGGCGCGCAGCGCCTTTTCCTGGCGTGCCTGGGAGACGCCACCGTAGATGACGGTGGTGTTCAGGCCGAGCTCGGCGGCCAGCGGCTCCACGGTCGCGTTGATCTGTGTGGCAAGCTCACGCGTGGGAGCAAGGACAAGCGCCAACGGGCGGCCCGGCTTGCGGCGGTAGGCTGCCTCGCGCTCGGCAAGGCGCGACACCATGGGCAGCGTAAACGCGAGGGTTTTACCGGAGCCGGTACGGCCGCGGCCAAGCACGTCCCGGCCCGCAAGGGTGTCGGGGAGGGTCTTGACCTGAATGGGGAACGGTTCAGTGATTCCCTGGTCGGTGAGGGAACGGACCAGCGCTGTGGGCACGCCAAGCGCAGCAAAGGTAGTCATGTAAAGTACACGAACTTTCTTCTCATCTTCCCTGCGCACCGGTTGGTGCCCAGAGTCCGCCGAAGGAAAGTCAGACAGTGTCAACCGCTCTCACGATCTTGGGAGATAGCGCGGGACAAAAGAATGCGTTCATCGACGCAGGCTGCGGCTGAAGGTTCTCGAAAAAAGCTTCATATGCCGCAAGCAAGTGGATTCAGTCTATCAGTGGTCTGGTTGCGCTCCTGACGGCCGTTGGTGAGGATGGGGATTGTGTGAGCAAGCCCACCATGCGTGCCGCACTGACAACCTCACCACACCGCAGGAGGAACCATGTCCACCGCCGCTGCTATCCGCTCCCACGCTGCAGATCTTTCCGGGGAAGTAACTGAGCTGCGCCACCGGCTGCACCAGGAACCGGAGGTCGGCCTGCATCTTCCCCGGACGCAGGAGAAGGTGCTGGAAGCGCTCGACGGGCTTCCCTATGAGGTGAGCGTGGGCAAGGACACGACGTCGGTGACCGCTGTTCTGCGCGGAACGGCACCATCGTCGGATGGTCAGAAGCCAGTGGTTCTGCTGCGCGGCGACATGGACGCTCTTCCCGTGCAGGAGCAGACCGGAGTCCACTACACATCCCGGATTGACGGCGCCATGCACGCCTGCGGCCACGATCTGCACACGGCGATGCTCGCCGGAGCCGCGCGGATCCTTGCTGACCGGCGCGAGGAGCTGGCGGGCGACGTCGTACTGATGTTCCAGCCCGGCGAGGAGGGTTTCGATGGCGCAGGGGTGATGATCCGCGAGGGCGTGCTCGAGGCCGCAGGGCGGCGGCCGGACGCGGCATACGGCATTCATGTTGTTTCCTCGTTGCTTCCCAATGGCCTGTTCGCCAGTCGGCCCGGCACACTGATGTCGGCGTCCAATTCGCTGGATGTGACCGTCCACGGCGTCGGCGGCCACGGTTCTGCACCCCACCGCGCCAAGGACCCCGTCACCGTTGCGGCAGAGATTGTGACGAGCCTGCAGACCATGATCACCCGGCAGGTCGACATGTTCGATCCCGTGGTGCTGACCGTCGGGCTTCTGCATGCGGGAACCAAACGAAACGTCATCCCGGAATCCGCGCGCATCGAAGCGACGATCCGGACGTTCTCCGAGCAGAACCGCGAGCTGATGCGAACCGCGATCCCGCGCCTGGTGAACGGCATCGCCGAAGCGCACGGACTCTACGCAACGGTGGAGTACGAGACGGAGTATCCGCTGACGGTTACGGACCCGACGGAGACCTCGAACCTTGAGAAGCATGTCCGTGAATTGTTCGGTGACGAGCGGTACACCCAGATGGCCAATCCCCTCAGCGGGTCCGAGGACTTCTCCCGGGTGCTGGCAGCCGTGCCCGGGAGTTTCGTATTCCTGTCCGCCGTTCAACCGGGTGTGGATCCGGCGGGAACCGCGTTCAACCACTCCCCCTACGCCACCTTCGACGACAGCATCCTCGCCGACGGCACGGCCCTCTATGCGCAACTGGCGATTGCGCGGATCGCCGAACTCTCGGGCGCCTGACCCGTCCGGACCGAGAGCTTGGCGCGGATCGCTACGCTTGTACCGATGAGCACGCACCCTGAGCCCCAGCCATTCCCCACCCAGCCCGTTTCCTTCGTGCGCCGAGGCTCACGGCTGCAGGGACGTCGTCGTGATGCGTGGGCGGAGCTGTCCGAGGGCCTCGTGGTGGAGGTTCCGCGCAGTTCCGCGGCGGACACCTCCGTGGACGCCACGTGGGAGTACGACGCCGCTGCCTCCTTCGGGCGCGAAGCGCCACTGGTGATCGAGGTCGGGTCTGGGTTGGGTGAAGCGGTGGCACATGCCGCAGCCGAGCACCCCGAGCGCAACTTCCTCGCCCTCGAGGTGTACAAACCGGGGCTCGCCCAGACCCTGCTTCGGATTGACCAGCGAGGATTGACCAACGTGCGCGTTGCGCAGGTGAACGCTGCGGAAGCGCTGGCCACGATGATCCGCCCCGCCTCGGTCGCAGAACTGTGGGTCTTCTTCCCCGATCCCTGGCACAAGACCCGCCACCACAAGCGCCGGCTCGTCAAGGACTCCTTCATCGAGCTGGCCGGCCGCGTGCTGGAACCCGGCGGCATTCTGCGCCTCGCCACCGACTGGTCGGACTACGCGGCGCAAATGCGCGAGGCCGCCAACGACTCACCGCTGTTCGAGAACCTGCACGAGGGCGAACGCGCCGGCGCGGACAACCCCCTGACCCAGGTGTGGGCCAGCGGCGTCGAGCACGAGGTCGGCGGAACGCCCCGCCGTGAAGGACGCGAGCCCGCCGGCACAGCCTCGGCCCGCGAAGGCGAGGACACGATCGGAGGGTGGGCCCCGCGGTTCGAGGGCCGCATCCTCACGAGCTTCGAGAACAAGGCCCACGACGCCGGCCGCATGATCTTCGACCTGGCGTACCGGCGGGTCTCCTAGCCGCTGCCCTCAGGCGCGGACATCGTGAAGGTGATGGACGACGTCGTGCAGTCCGTACTGCGCAAGGGTTGCGACAGTGAATGACGACCCGTTGCTTCGACGCCCTCCACGGTCCCAGTCCGTCACCGAATCCAGCAGCGCGGTGTAGGCCTCGCCGGCGTCCGCAAGCTCGCGCTCAACCCTGGTCGGATCCTCGGCGGCGTAGTTCTTCTCCTGCGCCGTGCGGTCCTGGTCCCAGTTCTGGAAGAGCGGGTCCTCCTGCGCCAACATCAGCTCAGTGCGTTCAATGAACAGCACATAGACGTCCCGGACGTGGGCAGCGTATTCAAGCGCTGACCAGGTGCTCTCGTCGGGGCGCACGCGCACGTCGGGCCTTTGGAGGACAGTTCGCCACTGGGTCAGATCCGCCCTGTGCTGATCCGCGATGCGATCGGGCGGGTAGTCCGCCGGGTTGAATCCGCATTCGGTGCAGGGGCGCTCCAAGACCCAAGTCCAGTCCTTGGTATCCGGTTCAATTGCCATGATCGAAGCGTAGCCGGGGCCGGGTGGTGAGGCGACCTAAGCTCACTCAGTCAAATGACGACGACGGCACGTCCCGCTCCCCCGCAGCTATCGCGTCAACGATTCGGCGGGCTACGGCATCCGGGTCCTTGCCCTGCGGCAGGCGGGGTGCCAACCCGTCGATGGGACGGTTGGCCAGCCCGGTTTCGGTGTGCGGCGGCCGAACATCTAGGACGCGCACCCCGCGACGGCGCAACTCAAGCGCGGCAGCCTTGCCGAACGCGCTCAGAGCCGCCTTGCTCGCAGAGTACGCGGCCATGCCCCCGGTGGGACTCTCAGCGACGACAGCGCTGATCTGCGCCACCACAGATCCCTTGCCCAGCCGTGGGACGACCGCTCGAAGGAGCCGGGCGTAGCCCACGAAGTTGGTGAGCAGCAACTCGTCCAGGGTGTCATCGTCAAGCTCGGTGAGGGAACCGAAGGCCACGACGCCCGCAGCATAAACCATGCCGTCCAGAGTCTCGTCATTCAACGTATCGGCGATGCTGGCGGGCCCGCCGGGCAGCGTCAGGTCTGCGGCAACGGAACCTGCACCCAGCCGATCGGCGACTGCGCGGAGTTTCGCCTCATCGCGTCCGCTGAGGACCAGCCGCGCTCCCCTTGCTCCCAGTTCTGCCGCTATGCGCGAACCGAGCTGGCCCGTTGCTCCTACTACCAGGAACTGTTTGCCACGGATGTCTGCGCCGTTGATCTCGCTCATGGGCTGAGCCTGGCAACCGGCGCTGATGCTTCCCTCACGGGGTCTGCGGGCCTACGCTTGCCCGCGCCGGCGGCCCTGCGCCCGTTCTTTCAGCTGCCGGAGTTCCTGCTCGGCTGCCTCACGTGCTTCGAGCTCGCCGAACGCCTGTTCGAGCTTCCCGGAGGACGGGTCGGACCAGGTGAGTTCCTCCTGGGCGGCCTGCAGATGCCTCAAACGCCTGGCTTCCCGTTCCGCCTCGCGCGCGGCGCGCGCGGTTTCCACGCTGCTTCCCGCTGAAGCGGACACCGCGCCCTGAACGTCCAGCGCCGCCTGGGTGGCGCCGTGCTGCGCCTTGAGGGATTCGTAACGGACTGCGTTTTCCTGCAATGAAGTTTCAAGCCGGTACAGGTCCGCTTCGAGGGCGTGGAACTGCTGATCGACGCCGTCGCGCTGGCGGGTCAGCGTCTCAAGTCTCTTCTGCACTTCCAGTGCCCGGCGAAGCGCAGCCCGGGCGGCGTCGTCGTTGTTGTTCGCAACAGCGCGTTCCGCCTCGCGGTTGCAGGCGTCGAGGTCTGCCGCCGCCTGCCGGGCGAGGCTGTCGACCCGGTGCCGCACGGCGGCGAGGTCGGCAACACTGCGGCGGGCGCGGTCGAGGTTTTCCTCCTGTTGCCGCTGGGACTGGCCGAGCGCGGCAATGGGATCAACCGGTTCAGCGGCGTTGCGGCGCGAGGAAAGGATGCGTGAGATGCGGCGACGTACAGACACTGGTGCTAGGCCCGCCGCGTGCCGGTGCCGTAGGCGGCGTTCCAGGTCCTCAGAGCACCGATTTCCGTGGTGAGGCGTGAGGTGGCGCGCTCAAGCTGCCTGCTGCCGGAGACCTGATGAACCTCGAGAAGGGCTCGACGCAGCTGAGCTGACAGTTCGCAGAGGGAGTTGACCTGCTCGCCGATACCGCGGGCAAGGTCTTCGCGGAGCGCCCTGTTCGGTTCCCGTTCGGCAAGGGCAAGGCGTTCGCCGAGTACGGTTTCGGCCCGGGTGAGGTCCTCCGCGGTTGCGGCCAGGTCTCCCGTGGGAGAACCCTGTGCGATAGCCGCCGCAACGGAGCGACGGGTGGCATCCGTGGAGCGCTCGAGTTGGAGCCGGAGCCTTGCGAGCTCCCGTGCCGATGCATCCGAGGAGAAGGACCGCAGACGGCTGGACCCGCGCTCGATCCGGCGGCGGAGGACTCCCGAACGGCGGACGCGGCGCACGATCAACCAGGTACCGGTTGCCGCGCCGATGGCTAGAACACCCAGAACCGCTCCACCAAAGAGGAGGAGCTGAAGAACACCCTCCAGCAGGACTTCCGCGGCGTCAGCGAACTCTGATTCAGGCATGTATATAAGTGTGCCGTGGAATTGAAGGTTGCGCTACGTCGGCGGGACTCAACGGGAAGGATCCCCGCGCCAGATCATGAGTGCCTGGCTGCGCGGGCGGGGACGCTGGCCCCTGGCGAGGGTGACGACGTCGCCCGCGAGACCGGCAGCGAAGACACGGCTGGTCTCCGGCTTCCGGCGCTGCGCCAGCTCTTCCGTGAGTTCGCTGACCCTGTGCTGGAGCGCCATGACCTGATTCTCCAGTTCCAGGATGCGCCGGATCCCCTCCAGAGAGACGCCCTCGTGGGACAGTCGCTGAACTTCGCGCAGGACATTGACATCCCGTTGGGAATACCGGCGGGCCCGCCCGGGCGCCCTGCTGGGGGTGACGAGACCCAGCCGGTCGTACTGACGCAGCGTCTGGGGATGCATGTCTGCGAGCTCCGCCGCCACGGAAATCACATAGATCGGCATATTGATATCAACAGACATGGTGTCGCTCCCCTCTGCTGTCTAGATTCCCTACACCCTAAAGCCGCGCCTTTTCGGCGAGATTGTTGCGCGGGTCGGCATCCTTCGTGGCGCTGGCGAATGCCTCGACGGCGGCCGCCGCGTCCTTGTTCAGATTCTGCGGAACGACGACGTCGATGGTCACCAGCAGATCGCCTGTGCCCTTCGAAGTCTTCACTCCGCGGCCCTTGACCCGAAGGGTCCTGCCGGACGGAGTACCCGCCGGCACTTTCACCTTGACGGTCTCACCGTCCAGGGTGGGCACCTCCACCTGCGCACCGAGCGTAGCCTCGGGGAAGGTGACAGGTACGTGCACCCGGATGTTGTCGCCGTCGCGCTGGAAGAACGGATGCGGCTTCACATTCACCGTGACCATGAGGTCACCGTTTCCTGACGGCCCCGACTGGCCCTTTCCGCGTACACGGACCTTCTGTCCGTCACGGATACCGGGAGGAATACGAACGTCGATCACCTCGCCGGACGGTTCACGCAGACCGATCGTGGTGCCGCGGATGGACCCGGCGAAGGAGATGCTGGTGCTCGCCGTCCGGTCTGCGCCCTTGCGTGGCGGTGCCTGATACCCAGGGAATCCACCGCCCCCGGGAAATCCCCCACCGGAAGAGTAGCCACCGCCTCCCCCGAACAGATCGGCGAACTCCGGAGGCAGGTTGCTGCCGCCACCGAAACCTCCGCGCTGGCGGCCCGCGGTCTGACCGAAGAGGTTCCCGAACATGTCGTCAAAGCCGGCGCCGCCGCCTGCCCCGCCCGGACCGCCGGCGGTGAAACGCGCTCCGCTGCCCATGGCGCGGATCGCGTCGTACTGCTGACGTTGCTCGGGATCGGACAGCACCGAGTACGCCTCGGAGATGTCCTTGAACATCCTGTCCGAGCCGCCGGTGCTCTGGTTCTGGTCGGGGTGATGCTTGCGCGCGAGCTTCCGGTAGGCCTTCTTTATGTCGGCGTCGGAGGCGTCCTTGGGCACGCCAAGGATCTTGTAGAAGTCCTTGTCGACCCAATCCTGACTAGCCATCTGACCCCTCCTCTCTCTAAATCTTTAACTTGTCCTGTTCGTGGAAGCCTTGCGTCCTTCCCCTCCGCTAAAGGGGGTTTAATATTCCGAAGCGAGCTTTGCGAGTCTCGGAAGTTCGTTGCCCCGGAGGGGAAGGACGCGCCCAGCTACTCAGGAACCGCTACGATCACCTGGGCTGCGCGCAGGACGCGGTCGCCCTTCTTGTATCCGGCGCGGAGGATCTGGCTGACGCTGTCGAACTGGACGTCCGGGCTCGGCTGCTGAATGAGCGCTTCGTGAATGTTCGGGTCGAACTCCACGCCGGTCTCATCGATGCGGGAGAGGCCGTAGGTCTTCAACGCGTTCTCCAGCTTGGTGGAGATAGCGGCGAAGGGCCCGTCCGCAAGGTCGCCGTGCTGGCGGGCGGCGTCTATGTCGTCGAGCACCGGCATGAGCGAGTTCAGTACCCCGATCACTGCCATGTCCCGTGCGACGTCGCGGTCCCGCTCCACCCGCTTCCGGTAATTGACGTACTCGGCCTGAAGCCGGAGCAGGTCATTCCGAAGCTCGGCCTCGACGTTGGTGGACGCTGGAGGAATCTCTTCCCCGCCACCAGCCTCATTGAGGATCGCTTCCGCCTGGGCCAACGCATCAACACCGGCGTCCGCTCCGTCCGGGTGCGCAGAGTCCGACGCATCCTGTGCGGTTCCGGCGCCGGGCTCCTGGCCGGCACCCGCGAAGGGGGCCGAACCAGGGGTACCCGTGCCGTCTGTTTCGGCTGTGCCTTGCTGCCCACGGATCTCCCCAGTCTCCGGGTCGATCTTCCGGTTATCCCGGAAGCTCACTGGCTCTGAGTGTTCTTCTTCGTTTCCGTGGTGCGGCATGGCTACTTCTTCTCGTCTTCGTCAACGACCTCGGCATCGACGATGTCTTCGTCGTCAGCCTTGGATCCGTTCTCGCTGGGCTCACCGGTGGGGGTAGCGCCGGGACCGGCGGCACCTTCCTGCTGAGCCTGGGCGTAGATGGCCTCGCCGAGCTTGGTCTGGGAGGTCTGCAGCTTCTCGAAGGCAGCCTTCACCTCGTCATCGTTGTCCTGCGACTCCAGAGCCTTCTTCAGTGCGTCAACGTCGCCCTGAACCTCGGTCTTGACTTCTTCGGGCAGCTTGTCGGAGTTGTCGTCGATGAGCTTGCCAACGGAGTAGGCCAGCTGCTCGGCCGAATTGCGGACATCCGCAGCCTCGCGGCGCTTCTTGTCCTCGGCAGCGTGCTCTTCAGCCTCACGGACCATGCGATCGATGTCTTCCTTCGACAGCGCGGTGCCGCCGGTGATGGTCATCGACTGCTCCTTACCGGTGCCCTTGTCCTTGGCGGACACGTGCACAATGCCGTTGGCATCGAGATCGAAGGTGACCTCAACCTGCGGAACACCGCGCGGCGCCGGTGCAATACCGGTGAGCTCGAAAGTGCCCAGGGGCTTGTTGTCACGAGTGAATTCGCGCTCGCCCTGGAATACCTGGATGGCAACCGAAGGCTGGTTGTCATCTGCGGTTGTGAAGGTCTCGCTGCGCTTGGTGGGGATGGCCGTGTTGCGCTCGATGAGCTTGGTCATCACGCCGCCCTTGGTCTCGATGCCCAGCGACAGCGGGGTCACGTCGATCAGGAGGACGTCCTTGCGCTCACCCTTCAGCACACCGGCCTGGAGGGCAGCGCCGACGGCGACAACCTCATCCGGGTTCACGCCCTTGTTGGGCTCCTTGCCGCCGGCCAGTTCCTTCACCAGTTCCGAAACAGCGGGCATGCGGGTTGAACCGCCGACAAGGACGATGTGGTCGATGTCGGAAACCTTGATGCCGGCTTCGGCGATGACGTCGTGGAACGGCTTCCTGGTGCGGTCAAGCAGGTCCTTGGTGAGGTCCTGGAACTTGGCACGGCTCAGGTGCTCGTCGAGGTGCACCGGTCCGTCCGGAGTGACGGAAAGGTACTGCAGGGAGATGTTGGTGGAGCTGGCAGAGGACAGTTCCTTCTTGGCCTGCTCTGCAGCTTCCTTCAGACGCTGGAGCGCGATCTTGTCCTTCGACAGGTCCGCGCCCTTGGCCTTTGCCTGGGCGAGCAGGAACTCCACGACCCGCTGATCCCAGTCGTCGCCGCCGAGGCGGTTGTCACCGGAAGTGGCACGAACCTGGATGGTGGAGAAATCATCCTCATCCTTGCCGACTTCCAGGAGCGAGACGTCGAACGTACCGCCACCGAGGTCGAACACGAGGATGAGCTCGTCTTCCTTACCCTTGTCCAGGCCGTAGGCCAGGGCTGCGGCGGTGGGCTCGTTGACGATGCGCAGGACGTTCAGGCCTGCGATCTCACCGGCTTCCTTGGTGGCCTGCCGCTCAGCGTCGTTGAAGTACGCCGGTACGGTGACGACGGCGTCTGTGACCTTCTCACCGAGGTAGCTCTCGGCATCGGTCTTCAGCTTCTGCAGGATGCGGGCAGAGATTTCCTGCGGCGTGTAGGTCTTGTCATCGATCTGTTTGGTCCAGTCAGTGCCCATGTGGCGCTTGACGGAGGCAATGGTGCGGTCGATGTTGTTGACGGCCTGGCGCTTCGCGATCTCGCCGACCAGAACCTCGCCACCCTTGGAGAAAGCGACGATGGACGGGGTGGTGCGTGCGCCTTCCGCGTTGGCGATAACGGTGGGCTCGCCACCTTCAAGCACGGAGACGACCGAGTTGGTTGTACCGAGGTCGATACCTACTGCACGTGACATGCGTGTTCCTTTCGACGAGCCGCCGGTCAACGACCGGTGGCTGGTTTTGTCAGGTTCCGCTCACATTGAGCGTTCTGCACTCAACTGTACGCTTGGCTACTCAGGAGTCAAATCAGAGTTGAGCCGCTGTGACTCAACTCTGGTCTGGAGGCATACCCAGGCGGGTACCGTTCTTACAGGCAGCGTGGCTGGAATGCGGGATCCGCGGGACCGTCCTGCGTCAGCGCGTGGGACACGAGCCGGTGCACCACTGGGTCATTGGGCGCCTGGTCGTGTTCAATCACGTTCAGTGCGCACTTGTCCTGGATGGTGATGTTCGTTACCTGGCGTGCGGACCCGTCGAGGAACTGGCTTGTGTAGGGCGTGACAACTTCGTCATACCTGGTGCTGATGACCGTGTAGGACGGCCCATTGACGGTGTCACCGATCGAGTTGAGTTCGGTCAGGAACGGGGAACCGGCCTCCTGGTCGGCACAGGCCTGACAGAGGAAACCGGAATCCGAAGCGGTCAGCGGAGCATCGCCGCCGGAAGGCACCAGGACTCCCTCGGTGCCGTGGTTCGAGGACGCTATGCCGACCAGGTGGTTGACCTTCTTCGCACCACCGAGGAAGCCGAGGTAGTAGCGCGGCATCATGCCGCCCTGGCTATGCCCCACCAGATCCACCTTTCGTGCCCCGGTGGCGCCCAACACGGCGTCGACGAAGGTAGCAAGTTCCACGGCAGAATCAGCCACGGGACCGGTGGCGTCGATGCCGTCGGTGGTTCCATAGTTGAGGGCGAAGACGCAGTAACCCTGCTCGGCAAGCACGGGCGACAGCGTGGACCAGTTCTTCAGCATGCTCTCGAATGTTCCCGGCACGAGGATGACCGGATGGGGATGCTCATCACTGGGCTTGCAGGACCAGTTGTTCGACCCCGGCGGAGAAACATCCTCGGTATCCGCCACTGCGGGGGCGGCACCGGCAATACTTCCGGTCAGTAGCGCTGCTGTGGCAAGGATCGTCGACAGGCGGCGTGACATATGTGAAACCTCTTCGTATCATCGAGGCCCCCGGGCGGGAGCGTGCATCGCAAAGACGCTAGCTACCGCCTGCTCAATCGCGCAACGACTATGAAAATATGTGCACAACTCCTGCCGTCCCCATCAGCTCTACGCCCTATGGGCTGGTACCTTCCGTTCCGTACGCCCAACTGAACCAATGCCGGAAGGTAACCTTCCGTCGTGCCGTGAGAGTGCGGACGGCCACCAGATCTTGGGGCCGATGTCGTAGGCGAGCGCCGGAACCAGGAGGGATCGGACGATCACGGTGTCCAGCAGCACACCGAACGCCACGATGAAGGCGATCTGCGCCAGGAACAGGATGGGGATGACACCCAAGGCCGCGAACGTCGCCGCCAGCACGATGCCGGCCGAGGTGATGACACCGCCGGTCACGCCCAGCCCGCGGAGGATGCCGGGCCGCGTTCCGATACGCAGCGATTCCTCTCTCACGCGGGTCATCAGGAAGATGTTGTAGTCGACGCCCAGCGCCACCAGGAAGACGAAACCGAAGAGCGGCACGGAAGCGTCTGCGCCGTCGAACCCGAGGAGGTTGTTGAACACCAGCGCCGACACACCAAGCGCCGTCGCGTAGGACAGCACCACTGAACCGATGAGGAGCACCGGCGCCAGCACGGACCGAAGCAGCAGCATCAGGATCAGAAGAATGACCACCAGGACGATCGGGATGATCTTCGCCAGGTCAGCCTGCGCGGTCACATTGGTGTCCAGGGCCACCGCGGTCACCCCGCCCACCAGCACATCCGGGCTCACGGCATCCAGGTCCACGCGCAGCTGCTTGACCAGTTCCTCCGCTTCGGCGGAGTCCGCCTGGTAATCAAGTGTCGCCCGGACGAGCACGTTGCCGTCGCGTACGACGTCGCCTGCACCATCGGCGACCACGGTAGCCTCTGTCACTCCCTCCTGCTCTTCGACGACCTCAAGCACGCCATCCTGCCGGCTTTCGGGAGCAACGATCGTGACCGGACTGCCGGCGCCTGCGTCGAAGTGGCGTGCGAGCGCGTCCTGACCGTCCACGGCGTTGGACGGAGCCAGAATGAGGGACGACTGCGGCACACCCGACGCCTGCAGCTGGAGCAGCCCCAATGAACCGGCGGCCAGCACCAGCAGGGACACGATCCACACAGGCCGGGAGAACCGTGAAATGAGACTGCCGACGCGCTTCCAGATGCCACGCAGACCCTCAAGGCCGGTGACGTTGCGCTCATGAACGCCGACGGGGTGGGTGCCTACCTTGGGCCGCAGCGGCCAGAACGCACTCCGGCCGAAGATCAGGAGGAACGCGGGGAGGAGGGTCAGGGCGGCAAGCAGGGAGAAGACAATGCCGATGGCGGCAATAGGACCCAGGCTGCGGTTGGAATTTAGGTCAGAGAAGAGAAGGCACAGCAGCGCAAGGATCACCGTCGCCCCCGAGGCGATGATGGGCTCCACCGAGGCACGATAGGCAGCCTTCATCGCATCCCACTTGGAGCTGAACTCCCTGAGCGTCTCCCGATACCGGGCAACCAGAAGCAGCGCGTAGTCCGTAGCCGCGCCGATCACAAGGATCGACAGGATGCCCTGGCTCTGGCCGCTCAGCTCAATCCAGCCCCACAGGGCAAGGCCGTACACAAGCAGGATCGACGTGGCAAGCGCAAAGACCGAGGTGAGAAGCACCAGGAACGGCAGGATGAGGGCACGGTAGACGGCCAGGAGGATAAGGAATACGGCACTCAACGCGACTGCCAGCAGGATTCCGTCAATGCCCCCGAAGGCGCTGACCAGGTCCGCGGTGAATCCGGCCGGACCGGTGACGTAGCCCTCAGTGCCCGCGGGCAGTTCCGCCTCGAGCACCTCGCGGAGTTCGGCCACAACCTCACCCAGCTCACCGTCGTCGGAGACGGAGGCGATGTACTGGACGGCAAGGCCATCCTCGGAAGGAATGGGGCCGATCACCGCCGGCTGCCCATCCGAGGCCGCTTCAAGTCCCGGTACCTTCTCCAACTCCCCCGCGAGCTCCTGGTATTGCGCCAGTTCCTGCGGCGGGATTTCCGTCTCCGACTCGACGACAATCACGGCGGGCAAAGCCGTTGACTCCGTAAATGCCTCCTGCAACTCTCCGGCCTCCGTTGATTCGGCATTGGCCGGAAGGAAGGACGCCTGGTCATTACTGGAGACGCCCTCCAGCTTCCCGAAGGTGGGCCCGCCGAACCCGGCGCCGATGAACCACAACACCACAATGAACGCCGGGAGAATTACCCGGACCCACTTCCTCTTGAACATTCGTAACCTCCCTGAAGTATCTCTGTTAGCTACTATATCTATCATAGAGATAATTGGCAGTATCCTACTCTGTTAGATGAAGAGGAGAAATATGGCCGCCACCGCACCACGTGAGTTGATGTCCCTGTTGCAGCAGTTCACGGTCGAGACCGACCGCTACGTGGACACCATCAGCGTTCGGGATGCCCTGCACCGGACGGACCTCAACGCGCTCGGAATCATGATGGGCGCTGCCCGCGCTGGTGCAACGGTGACGCCCGGAATGCTGCGCCAGGCCCTGAACCTGAGTTCGCCGGCCACTACCGCGCTCATCGACCGCCTGGACGAGGCAGGTCATGTTCGCCGCTCCCGCAGCTCCGTTGACCGCAGGCAGGTTCACCTCGAAATGACGGAGAAGGCCCTCGCGACGGGGTCACGCCTTTTTGCACCGCTGGCCCACGAAGTGGAAAAGGCGCTGTCTGACTTTTCCGCTGAGGAGCTTGAGCTGCTCAGCACCATGATGCGCAAGGTCACCGACGCCACAGTGCACGCGCGCCAGCGGGCAGTGGAGGAACCGCCGGAGTAACCTGACGGTCATGAGCGATGAGGTCTACTCCCACGGCCACCACTCCAGCGTGACCGGCGCGCATGCAACGCGCCGCGCGGCGGATTCCGCCTCGTACCTTCTGGAGCACCTCTCCTCCGGAATGGACATGCTCGACGTCGGATGCGGACCCGGCAGCATCACCGCCGACTTCGCGGCACTCCTGGATCCAGGACAGGTACTCGGCCTGGACCGTTCCGAGGACGTTGTGGCCCTGGCCGAGCGGACCTACGCAGGAGTTGAGAACCTCTCTTTCCGGGCCGGCAACGTGTATGACCTCGACCTTGACGACGAATCCGTCGACGTCGTCCACGCCCACCAGGTACTGCAGCACCTCACCGACCCGGTGGCCGCCCTCCGCGAGATGCAGCGGGTAACGCGGCCCGGTGGCATCATCGCCGTCCGCGACGCCGACTATCACGCCATGGCCTGGTACCCGCCCACGGCGGAGCTCGACGAATGGATGGAGACCTACCAGGGGCTTGCCCGCAGCAACAGGGCAGAGCCCGACGCCGGCCGACACCTCCTTGCATGGGCTCACGAGGCGGGCCTGACTGAGGTGGAGGCGTCGTCGTCGAACTGGTTGTACGCCACTGAGGAGCGCCGTCGTTGGCACGCGGACGCCTGGGCGGAGCGGGTCCTGAGTTCCGGTTTCGCCGAGCAGACCCTGGAGCGCGGACTGGCCGACCGAGCATCGTTGGAGCGGATGGCAGCAGGATGGCGGCGCTGGGCCGAGTCACCGGATGGCTGGTTCCTCATTCCCTGCGGTGAACTCATCATTCACTTGTGAAAGCGACTAGGGTGAGGCGATGATGAGCCGGCCCCGGTCACCTGATTCTGAACATTTCGACGTCGTTGTGGTCGGCGGCGGCCACAACGGGCTGGTGGCGGCGACGTATCTGGCTCGCGCCGGTCGGTCCGTGGTGGTCCTTGAGCAGCAGGATCATGTGGGCGGAGCAGCAGTCTCCGCCGAGGCGTTTCCCGGCACCGGCGCACAGCTATCCCGGTACTCGTACCTGGTGAGCCTCCTGCCACAGCGGATCATCGATGACCTGGACCTTGACCTGCAACTGGTACGACGGCGGTACTCCTCCTACACGCCGCTGCCCGGCTCTGATGTTGGGTTGCTGATCGACCAATCCGACGACGAGGCTACTCGCGCCAGCTTCGCTCGCATCGGTGCGCGGGGCGATGCGGGCGGGTTCGCGTCGTTCTACCGGAGCACGTCATTACTTGCCGAGAAGCTGTGGCCGACGGTCACCGAGCCACTGCTGCGCCGGTCCGAAGCACGGATTCTGGTTGGCAACGACGCTGTATGGGAGAGCTTCATCGAACGCCCGGTGGGAGAGGTCATTGAACGCCATGTCGAGCATGACCTGGTGCGCGGTGTTCTGTTGACCGATGGTTTGATCAGCACCTTCGCCCGGGCTCACGACGCCGACCTGCAACAGAACAAGTGCCTGCTCTACCACGTGATGGGCGGGGGAACCGGCAACTGGGATGTACCCGTCGGAGGCATGGGCGCCGTCTCCGACGCCCTTGAACGGGCCGCCCGGGAAGCGGGCGTGGTGATCCGCACCCGAGCGGAAGTGACTGCTGTGGGCCCCGCGCTAGGTGAAACAGCGGTCGTGCACTACAAGCAGAAGCGCGGCGAAAGCTTCCCACTCGCCGTGGGCGGTGACTATGTGCTCGCGAACGTAACGCCTGACGTCCTGCGTCGGCTGATGGGCTGCCCGGACGGGTCGGACTCCCCACCGTCGTCGCAGCAGGCCGCCGAGGGCGCGCAGGTCAAGGTGAACATGCTGCTCTCACGGCTTCCACGGCTCAAGGACCCGCAGGTGAGTCCGGAACAGGCGTTCGGCGGCACGTTCCATATCAACGAAACGTACTCCCAGCTCGAACGAGCTTACGACGCGGCGTCAGCCGGCAAAATCCCCGATCCACTGCCCATTGAGATTTACTGCCACTCGCTGGCGGACCCGTCGATCCTGTCGCCCGAGCTGCTGGCGTCGGGCGCGCACACCCTCACCGTCTTTTCGCTGCAGACTCCGCATCGGCTGATCGCATCCGGTGACCACGCTGCACACCGCGCCGCGCTGCAGCGGGCTGTACTCGCGTCACTGAACAGCGTCGCCGCCGAGCCGATCGAGGACTGCCTGCTGGCCGGACCGTCCGGTGAGCTCTGTATCGAGACGAAGACCACTCTTGATCTCGAAGAGACCCTCGGCCTTACAGGCGGGAACATCTTCCACGGCCCGCTGTCCTGGCCGTTTGCCGACGACGATGAACCGTTGGACACTGCAGCCCGCCGATGGGGCGTGTCCACGGACCATCCCCGGGTCCTTTTGTGCGGAGCGGGATCTCGGCGCGGGGGCGGTGTGAGCGGGCTCGGCGGGCACAGCGCGGCGATGGCGGTATTGGAGGACGAGTAGCGCGCGGGCAATCTAGGATTGACCCATGTACCGGATCGTCACTGTCTGCACCGGCAACATCTGCCGCTCCCCCATGGCCGAAATAATGCTCAACCGTGCTTTCGAGGAGGCCGGACTGACCGAGGACGTCCTGGTGGACTCCGCCGGCACCAGCAGCTGGGAGACCGGCAACCCGATCGACGAGCGAGCCGCCGCGAAGCTCACCGAACTGGGCCTGCAGAGCGAAACACACCGCGCGCGGAAGTTCGATCCAACCTGGTACGCGGAGCGGGATCTTATTCTTGCGCTCGACGTGGACCATTATGAGGATCTGCGGCTCGAAGCCCCTGACGCCGACAGTCGCAGCCGCGTGCGGCTGCTTCGCGAGTTCGATCCGTCCACCGCCGGCACGCCGGTCTCGGAGCTCGGCATCTATGACCCGTGGTACGGGGATGGCGCAGATTTCGAAGCCACCTGGCAAATGATTCACGACGCCGTTCCCGGCATTGTCCAGTACGTGCAGGAGGACCTCGCGCGGGGTCGCGCCGCTCGGTAAGTGCCGCTCGGCAATTCAGGCGTAACTACTACAGCGCCACAATGCCCTTCAGCACCAGCACGTGCTGCTCGAATAGCTCCTCCGGGACCGAGAAGGTACCGGCGCCGTACTGGCCGAAGACTTCGAAACTGACAATGCCAAAGAGGGCCGCCCAGACGAGCGTGCCGCGCGCGATCAGGTCATCGCTGGCCGCCAGGTCCAGCTCTTCCCGAATGCGCGAAAGATCCACGGACAGCCGGCCCTGATTGGACGTGCCCTGCGGGATATCGGGCAGTGCCTCACCTGTACCGGATCGGTAGGCGTCGTCGAATATCCGAACGAGCGCCCTGATGACGCGCGTGCCGGGCCCGGTGGTTTGCTCCGCGGGTGCGTGATAACCCGGCACGGGGCTGCCGAAGAGCAATGCATAACGGGCCGGCTCCCTCAGAGCCCAGCCGCGCACCGCATGTGCGAGCGCGAAGAACCGTCCCGCGTGATCGGAGGCAGCTGCCTGCGAAACGGCGTAGTCGACTTCGTCGCCGAGTTCGGTATAGGCATCCACCACCAGGAGTGTCAGGAGTTCATCCCGGCTCTTGACGTACCGGTACACCGCCGAGGACACCAAGCCCAGCTCCCGGGCGATGGCCCTCAGCGACAAGGCGGCAGCTCCATGAACGGCGAGGTGTTCCCGTCCTATCCGGGTGATGTCCTCCATGGTTTGGGCGCGGGCACGTTCACGCGGTGTGGGAGCCATGCACCAATGCTGCCGAAGCAAGAGAGCAGTGTCAACTTAAGAGAGCTGTGCTCTTGACACGACGGAGGGGGCCCGCACATACTTGTTTCGAGAGCAGTGCTCTCACTTTGCATCCGTCAAACCAACGATTGTCCAGGAGAAGAGAAATGGCACAGCTGTACATAGTGACGGGAGCCGGCCCGGTCGGCTGGACCGTGGCGGAACAACTGGCGGACCAGGGCGCAAGCGTTCGGGTCCTCACCCGCTCTGGAAGCGGTCCGGACCGTGCCGGCATCCAGCGTGTCCGCGCCGATGTGTCAGACCCGCGGCAACTGGAAGCAGCCTTCGACGGGGCGGCAGCCGTCTTCCACTGCATCCACGGTTCTGCCTACACCGCTGCGGCGTGGGAAGCGGAACTGCCCCGGGCCGAGCAGGGTGTGCTCGAGACGGCAGGGAAGGCGGGCGCCGTCGTCGTCTTTCCGGAAAGCCTGTATTCGTACGATCAGCCGGGTGAGGTCATGACCGAAGACTCTTTCCGGACGGCGTCCGCCGGCAAACGTGGAGTGCGCGCCAGATTGCTGCAGCAACGGGAAGCCTCGGCCACGGCGACGGTCAGCGTGGTCTCATCGGACTTCTATGGACCCCTGGTTCGCACCTCCCATGCCGGCGAGCGCGTGGTCCCACGGGTGTTGGCCGGGAAGACCATCCGGCCGTTGGGGAACGCGGACGTACCTCACTCCTTCACCTACGTTCCCGACCTCGCGGCAGCCATGATCGCGGCGGCGCGGCGCGAGCATGTCTGGAACTCCGTACTGCACGCACCGACAGCTCCCGCGCCGACACAACGCGGGATCGCCCAGGAGTTCGCGCGCGCCGCCGGCGGGCCGGAGCCACGGGTCCGCCCGATTCCGGGCTGGATGGTCCGCTCACTCGGAAGAGTCTCGAGCGACATGCGGGAGCTTGCGGAGATGCTGTATCAGTTCGAGAACCCGTTCGTGATGGACTCAGCGCGCAGCGAGGCACTCCTTGAACTCCGGCCTACTCCTCTTCGGGCCGGCGCGGCAGCGACTGTGAGCTGGTGGCAGGCGCAGGGGCAGGAGGTTGCGGCGGACGCCCCTAAGATTATTCAGTGACCCTCTCGATTTGGCTGGCGCTGGTCGGCGCCCAGACGCTCATCAGCTTCACTCCGGGAGCCGGTGCCGTGAATACCATGAGCAACTCCCTCACGGTCGGGTTCCGGCGTTCCATGTGGGGCATCCTCGGCCAGCAGGTGGCCCTGCTCGTGCATATTGCCGTGGTGGCGGCAGGGGTCGGGCTGCTGGTGGCCGGGTCGCCGCTGGCGTTCAACATCATCCGCTATGCAGGTGCCGCCTACCTGGTGTACCTCGGCATCCGGAAGTTCATAGAACCTCCGATTCCCGCCGAGGAGGCCGCCACGCTCTACGCCGAGGGCGCGGCGTCAATGTTCCGGCGGGGGCTCTGGGTGAACCTGCTCAACCCCAAGGCAATCGTGTTCTTCCTGGCGTTCGTGCCGCAGTTCATCCGACCGGAGCAGGAGCTTCTGGGCCAGTACGGTGCCCTGGCAGGCACCGTCGTCGTCATCGATGTTCTGGTGATGTGGCTCTTCTTCGCCGCCGCGGCCCGCTCCTTCAGCCGGTTCACCAGCGGACCGCGCGGACAGCGCCTGCTCAACCGCATCTTCGGCACGCTGTTCGTCGCCGTGGGCGCACTATTGGCATTCTCCTAAGTCATGGCACACAAGCCAGTGAACGCCGTCGTTCCGCTCATCATTGCCGTCGACGGCCGGTCGGGAGCAGGCAAAACCACGCTGGCTGTGGAACTCACAACACTGCTGCGGGAACACCACACCGTGAGCCTGTTCCACCTTGAGGACATCTACCCCGGCTGGGACGGCCTTGCCGACGGCATGGAGCGATACGTCCGCACAGTTCTCACCCCGCTCGCGTCCGGGGTGGCCGCCCGCTGGACGGCCTGGGACTGGACCGCGAACGACGACGGCGACACCCGCCTCACGCAACCGGCGGACATTGTCGTGGTTGAGGGGGTGGGTGCGGCGTGCGAAGCCGCGCGTGAGTTCCTCGACGTCGTCGTCTGGATCGACGCTGACGAGGACCTCCGACGCACTAGCGCGCTGACGCGCGACGGCGACACGTACACTCCGTTCTGGCAGCGCTGGTCGGACCAGGAGGAACGCTGGCTCGCGGACGACCATCCCGCACCCCACGCCGATCTGCTGGTGCAGGGTCACCGCGGAAACGCCGTTCCGGATCAGCTTCGCCGCGCCCTGAGCGGGTTGCCCCAGTGCGAGTTCCTGATGTCGATGGAACGGGCGGCTCGCCGCGGCCTCACCCTGCAGGTCGAAACCCTCGATACGATCCCCGAGGCCGCAGCGGTGTTCGGCGCGCTCTACGGGGCGGCTAGGTCCGCCGCCTGGTTGGACAGCTCCACCACCGAGGACCCACAGGGCCGCAGCCGTTTCTCGATACTGGCGGACGACGGTGGCCGGTTCGGGCAGCTCGCCCAGCACACCGACGGCACCACCCTGGTCACCGGCGGTCCGGTCACCGCGCGCGTCCCCGGGCCGTTCTTCCGCTGGCTCGACGGCGTGTGGGGCAGACGGGCCGTCCGGGTCCCCGACAACTACCCCGGCCCGTTCGCCCTCGGATGGCTCGGTTACCTCGGCTACGAACTGAAGCGGGAGACCGGCGGTTCCACAACACCGCACACCGACATGCCCGGCACGGTCCCCGATGCCTCGCTGCTCTTCGCGGGCCGCGCCGTCGTCCTCGATCACCATGACCGGCGCACCCACCTCCTGACCCTACGTGACGGCTCCCGCGACACTGACGCGGACGCGGATGCCTGGCTGGAACGGGCACGCGCCGTCGTGCTGTCGGGCGGAACCGCTCCGGCTCCGGCAATGCCGCCGGCGGCTCCCCGGTTCTCCGTGCGGGATACACGCGAGCAGTACCTGGAAAAGATCCGCGCGGCCAAGGCGGAGATCACCGACGGCAACTCCTACGAGGTGTGCCTGACAACCGCCCTGACCGCTCATGCAGAGGGCCCGGTTCGGGCGTTCGAGGCGTACCTCGGGCTTCGCCGCGTCAACCCCACGCCGTTTGCGCACTACTTCGCGTTCCCCGGCCTTGCTGTCGCCAGCACCTCGCCGGAGCGCTTCCTCCGGCTCGACTCCTCCGGCGGGATGCGGGCCGAACCGATCAAGGGCACGCGGCGCCGCTCCGCCGACCCTGACGAGGACGCCGCCCTGCAGGCCGACCTGCGCACCAGCGTCAAGGACCGTGCGGAAAACATCATGATTGTGGACCTGCTGCGCAACGACCTCTCCCACCTGGCGATCCCCGGCACCGTGACGGTGAGCCGCCTGTGCGACATCGAAACGTATGCAACGGTGCACCAGATGGTCAGCACCATCGACGCTCAGCTTCGGCCCGGGTCCTCCCGCGCCGAAGCAGTCGCCGCCGCGTTCCCTGCCGGTTCCATGACCGGCGCACCCAAAATCAGCACCATGGCCATCCTTGACCGGCTCGAAGGCGGGCCGCGCGGCGTCTATTCCGGTGCCGCCGGGTACTTTTCCCTCGATGGGGCGGCGGACCTCGCCGTCGTCATCCGTACGCTCGTGATGGAGAACGACGACGACGCCACCCGCCTTACGCTCGGTGTGGGCGGCGCGATCACGGCCGATTCCGACCCGGCCGAAGAGTGGGAGGAAGTGCGGACGAAAGCGTTCGGGGTGCTGTCCGCGCTGGGCTCGTCCTTCCCCCAATAGTCCGCACTGCTGGCTGCGCGGCCTTCCGTCACCTCATCCTTCTGTGGAAGCATTGAACAGGCCACCGGGACTGGGCCCAGCGTGGCCTGAACGAGGAGAGCAATCCGGATTCGCGAGCTTCGCCCGCCCCGGGGCCCCCGGTCGCTAGGCTGGTGCCCATGACTGTTCTGGTGTTCCTGGACCCCTCCTCCCCCGACGGCCGCATCGCGGACGCGACGCAACCGCAGCTCAAAGTCACTGACACCGGGATCACCCGCGGCGACGGCATCTTCGAGACCATGCTGGCGGTCAAGGGCGCGCCACGTAAGCTTCAGGCACATCTCGCCCGGCTGGCGACCTCTGCCGAGGCGCTCGAACTGGAGGTCCCGCCGTCGGACGCGTGGGAACGCGCCGTCACCACTGCGCTGAAGGAAGCCGACGACGACGGCGAACTGGTGGTCAAACTCGTCGCCACCCGCGGGGTGGAAGGCGCCGGGGCGACGGCCTGGGTGCTGGTCTCACCACTACCCAAGGGGCTGCGCGGACAGCGCCTCTCGATCCTCCTCCTGGACCGCGGTTATGACAGCGCCGTCGCGCAGCGCGCGCCGTGGCTGCTGATGGGCGCCAAAACTCTCTCCTACGCGGTGAACATGGCCGCACTCCGCTACGCCCGCTCCCACGGCGCCAACGACGTCATCTTCACCTCCTCCGATGGCAAGGTGCTCGAAGGCCCGACGTCGACGGTCCTGATCGCCCGGGTGATCGACGGCGTCAAGCACCTCATCACCCCGCAACTGGAGAGCGGGATCCTGCCCGGAACGTCTCAGGGGGCCTTGTTCGAGACCGCCCGGAATTCGGGCTGGGAACTCGGATACGGTCCCCTCGTGCCGGAGGACCTGTTCAATTCCGACGGCGTCTGGCTCATTTCGAGCGTCCGCCTCCTCGCCGAAGTCGAGTCGATCGACGGGAAGCCGGTCACTGTATCTCCGGAACTGACCGCCGAACTCGGAGCCCTCGTGGAGTCCGTGTCCTGAAGCGGGAGCATTTAGCGCGAGCACAGGCGTTACTGCACGTTACGGCCCAGCGTGGCAGACCGGGCGCCGCCGGTGCTACGTTCAATCCGGAGTAACGAGCGCCAGCGCCAAGCCCTGACTTGCTGGCCGGCAACCCTCTTTCACGGCGGGGTGCCTCAGGTGACTACTCGGCACCCCGATCAGGATCCACGATCACCAGCGTGCACAGCGTGAGGAGACACAGTGTCACAGCATTACACCCCCCATCAGCAGCCAGGCAACGGCTATGCCGGCGACATCACGCCACGCGAAGCGGTGGAACGCGTCAGCAAGGGCGCCGTCCTTGTGGATGTCCGCACAATTGAGGAGTGGCAAAGCGTTGGCGTCCCCGATCTCACCGACGCCGGCACCGCCCCCCTCTTTCTGGAGTGGAACCGCTCCGACGGCACCCGCAATGTCTCCTTCCTCAACCAGCTGAACGGCCTCAAGGGCAGGGAGCTACTGTTCCTCTGCCGCTCGGGTGTCCGCTCGGTTGCCGCGGCGCAGAGCGCAACTGCTGCCGGGCACACCGCCTACAACGTGCTGCACGGTTTCGAGGCGAACGGCGGCTGGCGCTCAAGCGGCCTTGCCACCACCACGCATGCTGAATCCGGCACCCCTGAATCCGTCACTGCCGAACCCGGTGCTGCCAGCCCGGCGAACGGCCAGGGCGACGCCGGTGAGTGAGTCCACGCCGCCGTCGTCGTTCTCTCCGGCAGCCGGTCGGGAGCCGATCGCCGGCAACGGCGGATACCCACGGATCCAACGTCCGGACGACGACACCGCCGCCTGGTCGCCCGACACCCTCGCCGTGCGCGGTGGGCTGGCACGGTCCAATTTCGAGGAAACCTCCGAGGCCCTCTTCCTGAACTCAGGATTCGTGTATTCCTCCGCCGCTGCGGCGGAGGCCGCGTTCACCGGCGATGTCGACCGCTTTGTCTACTCCCGGTACGGCAACCCCACGGTCGCCATGTTCCAGGAACGCCTGCGCCTTCTTGAAGGTGCAGAAGCATGCTTCGCAACCGCCAGCGGCATGTCCGCCGTCTTCACGGCGCTCGGAGCGCTCCTGGCTGCCGGTGACCGCGTAGTCGCCTCCCGCAGCCTGTTCGGCTCCTGCTTCGTCATCCTGAACGAAATCCTGCCCCGCTGGGGCGTGGAGACGGTCTTCGTGGACGGCTGGGACCTCAACCAGTGGGAAGAAGCGCTGAGCGTCCCTACCACCGCGGTGTTCTTCGAGTCGCCTTCGAACCCGATGCAGGAAATCGTCGACATCAGGGCGGTCGTGGAACTCAGCCACGCCGCCGGTGCGCAGGTCGTCGTCGACAATGTCTTCGCCACGCCGCTGCTGCAGCGGTGCACGGAACTGGGCGCCGACATCGTCGTCTATTCCGGAACCAAGCACATGGACGGCCAGGGCAGGGTCCTGGGTGGCGCAATTCTCGGCCGCAGGGAATTCATCGAGGGTCCGGTGAAGACCCTCATGCGGCACACCGGTCCGGCGCTGTCCTCCTTCAACGCCTGGACCCTCCTGAAGGGGCTGGAGACGCTATCCCTGCGGGTCAACCACTCCTCATCCTCGGCGCTGACCCTCGCCCGCTGGCTGGAAGCCCAACCGGCAGTGACCTGGGTGCGCTATCCCCTGCTCGAATCGCACCCGCAGTTCGATCTTGCCGCTGCCCAGATGACGTCCGGCGGCACCGTGGTGACCTTCGAACTGGACGCCCCCGAGGGCCGGGCGAAGGAGCGGGCGTTCGCGCTGCTCGATGCGCTGGACATCATTGACATCTCCAACAACCTGGGCGATTCCAAGACACTGATCACCCACCCTGCCACCACGACGCACCGTGCCATGGGACCTGAAGGACGCGCGGCCATCGGGCTGTCGGACGGCGTTATCCGGCTCTCGGTGGGCCTTGAGGACGTAAGTGACCTCCAGACGGATCTCGGCAAGGCCCTCGCCTCAGGCTGAAGCTGTGATTCACCTGTGAGTTCGGCCGCACATTGAACCATTCGGGGTAGCTCCAGCGTCTTCCCGGTAGAGGGGTCGAGTGGCCACTTCCACCCCCGGCGTCCAGGGGGTGATCACGGGAGGAATGACCATGAGTAAAGCAATGCGCGTCCTGTTCGCCGCCATCGCCATCTGCCTGCTGGCGCTGACCGGCTGTGGCGGCGCAGACACTGAAAGCGAGAACATTCCCGCCGGTGAAGAAACCGCCGCGGAAGCACCGCCTACCGAGGACCCCGCCGAGGTGGAGCCCACCGTGGAGGCAACGGATGGCGCCACCGACGGGATGACCGGCGAAGCCACAGAAGAACCGACCGGTGATGCTGCCGGCGGAGGAACAGTCGGAACGCCGCTCGGGGTAGCGGAAACCGACCTGGGCGAAGTGGTCGTCGACGCCGAGGGCATGGTGGTCTACGTCTTCACCAACGACGAGCCGGGTTCCGGAGTCAGCGCCTGTGAGGGTGGCTGCCTGGAGGCATGGCCGCCGGTGCTCAGCGACAGCGAGTCGCCCGAGGTGGAAGGCGTCACAGGAGAAGTGGGCACCATCGAAACGCCCGACGGCGACATGCAGGTCACGATCAACGGCATGCCGATTTACTACTTCGCCGAGGACGAGGCCCCAGGCGACACCAAAGGCCAGGGTGTGAACGAGGTCTGGTACGTCATCGCTCCCGACGGCACGATGATCCAGTGACGGTGGGACAGGCCTAACCTCCCGAGACCACATCCTGGGCAAGCAGCGCTGTCTTCAGGGAGCGCAGCGCGTAGTGAAGACGGGATTTCACGGTCCCCACCGGTATGGAGAGGGCCCGTGAAATCTCAGCCACCGTCTCGCCGCGGAAGTAGAAGTGCAGCACCACGTCACGGTGCTGCGGCGAGAGTTCATTGAGCGCATCCGTCAGCAACCAGGAGGTGAGAAGCTGCTCCACCTCGTCGTCGGAAGGAGTTTCCGGAACCTCGTCCACGTCGAACTCGTGGCGGCGGAAGCCGCTGCGGAACGAGTCAACGAGGATGTTCCGGGCAACCACAAAGAGCCAGGCGCGGATTTCAAGCTCGCTGTGTCCGCGCATGACCGGATGCTCCCAGGCCCGCAGCAGGGTCAGCTGGACCACCTCGTCAGCCAGGAAGGCGTCCGGGGTCAGGCGGCCGACGAACCGCCGCAACGGGCGCAGGTGGTTGTCCCTGATGACGTTGAGCCAGTCCGGCTGTCCATCGGCCATGTTCGTTCCCCACACTCGACATCGCTAGACATCACACCGCAGTACCAACAATTCATGCGGTGCAACATTGGGAAAAACCTGCTGCCTCCCGCAACGCTCTCTTCATGATGCACCTCCGAAGCGCGTTACGAACAGGGCAGGCTAGCCGAGAATGAAGTTCCAGGTCCCCGCAAGTACTGCCGCGGTGACTGCGAGTCCTGCTATCAGCAGGCCCACCAGGACAACGACGACGTCGACACTGCTGAATGTGCTCTCCCGCGCCCACGTGCGCGGACCTGCGCCGAAACCTCGCGCCTCCATGGCCACCGCCAACCTGGTGGCCCTCCGGATGGCCTGAACCATGAGCCCGAACGCCTGCCCGAGGAAGTTCCCTAAACGCGCGGCCGGATTGCCCTCATGGCTCACGCCGCGCGCATGCCGGGCGAGACCGAGCGTCCGCCATTCCTCGAACAGGAGCCCGACCAGCCGCATTCCCGCGAGCGCTCCCAGCACAAACCGGTGCGGTGCCTTCAGCCGCTGGGCGAGCGCGTCAGCGAGGTCCGTCGGGTCTGTGCTGGCGAGGAGGAAAAGCCCGGGAAGGGCGATCGCGAGCCCGCGCAGTCCAATGGCCATTCCGGCGTTGACCGAATCCTGCGTGAATAGCACGGGCCCCAGCTCGAAGAGAACCCGTCCCGTCTTCTCGGCGAGCAACGCGGTGCCATACGCGGCGACGATCGCTGCGACAACAAACGGCCACGTCCGCAGCAAAAGCCTGCGCACGCTGATTCCCAGCAACGGCAGCAGCAGCAGTTCACTGGCGAGAACGACGCCGGCACTCACCCAGTCCACGCTCAGCATCACCACCACGGTGATCACCACCGCGGCGAAGAGCTTCGAGAGCGGGTTCGCCCTCGGGAGCACCCGGCCGGTGATCTCGGGATACAGGACGTCGGCGCTCACGCCACCACCTCCAGCGTCGCGGAGGTTCCGTCCACGGCCACCACCCGGCTCCCCAACGCAGCCGTGTACTCACGGTCATGGGTCACCGAGACCACGCAGGTGCCTCCCTGAATGAGTTCGGCGAGCAGGGCAACCAGCTCGGCCCAGGTATTGGCATCCTGGCCGAACGTCGGTTCGTCCAGGATCAGGATGTCCGGGTTGGTGGCGAGCATTGTCGCAACGGACAGGCGCCGTTTCTCACCTCCGGAGAGAGTGTAGGGATTCGCCTTCAGCAGCCCGGTGAGGCGCAACCGCTCCGCGATGGGATCGATACGGCGTCGGATCTCTGATTCGTTGGAGCGGGCAACCCGGCGTGGGCCGAACTCCAGCTCCTCGAGCACCGTGTTGGTCAGGAACTGGTGCTCGGGCTCCTGAAAGACCGTACCGATCCGGCTCACCAGTTCGGCGGACTTCCACTCGCTCGGCTTGGTCCCGGCACCGCGGGCGAGCGGTTCAAGGGCGGTGAGCGTCCCGCCGCGGGGCCTGAGCAGTCCGGCGAGGGTGAGCGCGAGCGTCGACTTTCCAGCCCCGTTCGGTCCGAGCACACTGACCGCCTCCCCCTTCCGAAGGGTGAGGTCGACGTCGTCGAGCACTGCCCGTCCGCGCTTTGACCGTGCGACGGCCAGCCCGTCCGCCTGCAGCAGGTCAGACCCGGCGGATATTTCGACGGCGGGCGTTTCCGGCCGGTAGCCCGGCACCCAGACACCGGCTTCGATGAGCCTCGCCCGCGTAGCCTCGTGCCGGAGCGCTGCGTCCGGCTCGCCGTCGGCGAGGATACCGCCGTCGGAGTCGAGCACCACGACGCGGTCCACCACGTCGGCCCACACCTCAACCCGGTGCTCCACCACCACGAGCGTGGCTGAAGTCCGGTCGAGCACGCGGACGACGGCGTCCCTCACCTCGAGCACCCCGGCGGGGTCAAGGTTGGCGGTCGGTTCGTCGAGGAGCAGCAGCCCCGGCTGCATCGCGAGGACCGCTGCCAGGGCCAGCCGCTGCTTCTGGCCGCCGGAGAGTGCCGTGGTGGGACGATTCAGCGGGACGTCGAGGCCGACGTCGTCGAGGGCCTGATGCACGCGCGGCCAGATCTCGGTGCGTGGCACCGCCAGGTTCTCGGCACCGAAAGCTACCTCGTCACCCACCCGGGCGAGTACCAGCTGGGTGTCTGGATCCTGGAGGACCAGGCCGGAACGGCCGCGCGCAGCCGCCGGCCTGACGCCGTCGACCGTGAGGTCGCCGGCCTGCTCACCCTCGTCCTGGTCACCCACAACTCCCGCCAGTCCATGCAGCAGCGTGGACTTCCCCGCGCCGGACGCACCGAGAAGCAGCACGCGCTGGCCCGCCTCGATGGTCAGGTCAATATCCCGCACTGCCCAGCGCACCCGCCCGGGGTGGCGCCAGCCCCAGCCCCGGGCCGTGATCGAGGCCGGGGCGGACACCGCCGTCGTGCCCATGCTAAACGTCAGCCGTGCGGCCCGCGGCGAAGGATGACAGCGCACCGGTCTTCGCGAGCCCGCGGGTGGCGAGCCAGGGCAGCACACCGGCGAGCACCACACCCGAAATGGCGGCGAAGACTCCGTACATCAGCTTGTATTCCATGGCCCACTCGACGTTGTACATGATGTTCTCGCTCACCGCGAGGGCAAGACCTGCGCTGAGTCCCGCGAGGACCGCCACACCGATATTCCAGCGCCGGTAGAGGAACAGCGCGAAGACAAGCTCAGCGCCGATGCCCTGCACCAGGCCGGAGAGGAGTACCGCCATACCGAACTGCGTGCCGATCAGCGCCGACACGGCCGCTGCCAGTACCTCGCAATAGATCGCGGCACCAGGTTTGCGGATGATGAGTCCGCCCAGCACGCCGGCGATGAGCCAGCCGCCGGAGTACAGTCCGGCCAACGGCGGGTACGCAGCGGTCACCGCAGCGATACCGCTGTAACCGGCTGACCAGGCAAAGAAGATGACACCCACGGCCACCGAAATGACTGAGGCGACCACGATATCGACCACGCGCCATTCGTAACGGCGGCGGGATGTGGACGGTGTAGGACTCTGTGTTGCAGTCATGATTGTTGATCCTCCTGGGTACAGGAGGGGAAGGCCTTCCGGCAGGGCGCCGGTCGCCCTGAGAACTCGACTCCCTTCGCCGGTACTAACCGGATCAGGTTCGAGGGTCTGCGGTGGTCCGCACTCTCAGCGCCCACCACATGCGTGGCTGCGCTCCCCTGTCGTTGTTTTGAGCGATACCAACTCTACACCCGCGAGGCGTGGTACCGGCGTCGTCGCAACCTGCTGCGGTATCTGCTGCAGAAACTGCTGCGCTGCCCCGCCGGCGGCGTCCATTGATGGTCCCGATAACGCTAGGCTGGGACCAAAACTAAGCCGACTGAAGGAGGCACAATGAATGTGATCTTCAAACTGATGGGTGTTGGACTGGGCCTCGGGGCGGGCATCGTAGGCACGCAGGTGGTGGACTTCATCTGGAAGCGGGTGACGGGAAACGAGCCGCCGAAAGACGCGGAAGGCCTGGAGAACAGCCTGCGGTCAGCGCTCGTGTTCGCCGTTATTTCCGGAACGGTCAGCACCACCATCCGCGTGCTCACCAACCGCACCACGCAGCGCGCCATCCGCCGCTACGAGAACACGCGTCACATCACGTAAGCGTCAGTCGCCGGACGCGCGGTCGCCCGCTTCACGGCGTCGGGTGGCCGCGTGTTCCACGACCTCGTCCAGCTCATCCATGCTGAGCAGGTCCTTGCGCAGGTGCCTGGTGCGGTAACCCGCGCGCCCCACCATATGCGCCGAGACCGGCGCCGTGAGCAGCTGAAAAATCCAGCAGACAACCAGCACGGGCACAACCGCCCACGAGCGTTGCTGCACTGCAATTGCCAGCAGGAACAACAGCAGCCCCAGAACCTGCGGTTTCGTTGCCGCGTGCATCCGGCTCAGCAGGTCAGGAAACCGCATAAGCCCGACGGCGGCTGCCAGCGACATGAGCGCCCCGCCAAGGAGCAGCACCGCGGTAAGAATATCCAGGGCAGCATCCATCAGCGGCTCACTTCCTTTCAATGACGAATCGGGCGACTGCCACCGAGGCGATGAAGCCGATGAGGGACGTGGCCACCAGGATCACCAGAGTGTTGGTGTGGCCGTTGAACACCATGTCCGCGGCCAATGCCCCGCCTACGATGGCCAGCAGCACATCTACGGCAATGACGCGGTCCAGAATCGTTGGTCCGCGAGCCGCCCGGTAGATGGCGCAAATCGCTGAGACGCCGAGAACCGCAGCGATGATGCCGAGCATGACGCTCATGGGCGACCCCTTCCGTCGAGGTGATGAGGGGCGGCGGTGTGCAGCAGTGCGAGGTCCTCCCGGGTTCCCATCACCCGGATGAGCCATTCCTCGGTGCGCCGGACATTCTGGCGCACCTTTTCTGCGTCATCGGGGCCGGCGACATTCAGGCAGTGCAGATAGAGGGTGGAAGTGGAGCGGTCCACTTCGATCACAAGAGATCCCGGAATCAATGAGATGGCATGTCCGGTGGCCGTGACCAGAAGGTCGGATGGACTGCGCAGGCGTACCGCAACCACGGCGTTCTTCAGCCGCGGGCCACGGGTGAGTGCCAGCCAGAACACCTGGAAGCTCGCCAGCACCAGCTGGTACACGAAGCGAACGGCGAATCCGGCAGCGTAGAACACATTGAAGCGTCCGCTGAGCTCCACCGGCGGCAGGTAAAGCAGGTTCGCAACAGCGAACGCGATAATGGCACCGAACAACAGGTTGCCCGGGCTGAAGTCCTGCCAGAGCGCACCCCAGACAAGAATGAGCCAGACCAGCAGCGGCAGTTCGACCCGGAGCGGGATTCGTTGTCTTGTCATGGCGTGGCACCCGCCGCTTCGGTAGCACCTTCGCCAAGCACAGCGTCGATGTAGGGGGTTCGTTCAAGCATTTGTTGTGCTGCCTGGTCACTCAGGGCGAAGAGCGGCCCTCCCATGAGGGTCAGGCTGACGCCTAGCAACACCAGGCCGGTGGTGGCTCCGACCATCGACCGAGGGAGCAGGTTCACCGGGTTCCTGCCCGCGAACCTTCCGGTGCTGTGTCCCGAGACCCTCCGCGAGGTGGTGACGGCGGAGCCATCGTGCGACGTCATCAGCAGAATCGGGTCCGGGTGTGTGGCGTCCTCCGGCTGGCGCCAGAATGCCCGGTTCCACACGCGTGCAACCGCCAGCAGCGTGAGGAGGCTGGTCAGAACGCTTGCCCCGACCAGCACGAAAGCCAGGGGTGTCCCCAGCTCCACGCCTGCCTGAAGCAGCCCTAGCTTCCCAAGGAAGCCGGAGAACGGCGGGATGCCCGCAAGATTCATGCCCGGAATGAAGAACAGCAGTGCCAGGAACGGGGAGAGCTTCGCAAGGCCGCCGAGGCGGTCCATGTTGGCCGTTCCCCCTCGTCGCTCGATCAACCCGGTCACAAGGAACAGGCTGGTCTGCACGATGATGTGGTGGGCAACGTAGTACACCGCGGCGCCGAGGCCGATCACCGTTGATACCGCGAGCCCGAAGATCATGTAACCGATGTGGCTGATCAGGGTGAAGGAGAGCATACGTTTGATGTCCGACTGCGCGAGGGCACCCAGAATCCCGACGATCATGGTAAGCATCGCGACGACCATGAGCAGCGTATTGATGCGATCTCCGGGAAACAGGAGGGTTTCGGTCCGCACCAGCGCGTAGACGCCGACCTTGGTCAACAGGCCCGCAAACACGGCAGTCACCGGGGCGGGCGCGGTCGGATAGGAGTCGGGCAACCAGAAGGCCAGCGGGAAGACCGCAGCCTTGATGCCGAACGCGACCAGGAGCATCAGATGCAGGACCATCTGCGTTGCATGGTCGATATCCGCGAGCTTCAACGCCAGGTCAGCCATGTTGATTGTGCCCGTGGCCGCATAGATCATGCCGATGCTGATCAGGAACAGCAGCGACGAAACCACGCTCACGACGACGTAGGTTACGCCCGCGCGGATCCTCGGCGTGGTGCCGCCAAGGGTCATGAGCACATAGCTCGCGGTGAGCAGGATTTCGAACCCCACGTACAGGTTGAACAGGTCACCGGCAAGGAACGCGTTCGAGACCCCGGCCACCAGAATGAGGTAGGTGGGGTGAAAGATCGAGACCGGGGCGTCCTTATCGCCGTCGGTCATGCCCTGCCCTGTGGCGTAGATCAGGACGGCGAGGCTCACCGCGGAGGAAACGACCAGCATCAGGGCCGAGAACTGGTCCACTACCATCGTGATGCCGAACGGCGCGGCCCAGTTGCCGACGAAGACCGCCGTAGTGCCCCTCCCGCTGGTATCAACGAGAAGGAAGATTTCGATCAGCAGTGTCACACAGAGCGTCGTGATGCTGACCGTGCGCTGCGCCCTGGAATGACGAATAAGTACGAAGGCCAGCGCCGCGCCAAAGAAGGGCAGCACTACTGCCAGAGGTGCGAGGTTCACAATGTTCATCGCTCCTCCGTCCGAGGTTTGCCCGTTCTTCTGCCGGTTGCCGTTCGCTGGGCACCGGGCGCTTCCTCGGCCTCTTCGACCGGCGTGAACTCCGTTGTTTCGATGGGTATGTCCGCGTCGTCCTCAGCATCAAAGCTGCTCTGGGACGCCACCCGCCGGTCTTCGATGTCGTCCTGTACTTCGTCCTGCCGCCCGAGAATCCACGACCGGTAGATGATGCCGAGCACGAAGGCAGTCACGGCGAAGGAAATGACGATGGCCGTCAGAATCAGTGCCTGGGGAAGCGGATCGCTGTAGTCCTCGGCAGGGATATCCGACGCGTATAGCGGGGCCTTGCCCCCTGTGCCGCCGGCGGCCAGAAGCAGCATGTTTGCCCCGTTGGCGAACAGGATCAGGCCCAGCAGAACGCGGGTGAGGCTACGTTCAAGGAGCAGGTAGATTCCGGCGGCGAAGAACCCGCCCATAACGACCAGCAGCGTGATGTTGACGCTCACGGAACCACCTCTTCTTCCGGGTCCCGGTATTTCTCCGGCTCTCGGGGCCCGGCGTCCATGGTTGCCGTTGCTCCCTCGCTGCGCTCGTCGATCTCTGATCCGAGACTGCGCAGCACGTCAAGCACCAGACCGACCACAACCAGGTAGACGCCGATGTCGAACATTGTGGAGGTGACGAACTTGATGTCTCCGAAGATCGGCCACGTCATCTCGATGATCGCGCTCTGGAACACCACGCCGCCGAGGAACAGCGGCACGATTGCTGTAAGCGCGGCGGTGGCCAGACCGCCGCCGAGCAGCAGGCCTGCGCTGATGGGAGTCGCCTCAGCGAGCTCGAAGCGGCCGCCTGCCAGATAGCGGATGGTCAGCGCCAGGCCGGCCATGAGCCCGCCGGCGAACCCGCCGCCGGGCAGGTTATGACCGGCGAGCAGGAGGTAGATCGAGAAAACAATGATTGAGTGGAACAACAGCCGGGTAATCACCTCGAAGATGATCGAGCGTCGCTCGGGCGCCAGCGTTCGCCCGGCCACGAGCCAGGCATCGTTGGCGGAACTTGCGAACTTCTTGGCCAGCTCAAGAGCAGCGGCCTCCCGGCCGTACGCATCGGACGGTTCCCTGTTTCGGCCGACGGTTCCGCTCTCCACTCCGTCAGCGCGCACCCGTCCGTCGCCGCGGCCCCGGATGAAAATCAGACTTGCCACGCCGGTTGCCGCGATAGCGAGGACGCTGACTTCGCCAAAGGTATCCCAGGCCCGGATGTCCACGAGGGTGACGTTGACGATGTTGGCGCCGCCACCGTCGTCGTAGGCCAGCGACGGGTAATTCAGGGAGATGGGGTCCGCAACCCGGGATGCCATCGCAGACATTGCGATGGCGACCATCACCACACCGAAGGAAATACCCAACACAGCCCGGAGCACCCGGTGCCGGACTCCCGGTTCCCGCTTGCGCAGGCGTGCCGGAAGGGACCGCAGCGCGAGCACGAATGCGACCAGCACGATCGTTTCGACCAGCAGTTGGGTCAGCGCGAGGTCGGGGGCACCATGGAGGGCGAAGATCATCGCCATCCCGTAACCGGTGATTCCGACCAGAAGGACGGCCATGAAGCGTTTGGTGGCGCGCAGTGCCGCGACGAGACCGAGGAGGACCGCTGCGCCGGCAATGAGCTGGGCGGGGGAATCGGCCAGATGCCAGGCCTGTGGGACCGGTGCGTCGAAGATGAGCAGTGCCGAGAGCGGCGCGACGATCGCCATCGACAGGATGATGAACAGGTAGAACGCGAGGGAACCACGCTGTGTGCGGCCGGTGATCCACACTGCGACGTCGTCGAGCACGCCGATGACGCTCTTGTAGTTCCGTTCCGCGTCGATGTCCGGAGCGATCCGGGTCTGCATCCGCTCGAAACGGTCACGCATCAGGAACAGCGCGAGGCCGCCCGCGATCGAGAGCAGGGAAAGGAACAATGCCGGCGTGACCCCGTGCCACAGCAGCAGGTGCGGCGTCTCTTCCGCAGCCGGGAAGGTACTCACGTAGGGCTGGATCGCCGCATCCAGCGGAGCGGGCAGCAGACCGAAAACAACGGAGGCGACGGCAAGCAGCGCCGGGGCGAACAGGAAGGACGGCTCAACGCGTTCGAAAGGGGTGGGCGTAGCGGACTTCCGCGCGAAACCGCCCCAGATGAAACGGGCGCTGTAGGCCAGGGTCAGCATGGAGCCGAGGATGATTCCCACGAGTCCCACCACTCCCAGCGGACCTTCCTGACCGTGGTGGATGAAGGCTTCGAGGACCGACTCCTTCGCTACGAAGCCCAGGAGGGGTGGGATGCCGGCCATCGACGCCGCAGCGATGATGGCGACCGCGGCCAGCAGGGGCGCGGACCGGCCAACCCCGCAGAGCTTCCGGATGTCTCGCGTACCCGACTGGTGGTCGATGATTCCGACCACCAGGAAGAGTGTCGCCTTGAAGAACCCGTGCGCGAGCAGGAGCCCCAGCCCCGCGAGCGCCGCTTCCTGCCCTCCCTGGCCGACCACGATGGTCAGGAAGCCGAGCTGGCTCACCGTGCCATACGCGAGGAGCAGCTTCAGATCGTGCTGGCGAAGGGCATGCCATCCGCCGAAGATCATGGTCGCGAGCCCGAGGCCAAGAACAATCGGGGACCACAGCAGGTTCTCGGAGAAACCGGGCGCAAAGCGCGCAATGAGGTAGATGCCGGCCTTCACCATGGCGGCGGCGTGCAGGTAGGCACTCACCGGCGTCGGGGCCGCCATGGCGCTGGGGAGCCAGAAGTGGAAGGGCACAAGCGCTGACTTGGAGATGGCGCCGACGAGGATCAGGACGATCGCCGCTTCGATGGCCGGGCCGGCGAGGGAATCGGCGCGGGCGAGGATATCCGACAGGCGGTAGGTCTCGGCTGACTGTCCCAGAATGATCAGGCCGACGAGCATGGTCAGGCCGCCGAGCGTCGTGACGATGAGTGCCTGCAGTGCTGCCCGTCTGGCCGATAACCGGTGCCGTGAGTAGCCGATCAGCAGATAGGACAGAACCGTTGTCAGTTCCCAGAAGATGAACAGGAGGATGAGGTCGTCGGCGATGACGAGGCCGAACATTGCGCCGGCGAAGGCCAGCAACTGGGCGCCGAAGGGGCCCATGTCGGCGTCGTCCTGTTTGAAGTAACGGGCGCAATAGAACAGCACGAGGGATCCGACGCCGAGCACAAGAATACTGAGCACGGCCGACAGCGCGTCCATGCGGAAGGCCAGTTCCAGCTGCAGTTGCGGAATCCAGGAAACGACGACGGACGGCGGCGCGTTGGGCTGGCCGTTGGCAATGACCTGTGCAGCTCCGGTGTAGTCAGTGAACGTTGCAAGGAGCCAAACGAACCCGGCCGCAGGTACGGCGGCCAGGACATAGAACGCCGAACGGCCTATCAGGCGGAAAATCAGGGGCGCGATTGCGGCCACCGCAAAGAGGGCGGTGAGCACAAGCAGCACGATGATCTCCTGATCTCTCTGTTCGAGACGGTCAGCTGACGGTCAAGGGCGTAAGTTCATTCTACCGGTGGCATACACTGCTCTCCCGGCAGGTTACGCCCTCCGCGCAAGGCCCAAGGCGCGCGGAATAAGCGACGGCTCGAATGGGTTGTTAGTGCGCAACAGATAGCATGCAGCCTATGAGCTCGGACTCCGCACAGCACACTGGACGCCTCCTGACGAAACCCGTTCTCGCGTGGGCATCATGGGACTGGGGCTCCGCGGCGTTCAACGCCGTCATGACAACGTTCGTCTTCACGGTGTACCTGACTTCGGATGTCTTCGGCGGGGAGGCCTATGCCTCCGGGGTGCTCGGCTGGGGCCTGGCCATCGCCGGCCTACTCATTGCCGTCCTGGCTCCCGTGACGGGTCAGCGGTCCGACGTCGGCGGCCGCCGGAAGCTCTGGCTGAGCGTGCACACACTCACGGTGGCCGTGCTGACCGCGCTGTGCTTTTTTGTGTTCCCCCGTCCCGAACTGCTGATTCTCGGGGTTGCCCTCATTGCGGCAGCAAATATCTTCTTCGAGTTTGCAGGTGTCAACTACAACGCCATGCTGACGCAGATCTCTACTCCGTCCACCATCGGCAAGGTCAGCGGGTTCGGTTGGGCCATGGGTTATGTGGGCGGCATTGTGGCCCTCGTGATCGTCCTGGTAGCCTTCGTGCAGCCTGTCTTCGAGTGGTTCGGCTCGAGCACCGAGGATGCCCTGAATATTCGGCTGGTGGCTGTGTTCTCCGCGCTCTGGTTCTTCACGTTCGCGCTCCCGGTGATGTTCGCGGTGCCCGAAGTTCCCCGGCAGCGGAATGCTGACAGGCTGGGCTTCCTTGCGTCCTATGGACTGCTCTTCCGGCGCATCAAGGCGATCTACCGGACAAGCCCGCACACCATCTTCTTCCTGCTCGCCAGCGCGATCTTCCGCGACGGGCTCGCCGCCGTGTTCACCTTCGGCGGGATCATCGCGGCCGGCACGTTCGGGTTCACGCTCAGCGAGGTGATCCTGTTCGCGATTGTCGGCAATGTCATCGCAGCGGTCGGAGCCGTAATCGGCGGATTCTTCGACGACCGGGTGGGACCCAAACTGGTCATCATTGCGGCGCTCATCGGACTCCTGATCTCGGGCACGGCCGTGCTCGTGCTCGGAGCGGCGGACCATCAGGTGTTGGGGCTGCAGTGGAGCGGTGACACGACGTTCTGGGTCTTCGGACTCCTGCTGACCCTCTTTGTCGGTCCGGCCCAGGCCTCTTCGCGTGCGTACCTGGCACGCCTGTCGCCTCAGGGCGAGGAAGGCGAGATGTTCGGGTTGTATGCCACGACCGGACGAGCCGTGAGCTTCCTCGCTCCGGCCCTATTCTCGCTGTCCATCGCGGTATTCGGGGAACAGCGGTTCGGGATTCTCGGGATCCTGATCGTGCTGCTGGCCGGTCTGCTGGTGCTGCTCCCGGTGAAGCCGCCCGCGAAGGTGGCTCCCGCCGTCGTCCCCGCTCCCTGAAGCGCTCCCTGAGGGTGCGCTAGGCGCTCGTGGAGGCCTGCTCCGTTGAGCCGTCGGAAATCTCCGTCCGGTGGAAGTTCAAGTGGCTCCGCGACGCCGTCGGGCCCCGCTGCCCCTGGTAACGGTTGCCGTACTGACCGGAACCGTAGGAGTGCTCCGCCGGGGAGGTGAGCTTGAAGAAGCAAAGCTGGCCGATCTTCGAGCCCGGCCAGAGCTTGATCGGCAACGTTGCCATATTGGAAAGCTCAAGCGTCACGTGTCCCGAGAACCCCGGGTCAATGAAGCCTGCGGTCGAGTGGGTGAGGAGGCCGAGGCGTCCCAGCGAGGACTTGCCCTCGAGGCGCGCCGCGACGTCGTCAGGGAGCGTCACCATCTCGTAGGTGGACCCGAGCACGAACTCCCCCGGGTGCAGGATGAACGGCTCATCCGGTGCCACTTCCACCAAGCGGGTCAGGTCAGGCTGGTTCTCGGCCGGATCGATGTGCGCGTACTTGTGATTGTCGAAGAGCCTGAAAAACCGGTCGATGCGGACGTCCACGCTCGAAGGCTGAACCATTGCGGGGTCATAAGGGTCGAGGACAATTCGCTCGGCGGCAATTTCGGTTCGGATGTCGCGGTCGGAGATCAGCACCGTCTAAAAATACCGTACGCAGTTCCTGCCGATCTCATCGGCCTGCGTCAGCGACCGATCTCTGTTCTCACTGCGAACAGTTCCGGGAAGAACGTCAACTCCAGCGCCTTCTGGAGAAACCCGACCCCGCTGGACCCGCCCGTTCCGGTCTTGTGGCCGATGGTCCGCTCCACCGTCTTCAGGTGCCTGAAGCGCCACAACTGGAAGTTGTCCTCCAGGTCCACCAGTTCCTCACAGGCCTCGTAAACGTCCCAGTGCCCAGCAGAATCCTCATAGACCTCCTTGTAGACCTGCACGAGCGCGGGACTGAACTCATGGGCTTGCGTGACATCCCGCTCAAGCAGGTCCCGGGGAACGCTGTAGCCACGCCGTGAGAGGTAGCGGATGAATTCGTCGTAGACGCTCGTTTCCTCGAGCAGGCCGGACAGGAGGTCCAGCGCCTGCGGATCGCTATCGAAGACCTGGAGCATCGCCGCGTTCTTGTTGCCGAGCAGGAATTCGACTGCGCGGTACTGGTAGGACTGGAATCCGCTGGCCGCCTTGAGCGCGCCGCGGAATTCCGCATACTCCGACGGCGTGAGCGTCGCCAGCACCGACCACTGCTCGGTCAGCGAGCGCTGAATGTGCTTGATCCGGGCGATGCCCTTCATTGCCGCCCGCAGATCGTCCGCGCGCAGGTGAGTCCTCACGGCGCCGAGCTCGTGCAGCACCAGCTTCAGCCAGAGCTCAGAGGTCTGGTGCTGGATGATGAACAACATCTCGTCGTGGTGCTCGGGCCTGCTGACGGGGTGCTGCGCGGACAGGAGCGTGTCCAGGTCCAGGTAGGACCCGTAACTCATCTTCCCGGAAAAGTCCTTCTCGATGCCTGCTTCAAGGTTGCGGGTGTTCCGCTCCACGCTCATGCACTCAGCGTAGTTCTTCACCGCTCCCTCCGTCCGTCGGCCCATGTCAGAGCGTTCTGGCAATTCATTGGAGAGTGTCAGAGATGGCCAGTAGGTTTGAAGGAACCAAGGAGGCAGCTTGAACCCACGCGCAGATGCACCCATCCACTGCGGCATTGTTCCGCCCTATCTGTTGGCCCGGCTGGCCAGTCTGGAGGACCCGGCACACCGGAGCGCTGCTGCTGCCGCCCGGCGGGCGCTGGTGGAGCTGGACCCGATCCATAGCACGCGGGCAACCGCTCCCCGGGATACGTCGCGCGGGGCCGGCACCGCCGTCGTGCTGGCTCTTCGCAGGACAATTTCCGACGCTGGCTGCTCTGATTCCCTGCCGGGAAAACCGGTCCGCCGCGAAGGCGATCCATCCACCGGTGACGTCGCGGTGGATGAAGCGTATGAAGGTCTCGGTGCGACATACTCGCTTTTCAACGAGGTGTACGGCAGGGCGTCCATTGACGACGCCGGCCTGCCGCTCGATGCCACGGTTCATTACGGCCAGAAATACGACAACGCATTCTGGGACGGCTTCCGGATGGTCTTCGGTGACGGCGACGGCGAAATCTTCGGGCGTTTCACCGCCTCGCTGACGGTGATCGGCCACGAACTTGCCCATGGATTCACCCAGTACTCCTCGAACCTGCGGTACCAGGGCCAGTCGGGGGCTCTCAACGAGTCCATCTCGGATGTGTTCGGTGTCCTCGTGGAACAGCGCGTGCGCAGTCAGACAACCGACGCCGCCAGCTGGCTGGTCGGTGAGGGCCTCTTCACGGACCAGGTGGAGGGGCGTGCCCTCCGCTCCCTGAAGGCGCCCGGAACCGCTTACGACGACGACGTCCTCGGCAAGGACCCTCAGCCCGGCACTATGGCGGATTATGTGGACACCACCTCTGACAACGGTGGTGTGCACATCAACTCGGGCATTCCCAATCACGCGTTCTACATCGCGGCGACGCGGTTGGGCGGCTACGCATGGGAAGGCGCGGGACAGATCTGGTATGACGCCGCGACCGGAGGCCGTATCCCTACCGATTGTGACTTTCCCCTGTTTGCGGACGTGACGATCGAGGCCGCGGAAGCCCGTTTCGGTGAAGGTTCGGTAGCGGCGAAAGCGGTCGACTACGCGTGGCGGGAGGTGGGCGTGCTGTGACGCGCATTGAGGTCTCGCGTTCTGGGGGCTTCGCCGGGATGACGCGGACGTGGAGTGTCGAGGTGAGCCCTGCAGAGGCTGAGGAGCGTTGGCTGCCCCTCCTCGAGGAGGCAGATCCCAGCGAGGCTCAGGGCGCGGAACGCGACCGCTACGTTTATCACATCGCGATTGGCTACCACGAGGTGACGGTTACCGAAAGCGCGGTGCAGGGCCCCTGGAAAGAACTGGTGGAACGGGTCAAGGACGCCTCATCCAGCGAGCCCGGGACCGGACCCGGCGAGGGCCCCTGCTGACGCCCGGGCTGCAGAGCTCCCCTCACTCGCACGCGTCGTGAAGGCAACGAGGAGATGTTGTAGTGTTTATGGAGCGGTTCAGTCCGCATTGCGGGCGTAGCTCAATGGTAGAGCGCTAGCTTCCCAAGCTCGATACGCGGGTTCGATTCCCGTCGCCCGCTCCGCTTCGGTTCCGTTCAGCCCGTCGGGCGCGGACCGAACTCCGGCCTTGGCGACGAACCTTCGGTCTAAGCGGCAATACCGCGAGGGTGCGCAACGCCACATGGCAGGCCTGGCGGCGCCAGCGTAGACTTGACGCGATGAATCGCACAATGTTCAAGTCCAAGATCCACCGCGCTACGGTGACGCACGCGGACCTTCACTACGTGGGTTCCGTGACTGTTGACCTGGACCTCCTGGACGCCGCAGACATCCTGCCCGGTGAAATGGTGTCCGTCGTGGACGTCACGAATGGCGCGCGGCTGGAAACCTACACCATTGCCGGTGAGCGTGGTTCCGGTGTCCTCGGAATCAACGGTCCGGCAGCGCATCTGGTGCATGAGGGTGACACAGTCATTCTCATCACCTACGCGGCGATGACCACGGAAGAAGCGCACTCCTATGTGCCCACCATCGTGCACGTCAACGCTGACAATCGGATCATCGAGCTGGGAACTGACCCGGCCGAAGGTCTGACGGAAGGCCTCCAGCGTCCCCCGTTCGCGTTGAACAACGCCGCGCTCCTTTGACTCGCGCTCACTGAACAAACTTTCAGATGGCCCCGCTACTTCTGCGGGGCCGTCTTTGTGTCTCGAATTGCCCCGGTCGAGGCGCAACCGCACGGCGATTTTCCTAGCGCAAATTACTCCCAAGGCTTAGGGTCAAGAAGACAAGGTTGCTCTGGCCCCCTCGACTGCAATCAGTGTCCGGGCCGGAGCCGCTTACGCTCGATGTGGAGGCGGGGTACGTATGCAGGGAATTCGCAGGACCAACCAGCACCAAAAGCGGATTCGGAAGCATCCCGGTGCAACAGCCGTTGCCTCCCTGGGCCTTGCTTCCCTCCTCCTCAGCGGATGCGGACCGGCAGACTCCGGCACCCCCACGCTCACGTGGTACATCAACCCCGACGCCGGCGGGCAGGCAGCCCTTGCGCAGCGCTGCACCGAGGAGGCAGGCGGCGAGTACCGGATCGAAACCTCGCTTCTCCCCAATGATGCGGCAGCGCAGCGCGAGCAGCTCGCCCGCCGGCTGGCGGCGAATGACGCTTCCCTGGACATCATGAGCATCGACCCGCCCTTCGTCCCCGAACTGGCCACCTTCCTCGCGCCGGTCCCTGAAGAAATCGCCCAGAGCACCACCGAGAACACTCTCGAAGGCGCCTTGCAGGGTGCAATGTACGAGGACGAGTTGGTTACCGTCCCGTTCTGGGCCAACACGCAGATTCTCTGGTACCGCGAGTCGGTTGCGGAAGAAGCCGGGCTCGACATGTCGCAGCCGGTCACCTGGGATCAACTAATGGAAGTGGCAGCAGCCCAGGACGTCGAATTGGGAGTTCAAGGCTCTCAGGCGGAATCGATGACGGTCTGGATCAATTCCCTGGTTGAGTCAGCCGGCGGCACCATCCTGGAGAACCCGGAGGCGCCCTCCAATGAGATTGAGCTCGGCCTGGTCAGTGAGGCAGGACGTGAGGCCGCGCGGATCATCGGGGCCATCGGCGAGCAGGGACTCGGTGGAGCCGGACTGGCGACGTCCACGGAAGCTACCTCCCTTACCGAGTTCCAGGGTGATAAAGGCTCTTTCATGGTGAACTATCCGTTTGTCTGGCCGGCAACCCAGGGCGCTGTCGAGGGAGGCTCCCTCGATCAATCCCTCCTCGATGACATTGGCTGGGCACTCTACCCCCGGGTTTTCGAAGACCAGGAAACTGCGCCCCCTCTTGGCGGCATCAACCTCGGTGTCGGCTCAAGCAGCGAAAACCCCGAGCTTGCGTATCAGGCGATCGAATGCATCGTGCAGCCGGAGAATCAGACCGAGTACTTCCTGACCAACGGCAACCCGCCATCGAATTCGGAAGCCTACGAGGATCCGCGGATTGAGGAGCAGTTCCCCATGGCGGATACCATCCGTGAATCCCTGGAGAATGCAGCACCGCGCCCGCAGACTCCGTTCTACAACGAAATTTCGAGCGGCTTGCAGCAAACATGGACCCCGCCGGACGAGGTGTCGCCGGAAACCACGCCGGAGCAATCCGCTGACTTCATCACCGCTGTGCTGCGAGGGGAGAGGTTGTTGTGACCAGCGCTATCACCAAAAACCCGGAGGCCATGAAGACCAACGGGCGCAACAATGATTACAGTGACAGGGCGAAGGCTGAGCGTCGGCTCGGCTGGATGCTCGCGGGACCCGCCTTCATCATCATGCTCGCGGTCACCCTCTATCCCATCATCCAGGCGTTTTTCGATTCCCTCTTCGCCTTCCGGCTGACGGCACCGGACGAGCGTCAGTTCATCCTCTTCCAGAATTACATGACCGTGCTCAGCGACCCGGTCTGGTGGCGCGACCTCCTCGTGACTCTCCTGATTACCGTCGTAACGGTCGCCGTTGAACTGGTCCTCGGTTTCGCTCTCGCGCTGGTGATGCATCGGGCGCTCAAAGCCGTTCGGGGCTGGCTACGCACGGCCATCCTGGTGCCCTACGGCATCATTACCGTGGTCTCGGCGTACGCCTGGTTCTACGCGTTCGACATCAGTTCCGGTTACGTCAATTCGTGGTTCAACTGGGTGCCGGGGATCGATCAGGACCTGAACTGGTTCGCGCAGGCGAGCACGGCGCTGCCAGTCATCATGGCTTCGGAAATCTGGAAGACCACTCCGTTCATCTCGCTCCTTCTCCTTGCCGGACTGGCGCAGGTTCCGGACGAACTGACGGAAGCCGCCAAGGTCGACGGAGCTACCTGGTGGGAACAGATGCGCAAGGTCATCATCCCGAACATGAAGGCGGCCATCATGGTTGCGGTCCTGTTCCGGGCATTGGACGCCTTCCGGATCTTCGACAACGTCTTCATCATGACCAATGGGCAGTACGGCACGGAAGTGCTCTCACTCCTCGCCTATCGAACGTCCATCAGCAGACTGGAGATCGGCCTCGGGTCCGCGGTTTCGGTTCTCCTCTTCGCGTGTGTCCTTTTGATCAGCTTCATAGCGATCAAGGTGTTCAAGGTTGACCTCGCCGGATCAACAGGAGGAAAGCGATGAAGTCGAGTGGCCGCGAGAAAATCGTCTGGACGATCATCGGGATCTTCGTCCTCGTATATGCGCTGTTTCCGGTTGCGTCCATCCTCGCCACCTCATTCAAGACTCCGGGAGACCTGACCAGCGGAAGTTTCCTGCCCTCCCCCGGCCTGGCGACGCTCGCTAATTATGAGCAGATCCTTGTCGGTGACGCGCAGGGTCTGTTCCTCTCCGCCCTGTGGAACTCGATCGGAATCTCCCTGATAGCGACCTTCATCGCGGTCATACTTGCCACGCTGTGCGCCTACGCTATCGCCAGACTCGACTTTCCCGGCAAGAAAGTCATCCTGACGACGGCGCTGGCAGTGTCGATCTTCCCGGTCATCTCGATCGTGACCCCGCTGTTCAACCTGTGGCGGAACATCGGTCTGTATGACACCTGGCTTGGCCTCATCATCCCGTACCTGTCGCTCACCCTCCCTATTTCGATCTGGACACTGGCGGCGTTCTTCCGTCAGATCCCCTGGGAGCTCGAGCAGGCCGCGCAGGTGGACGGCGCCACAACCTGGCAGGCGTTCCGCAAGGCAATCGTGCCGCTGGCTGCACCCGGTGTATTCACGACGGCGATCATCGCCTTCTTCATCGCGTGGAACGACTTCGTGTACGGCATCTCGCTGACGTCGACGGAAGCGGCGCGGCCTGTACCCGCGGCACTTGCGTTCTTCACCGGGGCTTCACAGTTCGAGTCCCCCACCGGCGCCATCTCGGCGGCGGCAATCATTGTGACCATTCCGGTTGTGCTGCTGGTGTTGCTGTTCCAGCGGCAGATCGTTTCAGGCCTGACCCAAGGCGCAGTCAAGGGTTGAGAACCGAAAGAAGAGGATCCAGAACATGGCTTCTATAACGCTGAAGAACCTCGTCAAAAAGTATGGGGACGGGTTCCCCGCCGTCAACGACATCAGCATCGATATCGAGGATGGCGAGTTCATCATCCTGGTGGGACCCTCAGGCTGCGGCAAGTCGACTCTGCTGCGCATGATCGTAGGGCTCGAGGACATTACGTCCGGCGATCTCTATATCAATGAAGAGCGTGTGAACTCGAAGGCACCGCGCGACAGGAACCTCGCAATGGTGTTCCAGAACTACGCGCTCTATCCGCACCTGACCGTGTTCGAGAACATTGCCTTCCCGCTGCGCCTCGCCAAGGGCAAGCACAGCGAGGAGGAGGTGCAGCGCCTGGTGACGGGGGCGGCCGCGACCCTGGAGCTGACCGACCACCTGCAGCGTAAGCCGGCGAATCTTTCGGGTGGCCAGCGGCAGCGGGTTGCCATGGGCCGGGCGATCGTCCGCCAGGCTGACGCATTCCTGTTCGATGAGCCGCTATCGAACCTTGATGCGAAGCTGCGCGGACAGATGCGCTCGGAAATCTCCCAAATGCAGCGGCGCCTCGGAACCACCTCTGTTTACGTCACGCACGACCAGACAGAAGCCATGACTCTCGGTGACCGGGTGGCGGTTCTGAAGAAGGGCGAACTGCAGCAGATCGCCTCGCCCCGGGAGCTCTACGAGCAGCCTGTGAACCTTTTCGTTGCAGGCTTCATCGGCTCCCCGTCGATGAACTTCCTGCCGGCGACCATCGAAAACGGAAAGCTTCAGACATCCCTTGGGGCGCTCGACGTACCCGCTGACAAAGCTGCGAAGGCGGCGGGCCGGAAGGTCGTCCTCGTGGGTGTACGCCCGGAGTTCTTCGAAGACGCCAAGCTGGTCGATGATGCCAAGAAGCCGCACGGCTCAACGTTCAGGGCCACGCTGACCCACACCGAGTGGCTCGGAAACGAACAGTACGGCTACATCAACTTCGATCCGGCCCCGGAGGTGCGCGAGCTTCTCAACAACCTCGCCCGGGATATGGACGCCGATGAGTTGCGGCCCCAGGTTGTGGTCACACTTGACGCGGCGAGCCGCATCCGCGGCGGGCGCGAGTCAGAAATCTGGGTGGATACCCGGAAGCTTCATTTGTTCGACCCGGAGACCGGCGAGAACCTTACCCGCGATGCCGAGGCCGGAGCAGCCCTCACTGCCGAGGCCAACGAGGAGCGCGCTGAGGAGCTCGCCAGCGCGCATGAGGCCGATCGCGCAATGAACGGGAACGGCGACCGCGGCGGCGACCATGAAAGGGTAAGCGGCAGGCACAGCGACGGCGGCGGAGGTAGCCACGCCGCCACTCGCTGACGGCGGCTGGGACCAACGCGTACATGTCGGAACGCTTCGGTAGCGCCGCCGTCGTTGGCAGGTCTGGGAGCACCATTGGGTAACGTAAGAGAGTGCATTCGTCCCGCCTGATCCGAGTCCTCGCCGCCTGGCTGCTTGGACTCATGCTCGCGGTCGTGGCGGCAATTGCAACGGTGATGCTGGTCAACACGCACGTATTCGGTCCTCACGAGCAGGTGGAAGGCTACCTTGAAGCGCTTCGCCAGGGCGAGGGAGAAAGGGCGCTGGGGCTGCTGAACGCCACTGTTCCGGACGCCAATGCCGCGCTCCTCGACGGCCCCGCCCTGCAGCGTGCAGCGCAGGGCGTGGAAAACGTCTCGGTCGGTTCGCCGGAGCCGTCGGGCGAGAACCGGGTGGAGGTGGGCGTCACGTACACCATCGACGAATCCGAGCACGCAACGGCGTTCTTACTGGAAAAGACGGGGACGGAGTGGTTTTTCTTCAACCGGTGGGAGTTTGTTCCCTCGACCCTTCCCACGCTTGAGGTGTCGGTGATCAATCAGAGAGAAGCGACGCTGAACGGCACCCGGGTGCTCATGCCCGAAGGACGCAACCAGTTCGCCGTTTTCTACCCCGCGGAGGTTGAGGCCCACTACACGAGCGAGTACTTTGCCGCGCCCGCCCAGACTGTTGCCATCACGGACCGTCAGCAGGCTCCGGCCAGCCTGAACCTTGCCACCGCCGCAACTCCGGCCCTGACTGAAGCTGTCACCGCGCAACTGAAGACGTTCCTCGACTCGTGCGCCGAGCAGAAGGTGTTTCAGCCGGCCAACTGCCCGTTCGGCTTCGAGACCGGCAGTCGGGTGGCGGGCCCGATCACCTGGTCCATCACGGAGTACCCGGACGTCCGCATAGAACCGTTCAACGGCGACTGGGTGATTTCCCCGCTCACCGGCACCGTCCTGCTGGAAACCGAGCTTCAGGACCTGTTCACGGGCATCATCGAACCGGTCAGCGTCCCACAGGAGTTCGGGTTCACCGCCCGCCTCGCCGTCACCGACGAGGGCATCTCGGTGACCCCCGTGGTGGAGTACTAAGCCCGGTTAGTCGAGGCCGCGCAGGTCGAGCGTCAGTTCCGTTTCGCCGTCGGCATTGAGGGTCACCGGGATGCCCCAGTCCTGCTGGTACAGGTGGCACGCGGCATGGTCCGGGATCTCTCCGCCGGGCTCACCGTCACAGGCGGCAGCGCGCGCCGTGATGTGCAGGACGCCTTCAGCCACTTCATCCGACAGTACGAGCTGCCTCTGAAGGCCGACGCCGGTGCCTGCACCCGATACCAGGAGGGACTCCGGCGAGGAGGAGATCTTGAGCTGCGTCGGGTCACCCCACCGGTCGTCCAGCTTCTGGCCCTTGGGCGCGCTGAACCGCACCGTTACACCAAACTCCCCGGCCGCTACGGCGGTCTTGGGGCGCTGCGTCTGGGACGCGCCCTCATCCACCGCCAGCGCGTGCTTGGGGATCGGGACCCGCACCAGCTGGTGCTTGTTCGATTCGACGACGACGAGCAACGGTTCGCCGCCGGACTCCACAGGCGCCTGATCAACGAGCACGTCGGACGGCTCAGCGAGACCGCGGATAAGGGTGGAAACCTGCCGTGTGGCCGGGTCATACCGGCGGACGGCGCCGTTGTAGGTGTCCGCGATAGCGAGCGATCCGTCCGGCAGGGCCGTGACGCCGAGCGGGTGCTGGAGGCGTGACTGTTCGGCGTCTCCGTCGCGGAACCCGAAATCGAATAAACCGGTGCCGATCGCTGACTGGACCTGTGTGCGGCTCCTGCCGTTGACGGTGATGAAGCTCAGCACGCGCAGCGCGGAGGTTTCCGAGTCCGCGACCCAGATGTTGCCGCGTGCGTCCTCGGTCAACCCCGAGGATTGGGCGAACCAGGCGGCGGTGGCATCGCCGTCGAGCAGTCCTTCCAACCCCGTACCTGCCAGGATGTCCACGGCGCCGGTCACCGGGTCAAAGGTGAAGATCTGGTGAGTTCCGGCCATGGCCACGACAACCCGCTCGAGGGTGCTGGACCAGATGACGTCCCACGGAGAGGAGAGGGAGATATTGAGTGCATCCGTACCGAGGAAGGTGTCTTCCAGTCGCGGCGCGGCATCCTCCGGGATATCCTCAGGGTCGCCGCCGAGGTCGTGGGAGACCTCCTGAAGCTCAACCGGCCGGGCCTTGACCTGATCGCCGGCATCGAGCAGCCTTTGGACGCCGTTGCCGGCAACGGTGCTGACCATCCCGCTCTCCAGCGACACCGCCCGCAGGCGGTGGTTGACTGTGTCGGCAACGACGACGTCGTACCCCGCCCGGCGGGCGATCGCGGGCGAAAGGAGCGTCAGACCCTGTGGCTCATTGAACTGGGCTTCGTCGGGGCCGCCGTCCGCGAAACCGCGCGTGCCCGTCCCGATGGTGCGCCGCACCGTCTCAAGGTCCGATTCCAGCTCCACCAGCCGGTGGTGGCCGCTGTCGCCCACGAGGAACGTGTTGGTGGCAGGCAGGGCGAGCACTTTGCCAGGAAAGCGAAGGTTGCCCGCGGTGGGCTCCGCCGGCACGTAGGGACCGTCTCCGCGGTGCAGTGTGCCCTTCGCTTCGTGTTCGGCGACCAGTTCCTCGACCAGGGATTCCAGTCCGGCGGCATGGCCCTCACCGGACAGGTGGGCCACGATGTAGCCCTCCGGATCGATGACCACGAGAGTGGGCCACGCCCGCGCGGTGTACGCCTGCCAGGTGTCCAGCTCCGGGTCGTCCAGGACCGGATGGTGAATCTCGTACCGCTCCACCGCTGCGGCGAGAGCAACGGGATCAGCCTCATGCTCGAACTTCGGCGAGTGGACACCCACCGTGACGAATACGTCGGAGTATTTCGCTTCGAGCGGGCGGAGCTCGTCGAGGACGTGCAGGCAGTTGATGCAGCAGAAGGTCCAGAAATCCAGCAGGACAATCTTTCCGCGCAGATCCTCAAGCGTCAGCTGCCTGCCCCCGGTGTTTAGCCAGTTCCGCCCGACGAGTTCAGAGGCGCGGACTCGGTAGCCGACGCGGAGCGAGGTTTCGGTCATTCAGGGTCTCCTGTTGGGGTTGTGCGCTGTCCTGCGGGAGTGTCATGTGGTGCGCGGGCCGCGGGAGTCCGGGTGCTGTCCCGTTCCGCCAGCGAGGCGAACATGTTGTTATAAGCCGAGAGCTCGGCGTCGTTATTCCGGTCCGCGGCCCGGTCCTTGCGCCGAGTCTCCCTCGCATCGCTGCGGGACCACATCACGGCGACGCCGATAGCGAGCAGAAGAGTCGGGATTTCCCCGATACCCCAGGTCACCGCCCCACCGATCTGCTGGTCTTCAAGGGCGGAGGGGCCCCACTCCCGCCCCATGTTTCCGAACCAGGACGCCTGCAGCAATGAGGTGCCCCCCGTCAGCGCGACGCCGAAGAACGCGTGGAAGGCCATGGTGGCAAAGAGGAGCAGCAATCGTAGCGGATACGGTGCGCGGCGCGGGATCGGGTCGGTGCCGATCATGGTCAGGACGAAGATGTACCCGGTGAGCAGGAAATGCAGGTTCATGAGCTCGTGGCCTACGTGCTCCCGCAGGGCGAAACCGAACAGGGGCGAGTAATAGAAGATCACGATGGATCCTACGAAGTTCGCGGCCGCAAACAGCGGGTGGGTAACCAGTGCCGAGAATTTCGAGTGGACGATCACGAGGATCCACTCCCGGATGCCGCGGCTGCCGTCCCTGCGGGGTGTAAGGGCCTTCAGTGCGAGGGTGACGGGTGCGCCTATCACCAGGAACAGCGGGACCACCATGGTCAGTGCCATGTGGTCGATCATGTGCGCACTGAACAGCACCATGCCGTACACGGCGGGAGCGCCGGATGTGAAGTACGTCAGTGCGATCAGCCCGATAAACCAGGAGATGGTTCGGAGCACGGGCCAGGAATCACCGCGGCGGCGCAGTTTCAGGACACCCAGGATGTAGGCGACCGCGACAGTGACGGTGAAGGCGATCCACAGCCAGTCCGGGCGCCACTCAGTGAGCCAGCGCATCGCCGTCGGCTCCGGAGGCAGCTCGTATCCGGTGAGGATGCGTGCGGGGGTGGCGTCGGGCTGGAGCTCCTCCGAGCGCGGCGGTGCTGTCCTTGCCAGCCCGACGGCGACACCGGACACTGCGCCCATGATGGCGAGTTCGACGGCAATAAGCTGCCAGAGCACGCGGCGCGCGGACATGTTGATGTCCAGCTGGGGAATAATCCACTGCCGGTGCATGAGGCCGATACCGCCGAGGAGGATCGTGGCGATTGCCTTGAAGGTCACCAGCAGGCCCCACTCGGAGCCCAGTTGCGAGAGGCTGCCGATGCGCAGGCTCGCGTTGATGATGCCGGAGAGAAAAACCAGCGCGAATGCGAAGCCTGCGAGTGCGGAGAAGCGCTTCAAAACTGCCGTGGTCTGTGTTCCCAGCTTCCCGCTGATCACCGCGAGCACAATGATCCCGCCCACCCAGAGGCAGACGCCTATCAGGTGCAGCAGGATGGAGCTGACCGCGGCATTGTGGTCATCGCCGCTCGCGGAGTGGCCGATCAGTGCCATCGGCAGCACGCCGCCGAGCGAGAGCACGAGTGTGAGGGCCAACCACATGCTGGAGCGGGCGCCGAAGGTCATGGTGGCCACGACGGCGGCGATCATCGTGGTGGACAGCCATGCCCGGCCGGTATCGAAGTCGGTGAGGTAGGAAGCCAGGCCCTGGGTGTAGGCGGGGTCACCGCTGAGCGGCAGGCCTGCAGCGTCGGAGTAGGTCAGTACAAGGACGGCGAGGGCGGCGAGGGTCCAGGCGACGGCGGCCCAGGACGCAAGCGCCATCACCCTTGAGAACGCGGGAGTCTCTTCCGCCTCCGAGTCGGCGGTGCCCGTGCCGGAGCGGCGGGATCCGTTGCGCGAACGGGCGTGCCGCGGCAGGATCACCACCGCGAAGACGAGAGAACCGATGACGGCGGCAACCGAGATGTTGTGGACCGCCTTGGACACGGGCAGGCCCCACCGGGTGAGGACGCCGGGGTCGCTCAGCTGGCGTGGCGCGGCTGCTCCGGAGAAGGCGAGGGCGAGGACCACCGCGACAAGGACGGTGATACCCGCGGCAATCAGCCAGCCCGGCCTGACCCGGGCCTGGCCGGTGGCACCCGCGCTGCCGGGCTTCGACTGGTTTGTTGTTGTGGCCACGCTCTCCATTGTCTACCCGCAGTAGAACAACGACCAACTAACGTGGCCTTCCGCACGGGCCTGCCCCGGTGCCCGGCTTAACAAAAACGGGGACTGCCACGCAGGTGGTGGCAGTCCCCGAATCAGCTGACCTACTTGACGGCAGCCTTGAGCTTGGAGCCGGCGGTGAGCTTGACGCTGCTGCCTGCTGCAATCTCGATGGTCTCGCCCGTCTGGGGGTTGCGGCCGGTGCGTGCTGCACGCTCGGTGCGCTCGACTGCCAGCCAGCCTGGGATGGTGACCTTGACGTCGTTCTTGGCGGAGGAAGCGAGAACGTCGAACAGGGCATCCAGCACGCTGTTCACGGCAGTCTGGCTGGTGTCAGCCTTTGCTGCTACCTCGGCCACCAGTTCGCTGCGGTTCTTGGTCTCTTTCTTAGCCAATGTGTGTCCTCCTGGACTTGTGCGGATTATTCAGAACCTCACCGTGCTGGCGAAGCTTCTGGAGGAAAACCTATCAGCTTCAACCGCAAAGTCCCGCAGATTGGCGCGTTTTTGCCCGGTATTTAGCGGAATTCAGCCCTATTTCCCAGCTGGAAGCGGCCCGGGTACGTACCGGTGGCATTAAAACGATCAGGACGGCGACCGCATGGTCACCGTCCTGATCTCAGTTCACTGAGGTGTCTCAGCCGCAGGCATCTACCAGCTGGACTTGGTCACGCCGGGCAGCTCGCCGCGGTGCGCCATCTCGCGGAAGCGAACGCGCGAGATACCGAACTTCTGGAGGGTGCCGCGGGGGCGCCCGTCGATCTGGTCGCGGTTACGCAGGCGAACCGGCGAAGCGTTGCGGGGCAGCTTCTGCAGGCCGAGGCGTGCAGCCTCACGAGCCTCATCCGTTGCGTTTTCATCAACAAGCGTCTTCTTGAGCTCGAGGCGCTTGGCCGCGTAGCGCTCAACAATGACCTTGCGCTGCTCGTTACGAGCAATCTTTGACTTCTTAGCCATGTTTAGCGCTCCTCTCGGAATTCGACGTGCTTGCGAATTTTGGGGTCATACTTCATCAGAACCATGCGGTCCGGGTCGTTCCGGCGGTTCTTGCGGGTCACGTAGGTGTACCCGGTGCCGGCCGTGGACTTCAGCTTGATGATCGGACGTACGTCTTTGTCCTTTGCCATTAGAGCTTCACTCCCCGAGCCTGGATCTCAGCGACGACGGCGTCGATACCGCGGACGTCGATGGTCTTGATGCCGCGGGCGGATACCTGCAGCGTTACGTTACGGCGCAGGGACGGAACCCAGTAGCGCTTCTTCTGAATGTTCGGGTCAAACCTGCGCTTGGTGCGCCGGTGCGAGTGCGAGATGCTGTGCCCGAAGCCCGGCTCGGCCCCAGTCACTTGGCAGTGAGCTGCCATGACGATCCTCCAAAGATTGAATGAAACAGGAAACAGCCAGTGCTACCTGCCATGGAATGCGTTCAGGGGCGTCACCGTGATGACGGCCGAAATGGCCGTCGGATGTTCGCGTTTTTTGCGCAACCTGAGCCCCTAACTACCGGACCTCGGACGAGAAGAAGTTCCGAGAACCGGAGCAATTGCGCACGCTCCGCCACCTGATGCCTTTCCATTCTAGGAGGCGGCCCGCTTTAAGACCAATCGCGGGGCGCTCAGCTGCCGCTCGACTCGTCAGGATGCGAGGCCTCACCGTTGGCGTCAACGACCGTGACAACGTCGGTTTCGCCGATCTCACCGGGACTGAGGTGGGCGCCGGTGTCCACGACCGCCCAACGCAGCACCGTACCTGCAGGGACGCGAACCCGGTCAAGCACCACTGAATGCTCGACGACGGCGCCCTCCTCCACCACTGCGTCAGGTCCTATCACGCTGTGCGTGACGGATCCTGCGATGCGGGCGCCCGGAGAGATAAGACTGGACCCGATCCGCGCAGTGTCCTCGATGAAGGCGGGCAGCCTGCGGGGACTGGCGCTGAGGATCGGCCATGCGGGATCGTCGAAAGCCAGGCCGTTCCCTGCCAGGAGGTCCATATGCGCGCGGTAATAGTTCTTCGGTGTGCCGAGGTCCAGCCAATAGGAATCGAGCCGGTGCTCTGCGACGGTGCAGTTTTCGACCAGGTACGGGATCAGTTGGTCCCCGTAATCCTCCAGCTCGCCCTCCTTTTCATGCAGTTCCTCAAGCGTGGCCAGCAGGACATCGGTGGAGTAGAGGAAAATCTCCGCCGCCACCACATCGGTGCGGGGTTTTTCGGGCTTGTATTCGAAAGCGGTCACCAGGCCGCCTTCCACCTCCACGACACCGTGTTGGGAGGCATCGCCGTCGAACTGTTTGGTCACCATGGTGAGTACCGCACCGGTGTCCTGATGGGTCTCGAGGACGTCGCGGTAGTCGAGCTGATAGAGGTGGTCGGCGCTGAGGACGAGGACCAGATCCGGATCGAACTGACGGATGAAGTCCGCCTGCCGGTACAGGCCGTCCGCGTTGCCTACCGCGAAGCCTTCGCCGTGCTCCCCTTGGAAAGGCGGCAACAGCCGCAGTCCGCCGTTGGTGCGGTCGAGGTCCCAGGGACGGCCGTTGGCCAGATGGTCATTGATCGATTTGGGCTGGTACTGCTCCACCACCCAGACATCCGAGATGTGGCTGTGGTGGAGGTTCGAGAGCGGGACATCGATAAGGCGGTACGTTCCGCCCACCGGCACAACGGGCTTGGCTTTCCTGTCTGTGAGCGCACCGAGCCGTCCGCCTGTACCTCCGGCCAGAATCAGCGCCAGCACGGACGGCTTGGTCACACCGAACCCGCCGGCTGCGACTGCTTCAGGATCCAGTGCCCGTCATCAAGCCGGGCCAGGATCTTCTTGCCCACCCGTTCAAGGTCGGCGATGTCCTGCTCATCGAGTCCCTGAAAAACCAGCTCCCGGACATGCTCCACATGCTCGACGGCGAGTGACTGGAGGTTGTCGAGGCCGTCCGGGGTAATGGAAGCGGTGGTGACCCGGAGGTCCCTGGTGCTCTGGCTCCGCTGTACCCACCCGCGGGTCTCCAGCTTGGTGACCACGTGACTCAACCGCGAGAGCGAAGCGTTTGACCGGCCGGCGAGCTCACTCATGGGAAGCGTCCGGTCCTCGGCCTCCGAGAGCATCGCGAGGACGTGGTAGTCAAACAGGGTGATCTTGGCACGCTTGTTCAGATTGGCGTCCAGCGTCCCCGGCAGCATCGTAGCTACTGCATAGAGGGCAAGCCACGCTTGTCTTTCGGCCGGATTCAACCACCGCGCGCCAGTCATGACGATCATTCTCGCAGACGACCGGCTCTCACGGGGACGTTGTCTGCTGTGTCCGGACCGGGTGGGTCAGTTCGGGGTACTTTGCGGTGAACGCGTCCCCGGATGACTGCCTGCGTAGCCGTCTGCCCACCCACGGTCCAAGGTAGTCGCGAGCCCACAGGGCATCTTTGCGAAGTTGCACAAGCCTCGATGCAGCCGGGCGGGCCTCAAGTTCGGGCAGTTCGATGCTGTGGGCGGACTTCAGGACTTCCAGAACCCGAACCGCCATGAGCGTATGCCCGGCAGCGGACATATGCATCCGGTCGACGTCCCAGTAGCCCCAGTTCTGGAACTCCCGCATCCGCCAGTAGTCGGCCAGCTCGGCATCGTGGCGGTCCGCGATTTCGCGGACGAGTTCGTTGTAGATGGCTGTGCGCCCGCGCGTCTTGCCGAAGACGGCCGATTTCGACGAGTCGAACCCGGTGAAGAGGACCACAGCAGCACCGCTGTTCCGCAGGCGGGCGATGCCGGCGTCGTACTCTGCGAGCAGCGCGTCCAGATCAATGGAGGGCCGCAGGATGTCGTTGGCTCCTGCGTAGATGGTTACCAGGGTCGGTTTCAGGGCAAGCGCCGCATCGACCTGTTCGGAGAGGATCTGCCGCATTTTCCGGCCTCGGATGGCCAGATTCGCGTAGCCCCAGGAAGGGTCGGCGAGGACCAGCTGCTCGGCGACGCGGTCAGCCCAGCCGCGCACCCCGTTGGGACTTTGCGGATCCCAATCCCCCACACCCTCGGTGAAGGAATCGCCAAGGGCGACATATCGATGGGCGAATTCAGTGCCCGGAGACTCAGTACCCAAGAGTGTCAGTCCTCCCCGTCGGAACCAGGGGTGGAGTCACCCTCGTTCCGCTGGTGCTCGGCGTCGTATTCGTGCTGGGTGTGATGCTCGGTCTCTGTGTACGAGCCGTTGAACCCAGTGGTGTCACCGGTCGGACGGGCCGTGGACGGGTTGGGGAACGTGGGAGATCCGCTCAGGGCGTTGCCCTCGGTGTCCTCTTCCGGCCCGTTGCCCTCGCCTGCGCTGGACTGGTCCTGTGTCATGGCTCCTCCTTCTGGTTTTGCCCACCCAGCATAGTCCCGTAAAACTCTCCGCACACCCGGCGAGGGCAGACGCTAAGCTCGATTACAACCACTCTCGTCAGGAGAATACGCATGGCTTCCTTGCCGGACACCGAGACTGAAACGCGGGCCGAAACGCAGTCGGAATCGCGGACAAAGCGCGCAGCCCTGATCCTCAACCCGGTCAAGCCAACCGACGAGGATATCCGCGCAATCGTCACGGAGCTGAGCCTCGAGAAGGGGTGGCAGGAACCCCTCTTCCTCGAGACCACCGAGGACGATCCGGGGCACGGCCAGGCGCAGGAGGCTCTCAGGGAAGGGGTCGACGTCGTCATCGCGGCAGGCGGTGACGGCACCGTACGGTGCGTGGCGGAGGAACTGGCAGGCACGACGACGGCACTCGGCCTGCTGCCGCTGGGCACAGGCAACCTGCTCGCGCGGAACCTCGATATCGACGTCGATGACCCCCGGGGAGCCGTCGAAGCGGCGCTCGGTGGCACCGAACGGTTCATCGACGTGGTGCATGTGAACGTGGACCGGGCGCAGGACGCGCATGTTTTCCTGGTGATGGCCGGGCTTGGCTTCGACGCTTCGGTGATGGCTGACACGCGCGACGACCTCAAGGACAAGGTGGGCTGGCTTGCATACGTCGACGCCGGCATCCGGAACCTCCCGGGCAAGCCCTCCAAGGTTCATATTTCGATCGACGGCGGCAAGCGGGTCACCCGCCGCCTGCGCAGCGTCATGGGCGGCAACTGCGGAAAGATAATGGGCGGCCTGGAGATCTTCCCGGGCGCCAAGCTCAACGACGGACTGCTGGACATCATGACCATCGCGCCGCGCGGCAAGCTCGGGTGGTTCGCTGTCGTCGGCAAGCTCCTGGCGCGGGGCAAGGGCAAGGACCCATCGGTGGAGTATTACCAATGCAAGGCCGCTGAGGTGGAGTCTGACACTCCGCTGGAGATCGAGCTCGACGGCGACCCCCTCGGCAAGGGCACTCACATGTCCTTCCGGGTTGAGCCGAATTCGCTGAAGCTGCGGATGCCGTACGGCAAGAAGGACCCGGCGATCCTCACGAACCCCGTGCCGTAGGCGCTAGAGGCGGCCGCTCGGGTCGACTGTCTTCCCATCGACGAGCACTTCGAAATGCAGATGGCAGCCGGTGGAGTTGCCAGTAGTGCCAACTGCGCCGATAGCGTCTGCGCGGTCAATTTTCTCACCAACGGTGACGCCCAATGAGGCGAGGTGGTTGTAGGTGGTCTGCAGTCCCCCGCCGTGGTCGATCACAATGCGCTGGCCCCCGCCATAGGGGTGCCACCCGGACTCGGTCACGGTGCCTGAGTCGGCGGCGAGTACCGGCGTGCCGCAGGCGCCGGCGAAGTCCGTACCTGTGTGCATTTCCTCGCCGTACCCGGTCATCGGGTTGACCCGGTTGCCGTAAGGGGAAGCCACCGAAACTTCGCTCACCGGTGCACCGAGCGATGGCTCCTCGGCAGGCTTTTCTACCGGCTTCTTGGGCGCTTCGGCGTTCGCGACAGTGATTTCGCCCGCGGACAGCGTCGAAACTTTGCTCTCCTCAGCCGGTACGTCACTTGCGGACGACGGTGCAACCGGTTCGCGGCTGAAATCCACCGCGACATCCTCAGGCGCAGTGACGCTCTGCGTCTCGCTCACCCTCATCAGCCCTGCTTCGGTGAGCGCCGGCGGCCCTGCCAGCGTCAATGCAAACGCTGACGCAGCCAAGGCTCCACCAGCGCAAAGGAATACGCGGACGCGACGCTGGGAGCGTTCATGAAGGCGCGCGTCCCTGCGGGTCAGGCTTTCGGCGGTTGATGGGGATGAACGGTGACCGGACAAAACAGGCACAGGGGTGCCCACGGAATCTTGCTGGGACAAGGGATTGCCTCTCTTGACGCCGGCGAAGTTAGCTGTCGGGTTCGAGCAAGAGTCACTCGGCCTTACCTCGATAGCCGCGCCAGGGCGGGTCAAGGACTGTGCAGGCTTCACCCCAAAGGCAGCAGACCGACTGCCCAGGATTGGGTTCTCCGCCCCTGTCTTCGAAATGAACGGGAACCGGACAGGTGACAGGGCTAGGCGTACAGTCCGGCGGCCACGATGATACGGATGACCTGATTCAACGCTACGGCATCCGGCCGAAAGTTACAATTTCGTTATGCGCCAATCCCAAGGATCGTATGGCTGCGTGTTATGCGAGTTCGGCTTTACCCCGGCGCCAGTACCCCATGAAGGCGACCTGCTTGCGGTCTATGCCGACGTCCCGCACCAGGTAACGGCGTAATCCCCGGACCACCGCGGCTTCCCCGGCAATCCAGGCGTAGAAGGGCAGCGCACCCGAGGGCTTGTCCGGGTTCAGCGAGCCATCAAGGGCCGCGGGATCCAGCAACTGGGGCGTCTCCCAGAGGATGTTCTTGTCGATGTCGATATCTTCCGGCTCGGGCCCGGCTGCCCGTTCAGGACCTCCCGCACAGGCTGCCGCGGCAAGCGCCTGTCCTGAGGGTGTGTCCGAGCCCAGGCTCACGCGGAAGGGCGCCGCCAGGGATACCCAACCAGGGACCCTGACCGCCTGCCGGACTGCCGCATCGAGCAGTTCGCCGTGCGGACGGCCGCCGCGCACCAGCCAGCTGATCCCGACGCCGGACCGGGTCCGGATGTCCTGGCAGTCCGATGCATCCGGGACCTCCAGGAATGCATGGCCGCTGATGTGTTCCGGGAGGGATTCGAGGATGGCGCTGATCGCCGGAACGGCAGTCTCATCGCCCGCGAGCAGAACGTTCTGGGCCAGTCCCGGACGCCACTCGATGCCGCCGTACGCGCCGGCGGTGGAGCAGGTTGCGGCATGGATGTTCGGCCCGATCAGCCAGACGCGGTCGCCCGGCTCGGCCGATGCGGCCCACTGCGAGGCGGGGCCGCCCTTCCCGTCCGCGTCGAAGTGCATCACGAAGTCGACATCGAGCTCGGGAACTTCCAGGTCGCAGCGTGATTCGCGGACCGTGTAGGTACGCATGTGCCCGCGTTCGGCGGGCTCGAGGGAAAGCCATTGCTGGTACCACCCGCTGCCCGCGCCGTCCATGAGAGCGCCGAGGTCGGCGCACTCGCCGCCGGCCGGCGGGATCATCACCTTGATGCGGAGATCCAGGGTGGAACCCTGGACGCCGAAGTCGGAAAGGCACGCGCCGCCGAACGTAATGCGCCGGAAATTCGGGCTGACCGGCTCCACGCGGCTGACCACGACGTTGAACGCGCGGATCGCGGACACGGCAGACAGCGCGCCCGCACGCCCGGCCGCTCGCGGGGTTGTAATTTGTCCTGCATCTTGCCTTGACTTCGATCTCGTCCTTGGGACCCGATGCGTTGTGCTGCCTTCTGTCACGATGCTGCCTCCATTGCCGGTGCGGGTAGCCCGTCCTGCGGGTTCGCTAAAAAACCCGGGATGCCCTCCCGTGTGGTCTTTGCGCTTACGTTGCGGGGAGCGGCGTGATGCCGCCCGATCGGCACTACCATCGGCGTGCCTGAAACGGGATCCGGGATGACGTGGGATTGAAGACCGAAGACATCGGCGACCGTCTCCGCAGTAACCACCTTCGACGGTGAGCCCTCGGCGACGATGCGGCCACCCTTCATGGCGATGAGGTGGTCCGCGTACCGCGCAGCGAGGTTCAGGTCATGCAGGACGATCGCGACGGTGGTGCCCGCCGTACGGTTCAGATCGGTGATGAGGTCGAGGACTTCCACCTGGTGGGCCACGTCGAGGAAGGTGGTCGGCTCATCCAGGAGCAGGATGTCGGTCTGCTGCGCCAGCGCCATGGCTATCCAGACGCGCTGCCGCTGGCCGCCGGAGAGCTCGTCGACGTTACGGTCTGCGAGTTCCAGCGTGTCGGTGACCCGCAAGGCGGAGGCAACGGCCGCGTCGTCGTCGTGGTTCCACTGGCGGAACCAGCCCTGGTGGGGGTAACGGCCACGGCCCACGAGGTCCACGACGGCGATTCCGTCCGGGGCCACCGGGGTCTGCGGGAGCAGCCCGAGGGTTTTCGCCACCGCGCGGGTGGACAGTGAGTGGATGTCCTTGCCGTCCAGCAGCACTGTTCCCGCCGCGGGCTTCAGCAAACGCGCCAGCCCGCGGAGCAGGGTGGACTTGCCGCAGGCGTTCGCCCCGACGATGACCGTGACCTTGCCCGCCGGCAGTTCAACCGTGAGGTCCTCGACCACCGGCCGGTTGTCGTATGCGAGCGTCAGGTCTTTGGCGTTCAACCTCATGTCAGCCTCCCTGGCCTGATCGGTTGGATGTGGCAAGAAGCCAGAGGAGGAATGGGGCGCCGAGGACGCCCGTGATCACTCCGACCGGCAGGGAAACTCCTGGAATCAGGTTCGCGCCCACGAAATCCGCTGCCAGGACAATGACCGCTCCGACCAGCGCCGCAGTCACCAGCGGGCGGTACCCGCCGAGAAAGCGCCTGGCGATCGGGCCGGAGAGGAAAGCGATGAAGGAGACAGGTCCGGCAGCCGCAGTCGCGACCGCGGCGAGGAGCACTCCGGTGACGATCAGCGCCAGCCGCGACCGTTCGACGCTCACGCCAAGTCCGGCGGCGGCGTCATCGCCCAGTTCCAGCCCGCGCAGCGAACGGGACAGTACGACGACGGCGGGCGCCAGCACCACCAGCGCAACGAACAGTATGCTCACCCGCTCCCAGTTGCTCGAGTTGAGCGAACCGTTCAGCCAGGCGAGGGCATCAGTTGCAACGGTGATGTCGGTGCGGGTGAGGAGGAAGCTGACCACGGACTGCAGGACCGCGGCGAACCCGATGCCGACCAGGATGAGCCGGTACCCGGCCACTGAACCCCGCCGGGAAATGAAGTAGATGGCCAGCGCAATCACCAGGGCACCGCCCATGGCGAAGCCCGAGAGGACAAGGCCGGATGCACCGAGGAACGCGATCGCGAAAACGGCAGCCGCGCTGGCGCCGTAACTGATGCCGATAATGTCGGGGCTGGCAAGCGGGTTGCGGAGCATGGTCTGGAACACCGCCCCGGCAACGCCGAAGGCTGCACCGATCATGACCCCGATCAGGACGCGGGGAATCCGGTTCTCCATCACGATGAAGCTGGCCCCCGGGATGTCGGCGCCCGCCACGATGCGGAAGAAGTCGGGGATGGTCACGGTGTAGCGGCCCAGCAGGAGCGTGACAGCGCTGAGCACGACCACAAGGAAGGCCAGCGCGCCGATCTTCACGGCCCGCCGGGTGCGGAGATGGTGGCGTTGAGGGAGACCTGTGCCCTCACCACCGGCGCGCTCCTCGGGTGTGGGACGGACTGCGAGGCTCATAGTTCAGCCATCTTGCGGCGCCGCACCAGCCAGATGAATACGGGGGCTCCGATGATTGCGGTGAGGATGCCGACCTGTACCTCACCGGGCGGGAGGATGATGCGTCCGAGGATATCGGCGGCCAGCAGCAGGACCGGCGCGAGCACCATGGAGAAGGGAAGGATCCACCGGTAGTCGGGGCCCGTGAACGCACGCACGACGTGCGGAATGACCAGGCCAATGAAGCCGATGGGGCCGGCAGCTGCTGTCGCCGCACCACAGAGCACGACGACGCCCAGCGCCGTGAGCGCGCGGGCGAGCGTGACGTTCTGGCCCAGTCCGCGGGCCAGGTCATCACCGAGGGACAGGCTGTTGAGCACCTTGCCGGTGAGCAGGGTCAGGGCAAATCCGAAGGCGAGGAACGGCAGCACCGGCATGATCACGTCCCAGCCGCGGCCGGCTACGGAGCCTACCTGCCAGAACCTGAAGGTATCGAACGTCTGCTGACTGGAAACCAGCACCGCATTCAGCAGCGAGACCATGCCGGCGGAGAGTGCTGCGCCGGCGAGTGCGAGCTTCACGGGAGTAGCGCCGTCGCGCCCGAGGCTGGCAACGGCATAGACCAGCACCGCGGCGGCGGTTGCTCCGAGGAAGGCGAACCAGATGTACCCGGTGAAGTTAGTGACGCCGAAGACGAAGATACCGATCACCACGGCGAGTGCCGCACCGGAATTGATGCCGAGGATTCCCGGATCCGCGAGGGGGTTCCGGGCGACACCCTGCATGGCGGCTCCGGCCAGGCCGAGGGCGGCTCCGGCGAGCAGGCCGACGATGGTCCGCGGGATGCGCGAGAGTACGACGGCGTGGTCCCCGTTAGCCGGGTCCAGTGCGGTCAGGGCCTGCACCAGGGTTTCCACACCGATGGGGCGGGCTCCGATTGCCAGGGACGCCCCGCACGCGAAAACGAGCACAAGGATTGCGGCGGCCAGTTTCAGACCTCGAGCGGCGGGACGTTTCGGTGCGCGCTGCGTCCGCAGGTCCAACGGAGAGGCGGGCGCATCGAGTGCCATGCATGCCTCCTTGAGCCAACACCTGAAGTCGCCGGACAGTCGCCGGGACGGACTCAAGTAAGGCTAGCCTATGCATGGCAGCATTAGGAAACGATTCTGTTCGCTATTTCGAAATCCTGCCAAATCATGGTGCAGCTCCGGCCAGACCATGTCGCTGTTGAACCGGCCGGAGCTGTACAGAATTTCCCGTTACGCCGCCGCGGTCGGCGCAGTTCCGCGCCCGAAAGGACTTCCTCCGAGGCGTTCGCGCTGGTGTTCGGTGCGCCAGTTCTCCAGCGAGGGACCCTTCGGCACGATCTGTGTGGGGTTGATGTCCTCGTGGACGATGTAATAGTGCTTCTTGATCTGGTCGAAGTCGATCGTGTCGCCGAAGCCGGGGGTTTGGAAGAGATCCCGCGCATACCCCCACAGCGCCGGCATCTCGGTGAGCTTGTTCCGGTTGCACTTGAAGTGCCCGTGGTACACCGGGTCGAAGCGTGCCAGCGTCGTAAAGAGCCGCACATCCGCTTCTGTGATCGAATCACCCATCAGGTACCGCCGGTTGGTCAGCCTCTCCTCGAGCCAGTCCAGGGCGGTGAAGAGTCGATCATAGGCGTCGTTGTACGCTTCCTGCGAGCCCGCGAAACCGCAGCGGTAGACCCCGTTGTTGACCTCCGTGAATACACGCTTGTTGACGGAGTCGATTTCCTCCCGCAGGTCCTCCGGGTAGAGGTCGGGGGCACCCTCCCGGTGGTGCTCCTTCCACTCCGTGGAGAAGTCGAGCGTGATCTGCGGGAAGTTGTTCGTGACGACTGCCCCGCTGTTCACGTCGACGATCGCCGGCACGGTGATACCGCGGGGGTAGTTCGGATCACGCTTGAAGTACGCCTCCTGGAGCCGTTCGATCCCGAGCACAGGGTCTTTGCCGCCGGGATCGAGGTCGAAGGTCCAGGACCGCTTGTCATGGGTAGGCCCGGGGGTACCCATGGAGATAGCCTCCTCCAGTCCCAGGAGCCGGCGAACGATGATCGCCCTGTTAGCCCAGGGGCATGCCCGAGCGGCGACGAGACGGTAACGCCCCGGCTCCACGGGGAAGCCGTCCGCGCCGTCGCGCCTGATCCGCGTTTCAATGTACTGGGTGTCGCGCTTGAACTCCTTGCCGGAGTCCACGTAGGCACCCTTGGTGCTGTGGTCGGATTGGCTCATGATTTCACCCTAAGTGGTTGGCTGCCGGTCATGACCGGAGTTCGTTGAGCGCAGGCGGTCGGATGCCTTCAATCCTGCAGCGACTACTTCCCTAGCGATGCGAGCAGAGCAGTGCAGGCTGCTTCGCAGCGGCGGCAGGCTTCGGCGCAGATCCTGCAGTGATCATGCATGGAGGCGTGACGCTCGCATTCCTCCGCACAATTCCGGCAGGCCTGTAGACAGGCCTCGAGCAACGGCGCAAGGACCGCGGGGTGATGCCCGCCCTGGCGCTGAAGCATCCTGACAGTGGCCAAACAGATGTCAGCGCAATCCTGGTTCGTCCGGATGCAGTGCCGGAGCTCCTCGATGCCCTCCTCACCGAGGCAGGCGTCCGCGCAGCTTCCGCAGGTGGCAACGCAGTCCAGGCACGCCTCGATGGTGGCAGCGAGGTCTCCCGCCTGCACCTGCCCGGAGGGGCGCGGGTGGGCGATGATCATGTCAGCGATGTGGGTCATGATTTGCTTCTCTCCCTGGAGTCATGATCGCGACCGTACTTCTGACGGAGTTCGCGGCCGTCGTCTACAAGTTCGATCTGCTTGTCGCGCTTCTTCTGGGCGCCCTTGGTGTCACGAGGGGGCAACTGCACGGTTTCTTCTGCCTCGATGCCCGCCTGCAACTCACGGCCACGTTCGAGTTCGGCGTCGACTTCCGCCCCGAAGAGCAGGGAAAGATTCGCCAGATACAGCCACAGCAGGAAGATGATGACGCCGGCAATAGCGCCGTAGGTCTGCTGATAGTTGCCGAAGTTCGCGATGTAGAAGGAGAAAGCCACCGTTGTGATGGCAAGAACCAGCAGCGCAATTATTGAGCCGATACTGACCCACTTGAACTTGGGCTGCTGCACATTGGGTGTCGCGTAGTACAGGACCGCGACGGTCAGGACCGCAAAGGCTACCAGGACCGGCCATTTGGCGATGTTCCAGACGGTCAGTGCAGTTGGGCCGAGACCGATTACTCCGCCGATCGCTTCTGCCACCGGCCCGGACAGGATCAACAGCAGCGCCATCACCACCACCAGAAGCAGCACGACGATGGTGATCCCGAGCATGATCGGACGCAGCTTCCAGAAGGGACGCCCCTCCTCGACCTCGTAGACCCGGTTCATGGCACGGGAGAACGCGGTGACGTACCCGGAGGCGGACCAGAGAGCGCCGAGTAGGCCGATGACGAATGTCAGGCCGGCTGCTTCTGAAGAGGCCAACTGCTCAACCGTCGGCCCGATGGTGTTCGCGGCCTCCGGCGCGATGTTGGAGACGATGTTGAGCACGGTGTCAGTGGTTGCCTGTGCCTGCCCGAAGAGTCCGAGAATTGATACGAGGGCCAACAGCGCGGGAAAAATGGCCAGGACCGCGAAGAAGGTCAGGGCAGCTGCAATATCAGTACATTGGTCCTTGCCGAACTCGTTCAACGTCCGCTTGAAGACGTAACCCCAGGCCGGTTTGTCGAGGTCGGTAGGGGCATCCGGCTTCCGGGAGTCATCCGGTTCCGGGCTTGAGGCTCCCTTCGCCTGCGTTGCTTCCTCCGCAGAATCCGCCTTCGCTGGATCTTTAGTGGCCACGTTTCTACCTCCGGTTCGATTTGCCTTCCCCAACCGAACCATAAGGATACTTACTATTGCAATAAGTAGTCGAGCGTTTAGTGTGGTTTTCACGTCTCCGCAACGATTGAGGGGTTCCACATGCGCATTGCTGTTATCGGAGCGACCGGCAACGTGGGAACGGCGCTTCTCCGCCGTCTCCAGCAGGCCCGCGATGAGAATCCTGCCATCGAGCTGGTGGGGATCTCCCGCCGCGAGCCGTCCAGGGACCACGCACCGTACAGCGGTGTCGAGTGGCACACGGCCGACGTCGGCACTGACGCCGGTCGGGAAAGCCTCACCGCGGCGCTCCAGGGGGCTGACGCCGTCGTACATCTTGTCTGGGCAATCCAGCCGAATCGGGATGAGGACACCCTGTACCGAACCAACGTGACCGGCACCCGGAATGCACTCCGCGCAGCTGCCGACGCCGGTGTGCGGCACTTCGTCTGTGCGTCCTCCGTTGCGGCATACAGCCCTGCGCCAAAGAGCGAACGCGTCACTGAGACGTGGCCTACCGGGGGTATTCCCACGTCACACTACGGCCGGCACAAGGCCATCCAGGAAGACCTGCTCGATGAGTTCGAGGAGAAGTATCCCGAAATCCCGGTGGCAAGGCTTCGCCCCGGCCTGAGTTTCAACACCGAGGCGGGCAGCCAGATCGGCCGGTACTTCCTGGGCTCGCTGGTTCCGAAAGGACTCGTTCGGCGCCTGGGCATGCTGCAGGTGCTGCCGATTCCCTCCAGGTTCGTGTTCCAGGCGCTCCATGTGGAAGACGTTGCAGACGCCTATTGGTTGGCGGTCAAGCATCGGGCATCCGGGGCGTTCAATGTCGCCGCGGATCCTGTTCTCACACCGGCGATCGTGGCCGGGATCCTCGGAGCGAAACGTGTGTTCGACCTACCGGTGCCTGTCCTACGCGCGCTCGTCGCGGCCACGTGGCGGCTCCGGTTACAGGCTTCGGACCCGGGCTGGATCGACATGGCTTCCCAGGCGCCGGTCATGAACACCGATCATGCCCGTACCGTCCTGGGCTGGGAGCCGAAGTACACCTCGGTGGATGCCATCCGGCAGGTGCTCGACGGCATGGCTGAGGGCGAAGGGAACACCGGCTCCCCCAGCCTGCGTCCCGGCCGCTGACGCCTCCGCCGCCGTTTACTCCTTCACCGCGCCTGCCGAAGCGTTCATGATCCGCTTCTGGAAGACGAAGAACACGATCGCCACCGGAACGGTCATGAGGGCAGCCGCGGCGAGCTTGAGCGGATATTGCGTTCCCTGGCTCAGGGCCCCGGACGCCAGCTGCGCAACACCCTTGGTCAGTGTGGTCAGTCCGGGGTCCTGGGTGGAGATGATGAAGTGGTTAAGCTCGTTCCAGGAACCCTGGAAGGACAGGATCACAATTGTCATGACCGCGGGCCGCGCCATAGGCAGCACCACGGACCAGAATGTGCGAAAGGTTCCTGCGCCGTCGATCCGCGCCTGCTCCTCCACGCTGACGGGGATGGACTCGAAAAAGTTCTTCATGATGAAGACGCCCGCTGCATCGGCCAGGAGCGGCAGAATCATGCCGGTGTAGGAGTCGTACATACCCAATTGGTTGATCACCAGGAACTTCGGAATAAGCAGCACGACGCCGGGAACCGCCATCACCGCGACCAGGAGGGCAAACACCAGACCACGGCCGCGGAACGGGATACGTGCCAGGGCGTAGCCGGCGAGCGAGTTGAAGAACACCCTGCCGAGCGTCACGAACACGGTCACGATGAACGAGTTCATTCCCCACAGCGGGAAGTCAGAGTTCGCGAAGAGCGCCTCGTAGGCGGCGACAGTCCAGTTCTGCGGAACAATACCCAGTGGGTTCTGCGCGGCTTCCGGCTCGGTCTTGAAGGAGGTTGCCACCTGCACCAGGAACGGGAAGATGTAGATGATTGCGAGCGCAATCAGGACGAGGTACGCAATCCACGCCCCGCGGACGGCCTTTCGCCGGCCATCGGACCGGGGACGATGGTGGCTCGCGTGTGCCGGAGCCGGTGCTGTGGCGGTGCTCATCGGTTGGACCTTCGCTCTTCATCCTTGGGTGCGGCGGTGCCGGGGGCTGCTGCCGCACTTGAGCCGGCGCTGACTCCGGCAGGCACCATCCGCCGTCGTCGTGGGACATCCCGTTCCTGCAGCGCCCAGCGTTGCAGGAGGGTGAGGACAACGATGATGGCGAAGAGCACGAAGGCAATCGCGGCGCCGACTCCCCACCGCTGGTCGACGAAGGCGGCATTGAATGAAAGATAGGCGGGTGTCAGCGTTGTCTTGGCCGGTCCGCCCTGGGTGCCGGTGTAGATCTGGTCAAAGACCTGCCAGGTGCCGATCAGTCCAAGGGTCAGCACGGTGAACAGGGTGGGGCGCAGCATCGGAAGGGTGACGCTCCAAAAGCGCTGCCAGCCGGTGGCTCCGTCCACCATGGCTGCCTCCTGCACCTCGCCGCTGATGTTCTGCAGCGCCGCAATGAAGAGCAGCATGAACGTTCCGGAGGTGGTGAAGATTGCCATCAGGATGAAGGCCGTCATCGCCACCGACGGTCCCGCCAGCCAGTCCCACCCGGTGATGCCAAGGAACCCCGGATCCCTGAGGCCGGCAGGCGTCTGGTCGAGCCCGACCAGACCGAGCAGGATGTGCAGCACTCCCCGCGGGTCCTGGAACCAGTTGGGTCCATCGATGGCGAAGAAGGACAGGACCTTGTTCACCACGCCGGTTGCGCTGAAGAGAAACAGCCACAGCACCGTAATTGCCACCGAGCTGGTCACCGAGGGGAAGTAGAACGCGGTGCGGAAGAAGCCCCTGCCCCGCAGGATCTGTCGGTTCACCAGTACCGCCAGGAACAGGGACAGGGCTGTCTGCAGCGGGACAACGAGGATGACGTAGTACAGGTTGTTCCGGATCGAGGTCCCGAAATCGCGCCCGATCAGCCCCTCACCGCCGAGTATTCCGGCGTAATTTTCGCCGCCGACAAAATTGACGTTGGCGGAGAAGGGGCTGCCGCGCCCGGTCCAGTCCGACATGCTCACCCATGCGGCCATGAGAACCGGAATCACGAGGAACAGCCCCAGGATGAGGACGACGGGAGCGATGAAGAGCCAGCCCGCAAGTCCTTGCCTACCGCGGATGTCGCCGCGTCGCCTGGTGTCTGTGCCGGCCGCTTGCGAAGCGGGTGCTGGGGTGGTGGGTGGCATTGGAAACCTCGGTTCTGGAACGCATTGGCTGTCCCGGGCGACGCCCCGCAGTGGAGCGCCGCCCGGTGTGATGCGTCGTTACTGGGTGACTACGGATTCCAGGAGCGGTTGTACCGACTCCAGGATCTGCTGGGGATCCGAGGACTCCAGTGACTCAAGCTGGGAGTTCAGTTCCCCCAACACATCGGCTGCACCCTGCTGTGCGGGCAGGTTCTGCGCGTACTCACCGCCGGCGATGAAAGGCTCCAATTCCGGGTACTGTTCCGCCCAGTCTCCAGCAACCGACTGCAGGGAGGGCATGACGCCGAACGCTTCCGCGAACGCCAACTGGCTCTCGGCGGAGGTCAGGTGTTCCACGAGCGCCTTTGCGCCCTCGATGTTGTCGCTGTCGGCCGCGATGCCCCAGCAGTTGGTGAACTGGAGTGTCCCTTTGCCTCCAGGTCCCTCCGGGAGTTCGGCGACCTGGTACTCGACGTCCGGGAAATCGTTGGTCATGGCGCCGGCAATCCAGTTGCCCTCGATGACCATCGCTGCCAGGCCCTTCCCGAAGGCCTCGCCGCCCCAACCGGCTCCGAGGTTGGAGGAATAGTCGGCGACGCCGTCCGTCATCAGCTGCTTGACGTAGCTCAGGCCTTCAACGTTCTCCGGGCTGGCGGCCGTCGCCTCGCCGTCAGTGACGAGTCCGCCTCCAGCCTGTGCGGTGAACACACCGAGCCGCTGGAATTCGGGGCTGAACCCGAGACCAACAGTGTCGTCGGTGGTGAGCTTCTCAGCTACGCTGGCCAGTTCGTCCCAGGTTGTGGGGATGTCATCCTCCGTGAGGCCCGCCTCTTCCCACTTGGCTGTGTTGATGACGAGGCCGAGGGTGGAAAAGTCCTTGGGTGCGCAGTAAAGCTGGTCCTCGTATGTGAATGCATCGCGCAGGGCAGGATAATAGTCGTCCTTGTTCTCAAGGTCTTCCCCATACGGCTCGAGCGATCCGTTGGCAGCGTATCCGGCGAACGCGTCGGTGGACAGGTAGAACACGTCGGCCGGATCGCCGGAGGCGAAGCCCTGGCTCAGCTGCTGGGTGAGATCGGAGGCGGCGATGACGGACGCGTCCACACCTGACTCGCTTGCCCATGCGTCAACAGCCCCGGTGACGGCCTGGGTCTCGGCGTCGCCCGACGATCCGATGAGGACACTGACGGGTGCGTCCGTTACCTCGGCAGGGTCTCCGCCTTCCTCGGCGGATTCCGAGAAGCCGGATCCTCCGCAGGCGGTCAGGGCAAGCATCGATGCCGCAGTGATGGCGACGGCCAGGTGGCGTCGGGGATTTCCAGTCTTCATTGTCTGATTCCTCATGTTGTTGCGTCTTCTTGTGGGTTCGGTCAGGTACTACGGCTGAAGGAGTACGGCGTTCGCTGAATGAGTGTCGGTGGGAGCAGCAGATGCTGTTCCGGCGCCGGCCGCTGGTCTCCTTCCGGGGAATTGCTCGCGGCCAACTGGTGGGCGAGAACGGCAACAATGTGCCGTGCCGCGTCCTCCGTTGGCTGGGAAACACTTGAAAGTCCAACGGCGGCGGCAACAGGCGTGTCATCAAACCCGATGACCGCGGGTGAGGTCTGTGCCGGACGCAGCTGCCGCAGTTTCGCCGATGCGCCCAGGGCGAGGGAGTCGCTCGCACAGACCAGCGCCGTCGCACCGTGGGATGACAAATGTTCGGCGCCTTGCGCCCCGGCGGGGACGCCGTCGTCTGACTGAATGTCGAGGCCCGCGGTGGACAATCCGGCTGCGCGCATCGCGCGAGCCCAGCCGTCGCGACGGTCATCCCCGGCACCGGACCCTGCGGGCCAGCCAAGGAAGCCAACAGTGCTATGGCCCTGCTCGATCAAGGTTCGGGTTGCCCGCTCGGTGCCTGCGCCACCGTCGACGTCAACCCACGGGTGGCTGGAGGAGAACGGATCCTCGACGCTGCTCCAGGGACGGCCGAACGCGGCGAATGGAACTTCATGCTCAAGGAGCCAGGCAGTGCGGGCATCGCCATAGTGAGTGCCGGTGAGGACGAAGCCGTCCAAGGCAGCGACCTTCAACAGCTCCTCGTATTGGCAGATCTCACCGGAATCGGATTCGGCGCAGAACAGCGTAATCCTGTAGCCCTGAGCTTGAGCAGCTTCGGTGAGTGCGTGCAGGAACCGGTCCAGGATCGACCCGTTGATCCCGTCGACCACCGGCGTCATCCGGATGCCCAAATTCATGGATCGCCGCGTACGAAGCTGACGGGCAGCCGCACTGGGCCGGTAACCGCTCTCAGCGATAGCGTGCTGCACCCGCGCACGGGTTTCAGGCTTCACCCGATGGGGCGCATTAATCACATTGGAGACGGTCTGCCTGGACACACCAAGGGATTCAGCGAGGCTGACGAGAGTTGCCTTCGGCATGCCTTCCTTCTCCTTTGAGTTTGGCGCCATGTAGCGTTTACAGAATATGAACGTTCAAATAGTGTTGTCAATGAAAAATTTGAACGATCTAATTCTCGCGAGCCTCGAAACTTCAGGAGAACCCAGTGGCGTACCTACAGCCCTTCCTCCACAACCTCACCGGCGTATTCAGCGCCCCCGTGCAGGCATGGGCGGACCCTCACGGCCAGATTCGGGACTCCGGCGCGCAAGGAATCCATTGTGGTGACGACCGCATCATCCGGTCCGCGGTACTGACCGTCAACGGCGACGAACCGGATTGGGTCTCCACCCAGGTCCGCTCCGCCCAGCGGGTCGACTACCTGCACTTCGTACGGGTGGAATCGCAGGTAGCGGATCCCCTGATGTACCTGACGCGTACGCGCACCGCCGACGCGGAGGGTGTCTCCGAACGGATACGCTTCGAGTCCGCCTATAGCTTCCCCGTTCAGCAGCAAGTCCGGCTGGTACTCGACGCTGACAACACACCGATGGAGCAGGTGAAGTCCGGCGCACCCGGTAGGTCGGACCTCACGATGACCGGCCCGGAGTGGAGCTGGCGCGACGAGGACACCACCGCTCATCTGGAGGCACAGGGCGCACAGATCGCCTACGACGGCGGCCGCATCACCGTCACCTGGCAGGTTGGAGTGGAGCCGGGCGGCGCCGTCGAGCTTGCCTGGCGATTGGCTGTTGCCGATGCAGGCGCTCCTATGGTGGCTCCGTCAGGTCCAGCGCTTGCAGCTCCGACTGTCGAAGGTGAGTCACTCCAGCGCCTTGTGGACCGCTCGATCTCGGACCTCAACGGTCTCCGCATGGCCGCAGCCAACCGGCCGGAAGATGCCTTTCTGGCGGCCGGAGCCCCGTGGTTCTTCACCATGTTCGGTCGCGATTCGCTCATTGCGGCGCGGCTTCTCCTGCCCATCGACACCTCGCTGGCCGGAAGCACGCTTCGCGCGCTCGCCTCCCGACAGGGCGGCTCTACTGATCCTGAGACCGCCGAACAACCGGGAAAGATCCTTCACGAGGTGCGCCGCGGAACGCTGTCCTTCTCGGAGGGCGACGCCGGCGTATCCCTCCCACCCGTATACTTCGGCACAATCGACGCCACTCCCCTATGGATTTGCCTGCTGCATGACGCCTGGCGGGCAGGCTTGCCCAATGAACAGGTCGTAGGCCTGTTGGACCAGCTTGAGGCGGCACTGGTCTGGTTGCGGGATCACGGTGACTCGGACGGCGACGGCTTCCTCGAGTACGAGGACGAGAGCGGTCATGGACTGGCGAACCAGGGCTGGAAGGACTCCGGCGATTCCATACGCTGGCACGATGGATCCCTCGCAGAAGGACCGATCGCGCTCGTCGAGGTGCAGGCTTACGCCTACGAGGCAGCGATCGGCGGAGCCGCGCTTCTGGACGCCTTCGGGCGCCGCGGCGGTGAGGACTGGAGGCTCTATGCCGCGAATCTTCAGAAACGGTTCCGGGAAGCGTTTTGGTGTGCGGATGAACTGGGCCCCTATCCTGCTATCGCGCTGGATTCTTCCAAGCGAGCAGTTGACGGCATCACCAGCAACATGGGCCATCTGCTGGGCACCGGCATTCTGAACGGCGAGGAAGCACGGGCGGTTGCGGAACGAGTAATGGACCCCACCATGTTCTCCGGTTACGGTATCCGCACCGTCTCCACCACCAACGGCGGTTTCTGGCCCACCCGCTACCACGCAGGGTCGGTGTGGAGTCATGACACGGGCATGATTATCAACGGACTGCTCAAGGACGGCTTCACCAGGGAGGCGTCCTTGCTTGCCAGCGGACTGTTGCGCGCTGCAGAAGGGTTCGACTGGCGACTACCCGAATTGTTCTCCGGGCACTCGGCGTCCGATGTCTGGCCGCCAGTCCCATATCCGGCCTCCTGCAGGCCGCAGGCGTGGGCCGCCGCTTCCTGTGTTCCCATCGTGCGGGCGCTCGGCGGGCTCTAGCCGGTCCGCTCGGCGGCACTGCTGGAGGTAAGCCACCCGACCGCCAGTGCTTCATCCGTGAAGTACTGGCTGGGAGTTGCGGCACGGTAGTTGAACGCCGTCATGACGCGCGCCACCTCGTCCTTCCCGAGGACGGCCGTACGGCTCGAGCACGTCTCTTCCAGCAGGAGACCCCTCGCCGGAGCGCTGATCCCGTCGACCAGGTCTATGTGGACGAGCAGCGGCCGCTTGCACGCCGGCGACATGGCCTCGACGGCGGCGATGCTCGCCTGCACGTCGCTCAGGTCCAGAACTATCCCGGCATTCCAGCACAATCGAAGAAAGCCGCCCTCATCTGTCAGCGCGAAACGCACATGATCGTCAGCTGAATATTCCATTTTCGGTCTCCCCAGACTCATGGTTCAGATGTGCTGTGTCCCGGCGTCATCAGCCAGTCGATTGCCGCGGCCGGCGCCGCGAAATGGCGCGTGGGATATCGCGGACGATGAACGTCGTTGAAGAAGGTGGTGAGTAGCCGATCCACCGCTGAAGGCCCAACGAGCGCCAGCGCCGCCACGTTCAGGTGCCCGGCGAAGATCGCCAGTGCCGCAGCGTCGAGCGAGACCATCGAGTTGAGGATCACCAGCATCGGCTCGCACAGGCCCGGGTTCACTTCATCGAGCTTTCGGAGGAGTTCGAGGGCATCCTGCTCACTGACCGTCACGCCCTCATTCCATTGGACGCGGACATAGCCCTCCTCCAATGCGAGGACGAAGCGGTGGCCCGAGGCCTCCCCGTTCATCGATTCTCCCTTCCCCTGACCGTCGAAGCCAATGTATCCCACCTCACATCAACTGCGTCAGGAAGTGCCAGGAAGTGGGTCAGGAAGCCCTACGGGATTCCCGCTCGTCGAGCACGTTCTCACTCGGACCGCTGAAGTCCTCCCGGCGGCGCTCCGCGTCCGGGGAACCGGAGAACAGGCGGGCGTCCCGACCGGGCCAGCCGGCGTCGTCGTTCCCGGTCTGGCTGGGCACTGGCGCAACGGACGACGGCGCCGACACCTGCTCCCAGCGCTGGCGCGGCAGCGCGTCGGGGAACTGGGTCTGGATGAACCGGACCATCTCTTCGCGAACGAGGCACTGCAGGTCCCACCGGTTGCCGCTGTCAGCCGCGCTCACCAGGATCCGCGCCCGGACCACGCCGTCGGTGGCCGAGGTGATCTGCAGCGTCCCGGTCCGACCGTCCCACAGCTCCGAGCTCTCGAGGATCTCGCGCAACCGTGAGCGCATATTCTCGATCGGCACGCGCCAATCAAGATCCAGCTCCACGGTTCCCAGAAGTTCGGAGCGGCGGCGGGTCCAGTTCTCGAACGGGGTGGAGGTGAAGTAGGTGGAGGGAAGGATGATGCGGCGTTCGTCCCAGGACTGGACCACGACGTAGGTCATGGTGATCTCCTCGATCGTCCCCATTTCGCCCTCGACCAGAACGACGTCGTCCACGCGGATTGCGTCGGTGAAGGCCAACTGCACGCCGGCGAAGACGTTGCTCAGCGAACTCTGCACGGCGAGGCCGGCGACGATCGAGATGAGACCGGCGGAGGCCAGGATCCCGGCCCCCAGCGCACGCACCTCGTCAATGGTGAGCAGAAGGCTGGCCAGTGCGAGGGTGATGATCACCGCAACAGCAACCCGCCGTGCAAGCATGATCTGGGTCTTGAGCCGCCGGGCACGCCGGTTGTCGCGGCTGGAATTCTCGTAGTAGTCCAACACCATGATCTCCACCACGGAGAGCACCGTGACCAGCAACCATGCCAGCGACCCGATGAGTGCCAGCACCAGCGCGTAGTCAGCGGGCGGAAACCAGGCGGCGTCACGCGCGGTTGCAGCGAGGGCAATCCGTACACCGAGGACGGCGAGCACCACCTGCAGCGGAGCGCGCAGCTTCCGGGTGGCGTCATGGATCTGCGGCACTTTGCGGAGCGCACGGGCTGCCACCCGGCGAAGGATCCACCCCAGCACGACGGCGGCAAACACCGCTCCCGTGACAGCCAGGAAGGGGGTGATCGCCTCTAGAAAGTCCATTCGTCTACAGTCTCAGATGGCCCAGGGGGTTAGTCCAATTGCCCTCCCGGTCTGTTGGGGACTAGTAGAGGAAGATCGCGAACCACTCGCGGTTGTGGGCGTGCAGCAAAACCAGAAAGAGCACGAAGTCGAACAAGAGGTGCACGCTCACGATGTAGCTCAGCGACTTGGTCTTCGAGAAGATCCAGGCCTGAATCAACGCGAACGGGTAGATGAGGATCGGACCCCAGGCGTGGAAACCCAGTTCCCACAGGAACGATGTGAATAGCACTGCCTGGAGGACGTTGGCCTGCCAGTCGGGCAGGTGGCGGCGCAGCAGGGTGAATGCCGTACAGATGAAGAACAGTTCATCCCAGATACCGAGGACGTTCGTCCCCAGGAATAACCGCGTGATGGTTCCGGGGTCCGATGCCGCCGGCCAGTTTTCGTACACCCCGCTGGGGATCATGTACACCGGCAGCACCAGGTAACCGATGATGACGACGGCAACCAGGTACCAGCGCTCCATCCGGGTCCATTTCTGGCCGGTGAGTACCGGGAAGCGGATGGCATGGTCCTTGAAGACGAACCGGGACAGCGAATACGGCACCCCTACAGCGAAGAACATGGCCGTACCCATAATCGCCATGTGGCTGAAGCTGATGTCGGTGGTGATGGGCACCGCGCTGATGATGACCAACCCGATAGCCAGCAGCAACAGGTCCCGGAAAAGCGCCTTACCGGTGAAGTACGCGACTGTAAGCGCTGCGGCAAGAAACAGGTAGCCGATCAGCCTCTGCTCCAGGGCGAAAGTGATGAAACCGGACGCAGAGACCAGGGCGGCGGAGAGGACCGGCAGCACCCGGGGGCGCGCGTCAAGGCTCGCCGTGGTGATCATAATTCGAGCTTACGCCTTGCTCCGCCGGGAGGGGAGCGCCCCTAGACTGGCGAAATGGTGAACAAGACTGCCGACAGTGATTCACGCGAGGCGCTTATCGCCGACACGCTCGTCGAGGCGTTCAAGCCGCTCATGGAAGCGGACCCGCATGGGTTCCGCACGAAGTTCCGCAAAATGGCCGCCGATCCGTTCGCCTTCTACGGTGGCAGCGCCTGCCTCTTCTACGCGGACATGCGGGAGATGACTGACGAATGGGCCGATGACAAAACCAGTCGGGTGTGGATCCACGGCGACCTCCATGCGGAAAATTTCGGCACCTACATGAGCAGTACCGGACAGCTGACGTTCGACATCAACGACTTCGATGAGGCCTACCTCGGCCACTTCTCCTGGGACCTGCGCCGGTTCACCACATCGCTGGCGCTGATGTGCTGGCAGAAGGCGCTCCCCGAGGAATCCGTGCGCTCGCTGGCACGCACCTACCTGTCCGCGTACCTGGACCAGGTGAAACATTACGACGACGCCGGCCAGGATGACTTCGCGCTTCACCTGGGCAACACTTCGGGCACCATCCATGCCGTTCTGCTGGAAGCGCGTGCGTCCCGGCGCACCGACCTGCTCGACGCGATGACGTTCGTGGAAGACCATGAGCGCCGTTTCCAGAACAACAGCAAGACGCGCCGCCTGGGGGAAGCCGAGCACGCCATGGTTTCAAGTGCCTTCGAGGACTACCTCGGCACCATTCCCGAAGGCAAGCGATCCGACCGTGACGTCTTCTACAACGTCAAGGACATCGTCGGAAGCACGGGCTTCGGCATCGGCAGCGCGGGCCTTCCCGCCTACAACGTGCTCATCGAGGGGTACAACGAGGCTCTGGAAAACGACATCATCATCTCCATGAAGCAGGGCAACACGGCCGCGCCCAGCCGGATTGTCACGGATGAGCGGGTGCGCTCCTACTTTCGCCATGACGGTCACCGGACGGTGATCAGTCAGCGGGCACTTCAGGTCCACACTGACACGTTCCTCGGGTACACCACCGTGGACGGGGTGGGTTTCGTCGTCGACGAGCTCTCGCCCTACAAGGCGGACCTCTGCTGGGACAACCTCACTGAGCCGGATGAGATCGGGCCCGTACTCGTGGACCTCGGCCGCGCAACCGCCAAGGTGCATTGCGCATCCGACGAGGACAGCGATCAGGACCTCGTTGATTTTCAGACCGAGCGCGCCATCATGCAGGTGGTCGACGGACGCCGGGAGGAGTTCATTGACGACATTATCGACTTCTCCCACGACTACGCACGGACCGTCCGGAATGACCATGCTCTCTTCATTGAAGCGTTCAGGGAGAGCCGGATTCCGGGCGTGCCGTCCACCTGATGCAGGGCACCTAACGTAAAGACAGGACACCAGCCATGGAGGCCGTTATGGATTTTGATGTACTGGTCATCGGCGCCGGGCCGGCGGGCATGGCTGCTGCAACCCGCGCTGCGGAACTCGGGGCGCGCACCGCCGTCGTCGAGCGTGCGCGGCTCGGCGGCACGTGCGTCAACTCCGGCTGCGTGCCTACCCGGGTGCTCGCAAAAACCGCACGGCTGTACCGGGAGGTCCGCACCGCCCGCGAGTACGGAATCGTTGTGCAGGAGCCGGCCGTGGACTGGCCCCAACTGGTCCGACGGGTTCGTTCCACCGTGGACCGCGTGCTGGATGCAAAAGGGTACAGCGAGTCCATGCAGCGGCTGAAGATCACCCTGCTGGAGGGCGAGGCGGCCTTCACCGGGCCGCAGGAGATCTCCATCGAGGGCCGGTCCGTCACTGCCGCCTCGATCATCCTGTGCGTCGGCGGCAGGGCGCGCCGGCTTCCAATCCCCGGCGCCGAGCATGCCGCGCTACCGCATGAGGTGCTGGACCTTCCGGACCTTCCCGAAGCCGTCGCGATCATCGGCGGCGGCCACACCGGTGCACAGCTCGCAACCATTTTCGATGCGCTTGGCTCGCGGGTCACCCTTCTTGATCTCGCCCCGCGCATCCTCACCACCGAGGACGAGGCCGTCTCCACCGTCGTGACGGAAAGCTTCCGATCCCGCGGCGTCCGTGTGGACGTCGGTATCCGTGGCGTGGAGGGTATCGAAAAGCACGACGACGGCGGGCTCAAGATTCGCTGGCAGGGAACCGATGGCGTGGAGTCGGCCCAGGTGGGAGCGGTGGTCATGGCTGCCGGCTGGCCTGCGAACATCGACCGGCTCGGTCTGGACGCCGCCGGCGTCACCGCAACGCGGGGGGCCATCCCGGTGGACAGCTACCTCCGCTCCAATGTCCCGCACATATTCGTTGCCGGAGATGCCAACGGAACGTCCATGCTGGTTCAGGCTGCGGTCTTCGAGGGTGAGACGGCGGCGGAGAACGCCGTCCTCGGAGCGCACCGCACCACGCCGCACCACCTGCTTCCGGAGGGTGGCTTCACGGACCCCGACTATGCCGGGGTGGGGCTGACCGAGGCTACGGCGAGGGAGCGGGACCCGGAGTGCGCCGTCGTCGTCGTTCCCTATGGGGCCGTGGAGCGCCCCATCATTGATGACCGGGAGCAAGGCTTCCTGAAATTGGTCACGGACCGGCACCGCGAACTTATCCTCGGTGCGCACGCTGTCGGCGAGAACGCAGTGGAGGTTATCCAGGCGGTCGCGTCGGCAATGGCGGCCGGCACTGATGTCGCCACCCTGGCCCGCGTGAAGTTCGCCTACCCCACGTACAGTTCGATCATCGGCCATGCGGCCCGGAAGGTGGTGCGGGGAACTGGGAAAGACTCCTGGTAGTCAGACTGCTAGTGTGGGATGAGGATCACTACAAAGCTTGCTTATCAATGGAGGCCATCAGGCACGGAGCCTGAGGCATCGGTATGAGCGCAGTGAGGAGTAGCCATGGGCAGCGCGGAGAAGAAGTTTTCGGTCACGGAAGAGTCGGACAGCAAGCACCCGCACGACTGGGGCCGGGCAATGGCGGTAGCCATCAGCCGACTCGCTGACCTCGCACACGAGGCGGGGGACTTCGTCGAACATGAGAATCTTTACGGCGAAGACCTGCATCTCTTCGTCAGCGAGACTGACGAGGGCGCAAACATCACCATGTCATGGACTCCGCGGGCATCGAATGCCCGTCAGTCTTCTGAGCAGGAGCAGTCATGAGCGCCTCAAACCCGGATCCGGAACAGGACAACGTCACAGGGCTGGAGCCTGGCGGCGGCGTGCCTCCAGGTGAAACCCCTCCCGGCGAGGCAAGTACAGCCGGGCCCCAGGGCCACGAGGAAAATGCGCCCGGGAAGGCGGCTTCCCGCATTTGGCTGGTGCTGATCGGCATCTTTGTACTGCTGGGACTCCTGTTCTTCGTTGGCTACATCGTCGGGCTGTTCACCTAGACGATGCAGTCCCCCATACAGCAAAGCGGCCGAGCCCCATGGGGGACGGCCGCTTTGCTGGACGACGACCTCACATGCGGTAGTAGTCCCGAAGCGTCGATTCCTGTTCAGCCGTAAGACCTTCTTCAACCGTGAAATCCGGGGCGTCTTCAATGGTGTCCTTGGTGACCGCGACATAGAGGTTGTCGCCGTCCAGCCGTGAACCGGCGAGCGGAACGAAGTTCTCCCTCGTGTTCAGCAATCCGAGCCCAACTGTCACCCAGGCGGGCTTGCGCGAGATTCCGTCAAGGTGCACCTGCGTGACGTTCCCGAGCTTGTCCCCATTGAGGTCCCATGCCGTAGCTGCCTGCAGTTGTTCGAGTTCGAGGTTATCCATGATGCCTCCGAGTGTAGATGAGAAGTGCCCTTACCATTCCAGTGCATCGAGCACCCAAAGGCAACGACAGTCCCCGGCGATCTTCCTGGAGCGTTACGCTGCGTCGGCCGCAACGACGGCCTCGTTGATCATCGGCAGCCATTTGTCCAGCGCCCAGACGAGGGACAGCGGGCTGGCAGCGGAGATGGACAGGGTGAGGGTGTTGTCGGCGTCGGCGACGAGCGCTCCGGATTTCACCGCGGGGATCTGGCTCAACAGCGGATCCTCGGCGATCGCTTCCTTGGTGGCGTTATCCGGAACCCAGGTCACGAACACGTCTGACTCAAGCTCGTCAGCACGCTCAGCCGACCACGGGATGAAGAACTCATCACCGGTGGTGTTCTCAGCGACGACATCGGCCATTTCCATCCCGATCTGGCTCAGGAACCGGGGACGGTTGTCGCTCGCGGTGTAGATGTTCACGCCCTCGGAGCTGTTCGGTTCCAGGTTGCCGAAAATGAAGGATTTTCCAGCGATCGCGGGGTACTCCGCGGCCGCCTCGGCGATCTGGTCCTCGGTCTCAGTCACGAGCTGGTCGGCCTCTTCGGTCAGGCCCAGAGCCTCACCGATCATCGCCGTCGACACCTGCCACGCAGTGCCGTACGGAACCTCCGGGTAGGCGACCACGGGGGCAATTTCACTGAGGGTGTTGTAGTCCTCTTCGGTGAGACCGGAGTATGCCGCGAGGATGATGTCCGGGTTGGTCGCAGCGATCTCGTCGAAAGCGATGCCGTCAGCCTCAGAGTACTGAACGGGCGCGTTCTCGGTGCCGATGGCGGCGTCGAGCTCTTCGAGTTTGGCATCCTTCCACGGTGTGGAGCCCTGCTCGTTTCCGCCATACTCGTCCACCGGCATGCCGACCGGAACCACACCGAGTCCAAGGGCGACATCGGCGTTGACCCAGGAGACGGTGGCGACGCGCTCGGGCTTTTCCTCGATCACTGTCTCGCCAAAAGCGTGCTCGATGGTTACAGGGAAGGCCTCAGCGGAGCCGCCCTCATTCGCTCCGGCAACTTCGGAGCCGCCTCCAGAGGGGCCGGTGGAGCATGCGGAGAGGGACATTACCGCAATTGCTGCCGCGGCGATCATACCGCGCATGCGTGTGGGGGCCATTGGGGCTCCTTGACTTTCAAGACGGCGTGAGCGGACCGTCGGGGTGGATACGAAAGTAAGGGTAGCCTACGCTTCGAACGATTACGAAATGTTTTTGTTGCGTAATAGGCTCAGCCCCGCGCTTTGCGTGTTTCCCTGTCGTTAGCCTTCTGAATCGCCTCCACCAGTTCCTTCTTGTTCATGGTCGAGCGCTTCGGTACGTCGAGTTTCTTCGCGATGTCGTAGAGGTGCTCCTTGCTTGCATTCGCGTCGACGCCGCCCGCAGTCTCCTTCGACGTTCCACGCCCGCCTTCAGCCTGCTCGTCGGACGGACCCTTGGATTCCTTCTGCTCCCAGTGGTCGCCCACTTTCTCGTGGGTGTGCTTCAGCGCGCTGTACGCAGTCCGGTGTGCCCGCTCGCCGTCACCGTACTGTTCCTCGGCGGAATCAAGGGTCTTGGCGTAGGTCTCCTGCGCTTTTTTGTCAGACCGCTGCAGAGTACTGGGCAGCTCGTCGGTCTTGACCTTCCCTGACTTAGTTACCTTCGGCATTGCATCTGCTCCTTCCGTGCCGGGCAGAACCCCCAGTTCCGAGGCTACCGCTGAGCCTGCGGCACCGCTAGGCGAACGACGGCGCCGGCTCGGCTGCCACTGCCGCCAGATACTTTGCGAGCGCGCCGGGTGCGGAGCGCGGCGCTGCGACCTCGACCAGGGCGTTGTAGTTGGTGTTGGTGTTCACGTCGTAGGTGAGCAGGCGTCCGTCCGCCGTCTCCATGAATTCGATGCCGCATACCTCGATGTTGTTCCGGCGCGCGAACTTCAGGTACTTCGCGATAATCGGATGATCGAAGTCACGGCGCAGGCTGAAGAGTTGCTGATCTGCCTCCGGTTCGATCGTCGCACCCGGAGGCATGACCGGCTTTCCGGTGGACGGATCGATGGCGCACGCGTCCGCCGGGCAGAGCTGGAAGCCTCCGCGCGCTGTGTCCGCCTGGATAGCGTAGATAAACTCACCGCCCACGATTTCCACCCGGGTGATGACCGGTTCAGCGGCCTGGATGAATTCCTGCACCAGGGTGATGCCGTCCTGCGGCTCCTCGAACCCGTCCGACGCCACGTACTGGACGAGTTCGCGGTGGCTCTCGAACTTGCGGACACCGAGCCCCTTGCCGCCCTGGTTGTGCTTGATGATGAAGGGAGTGGGAAACGCCTTCGCTGCTTCCAGGATTCGGTCCCGTCCGATGGCAGCCACCGTCCGTGGCGTATCGATGCCGGCCGTCTTGAGCGCGGTCAGCTGGTCCACCTTGCTCATTTCGAGCTCAAGGATCCGCCGCCCGTTCACCGTCCTGCGGCCGTGAGCCTCCAGCCAGGACAGGACCGCGCGGGCATAGTCCTTGGACAGCCCATGATCCCGGGTATGCGCAGACGCACTGATTCTCGACCAGAAAATGCCGTCCGGCGGTGTTGCATCGAGGTCGATGACACCGTCCGTCAGCAGCCACTCTTCGAACTCGATCCCCTCCTGCTCGAAGGCGCGGGCGAACGGCGGAAACCACTCAGGGTTCTCGTGCAGGGCGTAGATCCTCGTCATGTCCGGTGTAACGGCACCCTCCTGCGCGCTATTCCGGGCCTCGGCGCCGAATCGGAACAGGCAACACGTTCTACCCGCAGAAATAACGCCCCCGTAACCGGGTGGCAACACCACAGCGGGAAGCTGGACTCACCGGCGGGAAAAGCCGGTTCCATCCTTACCAAGGAGCCGCAATGTCTCTGATCAACGCCACAGAAATCAGCCGCATCCGCGACCTCGGCACCCTACGCCGTGGCGATCTCATTGAAGCCCACCGCCGCGACGAGGTTCACTATCGAGGCCTGGTCGAGGACACCGCTCCCGGCCTCGGCGTCGTGTGGATACGCGATGACTCCGATGGCCGCCGCGCCATCCTCCACACGGACGAGTACGCCATCTGGCAGATTCGGTTGGCCACTCAGCAATCAAGCCTGGCCGCCTGAGCGCTACAAACCAGCCACCCGATCAATTGACGACGACGGTGGGTTCCCTCTGAGAAGAAGGGAACCCACCGTCGTGCTGGTCCGGGCGGAACTAGCGGGTGGGCTCGCGCTCCAGCGCCGCGTCGTGTTCCTGATGCGCGCGGGCCAACAGGTTCATGAACTCTGTCTCGTTACGGATAAGCCGCTTGTACTTCTCGGGCAGCTGCCTGATGTGCTCTTCTTCGGCACACATCTTCTGGAAGATCCGCTCGCGCTCGTTGATGTCCGTCTCGTAGTCGAGGTCCACGTATTGAATGGCGTGGCGGCGTGCACCGGCGGCTGCGTTCTTGGCTTTGCCCTTCGGGCTCAACAGCGACGCGACGATGGTCACCGTAAGCACACCGAGGATCACACTGAGCGAAAGCCCGATCGAAACCTCGGCAACGTCGACATGCTCGCCGTTATTGATGAACGGCACGTTGTTCTCGTGCAGCGCGTGCAGGATGAGTTTGATGCCGATGAAGCCCAGGATGGCCGCGAGTCCGTACGAGAGGTAGATGAGCCGGTCGAGCAGCCCGTCGATGAGGAAGTACAGCTGCCGCAGTCCCATCAGTGAGAACGCTGTCGCGGTGAAGACAATAAATACATTCTGGGTGAGGCCGAAGATCGCGGGAATCGAATCCAGCGCAAAGAGGATGTCGGTCCCGCCGATCGCGATCATCACCAGGAGCATCGGGGTAAGGACTCTCTTGCCGTTTTCGACGGTGAAAAGCCTGTCGCCGTCGTAGTGCTCGGTTGCGGGGAGGAATCTCTTGGCGAGCCGGACCACTATCGGATCAGTGCCGTCGTCGTGCGAATGGGGCTTGAGGAGGTTGCCTGCAGTCAGTAGCAGGATGAGACCGAAGATGTAGAAGACCCAGGCGAACGAGTTGATCAGTGCCGCACCCAGGAAGATGAATCCACTGCGGGCAATCAGTGCGAAGACGATGCCGAAGAGCAGCACCTTCTGCTGATCGGCGCGTGGCACCCGAAAGCTCGCCATGATGATCAGGAAAACGAAGAGGTTGTCGACCGAGAGCGCCTTTTCGGTGATATACCCGGCGAAGTACTCGGCACCCATGTCCCCGCCGCCGAAGATCAGCATGCCGATTCCGAACAGCACCGCGATTCCCACGTAAATGGAGGACCAGATCGCCGCTTCCTTCAGCGAGGGTGTGTGTGCCTTGCGGACGTGGAAGAAGAAGTCGAACAGCAGTAGACCCGCAATACCGACGATTGTGATTATCCAGACGGTTGTGGGTACTTCCATGCGGTATCTCTCCTTGTCAGCAGGTCTGAATTTTACGGTAGTTTGCTGATCAAGGCGCCTGCAAGCAGTTCAGCTACCGGTAGACAACTGCCTCGCCGCCGCGATGATCCGGTCAAACCCTGCATCCAGTTCGGAGTCGAAGTGCTGCCGGTTGGGATCGGCGTCATACCAGGCGAGAATTTCCCGCGCGCCGAGGGCAAAGGGGGTTGTGCACACGAAGTCGGGCACCAGTGCCTTGACCTTGGTGTTGTCGAAGATTACCGAGTGCTGCTTGTCCCCGATGATCTGCGGCCCAAGGTCCGGAAGGTATGCGGCAATGGTCTCGGAGGCAACGTGGATCAACTCCGGTTCGGGCGCTCCGGCGGCCTCTGCGAACAACTGGTAGATGCGGTTCCAGGTGAGGAATTCGTCCGACGTGATCGTGAAGCTGTCCCCGATCGCCTGGGGCAGTCCCAGCAACCCGACGAACGCCTTCGCGAAGTCGGTGCTGTGCGTCAGCGTCCAGAGGGAGGTGCCGTCACCATGCACGAGGACCGGGCGCCCGTCCCGCATCCGCGCGATGTCCGTCCAGCCGCCGGTGATGGCGATCTTGGTGTGATCATACGTATGTGAGGGACGCACGATGGTGACGGGGAAGCCGCGCTCCCGGTACTCCTCCACCAGCAGGTCTTCGCACGCGATCTTGTCCCGTGAGTACTGCCAGAAAGGGTTCCGGAGCGGAGTCGACTCCCGGATGGGCAGCGACGCCGGCGGCTTCTGGTAGGCCGACGCGGAACTGATGAACACGTACTGCCCGGTGCGTCCGGTGAACAGTTCGATGTCCGTGGCAACGTGGTCGGACGTGAAGGCCACGAAGTCGACGACGACGTCAAAGGTGCGGTTACCGAGGGCAGCGCGGACTTCGTCCGGTTTCCGGATATCGGCCTGCACCAGTTCCGCACGCGATGCTGCTGGACGCTCCGTGGAGCTGCCACGGTTCAGGATAGTGACGTTGAAGCCGTGCGCGAGCGCCCGGTCGACGACCGCGGTGCTGATGACCCCGGTTCCGCCGATGCACAGGATCTTCACTGGTCGCTCACCATGCGTAGTCCTCGGGCGCCGTCTTGTGGCCCGGGAAGATGTCATCGAGCGCGGACAGCGTCTCGTCGTCGAGCTTTATCTCCAGGGCGCGCAGGCCGCCGTCGAGCTGTTCCTGCGTTCGTGGGCCGATGATCGGTGCGGTAACGGCAGGCTGGGCGAGGAGCCAGGCCAGGCCGAGGTCTGCCGGCGAGTGCCCAAGCTTCTCGGCGAGGTCCTCGTAGCGCTGGATCTGGTCGCGGTGCTTCTCGAGGGTATCCGCGGCGCGGCCTTCAAGCCGGCGGACGCCTTCATTCTCCTTCTTCAGCACGCCGCTCAGCAGTCCGCCGTGCAGCGGTGACCACGGGATGATGCCGAGTCCGTATTCCTGGGCGGCGGGGAGAACTTCGAGTTCGACGGTCCGCGTGAGCAGGTTGTAGATGGACTGCTCGCTGATGAGCCCGGTGTAGTTGCGGCGTGCGGCCGCAGCCTGTGCCTGTGCAATGTGCCAGCCTGCGAAGTTGCTGCTGCCCGAGTACAGGATCTTGCCCTGCTGCACTGCAACCTCGATGGCCTGCCAGATCTCGTCCCAGGGAGTGTTTCGGTCGACGTGATGGAACTGGTAGAGGTCGATGTAGTCGGTCTGGAGTCGCTTCAGGCTGGCGTCCAGGGCACGGCGGATATTTAGCGCGGACAGCTTGCCGTTGTTGGGCCATTCCTCCATGTCACCGTAGAGCTTGGTGGCCAGCACGGTTTTCTCGCGGCGTCCCCCGCCCTTGGCAAACCAACGGCCGACAATCGATTCCGTGCGGCCTTTGTTGACGCCCCAGCCATACACGTTCGCGGTGTCGAAGAAGTTGATCCCGGAGTCATGGGCCGAGTCCATGATCAAGTGGGAATCCGATTCCTCGGTCTTGGGCCCGAAGTTCATGGTGCCAAGGCACAGACGGGAAACGGACAGGCCGGACCGGCCGAGGTGGGTGTACTGCATCAGCGAAGTTCCTCTCGAGGACAAATGGGAATTCGCTTTCCATCCTGCCAAGCCTCACGCCGCTGCGCTAGGGGGACTTCCGGGCAACCGTGGCGGAAGCGGCCGTGACACAGCTCGTCTGACCTGCATGAAATCTCCAGTCCGCCTAGGATTTCACCCATGACTTCCTCGCAATCACTGCCCGTGGCACTTATCACCGGCGCCACCCGGGGCATCGGCCGTGCCATCGCCGACGAACTCGCGCGAAGCCACCACCTGCTGCTCGGCGGGCGGGACGGCACCGCGCTGGAGGGCCTCGCGTCGTCGTACCCATCGGCTGAGCCCTTCGCGCTGGACGTGCGTGAGGTTTCGGAGGCGGACGTCGCCGGCATCGGACAGCTGGATGTGCTGGTCCACTCAGCCGGCGTGTTGAGGATGGGTAACGTCGCTGAACTCGACGACGACGCCTGGCGGGAAAGCTTCGAGATCAATCTCTTCGCCGTCGCGAAACTGACCCGGCTCCTGCTGCCGGCCCTCCGTGCCGCCGGCGGTCAGGTGATCGCGATCAACTCCGGCTCAGGCTACAACTCGGGAGCCGGGTCGGCGGTGTACAGCGGCACCAAGTTCGCCCTCCGCGCGCTCACTGACGCGCTCAGGGAGGAGGAGCGCCCCAACGGCGTCCGGGTTTCCTCCATCCACCCGGGCAGGGTAGCCACGGACATGCAGGCTGAACTTCACGAATACGAAGGCAAGGACTACTCCCCCACCGCGTGGATCCAGCCTGCACAGGTCGCCAAGGCGGTCCGGCTTGCGGTGGATGCCTCCCGCGATTCCACCGTCGAGTCCCTCAACATCCGACCCTCGGGCATGGCATGAGCACGGTACGTCTTGTCGCCACGGTCACGGGCGAGGTCCAGGGCGTCGGTTTCCGCTACCGTACGCGTCAGCAGGCGGAGCAGCTCGGGCTCGTCGGATCGGCTACCAACCGGCCCGACGGCTCGGTTCTCGTCGTGGCCGCCGGCCCCTCCTCGTCAGTTGATCAGCTCCTGAAGTGGCTGAACTCCGGAGACACTCCCGGTCGGGTCGAAAATGTGGATGCAGACCTGCAGGACGACGGCGCCAACGGACTGAGCGGCTTCGTCACGGACTAGCGGGCTGCGAACCCGCTAGTCGCCAGCTTGCCTGACCCTGCGCGGCATCCCGAACTGGGTCTGCACACCGGGTGAGTAGAGCACCGATTCCGGAGCACCGTCCACTACCAGGCCTGCGGCGTGCACCAGGCTGTCGTCGCAGTGGTCCAGCACGGCGGTCTGGAGCGGCCATGGTGAGTGCGTGTTGGGGATGTAGACAGTCCGTCCCGCGAAGCGCGAGTGAAGCCCGAACCGCGCCGTCAGATGAATGGACAGCGGATCAGCGGCGGTGCTCCCTGTGGGAACAACCGCGAACGACGACGACGCCCCACGAAACCTGTGCACTGAGTACCCGGTGCCGTCCGCCCGGTGCCAGGCCCCGCAACGGGACCAGACGTAGGGAATGCCTGCCGCACGGGCGCCCAGCACCACCGCCAGGCGGGACGCGTCAAGGGTGAGGAAAACGACGCCTCGCTCGCCGGAGTGGTCCCGCGAATACAGCCGCACGTTCACCTCCGTGAAGGTTCCGAAATAGGGCACCGGCAACCCGCGCCCGAAACCTGCTCCGCGCATGCGGAAACCGATGAGCCCTACCCACGAGTCGCCGTCGTACTCGTCGGGAACGGTGCCTTCCGGCATGAAGCGGGCTGCCTCGGAGCTGGCGATGCGCCAGTGCAGAAAGGCGGCGTCGCCCCAGAACTGGTCCATCAGCGCAGGGGTGAGCAACGGAGGCGGCTCCGGCCATCGCTCGGGGGCTGCAGCAGGCTCAGACATGGGTTCTAGGTACTTCTCCCTCGGTATCCGCCTGTCGCTTCCGGACTCGGTCCAGGGCCATCATGACCGGCGTCGCTGTTATCCCGTGCAACACCACTGAAAGCGAGACCACAAGACCCACGAAAGCCCAGACCTCGTTCGCTTCGGCGTCGAACTCGCCGTTGCTGAGCCCGTAGCCAAGGTAATAGAGGGAACCGATTCCGCGGACACCGAAGAACGCAAGGGCCACCTTCTCTCGCACGCCGGTCTGACCACCGAGCAGCCCGAGGAACCCCGCCAACGGCCGGACGAGAACCAGGAAGGCCAGTGCAAGGAGGACGTCGGTCCAGCCAATCGTCTCGAGGAGTCCCCGTGCAATTGCCCCGCCCAACAGCACCAGAATGACAACGGAGAGCAACCGTTCGAGCTGCTCCACATAGCTGTGCAGCACGCGGTGGTAGCCGTGATCCCGCTCAGCGGCCCGAATGGTGATGGCACAGACGAACACAGCGATGAAGCCGTACCCTTCGAATGTTTCCGTGACGCCGTAGGCCAGGAACGTTGCCGCAAGTGCAACGAACCCCTCGGAGTGGTTGGACAGACGGAAGGTGGGTGCACGCGAGGAGAAGAAAAGGCGTCCAAGGAACCTGCCAGTGCCGTACCCGAGCAGCACGCCGAATCCAATGCGCCACAGGACATCAATGAAGAACCACTGCGGAAACCATGCGCCCGGCTCGGTGCCGACGAGGCTGATACCGATGGCCAGGTACACGAACGGAAACGCGAGGCCGTCGTTGAGGCCGGCCTCGCTCGTCAGGCCGAACCGGACCTCGTCCTCGCGGTCGAATCCTTCCTCACCGTCGGCCGGCTCTCCCACCTGGACTTCCGAAGCGAGGACCGGGTCGGTAGGAGCCAGTGCGGCAGCCACCAGGATGGCGCTGGCCACTCCGAGCCCCAGGAAGGCGTAGCCCATGAAGGCGAACACAAGGATGCACACAGGCATCACGATCCCGAGCATGCGCCACGTGGTGGACCAGGCACGCCAGCCGATCGGCCGGTCGAGGGCAAGCCCTGCACCCATGAGGGAAATGATCACGCAGACCTCCGTGAGGTGCGTAGTGACCACCTCGTACTTCACGGGGTCCGGTGTGGGCAGATAGTCAATCAGGGCAAACACCACGATGCCTGCGGCGAGGAACACCATCGGCATGGAGACGGGCGCGCGCCGCAACAGGCGGGGAAGGAGGGCAGCCGCAAAAACTATGGCACCCAGAACCGTGAAGATGATGCTGGGTCCCTCAAAAAGTTTGAGCACGAAGGTTCCCTCTCGCCGAATGTTCCTGCCTAAAGATACTCGTGTGAGGGGTGTTCGTGGCGGCCATGGGCGGGGATGGAATACTGCTGTCATGTTTTAGCAATCCGGGGGACACAATGAAATTCCTTGAAAAGCCCGGAACTCCTGCCACCGCATTGTTGACCAGGCTGGGCGTTCCGTTCCGTACCCTCAGCTACGTGCACAATCCTTCTGCCGAACACTACGGAACGGAGGCAGCGGAGAAGCTGGCGGTTGACCCGTCCCGGGTGTTCAAGACGCTCATGGTGGACGTCGGCAACCAACTGGCGGTCGCCGTCGTTCCCGTAAGCCGCTCACTGAATCTGAAAGCGATGGGTGCCGCGTGCGGCAGCAAGCGTGCAACCATGGCCGATCGCGCTGCTGCGGAGCGGCGGACCGGGTACGTTATCGGCGGAATATCGCCGCTCGGGCAGAGACGCCCCAGCCCGCTGGTGCTGGACGAATCCGCGCTGGCCTTCGAATCGATCCTCGTCTCGGGCGGCCGGAGGGGCCTTGAAATCGAGCTCGCGCCGGCCGACCTCCTCCGCGCAACCGGCGGTACGACGGCGCCCCTCGCTTCCCGTTGACCAGTCGTACTATTGTGGTGCCAGTTGTCCCAATCCATCCGGCAGACAAGAGCACCCGTGCATAGTCAGGGCGTACTGGCGGTCGTAAACTCTTCAGCCGGTATCGCATACGGGCGGAGCGTAGACGCCGTTGCCTCCTTCCTTGCCTCCGCGTCCGCCAGGCAGGGCGCTTCCTTTGAGCTCGCGCGGACGGATGACCTGGACGCGCTTGACACCGTGCTTGCAGGCCTCGGCGACAGACGGCTGGTACTGCTTGGCGGCGACGGTTCCATTCACGCAGCCGTTCAGTGTCTGTACCAGGGCGGAAGGCTGGCCTCCGTGGGGCCGATCGGCATCATCCCCGGGGGCACAGGAAACGATCTTGCCCGATCGCTGAACATTCCACTCGACCCGCTGCAGGCCGCGGAGTGCGTCATGTCCGGGCGGACACGCGCGATGGAACTGCTGATCAGTGAGGATCGCGTCGCTGTCAATGCCGTCCACATGGGAATCGGAGCCGAGGCCGCGTCCAGGGGCGCAGACGTGAAGAGGAAGCTGTCAAAGGTGAAGGCGGGAAAGCTGGGATACCTGCTGGGCGCCATCGCGGCCGGTGTTAGTTCGCCGGGCTTGAATCTCAGCGTGCGGGTTGACGATCAGCTGCTCCGTGATGGCTCCCGTCCGCTGCTGATGGCTGCCCTCGGCCTCGGCGGCACCGTAGGCGGAGGTGCGCGCCTCATTCCCGGCGCCAATCCACATGACGGGTCAGTCGACGTCGTGCTCTGGAAATCCGTGGGACGGGCCGCCCGGGTGGGGTACGCGCTCGGTCTGAAGAGCGGCGACCATGCGCGCCGCAGCGACGTGCTGATCGGGCGCGGGCAGACCGTGGAAGTCAGCGCGGAGGACGGCCACGGATTCCGCGTCAGCAATGACGGCGAACTGTTGGGTCCCTTCAGCCACCGCCGCTGGGAGGTGCTGCCCGACGCATGGCATGTCATTACGCCGCAATAGTCGTCGCGCACCGCAGTAAATAGCACCGATTCCGAGGTATTGCCACGGTGCTCCGCAAGTTCGCTCAAGGTTTCCACAAGAGATGCGGAGCACTCTATCTCCATGGCAATCAGCCCACTAGGCTGATTGTCAGCCACCAGCAATGACGGGTCCATCGCGGGCACCTAGCGAAGGCTGATTGTTCGGATTCCTCCCCGGGGGTTCGGTCGGAACGGACCTTCATTAGGGGAGAGACATGGGGAGTACCAGTGACTGAAGCCAGGCCTACGTCCGGCCATCGCGCCCTGAAGAGCCGCCCGCGTGCGGTCCGCTCGGGCATCAGCGTATGCCTCGCGGTTGCTGTCATTTCCTCCTTCAGTTACCCGGTCACCAGCACGGTGCCCTCCGTCGGCTCCGCGACTCCCGCCGCCAGCGTGAGCGGCTCCATCCTCGCGCTGGGCACAGACATCCTGCCCGGTGCCACCCAGCCTCATACCGGTTACGTCGGTGAGCAGGTACTTGGACAGCCCACGTTGCAGTCCCCCTTTGGCACCACCGACTCCCTGGTGCCCGGTCGTGATATTCCCAACCCCCAGGCGTCGCCGCATGCCAGGGCGAACGCTGAGAAAGCCACGGCGGAGTTCCTCGGCGGCAGCATGGAGCGTCCCGGCAAGGGCATGCTCATTGCGCCCCTCCAGTACCTGACCCCCAGTTCACCGTTCGGCCTGCGGACCAGCCCCATCACTGGCGAGCACGGCGAGTTCCACTCCGGTCAGGATTTCGCGGCACCCTGCGGTACGCCTGTATTTTCGGCTGATGCCGGCGTTGTGCGCGCGGTAGGCTGGCACCCGTGGGGCGGCGGCAACCGCGTTGAACTTGACCACGGCAATGGCCTGGTCACCACCTACAACCACCTAGAGGGAATTGCGGTCAAGACCGGCGACCGTGTGGGTGCCGGGCGGGTTATCGCCACCGTTGGCACCAGCGGCTGGTCCACGGGCTGCCATCTGCATTTCGAAACCATCCTGAACGGTGTGCACATCGATCCCAGCGGCTGGAAGCTGATCCCGATGAAGGGCGGCGGTCAGGCTGAGATGCCGAGCCTTGCAAACTTCACTCCGGGAACGGGCAACGGGCGCGGCGGCGACACCGCCTGGGTTGCCTATCTCGCCTCGCCGGAGGCGCATGCGCATAAGCACGAGCCTGTCGCTTTCAAGTCTCCGGGCCGTGTGGACGCGGAACTGTCTGCTCAGGGGAAGCGTTCCACCGCCGGCAGGTCCTATTCCACTAATGAGAAGTCCTCGCCGGGACTGATTGTCACGGCTTCACCGTCGCCGACTTCGCCACCCTCGGGGAAAACAACCACGAAGCCTTCTCCGACTCTCACGCCCTCGGCGCCAGGCACGTCTTCGCCGTCGCCATCCGCGCCGGGCACCTCTTCGCCGTCGCCATCCGCCCCAGGAACATCTTCGCCATCCCCATCGCCATCGGCTCCAGGCCCCACCCCAACTACGCCGGTCCCAAGCCCTGTTGTTCCAGACCCGACACCGACGGTCCCGGCCCCAACGGTCCCCGCTCCAAGCCCGGTTGTTCCGGACCCAACCCCCACAGTCCCGGCCCCAACCCCGACGGTCCCCGCCCCAAGCCCGGTTGTTCCGGACCCAACCCCCACAGTCCCGGCCCCAACCCCGACCGTGCCGGATCCAACCCCGACGATGCCCTCCCCAACGCCGACCGTGCCGGATCCGACACCGTCAGTCCCAGACCCAACCCCGACCTCCGATCCTGTTCCGACCGCGGACCCGACGGCACAGGTCACGCCTCCGCCGCCCGCCTGCGAACCTGCAGCGGACGCTGTCGTGGATCCGGTGACAGGGCTGCTCATCGATCCGATCACCGGGCTACCCATCGATCCGGTGACAGGGCTGCCCATCGACCCGGTCACCGGTAAGCCGATCGATCCGGTCACAGGTAAGCCGATTCCGGATCCCTGCGCACCGTAGAAGGCGGGCTGACGCTGCCCCGTCGACCACGCTTTGATCTCGTATCGCGCCATAACCCCATCGCGGCCGTTACGTCAAGATGACAGCCCGATTTTCGCGTCGATTTGGGCGAGCTCCCTGAGTAAGTTGCTTGCCACAAGTAACGTCGTGACACCACCTCTCTCTGAGACCCCGGAGGTCACGACTATGGGTAAGCCCTTCCCCTTCCACGCCAGACTCGCGCTCCTGGGCGCCGCCGCCCTGGCAGCGCCATTTTTCATTGGCGCCCCCGCCGTCGCCAACGCGAACTTTCCCTCCACCCAGGGAAACACCAACACCGCCAGCATTCTTACCTATGACGACACGATCGCCGAACTCACCAAGCTCGAACGCACCAGTCGCTACCCCGTTGACGTCTTCACCCTCGAAGAGGCGGGTACCGCCGTCAACAAAAGCGAACAGGGGCGCGACCTATATGTCGCAACGGTAGGGAACGGGCCCGAGGATGTCTGGGTGCAGGGTCGCATCCACGGAAACGAGCCCTACGGCACCGAATCAATCCTCACCCTCCTGAAGGACCTTGGCACCAACGGCTCGGCCGAGTACCAACAGATCCGCGACGCCTTCACCATCCATTTCATCCCGATGTACAACCCGGACGGCAGCGAGATGAACATCCGCCACACCGTCCTGCACGACGACGCAACCGGCGCACCGCTTCTGAACGACGCGGGCCAGCAGCAGCGCGTCGACCTCAACCGGGACTGGGTTGCGGACAAGTTCCAGGCGGATGAGTCGCTCGCGTTCTACGAGTACTGGACTGAGGTATTGCCAGACTACGGGATCGACATCCACCATCAGGGCCTGAAGAAGCAGTACGGAACCGGCGACGACGTCACCCTCTCCCTGGGCATCTCCCTCGCTCCGGGCGGCCCCACACTGCCGACGCTGCAGGGCGGCGCCTACGACGTGCTGACCCGCCAGATGCACGGCTCTGTCTTCCAGGAGCTGTCGAAGTACGGCTACATCACCATGGACCGCTACCAGGTCGGCAACGGACTTGAGATCGACATCAAAGGCGGCGTTGTCTCCGCGATGATGCTCGGCCTCGATTACCAGGGCATGAACCCGACCGGACATTCGAACCCCGTGGTGTTCTTCGAGACCTCGGGTAATACCAGCGACGGCAGTCTCGGCCAGAAGGCTCGCGGCAAGAGCATCCAGCAGAACGTCCTCGCGATGCGGACGCTTCTGTCCGGGCTGGCAACCGACCAGGTTCAGCAGGTTGACCCCAACGTCTGGGAAGAGATCCCGCATGCGCCGGTTACCGGTTACAGCACCGACTACGCCGGCACCATCCCCGCTTCATTCTGAGCCATTCTTTTCTGATTCCCTCTGTCTGATTCACCTCATCTCACCCATCTCACGTCATTGAAAGGAACACCCTTCCCTGTGAAGAAATCACTCGCAGCAGCCGCTCTCGCCGGCGCGCTCACCGGCTCCTCCGTTGCCGTCGCCGCCCCCAGCTTTGGGGTTGGCGAAGGCCCCAATTACAACGGCAACGAAACCATCAACACGTCAATCCTCCGGACCTACGACGAAATGGCGGACTACCTCAAGACGCAGGACGCCAAACAGGCCGCCATGGAACTGGAGGTTATCGGCCAGTCGGTCAAGGGCCGCGACCTCTACCTCGCGAAGTACATCTCCAACCCGGACAACCCGACCATCCTCTTCCTCACCCAGCAGCACGGCAACGAGCAGCTCACCACTGAAGGCGCCCTCGAATTCATCAAGCACCTCGGCACCGGTAAGACAGGTGGCGTGCTCGACGGCGTCAATATCCTGATCGTCCCGATGCTGAACCCGGACGGTGCCATGGGCGACGTCGACTTCTCCCTCGACGACTACATCGCCAGCGGCGACCGGCACCTCACCCGGTACAACGCCCTCGGCGTGGACCTGAACCGCGACCATGTCGCCAAGATCCAGCCGGAGACGCAAGCGCTGCACTACAACGTCATGGCGAAGTACGACATCGACTACATGATCGACCTTCACCACCAGGGCACCAGCAGCGAGCGCGACGGCAAGCTGGTGTCAGGCTCGATCCTGCACCCCACCACACCCAACGTCGACCCGGCAGTCCTTGAGGGCTCCAAGCGCCTTGGCGCGGTGGTGTTTGATGCAGTGGACTCCACCGGCTGGGGACACCTCGGCAAGTACAACGGCGGTTCGGCCGAGACCATCAGCCGGAACGGAATTGCGGTCGAGTACGGAATCTCCACCCTGCTGTTTGAGATGCGCGGCATGTCCGACCATTTCAACGAGGGCGCGATTCTCGGCCAGAAGAGCAACGGCTACCTGATCAAACAGACCATCACCACGCTCGACGCCACAGTGCGGGCAATCGCTGACGGCTCGATCAATACGGTGGATACGTCGTTCTGGGACACGCTCGCTACACAGAACACCCGCGCGGAGTAGCAGTCAACCGCCCCCGAAGGGCGCTAACCGCCTGCTGCGGTTACCGCCCTTCACTGGGTCCTGCAGCGAACACCTCGGCTCAACCGGTCGAAACTGGTCAAATGGGGCGTAGGCTGAATTGGCACCTGACGGCGACGGTCCGCGCGCGCCCTACTCCGACGAACTGCCGCCTCCAGAGGCCGCGCCTGACTGAGCACCTAATCCGTCGGTGCCGCAGTGCTGGAGCGCACAATCATCTCCGTATGCGCCGTGTGGTTGGTGCGTTCACCTGACTCGGCCGGACCGGCGAACAGCTGCAGCATCCGCTGCACCGCCCGCGCACCCTGCAGCGCCGGATACTGCGCAATCGTGGTCAGCCCGAAGACCTGGCCGAGGTCGTGGCCGTCAATTCCGATTACTGACAATGCATCGGGTACCCGCAGCCCCAGGTCCCGTGCGGCGACGATGGTGCCGATGGCCATTTCATCCGATGCGCAAAAGACGGCGGTCGGCCGGTTCCTGGGATAGCCCAGCACCTGCTTGGCGCTCGCATATCCGCCCGGGATGGTGAAGTCCGCGTAGGACAGCCACGACTGCATCACTTCGAGGCCTGCGGCCTCCATAGCGACCTCGTAGCCGCGACGTCGACCTTCGGAGATGTTGAAGTCCTTTGCCGCATCCTCCGGTCCGCCGATGTAGGCAATGCGACTGTGCCCCAGACTGATCAGATGCTCGGTGGCCAGCTGCGCTATCACGAATTCGTTGACGCTGATGGTGTCCGCGCCAGGAAGCGGACCGCCGATACCGACGATGGGCTTACCCACCGCAAGCAGCTGTCCGAGTTCGGTGTCCGACAGCTGCAGGGAAACGGAGATGACACCGTCGCACCGCTGGCGCAACAGGAATTCGGAGAACACCCGGTCGCGGTGGCCGGCGCCGTCGCTGACGTTGTAGAGCGTGAGGTCATAGCCCGCGTCCAGGAGGGACGCCGCCACGCTGTCCACGATCTGCGAGTAGTACCAGCGGTTGACGGAAGGCACCACCACACCCACGTTGCGGTTCCGGCCCGACGCGAGCGACGACGCCGAGAAGGACGGCACAAAGTCCAGTTGCTTCGCGGCCTCAACAACCTTCAGGCGAGCGCGTTCGGAGACCTGCCCGTTGCCGCTGAGCGCGCGGGACACCGTGGCCGTGGACACGCCGGCAAGCGCTGCCACATCCTTGATGCCAACCACGACGCCCCCCTCAGAGCAATGGACGCGCGTGGTCCTGTTAGTTGAGTTTCAGCCATACGCACCGGTTGGGCGCCAGGATGCCATCAGCACCGGCCCCCGGGTGGCTTGCGGCGATTACCGCGCCCGTTGGTACGTAGGTTTCAGATTCTCCCATGTTCATGATCACCATGACGTCATTGTTGAGGAAGGCAACGGTGTCGGTGTGATCAGAGTCAACAGTCCAGCTGAGCGATCCGGCGCCGAGACGAAGCTGTTTCCGGAGCGCGAGCGCAGACCGGTAGAGATTGAGGGTGGAACCGGGGTCAGCCTGCTGAATATCGCGGGCCAGAGATGACCAGTCCTCAGGCTGGGGCAGCCACCCTCCGTCTGCAGATCCGAACCCATAGTGTTGTTCCCCCGCCCGCCATGGCAGGGGAACCCGGCAACCGTCACGGCCCAGACGTTCCCCACCCGTGCGGATGAATGTCGGGTCCTGGCGAAGCTCATCCGGGATGGACTGGTGATCCGGCAGTCCAAGCTCCTCGCCCTGATAGAGGTAGACGCCTCCAGGCAGCGCGAGCATAGCGAGGGAAGCTGCCCGTGCCCGGTCGAGTCCGACGTCCGGATTCTGCTCCTCCTCGAACCGCGTCGCGTGCCGGGTGACGTCATGGTTGCTCAGCACCCAGGTGGTGGGAGCACCTACGCTGTCGAAGGCCTGCAGTGAGTCCGTGATGATTTCGCGAAGCTTCGCCGCATTCCACGGGTGGTGAAGGTAGGCGAAGTTGAAGGCCTGATGCATCTGGTCCTCGCGCACCCAGTTGACGAGACGCGACAACGGATCGACGACGGCTTCAGCGCAGAGGATGCGGTCGCCGTCGTACTCGCTCAGGATGGACCGCCACCGGCGGTAGATGTCGTGGACACCCTGCTGGCCGAACATCGGCGCAGCGTGGCCCGGGTAACCGTCCGTGGAGCAGCCGTCGGGGCGCCCGTGCCAGTCAGGGAGACCCTCGGCCTTCACCAGGGCGTGCGCGACGTCAACGCGGAAGCCGGTGACGTTGCGGTCCAGCCAGAATCGGAGGATCCGCTCGAACTCCTGGTGCACTGCGGGGTTGTCCCAGTTGAAGTCGGGCTGTGATGAATCGAAGAGGTGGAGGTACCACTGGCCCGGGTTGCCGTCAGGGTCCTGGGTGCGTGTCCAGGCTGACCCGCCGAAGTGGGACTGCCAGTTGTTCGGCGGATTGGAGCCGTCCGGTCCGGTGCCGTCACGGAACATGAACATGGCGCGTTCTTCGGATCCCGGCTCGGCCGCGAGGGCTGCCCTGAACAGGGCGTGCTCGCTCGAGCAGTGGTTGGGGACAAGGTCGACGATCAGCTTGATGCCCAGCTCAGAGGCGCGGGCGGCGAGCTTGTCGAAGTCATCGAGCGTTCCGAACATGGGGTCGACGTCGCAGTAATCAGCGACGTCGTAGCCGCCGTCGCGCTGGGGCGAGGTGTAGAACGGCGACATCCAGATGGCATCGATGCTGAGGTCGGCCAGGTGGTGCAGCTCTGCGGTGATTCCAGCGAGGTCACCCTGGCCGTCCCCGTTCAGGTCACGGAAGGACCTCGGGTACACCTGATAAATCACGGACGATCGCCACCACGCATCATCGGAATGTGCTGCGTGGAGAGGTTCGTGGAAACTAGGCGCGGCAGGCTGTGCGGACACAGCAGGGGCCAGGGAAACGGCATTGGACATGTGTCCATGTTAGCCGTTACTCCCGAGTATTTGAAAGCGTTTACAGTGTGCCACTCGTCTCCTCACCCCCGAGATTGCCGGACTCCCGCGGAAACAAGCCAAATACTGGGGCCGCCTTGTGCGGACTGACCGTAAACGCTTACGATGTGTTCTGCCTCACTCCTTCCGCTCGGAATTGAAGTGCTCGGCACAATCCACCGGTTCTCACATTTCCAACCGCGCTCCAGCGCAACGCCCAGTATCGGGCTGCCCTATGGCGCCACAGAAAGGTTCACCAATGAAGGTGCAAACAACCAGACTCCTCCAACGCCGGACACTGGCCACAGCTGCGGTGTCCGTTGCGGTGTTGGCAATGACTGCATGCGGTGGCGGATCCACCGAATCCACTCCCGGAGAATCGGCTGCGCCTACTGACCTGGCCGAGGGCGGCTCCACAACCCTCACCATGTGGGTGGACGCGGAGCGCGCTCCCGCCCTCGAGTCGATTGCGGCCTCGTTCGAGGAAGACACCGGCATTGCGATCGACCTCGCAGTCAAGGACTTCGCAGCTGTCCGCGACGACTTCATCACCCAGGTGCCCACCGGTAACGGCCCCGACTTGATCGTGGGCCCGCATGACTGGATCGGCACCTTCGTCGAGAACGGCGTCGTCGCTCCGATCGAACTGGGCGACAAGGCCGGCGAGTTCCAGGAATCCGCCATCCAGGCCATGTCCTACGAGGGCAACCTGTACGGCGTGCCGTACGCAATCGAGAACATCGCCCTGCTGCGCAACACCGACCTGGTGCCTGAAGCCGCCAGAACGTTCGATGAGGTCATCGAGAACGGTCAGGCAGCAGTGGAAGCCGGAGAGGCGGAGTTCCCCTTCCTCGTGGGTCTTGATCCCAAGCAGGCCGATCCTTACCACATGTACCCCTTCCAGACCTCGATGGGTGTGCCTGTCTTCGCCCAGAATGAGGACGGCAGCTACGACGCATCGCAGCTCAAGCTCGGTGAGCCCAACGGGGTCGAGTTCGCGAAGAAGCTCGTTGAGTGGGGTGACACCGGTTCCGGCATCCTCAACTCGAACATCACCGGCGACATCGCCAAGGAGAAGTTCCTCGCGGGTGAATCCCCCTACTACCTGACCGGACCGTGGAACGTCGGCGCCGCCCAGGAAGCCGGCATCAACCTGGCCATCGACGCACTACCCACCGTCGGCGATCAGCCTGCTCAGCCCTTCATCGGCGTGAACGGCTACTTCATCTCCGCAAAGAGCACCAACGCCCTGGCGGCCAATGAGTTCGCAGTGAACTACCTGACCACCGAGGAAGCCCAGGACGCGATGTTCGGCGTCGGCGGCCGCCCGCCGGCACTTACCGCCTCCTTCGAGAATGCAGCGTCCGACCCTGTTGTTGCTGCCTTCGGCGAGATCGGCGCCAATGGTGTTCCGATGCCCGCCGTCCCCGAAATGCAGGCCGTCTGGGCTGACTGGGGCGCAACCGAACTCGCCCTGATCAAGGGCACTGCCAAGCCGGAGGAAGCCTGGCCCGCCATGGTCGAGAACATCGAGCAGAAGATCGCTGCCGGCTAATCCACCACCAAGCAGCCGTTGTGGGCCGGCCGGACACTCCCCGGCCCACAACGGCTTCCCTTTACCTGCCCGGCCTCACCGCAGCGCCCACAACGAAAGCTCCGTTTCATGCCCACCACCGAACTCACCCCTCCTGACGCCAGGAAACGGTCCCTACGCCCGTCGGACACGATGGCCGGCCTCCTCGCAAAGATCATCCTGCTGGGTCTCGTCGATGCCTTCGCGGTGTACGTCCTCATGGTCCTGTTCATGCAGGAGAAGTGGACGGTGCTGGTACTGGCTGCCGGCGTCACCCTGCTCATCAATTGGATCTACCTTCGGCGCGGCGGACTGCCGGCCAAATACCTGGCTCCGGGTGTGTTCTTCCTCCTGATCTTCCAGGTCTTCGTCATGATCTTCAGCGGCTACGTCGCCTTCACCAACTACGGCGACGGGCACAACAGCACCAAGGAAGACGCCATCGAGTCGATCCAGCTCGCGGCGCAGCAGCGAGTACCCGACTCCCCCGCCTACCGGGTCACCGTCGTCGAACAGGACGGCGAGTTCCACTTTCTGACCACGGGCCCCGAGGGAGACATCAGCATCGGGAGCGCCGAGGAACCGCTTGAGGGGGTTTCGGATGCTGTCACCGACGGCACCGGCAAGGCAACGGAGCTCGACGGGTACCGTACCCTCCAGTTCAATGAAGTGCTCGCGAACCAGGCGGACATCCTCGCTCTGACGGTCCCGTTCTCGGAGGATCCCGATGACGGCACCCTGAAGACCAGCGACGGCTCCACCGCCTACGTCTACAGCCCCACGCTGGAGTACGACGAGGCTGCCGACACCTTCACCGACACCGAAACAGGGACCGTCTACGCGGACTCCGGCGAGGGAACCTTCGTCTCCGAGGATGGGAAAGAGCTCAACACCGGTTGGAAGATCGACGTCGGGTTCGCGAACTTCGTCAAGGCGTTCTCCGATGAGAACATCCGCGGACCGCTGCTGCAGGTGACTCTCTGGACCTTCACCTTCGCGCTCGTTTCGGTGCTGTCCACCTTCGCGCTCGGGCTGTTCCTCGCCAACGCCTTCAACCTGCCGGACCTGCGCGGGAAGCGTATTTACCGGGTCCTGATGATCCTGCCCTACGCGTTCCCCGCTTTCCTCGCCGGTCTCGTCTGGTCCGGCCTCCTCAACCCCGAGTTCGGCTACGTCAACAACACCTTCTTCGGCGGCGCGAATATTCCGTGGCTGACCGATCCACTCCTGGCCAAGCTCAGTGTCCTGCTGGTGAACCTGTGGCTGGGCTTCCCGTATATGTTCCTGGTGTGCACCGGCGCGCTGCAGTCACTGCCCGAAGACGTCAATGAAGCCGCAAAGCTCGACGGCGCCACCCCGTGGAAGCTCTTCAAGTCCATCAAGCTGCCGCTCCTGCTGGTCTCCGTGGCACCGCTGCTGATCGCGAGCTTCGCGTTCAACTTCAACAACTTCAACATCATCTACATGCTCACCGACGGCGGTCCACGCCTTTCGGACACCACTGTGAACGTGGGCGCGACGGACATCCTGATCACCATGGTGTACGAGGTTGCGTTCGGCAGCGGCGTCGGCCGCGACTACGGTCTCGCCAGCGCCCTGTCCATCATCATCTTCTTCATCGTTGCCGCGATTTCGATCATCAGCTTCCGGCAGACCAAGGCCCTCGAGGAGATCCACTAATGGCCACCGAAACACCGACACCGCTCCTCGCCACGCCAGGAACGGGCACGACGCCGTCCGTACCATCCCAGCGCAAACAAACCTTCGGCGCTTGGTTCCGGGAGAAGGGCTGGCGGCACCTGGTGGGCGTCATCACCACCGCTTTCGCGGTGTTCCCGCTCCTGTACGTGCTGTCCGCCGCCCTTAACTCGACCGGCACCATGGCCGGATCCAACGTGCTTTTCAGCCGCATCGACGTCGGCAATTTCGAGCAGCTGTTCAGCGATCCCAACCGCCCGTTCGGCAAGTGGTTCATCAACACACTGGTGATCGGCGTCGTGACGAGTGCAGCAACGGTGTTCCTTGGTGCGCTGGCCGCCTATGCGTTCAGCCGCATGCGGTTCAAGGGTCGCCGGGTCAGCCTGCTCTCACTGCTGGTACTGCAGATGTTCCCGCAACTGCTTGCCGTCGTCGCGATCTTCCTGCTGCTGAACTTCATCACGGATGTTGTGCCGTGGCTGGGACTGGGCAGCCAGCTCGGCCTGATCATGGTGTACCTGGGCGGAGCGCTCGGGGTGAATACGTACCTCATGTACGGGTTCTTCAACACCATCCCGCCGTCGCTCGATGAGGCGGCGCGCATTGACGGCGCCAGCCATGTGCAGGTGTTCTTCACGATCATCCTGCCGCTGGTCACACCGATTCTCGCCGTCGTCGGGCTTTTGGCGTTCATCGGACTGAGCAGTGAGTTCGTCATTGCGAGCGTGGTGCTCACCGATCCCGACAGCCAGACCCTCGCCGTCGGCCTCTACTCCTACGTGGGCCAGCAGCGGTCCGAGAACTGGGGCGTATTCGCGGCCGGTGCCGTTCTTGCGGCGCTGCCCGTCATGGCACTGTTCCTCTACCTGCAGAAGTACATTGTGAACGGCCTGTCCGCCGGGTCGGTCAAGGGCTGACGGCTGATGTTTGCACTTCCGCATCACGATGGATCGGCCCTGTATGTGCCTTCTACTCCGGCACTTGGGTCTGCTGTGCCGGTTCGTCTTCGGGTGCCGCGGGCTTATGGCGACGTGCTGCGCATGTTTGTCCGGTCGCTTCGTGATGCTGAGCCGCACTATGACGAGGCGGTTCTGCTTGCTACGGGTGACGGCGCATGGGTCTGGTGGGAGGCATCGGTTCGCGTCGTGAACCCGGTGACGCGGTACCGGTTCCTGCTGGAGGTAGGCGTTCCCGATGGCTCGTCGTGGCGCTGGCTCAACGCCGAAGGGTTCTTCGAGCGTGATACGCCGGACGTTCACGACTTCCGTCTGGTGTGCCCCGAGCCGGCGCCCGAATGGGCCCGGCGTGGGGTGATTTACCAGGTCTTTCCCGACCGGTTCGCGCGCTCGGCATCGGCTGTTGTTCGGGAAGTGCCGGAATGGGCGGTTCCGTGTCAGTGGGATACCCCGGTGGTATCTTCGGGGCCCGACACTCCGTACCAGTTCTACGGTGGCGACCTCGACGGGATCACGGAGCGGCTCGACCACATCGCCTCGCTGGGCGCCACGGTGGTTTACCTGACGCCGTTCTTCCCTGCCCGGTCCAACCACCGCTATGACGCGTCAACCTTCGCTATGGTCGATCCGCTGCTGGGTGGGGACGAGGCCCTGATTCGACTCGTCGGGGCAGCGCACGAGCGTGGCTTGAAGGTATTGGGCGACCTCACCACCAACCACACCGGCGATGGGCATGAGTGGTTCCAGGCCGCTTCTTCGGATCCTTCCTCCGAGGAAGCGGGCTTCTACTACTTCTCCGAGGACCGCTCCGCGTATGCGGCGTGGTTCGGGGTGCCGAGCCTGCCCAAGCTGAACTGGCTCTCCCCGGCGCTGCGGGAGCGGTTCATCGGCGGCCCGACGTCGGTGGTCGCCCAGTATCTGCAACCACCGTTCAACCTGGACGGCTGGCGGATTGATGTGGCGAACATGACGGGACGCCACGGCGACGTGGACCTCAACCGCGCGGTTGCTTTGGCGGTGCGTTCCACCATGCGTGAGGTCAATCCGGACACTCTCCTGCTAGCAGAGTCCACCAACGATGCGGCTCAAGATTTCGACGGCGACACCTGGCACGGCGCCATGACGTACTCGAACTTCACTCGGCCCTTGTGGCAGTGGTTGGTTGGATCCTCTGCTGACGAGGTGAACTTCTTCGGCACGCCTCTGCCCGGGCCGAACCGTATTCCCGCCGAGCAGTTCGTGGAGCTGCACTCAGTGTTTGCTGCGGCGTTCCCGTGGCAGGTGCGGACGCAGAACATGATTGCGCTCAACACGCATGATACAGCCCGGGCGGCAACGGTCATGATTCCCGGTGGGCAGCTGATCGGACTGGGAATCATGTATACGATGCCCGGTATTCCGACGCTGTTTGCCGGAGACGAGTTCGGGCTGCAGGGAGTCAACGGCGAGGATTCGAGGACTCCGATGCCATGGGATTCGCTGCAGCAGCATCACCGGGACCTGCACGACGCCGTAGCGCACCTTGGCCGTTTGCGTCGCGACATCACTGCTCTGGCTGAGGGCGGCCTGCGATGGCTGTATGCGCGGGGCGATGTGCTTGTGTATGTCCGTGAGCATGCCGCGGGTTCGGTGCTGGTGGTGGCGTCCCGCTGCGGTTTCGACGGCGTCACCCTTCCGCTGGATCTGGTAGACATACAGGCTTCCGATACGATCGCTGACCTGTGGAGCACGGGCAGTATCGCGGCGGACTGGGCCGTTGACGCGGTGGCTTTCCGTGGCGACGGACCGGGAATCCGTTTGTGGCTCTTACCCGGGGTTTCGGGGCCGGCTTCATCCTGACCCTGACGCAGAAGTGGCCCTTAGCTGCAGATTCCGCTGCTTCCGGGCAACGGTCCTGCACCTAAGGGCCACTTCTGGGTGGAGTACCCCTGCAAAGGTCGGGCATCACCCCACGACGACCCGCGCGCTCCTTCGCAGGTCCCGCGAGGACAACCCAACATGCAGGACGTACTCCCCCGGATGCACCACGCGCTCAAGCCCCAACTCGCTGTACGCCGCGAGATCGTCCCGCGGAATCGCCATCACAAACTGGTGCACCCTACCCGCTGGTACGACGGCGGCGCTGAACGCCCGCAATGCGCGCGGCTGTCCGGCAGCCGACGGCGCATCCACGTACACCTGCGGCACCGCCTTGCCGGCCCGTTGCCCCAGGTTCCGTAACTCGATATCGAGGCGGACGCCGTCGTCGTTCGCTTTTGCAGTGAAGGCGGTGACCTCAAAGTCCGTGTAGCCCCGGCCGTGTCCGAAGGGGAAGGCCGGCTCCACACCCTCGGCGTCATACCAGCGGTAGCCGACCAGCAGCTCCTCGTCGTAGTGCACCACCGAGTCCACACCGGGATAGCGCTCCGGCGAACTCACTGGCGTCGCGTCCTCTGACGTAGGGAAGGTCAACGGCAGGCGCCCGCCGGGTTCGACGGTGCCGCTCAGCATCCGCGCCAACGCGGGGCCGAACCGCTCGCCCGGATTCCACACGTGCAGGATCGCCGCGACCTGGGACGCCCACGGCATCACAACCGGCCCGCTGCCGCACGTCACGACCACGGTCTTTGGGTTCACCGCGGCCACGGTCTCAATCAGCCGCTCCTGGTCACCCGGGAGCCTCAGTGACTCGGTGTCCATTGCTTCACCGCTGACCCTCCCAACGACGACGACGGCAACCTCCGCCGCCCGCGCAGCCTCCACCGCGTCCCGCAGCGCGTTATCCGGTCCGGCGAGACCGAGCCTCACCCCGGGGCGGATACCTGCCGGCGGCACCCGGATCCCCGAGCCGGTGCTGAACTCGACCCGCAGCTCAACCGGTTGCCCGGCCTCGAGGTCGAGGACGGCCTGCAGCGGGTACTCGGGTCCCTGGATCATCGGGGAGGCTTCGCGATAACCAGTGACCACCTCTACCTCATCGACCACCAACCTCGCGTCACCGGCAAACGTCAGCGCAAGTCGGTGCTCACCCGCTTCGGTCGGGGTGAACTGGTACAAGAGGACGGCGGACCACTCCTCCCCAATGCCTCCAAATGGATCCGCGAGCGCAAACTCCTCAAGCTCAAGGTGCACCTCGCGTTGAGTGACGTTATCCCGCACGGTCGCGGAGACAGGCCCGCCGAGAGTCGGCAGCGGGACATCGCCCAGCGTTCCCGGGGCGGCGACCACCTCAGCACCAGAAAACTCTCGCTTCAAAGCGTCCTCCAGCGACTCGATGCGCTCCGGCGTCAGAGTCACCGACGCTGAGCCGCCCATCACCAGCAGGTGGGACGGGTCTTCGATACCCGGAAGTGCAAGGGAACCCAGCGAATCAGCGTCAAGCGGCAGGACGCCGTCGTTCGCCAACAGCACGGCACCATCTTCGAGGATCCGCTGCGCGAGCTCCTGGGACGACGCGTCATCGAGCGGAACGGACGACGGCGGTGCTTCCTGCAATCCCACCGTCGAGATCGCATGCTGTACATGTGCGGCTATGCCGTCGAGCAGCTCGTCCGGCGCCTGGTCCACCATGTCTGCGGTGCGTCCTGCCGAACCATCGAGCGCGGGAAGGTCCAGCCCGGCGTGCAGGGCTTTCACGTTGTCGCGGACGGCGAAGATGAAGTCCGGCACAATGACGCCCTGCCAGCCCCACTCGTCCCGGAGGATACCGATCGCCTCGCGGCTTTCGGAGACGTAGTCGCCGTTGAGCCGGTTGTAAGAGGTGAGGATCCCCGCGACGCCATAGCTCAGCAGAGCGCGGCGGAACGGTTCAGCATAGATTTCGCGCAGTGCACGCGGCGAAATCCGGACGTCGACGGCGGGAGTCCGCCGTTCCGCGCTGCCCGCTCCGGTGCGCAGAATCTCGAAGTTGTTGGCGATGAAGTGCTTGGGGATCGACAGGACGCCGCCCGCCTGAATCGCCGCGGCCACCAGCCCACCGATCTCCCCGGTTAGGAACGGGTCCTCGCCCAATGACTCCGCGAGCCGGCCCGCCCACGGCACGCGCGCAATGTCCAGCCCGGGGCCGAGCATCACATTGCGTCCCGCGGAGAGGGTTTCACGTGCCATCGCCGCCCCGAACCTGGTGGCCAGAGCCAGGTCGAAGGACGCTGCCACCGCGAGCCCGGAGGGGAAGGCTGTGGCGCCGGCGGCATCGCGTACGCCATTGGGACCATCCGTATAGACGAACTCCGTTACGCCGGCCTGGGGGAAATTGTGCAGCGCGAGCGCGTTCTTTTGCGAAGTAGCCAGTTCGGGAACGCCCACAGTGGCACCGCCGTCGACCTCTGTTATCTGTTCCATCCCGCCCCGTTAAGCCGCATATTCGACGGCGAACTCGTGCCGTCCGGAGGTGACCTCATACGGATCCTGCCCGGGCAATTCAACCCGCGCGGTGGTCCCCGTGGGAACTTCGACGACGACGGTGAGCCCGCCTTCAGCAATGCGCCACTGCACGGAGGCCGTGCCGTACGGGGTCTCATGGCGCGTGTTTGCCCAGGTGAGCCCACCGCCCGGCTGGGGACGAACAAGGATCTTCCGGTAACCCGGCTTGAGCGGAGCCAGTCCGCCGACCACCCTGTGCATCCAGTCGGCCACCGCGCCCAGGGCGTAGTGGTTAAAGGAGGTCATCTCCCCCTCGTTCACCGTGCCGTCGGGCAGCATCGAATCCCAGCGTTCCCAGATTGTGGTTCCGCCCTGGTCCACGGCGTAGAGCCAGGACGGGCAGCTGCGCTCAAGCAGGAGGTCGTAGGCGGTTTCCACCTCACCGCCGATCGTGAGAGCGTCGGAAATCACCGGGGTTCCGGCAAATCCTGTGCCGATCCGGTTGCCGCCGTCGCGCACCAGCTGCGCGAGCCGCCGGGCTGCCTTCCGCTCGGTCGCCTCATCCGGGAACAGACCGAAAACGATTGCGAGCGCGTAGGCGGTCTGGGCGTCGCTGGTCATGCCTCCGTCGTCGTTGATGTATTCGCGGGCGAAGGCATCAGCCACCGCGCGGGAGAGCTCTAGGTAATGCAGCTCGTGGTCGGGGTTCCCTAGCGCGGCGGCCATCTTCGCCAGGTGGCGTGCCGACCAGGCGAAGTAGGCCGTAGCCACAAGGTGCGGGTCCGTCATGGCCTGGGTGGGGTCCTCCGGCGGAGCGGTGGGATCAAGCCAGTCACCGAGCTGGAAGCTGCCGTTCCAGAGGTGGCTCTCGCCAGCCAACCGATCGAGCAGGTCAACCCAGGCCTTGGCGCTGTTGTACTGGTCGGCGAGGATCTTCAGATCGTTGAAGCGGTCGTGGAGGGCCCACGGGGTGAGAACGGCGACGTCGCCCCATACCGCTCCGGGACGGATGGGCGTCCAGGCGTCCCCACCCGGAATCACGGGTACGTACCAGGGAACGGTGCCGTCCGGCAGCTGCTCAGCGGCAACGTCCTTCAGCCAGGAGGACAGCATGCCTGAGCAGTCGTAGAGGAAACTCGCGGTCGGGGCGAAGACCTGAATGTCGCCGGTCCAGCCGAGGCGCTCGTCGCGCTGCGGGCAGTCTGTCGGGATATCCACGAAGTTGCCCCGCATGCTCCAAAGCACATTGTCGTGGAGGCGGTTGAGGTCAGGATTGGAGGATTCGAACCAGCCGATCCGCTCCATGTCGGTGTGGTAGACGCGGGCGACGACGTTCTCGCCGATCTCCCCGCCGGTCCAGCCGTCGATCTCCGCGTACCGGAAGCCGTGGATCGTGAACCGTGGCTCCCATGTCTCATCCCCACCACCGGCGAGGGTGTAGACGTCGACGGAGTCTGCACCGCGCAGGGGCCTCGTGTACAGCTCACCGTCCTGCAGCACCTCGGCATGGCGCAGGGTGACCGTCGAGCCAGCCTTTCCATTGACCGTTATCCGCAGCCGGCCCACCAGATTCTGGCCGAAGTCCAGCAGGGTCTTCCCAACGGGCGAGGTCCACACGCGCACCGGACGGACTTCTCCAGTGCAGCGCACCGGCGGACCCTCCGGCGCCACCAGGGTGCGCGGATCACGCTCGACGGCGACAACCGGTTCCCAGCCTTCGTCGTCGAAACCTGGCCGGCTCCAGCCGGACGCGAGGGCCCGCGCGTCGTACGTTTCACCCTTATAGAGGCTGGAGAACTGGACCGGACCGAAGGAGGCCTTCCAGGACTCGTCGGTGCCGATCACGGTGGTGGAGCCGTCGTCGTGCGTGATGTGGAGCTGTGCGAGCAGCGCCACCTTGTCCCCGTAGAGATTCGCGTGGCCACCGTGGAAGCCGAGGCGGCCGCGGTACCAGCCGTCGGCGAGCCACGCGCCCACCGCGTTCGCGCCGTCGTTCAGGAAGTCGGTCACGTCATAGGTGTAGTAGCGCAGGCGGTCTCCGTACACGGTCCAGCCGGGCGCGAGGGCATCATCGCCGACGCGGATGCCGTTGATCTCCACCTCGTACAGCCCGTGCGCAGTCGCGTAGAGGCGGGCCGAAGCCACCGGCCGGTCGAGCGTGAACTCCTTGCGCAGCAACGGCGGCTGCCGGTCCGCTTCCGGGTCTTCGTCCCAAACTGGGGTGATGGCGGTGGCGGTCCAGTCGCCCGGTTCCAACAGTCCCAATTCAACCGACGACGCCGGACTCCAGTCGCTGGGCTCGTCATCTTCCGCTCCCCACACCCGGACCGTGACCTCGGCACGCTCACCCGAACGAAGCGGCGGCGCAGGCCATGGCACGAGGACGGACTCCCCTGAATTCACCCGTTCGCCGGTTTCAGTTCCGCCGACGGTTTTCACCGCGACCTGATACGCCACCTGGACCCAGCCCGGAGCTGCACTGGTCTTCCAGGAGATTCGCGGCGTGGCGGTGCCGATGCCGAGTGGCTGTGGGAGGTGTTCGAAGGTGGCGGCATGCACGGTAGTGGGCATGGGTTGGGGTCTCCTTGACGTGAAGGCCGCGGCGGCGCGGCGGACGGGCTCGGTCGTGCGGGTGGGGTTTAGCCCTTGACTGCGCCCGCCGTCATACCGGCCACAATCTGGCGGTTGAAGAAGAGGTACATGACAAACGGCGGGATGGTGATCAGCAGGATGTTCATGAAGAGCAGGTTGTACGCGGTGCTGAACTGGCTCTGGAAGTTGAACAGCGTCAGCTGGACGGTGGCGTTGTCGTCTCCCGGAAGAAAGTACAGCGGATTCTGGAAGTCGTTGAATACCGCGACGGCCTGAACCACGATCACCGTGACGATGACGGAGCGCAGCAGCGGGAAGATCACCCGGAAGAAGAGCCGGATCGGTCCGCAGCCGTCGATCACCGCAGCTTCATCCAGTTCCTTGGGGATGCCGGCGATGAACGCGCGGAACAAGAGGATGCAGAAGGACACACCGAACGCGACCTCGATCAGGATCAGTCCGGAGAGCGTCTTGAACAATCCAAGGGACTGCAGCACCCAGATGGTAGGAACCACCGCCGGAGGAATGATCAGGCCGGACAAGACAAGGAAGTTGATGAATCCGTTCCAGGGGCTGCGGCGTCGCTGGAGCACCCAGGCCACCATTGCCGCCAGGACCACCATGATCGTGACGCTTGCAACGGTCAGCACGGTGGAGTTGATGAAGGCGGTCACGAGCATGAAGTCCCGGGTGGAGACCACCTCGACGAAGTTCTCCACGAAAGCGAACTCGGTGGGCCAGGAGAATTGGAGCCGGTTAGCCTCCTGCCGGCTCTTCAGCGCAGTGAGGATCATGAAGAGCAGCGGGATGATGAAGATGACGATTGTTGCGGCGATAGCAAGGACTCCAACTCCGTAGCGCCTCAGTGTGACGGTCATGCCTCGACCTCCTTGCGGTTCAGCAACATGGACAGCGGAACAACGATGGCGGTGACCACCAGGAACAGCACCACGTTGCCGGCGGTGGACAGTCCATAGAAGCCGGACTGGTACTGCTTGAAGATCACCGACGCAATCACGTCGGAGGTGAAGCCGGGGCCGCCGCGGGTCATCGCCCAGATGAGGTCGAAGGAGCGCAGGCCGCCGATGAGCGAGAGGATGATCACCGTGGCCGTGGCAGGTCGGGCGAGCGGAAGCGTGATGTTCCAGAAGCTCTTGAAGGGGCCGGCGCCGTCGACCTTTGAGGCCTCAAAGTACTCCTGCGGAATGGACACGATACCGGCAATGTAGATGACTGTTGCCAGGCCGACACCCTTCCACACGTCGACCAGGGCTACGGAGAGCAGTGCGAGGCTTGGATCAGTCAGCCACGCAGGACCATCAATGCCGATGGTCGCGAGCGCCGTGTTGATCAGGCCGTCCCGGGGATCCATCAGGACCGTGAACACCAGGCCTACACCGATGCTGCTCAGCAGGACCGGGAAGAAGATCACCGAACGCAGATAGCCGCGGGCAATAATCTGGGAGGTGAGCAGGACACCGAGGACCATGCCGAGTACGACCTTCAGGCCGGAGGTCACTACCGCGTAGATGAAGGTGTTGGTGAGGCCTTTTACAAGTGCCGGTTCCTGGAAGAACTGGGCGAAGTTGTCGAACCCTATCCAGGTTGCCTCTGTCAGGTTCCAGCGGGTGAAGCTGTAGTAGAACGAGGCGAAGGTCGGTACCAGGAACAGGACTGCGTAAATCACCGCAGTGGGGATATAGAACCAGTACGGGTAGGAGGACTTACGCTTCGGGCGCTTTGTCCCATCGGGGCGACGCGCGGGCGACGCTGGGGATGTGGTTATTGCTGTGTTCGCTGTCATGGGGTCTCTCCAGGTGGCCGTCCGGGCCCGCGCCGCTTATTCGGGCGGGAACCGGACGGCCTGGTCCTAGTTCGGGGTTCGGGTCAGCTCCAGCCGGGCAGGTTCAGCTGCTTGGCCTGCTTTTCGACGTCCTGGTCGTACAGGGCGGCGCCGTCCTTTGCGGGACGGATGCCCGAGCCCACCTCGACGGTGATCTGTTCCAAGGCCGGTCCCTTGATCGGGGAGAGGAACTCAAGTGCAGGACTGTTGCGGGACTCGTCCTCGAAGTACGGCAGCATGTCGCTGACCGCAGGGGGGACATCGTCGGGAAGGTCGCAATCATCGACGAGGTATGGTCCGACGACGCCAACCGCGGCGGTCTGTGCATCACAACCCTCAGGGCTTGCGATGAAGGCCTGCAGCTTCTTCGCCGCTTCGGGGTTCTCAGTGTTCTTTGAGATGTAGACAGCACCGGGAAGCCAGATCGTGAGGGGGTTCTTCTCTGCATCCTCACCCGGAATCGGGAAGAGACCCAGGTCATTGATCTGCTCAGGGAAGCTCACCGCGATTTCGGAGAGTGCGAACGTGAGGATCGGGTAATGCACGCCCTCGCCGCTTGTCAGCATCTCAAGTCCGTCACCGTAGGAGGCGGAGGTGAAGTCCTCGTTGAACATGCCGGCCTTGAACGCTTCCTCCTGGTGCTCGAAGCCCTTCACTGCAGCTGGGTGCGTAGCGTACTTCGCTTCATTGGCGGTGTAATCCTCAGCGAAATTGGGATCGGCTGCAGCAACATTGGCGAAGTCACCCAGGACGAACAGCTGTGAAGTCCACGTGTCCTGATAGGTCTGGATGATCGGGGCCTTTCCCGCTTCCTTGATCTTCTCGTTGTTGGCCATGAACTCGTCCCACGTTGTGGGCACCTCCAGACCGAGCTCTTCGTACACCTTCTTGTTGTAGAGGATTCCGCCGGCCATGCCAGTGCCGAAAGGTACGCCATACACTTCTTCGCCTGCCTGGACAACAGGCTGGAAGGAGTCGGAGACGTTCTCCATGTAGGGCTCGCTCGTGACCGGCAGGAGGTTCTGCTCCGGGTTGAGCTGCTGGAACAGCGAACCGGTGTTGTAGGCGAAGACATCTGTCATCTCGCCCGTGGCCAGCCGCGTCTTGACGAGGTTGTCACCCTCGCCGCCCTGAGGGCGGGTCTCCAGCTCCACGCTGATGTCTGGATTCGCCGCTTCGAAGTCCTCGATGATCTGTTCGGCCGATGCAACCGAGGTCTCGGTGTTGTCGATCAACCAGGTGATACTTTCGCTTCCCCCGGCGTCAGCTTCTCCCCCGCCTCCGCCGCAGGCGCTCAGCGCCAGAGCAAGAGCGGCGAACCCACCAACCATCGCAGTTCCACGGCGCCTGTTGGATGTGGTCATCTTTACCTCCTCGTAAAGGAACCGGGAGCGTCCCGGCTGAAACGTTTCATATGTCCCGAAATCAATTCCTCGCCTTCGCGGAGGAATGTGGAATCGGAAGATCGTGCACTGTGTTCAAACCGTCGTGTAGACCGTTCTACACATGACTATAAGCTACATCACACTTCCCTGCCAAGGGCTAGGATAAAAAAGTCTTTGCACCATCCCGGTGCTCCATTTCTGCGCTGTGAAGCCCGGTCGTGTGCCGGAGGAACGCGAGAGGTCCATGCTCGAAGAACCGAAGCGCGCCACCATCCGCGATGTAGCGCGGCACGCAGGAGTCTCCACCGCTGCGGTCTCGAAGGTGCTGCGGGATGCCTACGGAGTCAGCCCGGCAATGAAGTCCCGTGTCGAAGAATCGATTGCAGCGCTCAGTTACCGGCCCATGGCGTTGGCCCGTGGCATGCGCGGCAACAGCTACACGATAGGCGTGTTTCTGGTGGACCTCTCGAATACCTTCTTCTCTGTCCTCATTGAGGGAGTCCGGGACATAGCGGAAGACGTGGGTTACCAGGTACTGATCGGCGAGGCCCGCCGTGGCCTCGAGGCGCAGACACGGCTGATCGATGCCATGGTGGACCGGCGCATGGACGGCCTTCTGCTGATTGCCCCGTTCGGCCCGAACGAAGAGCTCGAGCGTCTCGGCCGGACTCTCCCCGTCGTCGTCATCGGGCGGCATGGACCCGCCGACCATTTCGATACCGTGGCGAGCGACGACATCGCCGGTAGCGGCCTTATTGTGGACCACCTCGTCGGTTTGGGACATCAGCGCATCTCTTATCTCGCCAATGACAGCGTCGAGGACGCGCCGAGCATGCCGCAAACCGTCCGCGGTCGTGGGTACGATCTCGCGATGGCGCGGCATGGCCTGGAGGAATGGATCGACCATATTCCGGGTCGTTGGGTAGCTGAAAGCGGCAAGGAAGTCGGCCGCACGATCGCCGGCCGTGGACGTTCCATGCGGCCTACGGCCATCCATGGCGGCGCAGACATTGCAGCGCTGGGTGCCTACACCACGTTGCTGGAGGCGGGGATTCACATCCCGGAGGACCTCTCGATCGTCGGCTACGACAACGTTCCCGCCACCGCGCTTCCGCCCATCGGACTCAGCACCGTCGACCAGTCCGGTGTCGCGATGGGCCGGCAGGCGGCTGAGCTTTTACTCTCCCGGATCGAGGGACGCACGCAGCCGGAGCACGTCCTCATCCCGCCGCGCCTCGTGATCAGGAAGACGACGGCGCCGCCTTCCTGATCAGCGATCGCTTACCTAGAGGGCCCGTACCGTATTGGACATTACGGACGAGGGGCTGCCCTGAAGCTCATGAACGCGGGGGCGGCGTGTGCCGGCGTCGGCTTTGTAGTCCTGCTTGCAGCGGGCGTTTATCCAGGCCGTGTTCTTCGGAGGAGACTTCCCCGGCATGCCGTATCTCGTCGTCGCCGGCATGGTGGCCCTCATTGTCGGCTTCGTGCTGATCGGGATCTTCATCCTTCGGTCGGGCGTGCTCCCGCGATGGCTTGGCGTCCTGCTCGTGGCAAGCAGCGCATTGCTGCTGGTCTCGAACGAGCAGACCTCGGCGGTGCTGCTCGCCATTCCGTTCCAGCTCGCCATCGCGGCGGCGGGGTTCTTCATGTGGGATAGAACCAGGCAGCAGCGCGACTCCCGGGTGAGCCAGTTCGGTGGACCGGTCGTTGATCACTGACACGGTGGCCAGCACAATGGGGGAACAGATCACGGCCAGCTAAGGGGGTCTCGATGTCCAGTGCTGAGACGAAGCCCAATCGTGGAGCCGGAACCAAGTCTCCGTTCGACCGACGGTTGTTGCTGTCAGGGTTCCTGTTCGGCTGCGGGATTGCCGCTTCGATGATCGATCTGTTCATTTTTCATCTGGCTTTGCAGTGGCACCACTTCTATGACCTGTCCACAACCCGCGTTGCGCTGACGACGGACGGGTTCTTTCATGCCTTCGGCTGGTTCATCACCATCTGGGGGTTGTTCCTGCTCGCCGAAGTCCGCCGCCGGACGCACATCGTGTGGAGTCGCTGGGCTGGGGCGGTGACCGCCGGCGTCGGGTTTTTCCAGCTCCTCGACGGAGTGGTCAGCCACAAGTTGCTTCGCATTCACCAGATTCGTTATGAGGTGGACCTGTTGCCTTATGACCTGACCTGGATTCTTTCCGCGGTCCTCCTCCTGGTAGTCGGGCTGCTCGTTCTGTGGCGAACCCGGCCTCGCGCCTCTGCCTGAGGAGCCGAGATGCATGACCATTCGACGGGCGGCGGGCTGGGATGGGTGCTACTCGACTGCGTGGCTGTAGTGGTCCTGCTCGCTGCCGCCGTTGGTTACGCAGTAGCGCTTCAGGCTGCGCGGAACCGCGGACGGTGGCCCATCTACCGGGTTGTCCTTTGGTATGTGGGGTTGGCCTGTGCCGGGGCGGGATACCTGTACGCCGCCGCTGCTGGCACTTTCACTGCACACATGGTCAGTCACCTGCTGGTCGGGATGATGGCGCCTTTGCTGCTGGTCCTGGCCGCACCGGTCACCGTGATGCTTCGGGCGCTGCCGGTGTCCTCAGCGCGGTCGCTCACGCGCGTTCTTCGTGCCCGTTGGTTTCGGGTCCTGACGCATCCCGTAGTCGCAGCGACGTTGAACATCGGCGGTCTCTGGTTGCTCTACACCACAGACCTGTATCAGCTCATGCACTCCTCTGTGCTGGTTCATGCAGTTGTCCATGCCCACATTTTTCTGGCCGGGTATATCTTTACGGCGTCCATCATTGGTGTGGATCCCAACCCGCATCCGACGTCGATGCGGCTCCGATCGGCCGTGCTTATTCTCTTCATTGCCGCCCATTCAATCCTCGCCAAATGGCTCTATGCGGATCCGCCGACTGGGGTTTCCGTTGATGATGCCCGGGTTGGCTCGCAGTTGATGTACTACGGCGGTGATGTCGTTGATGTGACGCTGGTCGTTCTATTGTTCGCCGGCTGGTACTCGGCGACCCGTCCTCGTGAAGCTGTGGCCAGACAGTCGAACTCAGGAATGTCGGAGCCGGGTTGTTGACTGTTTTGCATGAAGACCAGGACCAAGGAGATTCTTGAGGACGCTCACGAGCTGACTCTTGAACACGCCTATGCGGAGGCGGACCTGGCCTGGTCAGAGGTTTCGTATGAGCATGCCCTGGATCCAGACGGCGTGGACATCGACTGTGGAGCTTTCGATGAGCACGCGCGTGCGGCCGTGGAGAATGCGTCACCGTATGGTCTGGTGCACCGACTGCAAGACGCCGCGTCGGTGCAGTCCCGGCAGTTCCGGACCATGCCTGACACGTTGGACCTGCTGCGGGCGGCGGACCGGTTGGCGTCATGGGTTGCAGCGAAGCAGGCCGCGCTCACCGCCGAAGTCTTCCACCACATCGAGAACCACGAGGTCTCCAGGAGCGGTAAGGCGCATCCGCAGTTCACCCTCACCCTGGCCGCACAGGAAATTGCTCCGCTGCTGCGGGTACCCGGGCGGACCGCGCACCGGATACTCAGTGAAGCGTTGAGGCTCACTGAGGAACTACCGGCGACGCGGGAAGCGCTCGAGGACGGCCGGATCAGCCCGGCGCAGGCGCAGGTCATCGTGGAGGAATCCGGGGCCATCCCGGTCGAGGGCGTGTCCGGGTTCGAGGAGACAGTGCTGGAAACGGCGGGAGCCTTGACCCGCCCGAAACTTGCCCGACACTGCCGGCGACTGCGCGAGGAACTGCACCCGGAATCGATTGCCCTCCGCAAAGCCCGGGCAGTGAAGGACCGGGCCGTCACGGTGCAGCCCGAGCAAGACGGCATGGCCTGGCTCGGCGCGTACCTCCCCGCGGAGCAGACACACGGGATCTTCAACCGGGTCGACGCCGCGGCACGCTCCCTGCAGGGTCCCTAGGAGCCGCGCACACTGTCCCAGTTGCGGGCAGACGTATTCGCTGACGTGCTCACACACACGTGTACCGGGGACCCGCAGAAAGGCACCGGCTACCGCGGAATCAGCGCGAGCGTGTTTGTCACCGTCCCGGTGATGACCCTCCTCGGTCACCGCAGATCAGACTGGCAGGACACCACGAACGGTGCAGCGGCATCAGTGCCTGCCGAAAAGGCAGCCGCGCCACTCGGCAACCCGGCGGACGGTTTCGAGCGTAGCTTCTTGGGCACTACGCGGGACTCGGGCAGCAATGCACCCGACCTAACCGGCTGCGCGAACGGGTTGCTGGACGGTTACGGTCCGATCGACCCGGAAACCGCTCGGAACCTCGCCGCCCACGCACCTAGTTTCACCAGAATCCTGGTCCACCCGGAAACGGGGGCTGTGCTCAGCGTCGGCAGGGACAGATACCGGCCACCAAAACACCTGCAGGACTGGGTGAGAATCACCAACCCGACCTGCGTCCATCCCGGATGTAACCGCTCATCGATGTCCTGCGAGATCGACCACGTCACTCCTTGGGCGCACGGCGGAAAAACTGCACTCGAAAATCTCCGACCGCGGTGCAAGCTCCACCACATGCTGAAAACGGAGGGCATCTGGCCTGCCGGGCAAGACGACCAACGGACCCATCACGTCTCTTCACTCGGAGGCAAGACCTACACTACGCTGCCCGAACCCCCACCACCCTTCTAGCGACAGGTTGGGGTTAGGGTTTGAGTCGCGCGGTCCCGCTCGGTCCTCGCGGATTATGTCCCCGCGGCCCGCTCAATCCTCGCCGCTGGAGTCTCCTCGTTCCGTCCCATCCTCGCGGGTGAAGTCGCGGTCAGCGTCTTCACCGCGGCCCACCGAATCTCGACGTTCCGCTTCCTCCACACGCTCCTGCAGTTGCTCTTCGGCCTCCTGCCGCCGGTGCAACATAGCCTGAAGATCCTGATTACCGCTGTGCTCGTCGGGCGTCTTCGGGCGCCGCCGCTCGTCGTGGTGGTGCTCGTCTTCGTGCGAAGTCTCGCTCATGCAAACCATGCTCCCACCGGTTGGAGCGTAAGGGAACAGGTGAGAAGTCGCCGGGACCCGGTCAGCGGAAGGAACAACCAAAGCGGAGGCGAGCCGATCGAAACGATGCGCACCCAACTAGCGCGAAAGCGTCCCCATCCGAAAGCGCAACGTCACCAACTGGAACGGCCGCAACGTAAGGCGAACACCGCCGTCGTCGGAATGCATGAAGTCAGCCGGAACTGAACGCTCCAACAAATCAGTGGCAACCACCGACGAGTATTCAAACCCCGGCACAACCACCGCCGACGCCCGACTACCGAAGGCCTCATACAACCGCACGACGACGTCGCCGCTTCGGTCCTCCGCGAGCTTCACCGCCTCGACAACCGCTGCAGGATTGGACACCGTCACCACCGGATCGGCTGACGACGCCGCCACGCCGGTCACCGCCCGTATCGGCAGGTTCACCCGGTACCCCTCCGCGACCGCATCAGCGATGCCGGAAGAAGGCCGCAACGAGAACTTAAAGGTGTGGGGTCCCTGATCAGCCTGCGGATCCGGGAACAGCGGCCCTCGCAAAACCGACGCCCGCATCAGCGTGTACGGCACACCGGAGCGGGACTCGGAACGGGAGATGTCGTACCCGTACGTCGAATCATTCGCCAACGACACCCCGAACCCGGGCTCCCCCACATGCACCCAGCGATGCGCCACCGTCTCAAACCTGGCAGCATCCCACGATGTGTTCGTGGCGGTGGGCCGCTGAATATGTCCGAACTGAATCTCGGACGCGGCCCGGTCCGCCAGGACATCCACCGGGAACGCGAGCTTCAGGAGCTTCTGCTGCTCGTGCCAGTCGGCCTCGATCGACATATCCACCGCCGTGCCGTCAGCACTCAACGAAATCCGCTGAACCAGACGGGACTTACCGAACACCCGATCCACCCGCAGCACCGAACCAACCACGTCAACAGCGGCCGCCTCCGTCAGCTCCGTGACGTTGAACTTGTAGTGCTCGTCGATGTCCCATGCGTCCCACTGGTTCGGCGTATCACGGAACAGCTGGAAGACATTGCCCCGCGTACCGGCCGGAATTACCTCCCGGCCGCCGGCGACCAATGAACTGAACAACCCGTTCTCATCGACCGTCAATCGCAGGGAATCGCTCTCCAGAACAAAAGAGGACCCCTCCCGGACCGGCTCATAGTCAGCCGACGACGACGGCACGGCGCCTCCCAGCGCAGGCACGCCACCGACGTCGTACGGTCCGCCATTCAACGCAACCGTCGCCGATCCGGTGCCCAACAGCGCAGCCAGCGCCGCCGCGATGAGCGACTCGAGCGAGGACTCGACAGCCGCATAGTTGCGCTCCGCTTCCTGGTGGACCCAGGCAATCGAGGATCCGGGCAGGATGTCGTGGAACTGCTGCAGCAGCACAGTGTGCCAGGCGGTTTCGAGCTCGTCGTACGGGTAGGCGAACCCGGAGCGCAGCGCAGCAACGGCACACCAGAGCTCTGCCTCCCGCAACAGGTGCTCACAGCGTCGGTTGCCCTGCTTGGTCCGCGCCTGCGACGTATAGGTCCCGCGGTGGAACTCAAGGTACAGCTCCCCCGACCACACCGGAGCATCCGGATACTCCGTCGACGCTGTCTCAAAGAACCGGGCCGGCGAAGACATCGTCACTGCAGGCGACCCCTCCAAAGAAGAAGTCCGTTCAGCCGCCGCCAGCATCTCGCGGGTGGGTCCGCCACCGCCGTCGCCCCAACCAAACGGAACCAGCGACGTATTCGCCACGCCCTTCTCCCGATAGTTCCGCTGCGCACGGGCGAGGTCGCGGGCACAAAGGTCCGAGTTATAGGTGTCAACGGGAGGGAAGTGAGTGAACACCCTCGTGCCGTCGATGCCCTCCCAGTTGAAGGAATGGTGCGGGAACAGGTTCGTCTCGTTCCAGGAGATCTTCTGTGTCAGGAAGTACTGTGATCCAGCCGCGCGAACAATCTGCGGCAGGGCGGCCGAATACCCGAAGGAATCCGGCAACCACACCTCCTGCGGCTCCACGCCGAAGTTCTCGAGAAAGAACCGCTTGCCTGCAACGAACTGCCGGGCCAGGGCCTCTCCGCCGGGCATGTTGGTGTCCGATTCCACCCACATGCCGCCCGCGGGCACGAACTGCCCGGACCGGACCTTCTGGGCAACCCGCTCGAACAGGTCCGGATAGGACGACTTGAGCCAGGCGTACTGCTGCGCCGACGAGGCAGCAAACACAAAGTCGGGTTTACGGTCCATCAGCTCCAGCACGTTGGAAAACGTCCGTGCCACCTTCCGAACCGTCTCGCGGACCGGCCACAGCCAGGCACTGTCGATGTGCGCATGCCCGACGGCGTGCATCCGGTGCGCACTCGCATAAGCGGGCGATGCCAGGACGCCAGCGAGACACGCACGCCCGGCCGCAGCGGTACCGCCGACGTCGGACGGGTCGACCGCATTGGCCGCCTTTTCCAGTGCACGCAGGATTTCGTGACGGCGGGGCAGATCCACGGGCAACTCGTGCATGAGGCCATTCAGCGTCCACACGTCCTGGCCCAGTTCCCACGCCTCCCGGTCGAACAGCGCCACCTCCGCGCGGCGGAACGTATAGAGAGGATCGGATCCTGCGGTGGCCAGGGAGCCCAGCGGAGTGGGCTGGTAGTCGAACCCGTCGATCACATTGGGATTGGAAGCCGCCTCAACATAGAACTCGACGGCGGTACCCGGCTCGGCATCCAACGGAACCCACATGTTCAGCGGCTCCAGTGCCTTGATCACCCGCCCATCCGGCGCATAGACAAGGCCCTCGGCCTGGAAGCCGGGCATGATCGTCGAGAATCCAAGGTCGATTACGGCCTCGACCTCATGACCGGCGGAGAGCGACCACTCAATCGGCACGGCACCTGCGAACCGGAACCAGGCGGTCCCCCAGGGCCGCCCCCAGGCGGAGCCGACCACGAACGGCTCGAACCGCTCCGACACCACCGAATCAAAAGGCACCGGCTCACCCGGTGCCTGCCAGACGGATACCTCGAGCGGCACCGATACCGGCCAGACCGCAGGCGTGAGCCGTTCGGTGAGCAAACGCTCGATTCGGGCCTCGACCAGGAGACGATTGTCGTGCATGGACCTAACCTTTCAGAGCGCCCGACATGGCGAACGACCCACCGAACACACGTGAGACAAGAACGTACAAGACAATCACTGGTAGAGCGTAAAGAATCGAGAACGCGGCGAGTTGCCCGTAGGCGACCGTCCCGAACTGCCCGAAGAACCGGAAGATACTCACGGCTGCGGGCTGGTTCTCCAGCGAAAACAGCAGGATAAACGGCACGAAGAAGTTTCCCCAGGCCTGGATGAACACAAAGATGAAGACGACGCCGATGCCCGGCCGCATCAGCGGCACCACTATGTGCCATAGGGCCTTCATCGCGGACGCACCGTCCACCCACGCCGCCTCCTCCAGCGACACCGGGACCGAATCCATGAAGTTTTTGGTCATCCAGATGGCCATGGGGAGGGACGTCGCGGCCATGAAGAACGTCGCCGCAGCAAGCGAATCCAGCAGGTTCAACTGCACGAACAGGCTGTACACCGGGACCATGATCGCCGTGATCGGAAGGCACGTCCCGAACAGCACCGTGTACAGGAACGGCCGGTTGAACCGCGTGTTGAACCGGGACAGCGGGTAGGCCGCCAGCACCGCCGCGATCACGGTCACCGCCGCCGATCCACCGGAAAGAATGAGGCTGTTCAACAGCGGCCGATACGTCTGTTCCGGCGTCAGGATCGCGGTGAAGTTGGCCACCGAGAACGACGACGGCAACGCCGTCTCGTACGTCGCCTCCGCATCGAAGGACGCGAGGACCAGCCAGCTCAGCGGCACCACAAAACACAGCGCGACGGCGGCCAGGACAGCACTCGCGCTCCAACTCGGTGAGCCCCTGCGACCACCGCGGGAGTTGCGTGTCGGCGCGACCACGGGCGCCGCCGTCGTCGTGCTGGAAATCGGCGCGGTCATCAGGGGTTCCTCTCGCGCAGGAGGCGGATGTACGCGAGGGAGAACGCGGCGCCGATGATCAGCATGACCACGGCGATGGCGGTGCCGTAGCCGATGTCGCTGTACCGGAAGGCTTCTTCATAGGCCATGATCGGCAGCGTGGTGCTGCGGTTGGTGGGACCGCCGGCGGTCATGACGTAGATCAGGGTGAACACCGCGAGCGTCTGCAGGGTGATGAGCATCAGGTTGGTCGCGATGCTGCGCCGGATCATTGGAATTGTCACGTACGCCAGCGTCTTCGAACCGTTCGCTCCGTCGATCTCCGCCGCCTCCGTGACCTCCCGCGGCACGTCGTTGAGCGCGGCTTGGTAGACCATCATCGAGAACGCGGTGCCCCGCCAGATATTCGCCAGGATGATGGCGAGCATCGGGTGCTCGAACAGCCAGTCCACAGCCGGCAGGCCAGCAAAGCCAGAGAGCTGGTTCAGCGTCCCGTCGCGGAAGAAGAACGCGTACGCAACAAACGCGGCCACGATTTCCGGGAGCACCCATGCTGCCACCACGCACACGCCGACGACGGCGGCAACCGCCCGGTGCGCCCGCCGCATCAGCAGCGCGAGGCCCAGACCGAGGAAGTTCTGCCCGATCACCGCCGAGACCAGCACGAAGACGACGGTGAGCAGCAGCGACTGGGGAAACAGCGGGTCGGCGAACAGGGTGGTGTAGTTCTCCAGCCCGATCCACTCCGGGTCCTTCGCGTTGGCGCCGGTCAAGGCCGCGTTGGTGAAGGAGCCGTAGAAGGACCACACAATCGGCCCGGCTAGGAAGATCCCGATGAGGATGATCGCGGGGGCGAGGGGCAGGAGCTTCAGCCCGGCAGATAGGGAGCGGGAGGCCCGTCCGTTGCGCTCCCGCTCCTGCCTGTTATTCCCGCGGGTGCCGCGGTGCCCGGCGCCGGAGGACGCGCCGCGGGAAGTGACCGTGGAGGAAATGGTTACTCCTCGACGACGTTCTCTTCGCCGACAATAGACGTGAGTGCTTCGTCGTAGGTAGCTGCCGCTTCCTCCGGTGTTGCTCCACCTGTGATGACAGCTTCGGTGGCTTCCTGGACCGCAGTGGAGATCTCGGCGTAGTTCGACGTTGCGGGCCGGTAATGCGTCACATCGAGCACCGCGGAGACCTCGTCGACGAACGGATTGGCCTCAAGGTACTCGGGAGCTTCCGCGATGTCGCTACGCACTGCGATCTGCGAGTTGTCCACCGTGTACTGCAGCAGGTTTTCCTGGTTCATCGCGGTAGTGAGGAACTCGAACGCGAGGTCCGGGTTCTCCGTGCCCGCGCCGACCGCCAGCGTCCAGCCTCCGGACATGCTCACAGCTCCGGGCTCCTGCCCGTCCTGCGTGGGGAACGGTGCGACGCCCATGACGTCGGCGTACTCCGGCCACGCGAACATGCCGCCTTCCTGCCAGAACGACGGCGCGTAGGAGCCTTCAACGGTGGCTCCCATCTGGTTCTCCGGCAGCATGGTTCCGAGCACTACCTGCCACACGTTGGGGTCGAGGGCTTCGGCAGGTGTGACGGCAAGTTCCTCGTCGTAGAGGGTCTTCAGGAAGGCAAGTGAGTCGATGAAACCCTGCGACCCTGTGACCCATTTCTGGGACTCTTCGTCGTAGAGGCCCCCGGTCTCCGTGCCATACAGCAGTTCATAGAAGCTCTGCATGACGGTGCCCTCGCCGGTACCGGTTCCGGCGTACATGCTGAAGGGACGGGAGTCGGGTTGTGCTTCCTTGACGGTGCGCGCCATGTCCAAAAGGTCGTCCCAGGATTCCGGTTGCCAGGGGACTTCAACTCCGGCGTCCTGGAGAACCTGCTTGTTGTACCAGATGACCCGGGTGTCGGTACCGAGGGGCACCGCGTAGATACTGCCGTCGTCGGCCTGTCCTGCTTCCTTTGCGGCCTCGTTGAAGGTGTCCCACTCGTCCCACCCTGCCAGGTGCTCGTCGAGATTCAACAGGTAGCCGGCCTCAACGTCGGAGCGCAGGCGGAAACTGTCCTCGTAGAAGACGTCCGGAGCGGTGTCCGGCGAGCGCTGCGACAGGGCGAGGCGGGTGTTGTAATCTTCGTCAGTGCCTTCGACCGGTTCCAGTTCGACGGTGACGCCTTCGTTGGCGGCTTCGAACTGCTCCTTGGTGCTCTGCATCAGGGTGTCCAGCGGTGAGCCCTCGCCGGCTTTCTGGTAGATGATGCGCAGCGATTGGTTGGCGGCTTCCTCCCCCTCTCCGTCTCCGTCACCGTCGCCGGAGCACCCGCTCAACACGAGCAGTGCGGCAAGCGCCGCCGCTGGGAGGGTTCGAGAGGCGCTGCGCATGGTTTCTCCTTTGAAACTAAGGCATCGGGAGACTTCCGATACCGGAATAGTACGTCGAGTGGATTTAAGGCACAATGGCCCCGGAAACCTTTCGTGCAGTTCCGGTGACTTCCCGACGTCGTCGGTCACCACAGCTGCTCAAAAGTTCCAGGACCACCGTGCCGAAAACCGTTATTCGATGCGGCCTGCGACCACCCTATCGCTCAGTGCAGACCTCAAACAGAGCCGCGCCTAGAGTTCTTCGAGCAAGGCCTCCATCTCCTTGATTTCGGCCTCCTGGGCTTCGACGATGGTCTCGGCGAGCGCGATGGCTTCGGGATTCTCGCCGTTCTTGATTTCTTCCCTGGCCATGTCAACGGCGCCGTTGTGGTGCGCGGTCATGGACTTAAGGAACATCCGGGATGCTTCCTCGCCGTCAGCGGCTTCGAGCTTGGCCATCTGGTCCTCGCTCAACATGCCGGCCTCGCCGTCCATTGCACCCATGTGGTGCCCCTCCATACCGCCTTCGATCTCAACGGGTTCCCCCCAGGCTTCCAGCCAGCCGGTCATGGCGTCGATCTCGGGGGCCTGCGCATCCTTGATTCGCGAGGCGAGTTCCGTAACTTCGGGGTTGATGTTGTCCTTGGCGAACATAATGTCACTCATCTCCACGGCCTGCTCGTGGTGGGGAATCATCATCTGCGCGAACATGACGTCGACATTGTTGTGCCGTGTGGAAGCTTCCGTAGCGGATTGAGTTGTCGACCCGGTTTCCTGCGTCGGAGTCGGCGGGTCGTTTGCGGGCCCGGTCTCGCTGCCGCAACCCGCGAGGGCAATAACGGCTGCAACGCTCAGTGCTGACAGGGAAAGGTAACGCTTCATGGTGATCTGATCCTTCTGGTTATACGTGCAAAGAGTCTTCCGTGGTGCATTCAGCGGGACGCGGCGGAAGGCTCACGTCCGGCTGATACAGAGCCGGATCAGTGAAGGAGCGGGAATGGACAGCGGCTCCTGACGGATAAGAGGCGGGCCGCGCAGGAGCACAGATCCGGGAACGCGCCTCCCAGCGGGAAGCAGGAACGCCAGGATGGTGACGACAATGAAAGCAAGAACGCAGAGTCCTAGTGCAGCGGCGTCGTGGTGCTGGTGGGAGACGGGCGCGATGGCGGCCGGCACCATATCGCCCACCGTGTGGGAACCGTGCGCCACCGTGTGGGAACCGTGCGCCACCGCGTGGGAACCGTGCGCCACCGCGTGGGAACCGTGCGCCACCGCATGAGAGCCGTGCGCGGCCGCCGGGCCGTGACCGCCCATCCAGACGTGCATCGCAAGGATGCCGACGATGACAGCCGTGAGGCCGAGGAAACCAACGACGGCGCGCGGAACGGCCAGGGCTGCCCTGATCTTCCCTGTGCCGCTCATCGCCGCCGCCTTCCTGCTCATCGAATCCAATGTAGTGAACTAGTGCGAAATGCGTTCGGGGCTGAGATCGATCCGGCGCAGCAGCTGCGCATTCAGCGCAACCACAATCGTCGACACACTCATCAGGACGGCACCGGCCGCCGGCGAGAGGACAATACCCGCGAACGCGAGCACCCCTGCAGCGAGCGGAACAGCGGCGAGGTTGTACCCGGTGGCCCACACCAGGTTCTGGATCATCTTCCGGTAGCTGGCCCGGGACAGGTCGATCATCGCCAGAACCGATCGCGGATCGTTTCCTGCAAGCACGACGCCGGCAGATTCCATCGCGACGTCGGTCCCGGCACCGATCGCGATGCCGACTTCTGATCGGGCCAGCGCCGGTGCGTCGTTCACGCCGTCTCCGACCATCGCTACCTTCAGGCCGCGAGCCTGCAGTTCGGCAACCTTGGAGTCCTTGTCCTGCGGCAGCACGTCAGCGAAAACCTCGTCGATGCCCAACTCGGAACCCACCGCGTCTGCCACCTGGCGCGCATCGCCGGTGATCATGGCAACCTTCACCCCGCGGTCCTGCAGGGCCTTCACGGCCGCCCGCGACTCGTCGCGAACGCGGTCCTCAAGCCGGAGGGCGCCGATGACTGCCCCATCGCGCACGACGTGGAGCACTGAGGCGCCGCGGGCAACCCACTCCCCGACCGCCCCCGCCAGGTCAGGCGGTGTGTCCAGGGCGAGTTCCCTCAGCATGTTGGGCCCACCGACAGCCACCTCGTCACCGCTGACTGTCGCGCGAACCCCGCGTCCGGTCATGGAGGAGAACCCACTCCCCCGGAACCCGAACGCCGCTGCCTCCGGGGAGTCCGCTGCGGCCTGCACGATGGCCCGGGCAAGCGGATGCTCGCTGTCGGATTCGGCTGCACCTGCCAGGGCGAGCATCTCGGCTTCGCTGATCTCCGCGGTTGCGGCGGTCGCGGTGACGGCAGGGCGTCCCTCCGTGAGGGTGCCGGTCTTGTCGAACAGGACGACGTCGACGGTCCGCATCCGCTCAAGCGCCATCCGGTTCTTGATCAGCACGCCACCCTTCGCTGCACGCTCCGTGGAAATGGCGATCACGAGCGGGATGGCCAACCCAAGTGCGTGCGGGCAGGCAATGACCAGCACCGTGACGGTGCGGACCACCGCGTCATTCGGGCTGCCCAGCAACAGCCAGGCGATGAAGGTGATGATGCCTGCGACCAGGGCGAAGTAGAACAGGAGCGCCGCCGCACGGTCGGCAAGGGCCTGGGCCCTGGACGAGGAGGCCTGCGCCTCTGCGACCAGGCGCTGGATCCCCGCGAGCGTGGTGTCCGAACCCACCGCGGTCACCTTCACCCGCACAGCGTTGTCGGTCGCGACCGTACCGGCGACCACCGTCTCGCCGGGAGTGCGTGAAACGGTGCGCGATTCGCCGGTGATCATCGACTCGTCGAACTCTGCCGTGCCGTCGACGATGTCACCATCGGCCGGCACGCGGGCACCGGACCGGACAAGGACCACGTCCCCGGGAGCCAGGGCGGTGACCGGGACCGTTTCGATACCCGCTTCGGTGACCTTGTCAGCTTCGTCCGGCAGCAGCGCGGCCAGTGCATCGAGGGCTCCGGCGGCTGAGCCGAGGGCCCGCATCTCCATCCAGTGGCCCAGAAGCATGATGACAACCAGCAGGGCCAGCTCCCACCAGAAGTCGAGGTTGAAGTTCCCGATTCCGAGTGTGGTTATCCAGGACGCGATGAAGGCGACACTGATGGCCATGGCAATCAGCAGCATCATCCCGGGCTGGCGGGACTTCAGCTCCATGATGCCGCCCCTGAGGAACGGCGCACCGCCGTAGAAGAAGATGACCGTTCCCAGCAGCGGCGAGACCCACATGGAGCCGGGAAACTCCGGTGGTGTGTACCCCACGATCATGGCGAACATGTGGCTGAAAAGGACAACTGGAACGGCCAGTATCAGGCTAATCCAGAAGCGGTTGCGAAACATGGCCGTCGAGTGTCCGGCATGCTGGCCATGCGTATGAACTTCGTGATCGGCATCCCGATGCTCTGTGGAGTGGCGCTGTACGTCATCGAGGGCGGATTGCGGGTGGGGCTCAGGCATGGCCTGGCCGTGTGTCTCGTGATCTGACACCGACGGGCCTGCCTGGCCGTGCATCTGGTGTTTCATGATAATTCTCCTTCGGTCACACAGGACGGATGTCCCGGACCTCGAAATCAGGCTTTGCTGTTGTAGTGGCCGCCTGCCCAGCCGCGGAGGGTACCGCCGCGGCGGAGAGGGCTGGCTAACGGTGACGGTGACCGTGGGGGCGGCGCAGCATGCGCATCCGGTGCTCTACACGCCGGCTCCAGCCGTATCGAGAGACCTTCAAGGAGTAAACGGCCCAGTCTGGGCTTGGACTTCCTGCTCCGGTAAGAAGAAATTTATACCCCTGGGGGGTATATGTCAACCCCAGTGATCCGAGGATTGTGCGGTAGGAATCAGCGTGCCAGCATCAGCCGTTCTGCCCTCGGGCCGAGTGTTCTCTCGAGCATGAGGCAGGCGGCACCGATAGCGGCAACGTCGTCGCCGATGCCGGTGGAAACTACCTCCACCGGGTGGATGCTTCGCGCGGCACGGAAGTCCAATAACGACGACGGCACGACCTCCAGATACCGGTTGGCCAGCGGCGCCCAGAACGGCCCGCCGAACACCACTCGATCGACGTCGAGCACATTGACCAGAACTGAGACTGCCCGCGCGGTGCGAACTGCAGCCCTGGTGATGATGTCGCATGCCACCTTGTCGCCCGCCTCCGCCGCAGCGCACAGCTGCAGCAGCCCGTCAGCCACATCGCCGTTGCGGTGATGTGGCTCGCTCAGCACTCCGCGCTCTTCCGCCTCACCTACCAGCGACTGCGGATCGCACGTCACCGCAATGCAGCCGCGCATTCCGCAGGCGCACTCCGGCCCGTTGGGGTCCGTGACGATATGCCCGATCTCGCCGGCGTTTCCCGAAGCCCCGCGCATCACCTCGCCGTCAACAACGATGCCGCTGCCAATGCCCGTACCGATGTAGACAAACACGAAACTCTGTGTGCTCTCGTGTCCGCCGCCCCATATCTCGGCGACCGCAGCCGCCGTCACGTCCTTCTCCACGAAGACCGGCATTTCGGTGGCCTCCGCCAGAGCATCCCGCAGCGGAACGCGGTCCCAGCCAAGCAGGAGCGGAGGGTTGACGACGGCGCCCGCGGGCTGATCGATGGGCCCCGGAGGTGCCACCCCGATTCCCTCAATGCGTGCCGGGTCCACCGAAGACTCCGCGAGCAGCGTTCGTATCTCGCCGGCGATCGCGTCGATGATCTGCCCGGGCTCAGTCCCCATCGGGGTTTCACGGACGCGGCGCTGTATCACTGTGCCCATGAGGTCCATCAGCACCACCGTCATCACAGCCGGATCAAGGTGCACGCCGACGGAGTACCGGCCGGACGGATTAATGCGAAGGATGGTCCGCGGCTTGCCCGGGCCGGTACCGGATTTCCCCGCCTCCACAATCAGTTCCTCCGCCAGCAGGCGGCGGGTGATATTGGAGACAGCCTGCGGCGACAACCCGATCAGGTCCACCAGCTCCACCCTGCTCAGTCCCTCATTGGAACGGCGAATGGCATCGAGAATGACACTCTGGTTGAAGTCCCCCATCCGGGGGAGATTGGTGCCACGTCGCACGTCTAGTGCCTTTCGCTCAGAGGCGGCTGATGCACGATACTACCGCCACTTTTCAGCACGGCAACCAGCACCTCGCTAGACTCGGCAGAACCTGCAACAACACAGGCAGAAGCAAGGGGACAGGTCTTGGGCGCAACCGGGGAGTTCGACGCTGCTGTGGGCACCGCTCTGGTGGTCGACTCCGACGTCGGCCTGCTCGCTGAGATAGCCAACAACCTTCGCGACGCCGGTTTCTCGGTTGCCGCTCACAGCACGGTCAATCCGGCGATTGAGGCGGCGCGCGAGGGCACCGCTGATGTCGCCGTCGTCGGCGCTGAAATTGCCCTCGAGTATCTCGCCACCATCGCGAAAGAAGCCGACCATCTGCTCCCGCGGAACATCCCCGTGGTGCTGACCGCGAAGACGGCGGATCAGGTCACGTCCCACCCCGAACTGACAATGCGCACGAGCGACTACCTGCTGCTGCCGATCGCCTCCGACGAGCTTCTGCACCGGGTCAACACAGCTATCCATCGCAACCGCCTACGCGAGGAACGGCGGCACGAGTCAGCGTTCCTGCGGGACCGTGTGCGGCGCATCTCCGACGAACTTCGCCAGACCAACGAGCCCTCGGAAATGGTCGAGATGGCGCTGCGTGGAATCGGCGAAGCACTTGATGCCGAAGACGTGACGCTGCACATTTTCGACGACGGGCGCATCTCCTCAGGTTCCGCACGCTGGCAGCGCGGGGGTGGACGCGTGCAACCCGGCGACGTCACCGAGCTCCTCGACGAACTGCGGATCCTGGGAACGGAACTGTGGCGGACCTCCGGCTCACTTGCGGTGATCGCCGGGCGGCTCGACGAAGTCCCGGAGAACCTGCCCAACATCCACGCCCGGATGGCCGGCTTCACAAGCAGCGGTCTTCTGCTGCCCGTCGGGGAAGGCTCAACACCGTTCGGCGTGCTCTGGATTGCCGCCGACCGCGGCACCCGCAAATGGTCGAGTGCCGAAATTGCCCTGTTGCAGCACCTGCTCGGCAATCTGGCGCACGGAATGGTTCAGGGCCAACTGATTGTCGGCCAGCAGCAGGTGGTGGACCGGCTCCGCGAGCTTGACGCCGCCAAGGACGGTTTCGTGGCGACGGTGCATCACGAGCTGCGCACTCCCCTGTCCTCGATTCTTGGGTACGTTGAACTGCTGCAGGACGGCGACGGCGGTGAACTGCCACCCGACGCGCACAAGATGCTGAAGGTCATCGAGCGCAACGGCCAGCGGCTGAGCACTCTCGTTGAGAACGTCCTGGCACTGTCTGTGCTCGATTCCGGCACCGAGCTCGGTTTTGCCCCGATCGACCTGGTTTCCCTGCTTGATTCGGTGGTGACGGACCTGCTGCCGCTCGCGGTCAGGAAACGCGTCTCGATCCAGCTCGCTCCCGCAGATTCACCGGAGCGGGTGAACGGAATGCGCGAACTCCTCGAACGCGCCTTCGTGAACGTGCTCTCGAACGCGGTGAAGTTCACGCCCGACGGCGGACTGGTCACCGTCAGGTTCCTGTCCGGCGACGGCGCCGTGCGCGTAACAATCGAGGACTCCGGCATCGGTATCCCCGAAGAGGAACTCCCCCACTTGTTGACCCGTTTCTACCGGGCGTCCAATTCGGTTGCGGCCGAGATTCCGGGAACCGGCCTGGGGCTGTCCATCGCAGCGCAGGCCGTGCAACGGCACGGCGGGCAGCTGTCCGTCCACTCCGAGCTGGGCGTCGGCACGACGGTCAGCATTGAGCTGCCGCGGATATGAGGAACAGTTCTGTGGCACCGGGGAGTGTGGGGAGACTCGACGGCGACCGAAGGAACGCTACGCTGCTGAACGATCCGACGGTCACCGCGCGGACGGCAGAAATCTCCACCAGTGCGGCGTTCTGTCCTCTTGGGAACAGGACCTACCCCCTCAGTGTGGCCCACCAAACTCAAGGATGTGCAGGAAGCTCCTCAAGATTTGGCAAAGACATTCGCGCAACCCGGCTCCCCGGGCACGCGCTCGTCTGGCAAGGTACTGAGTATGGGTACTGATTCTTTCGAGCGCACGGCAGTGATCGTGGAGGACGATTCTGACATCCGCGAGCTCCTGGTACTCACCCTTTCGATGGTCGGATTCAACATCATTGAGACCGCAAGCGGTAGGGAAGCGCTGGATCTGGTCCGGGAGCATCAGCCGGATCTCATCACACTCGACCTGAACCTGCCGGACCTCGATGGAATGGAAGTCTGCCGTCAGTTGCGGCCCCAGACGGACGCCTACATCGTCATGATCACCGCCCGCGTCGAGGAGATCGAACGTGTCATGGGACTGGAGATCGGCGCCGACGACTTCATCGTCAAGCCCTTCAGCCCGCGGGAGGTACGGGCAAGGGTTGCGGCGATGTTCCGCCGCCCGCGATCCTTCGTTGACGCTGGGGCGGCTCCCGGCACGGCATTACAGGGTAACGGCGACGGGACGCGGGACACAGTGGAAGGTGACGGTTCCGTCGTCGTGCATGGTGCCCTGACTGTGGATGTCGAGGGACGGGTAGCGCGGCTCAACGGTGCGGAACTGCCGCTGACAAAGATCGAGTTTGATCTGCTCGCCACGCTGATCACCGGTTCGCGCCGTGTGTGGACGCGGGAAACCTTGCTAGAACGCGTCTGGGGTGAGGGCTGGACGGATGATCATCACCTCGTCGAGGTCCACATCCGGAACCTTCGAAAGAAACTGGGTGAGGACACCAGGGAACCGCGTTTCATCAAGACTGTTCGCGGTGTCGGCTACCGGATGATGCCGGTCGATTAGTCCTGCGCCCGGTGTCTCCCGTGAGTGGGATTGAAACCGGAGCTAGAGGCACCGCCGTTGCCTGAATCGGCCAGGTAGGTGAGGAACCGCTCGGCTTCCCGCACCAGCGTCGGCAGACAGGCGGTCCTGCGACCGGCGCGAATGTCCGTGAGGCACTGGGACACCACATGCTGAAGCCGGGGTGCGCCCACCATGCTCGAGCCCACCTTGAGGCTGAGCAGCGTGGCCTGGGCGGCCTGCTCGTCCTTCGAGCGAATCTCGGCGGTGAGGGCCTGAATGCGCTCCGGGAGGAGTCTCGCGAAGTTGTCGCGATAGCGCAGGGCGTCTGCCACGGCGGGTAACTCGTCCGCGAGACGTCCAATGACCTCCGGCCGGTGTACGGGGAGATACTCAGGCACGCACTGCGCCGGTTCCAGATTCGATGCCGGTTTCGCGGGTAGCGCCCAGTTCAGTTTGCTCTTCAGCCAGGCCAACCTCACGCGCTCCCAACCCGTCGACGAAACCTGTCTCCGGGCCGGCGAACGGTCCGCCCCGGAGAAGTCTGTTTCCACTGTGAACCACATACTTCAAGCCACCGTGTCCTTTTGGGCGAAGCTTTCCTCAAGAATGGTGAAGACCCGTGGCAGGTGCTGATTTTCTGCTGCCGGGGGCCATCCGGAATGGGCTGTGTGTTGAACTAGAGTCAACAGGAAGTTTCGGCGACCGGAAGAGGGAGGACGCGTACATGGCCGCCACATCGCGCAAGCGGCCGCCTACCGCCCAGGCCTTTGCGCTGGCCGAACTGCGTCGCATGATCATCGCCGGCGAGGTGCAGCCGGGCGAGCCGCTGCGGCAGGATGCTCTCGCTGAGCGGCTGGGTGTCAGCCGGGTCCCCCTGCGCGAAGCATTCAAGATCCTTGAGGGTGAAGGGCAGATTGTCTACGAGCCGCATCGGGGCTTCAAGGTTGCCCGCCTGTCACTTGCGGATCTCCTGGAGGTGTACCGCATCCGGCAGCTTCTCGAAACCGAGGCCGCGCACGCCGCGGTCAAGCGGGCAGACGGATCGGTGCTGCAGGCCATGAAGGACGCCGCTCTTGAGGTTGAGGCCGCGAGCGCTGCCGCCGACATCCTGCCGATGACCGAAGCCAACCGCCGGTTCCACTTTGCGCTCCTTTCCGCGTCCGGGATGCCGCGCCTCGACCGGCTCATCCAGGTCCTGTGGGATGCCACCGACACGTACCGCTTCGTGTACTACGGCGTTCCCACCAACCGCCACCGCGTCGAGGAGGAGCACAACCTCATCATCGAGGCCTTCGCTGACCGTGATGCTGACCGGCTCGTCAAGCATCTGGACGACCACCGCGACCACGCCGTCGATGCCCTTCGCAGGTTCCTGGACGCCAAGTAGCGCAGCTGGGACATTGCTCAATCTCCGCCAGAACGAGCGAAATTCGCTCAGCGACGTCCAGATTGAGCAGTTTCTCTGAGGGGTTTGCCGCGGCAGGAACGCAGGGTCACGCCTGACCCAACCCGTCTTCCAGGACCTCCCCGAGTAACATGTCACACTCCGAAAAAGTCCCCCAAAACGAAGTTACCTCTGCTAACTTAAATGTGACGGGGGTTACAACCGGTCCTCGTTTTGTATACAATCTCCAATAGTGCTTTATTTCGAAGACGAAACAGAAGGACCGCAATACGTGGACAACTGGCTGGGACTTGCCGATAGGCGGGTGCTTATCGCCGGCGCCGGGGGCATCGGAGACGCCTGTGCCGCCGCGTTCAACGCGGCGGGTTCCCGGGTGATTGTTGCGGACATTGATGAGTCACGCCTCAAGGGCTACGAGGGCGGCCTAACAGTCGACTTCTCAACGGCGGGAGGCTGCGAAGACGCCGTCGAGGCGACGGTCGAAACGCTCGGCGGCATCGATATCCTCCTCCACGCTGTCGGCGTCAACCATCGCGTTCCCGTTCTCGAAACCAGAGACGAAGACTGGCAGCGCACCATCGACATCAACCTCTCCAGCGCCTTCCGCCTCGGCAAAGCCGCCGGGAAGCACATGGTCGACGCCGGCTGGGGCCGACAGGTGTACTGCTCCTCGGTCTCGGGCATCCTCGCCCACCCCGACCACGGCCCCTACGCCGCCAGCAAGGGCGGCATCAATCAGATGATGCGCGTCATGGCCCGGGAATGGGCCTCCAGCGGCGTGACCGTCAACGCGATCGCCCCCGGGTACACCGAAACAGAACTCACACGGACGCACCTGGACAAGCCGGGAGTCCGCGAGCACTACACGTCGCTGGTCCCCGCCGGGCGGCTCGGCAACGTCGACGACCTCACTGGGCCCGTCCTCTTCCTCTCCTCCGAGCAGGCGTCCTTCGTGACCGGGCACGTCCTCTACGTGGACGGAGGTCGAACCCTTGTCTGACCGCTTCCCCCTCCTGGCCCCCGGTGACCTGTCCCCGGACCAGCAGGAGCTCTACGACAGGATTACCGCCGGCCCGCGCGCCAACGGTCCGTTCACAATAATGTACGACGACGGCTCCCTCGCCGGCCCGTTCAATGCCCTCCTCTTCGCGCCCGGCATTGGCAACGCGGTGCAGGAACTCGGCGCTGCGCTGCGGTTCAAAGGCCAGCTCCCCGACCGCACCCGCGAGCTCGTGATCTGCGCCGTCGCGGCAGCCCTGAAGTCCGAGTACGAGTGGTACGCGCACAGCCGCGCGGCCGCCGTCGTCGGCGTTTCCGAAGAGGAGTTGGCCCAGCTGAAAGCGGGCAGCATCCCGACGGGCGCATCGGACAGCGAAACCGCTGCCCTCAAACTCACCCGGGAGCTGGTCGCTGAAGCCGGTGTGGGAGAAGACATCCATGCGGAGGCGCAGAAGCACTTCGGCGCCAGCGGGATGACAGAACTGGCAGTTCTCGTGGGGTACTACCGCACCCTCGCGGGACTGCTGGCCGTGGCCGACGTCCCGGCCCCGGCCGAAACGGCTCCACACAAGGGGCATCAGCAATGAGAACCAACGCCATCAACACCGCACCACACACCCACCACATATCAAGGGAGAAACCCATGACCAGCACCAAGAACAAGGTACGCGGACCGCGCATCGTTGCCGCCGCAGTCCTTGCACCGGCACTGTTCCTGAGCGCCTGCGGCAGCCCGCAGCCCGGCGGCGGAGGCGGTGGCGGCGAAGGTCCGGAGGCCGGCGGAGGTGGGGCTCTGTCCATCGCGACCGGCGGCACCGGCGGCGTGTACTACCCGCTCGGCGGCGGTTTCGCGACGGTCATCCGCGAAAACATCGAGGGCTACGACGCCACTGTTCAGGAAACCAACGCATCGGTGGACAACATCCTGCTGCTCGAAAGCGGTGCCGCGCAGCTCGCCCTCGCCGTGGGTGACGTGGTGTCGGACGCTTTTGAGGGAGTGAATGACTTCGAGGGCAAGCCACAGGAGATCTGCTCGCTCGGCAACGTCTACAACAACTACCTGCAGCCGGTCACTGTTGAGGACACCGGTATCCAGACCGTTCCGGACATGAAGGGCAAGGTCGTCTCGGTGGGCGCGCCCGGCTCGGCGACGGAAGTTGCCGCGCTCCGCACCCTTGAGGCCGCCGGCATTGATCCGGAAGCGGACATTGACCGCCGCCAGCTCGGTGTTGCCGAAACGGTGGCGGCGCTTCGGGACGGCACCATCGACGCCGGCTTCTGGTCGGGCGGCCTGCCCACCGGTGCGCTGATCGACCTCGCGGCCGACGGTGACATGGTGATCGTGCCGATCGGTGAGTACGCCGCACCGATGGCCGAGGAATTCGGTGAGTTCTACGTCGAGCAGGAAATTCCCGCGAACACCTACGAGGGACAGACGGAGGCGGTTCCCGTGATCGTCTCGCCGAACATCCTCGTTGCCCCGTCCAACATGGATGAGCAGCTCCAGGAGGACATCACCACAGCGCTCTTCGAGAACAAGGAACAGCTCATCCAGGTACACCCCGCCGCGGAAGAGATGGACCCCGCCACGGCCGGTGACGTTCCGTTCGTAGAGACCTGCCCCGGCGCGCAGAACTACTTCGACCAGGCCGGCTAGATAACAAGGACGCAGCTCGTGGCAGCTCGCTCAACAACTGTCGTCGCCGTGCTGTTGTGCCTCGGCACGCTGGCCGGCGTGACTGCCGGGAACGCTGAACCATCGCAGCGTGCCCTGGTGGTCTCGAACGACGGCGGCGAGCTCGCCACGGTGCCCCTGACCGGGGACACCTTCGCGGTGAGCTACCGCAACTCGATCTACCAGACCCTCGCCGAGGAGCGTTACGAGGTGCTCGCCGACGGCTCCTACCGCCTGGTGGAGATAGCGGCCGACCAGCTGGCCGTCCTCGAGGAGTACTACGGCGTTCCTGATGCCCCACTGCCTGCCGGTTCACAAGACCGGCGCAACTATGTTGTACCGCCGAACCCTTCCCGTCCGGTGGTCTTCCGGAGCCTTTCACTCGCTGCCACCGACCTCGGGCAGCGCACTCTCCACGTCCCCGGACAACCGCCGCTTGAGCTGTGGTCGCTCGTCGGGAACGACCATCCGTTCGTTGTGCTAGACATCAAGGAGACCCAATGACCGAGCGACCAGACGGCAAAGGTGCCGCACCCGCCCGAGCGGGAAAGCGACGGAAATCATTAGCCGAGGATCCCGACCACGAAACCCCGGCCGGCCACGGTTCTCACCGAATGACCGCAGCAGAGCGCAAAGCCGCCCGGCATGAGCGGATATCGAAGGAGGAGTTCAGGGCTTCTCCGGAACCCCACGAGGATCCCGACGGCAAGCTGGACGAAGAAGCGCTGATTGCCGAGTTCGAGGCCGAAAAGCCCGCCCGGCACCTCAGCGGCAAGCCCGCCGTGATCATCAAGGTGGTCGGCGTCGCGCTGTCCGCCTTCGGCCTGTACTGGGTGTTCAACCCGATGGCAACGCAGTTCTACCTGCCGGCGTTCCTGATGATCGGCCTGTCCATGACGTTCCTTGTGTACCGCGGTTGGGGCCGGACGGACAAGGACAAGGCAGCCGGCAAGTCAGACAATCCGCACATTCTCGACTGGGCGCTGGCCATCATCGCCGCCGTCCCGTTCTTCTACATCATCAGTGACTGGGACTCGTTCTTCCGGCGCGCGGTGGTTCCCACCTACCTCGACCTCATCATGGGTACGATCGCGATCCTGGTGGTCCTTGAAGCTGCACGGCGCACCGTCGGCATCCTGGTTCCGATAGTGGTGCTCGGCTTCTTCGCGTACGCCTACTTCGGTCCCTACTTCCCGGCGCCGTTCAATACGTCCTCATTCGGGTGGATCCGGCTGGTGGGACACAACGTGATGGGAACCCAGGGCATCTTTGGAGTGCCAACGGATGTGGCGGCGACGTACATCATCCTGTTCACTATTTACGGCGCCGTGCTCACGGCATCCGGCGCCACGAAGTTCTTCATTGACCTGTCCTTCTCCGCATTCGGCCAGTCCAAGTCGGGCCCCGGACGCACCGTGACCCTGGCTGGCTTCCTGCTCGGTACGGTCTCCGGTTCGGGCGTTGCAACCACCGTGACCCTCGGTGGTATCTCGTGGCCGCTGCTGAAGAAAGCCGGCTACCCGAAGGAAAACGGTGGTGGCGTCCTCGCGGCTGCCGGTATCGGCGCGATCATGTCACCTCCGACCCTCGGCGCCGCGGCGTTCATCATCGCCGCGCTGCTGAACGTCTCCTACCTGCAGGTGCTGATCTGGGCCACCATCCCCACCCTGCTCTACTACCTCGGCATCATCCTCGCGATCGAGATGGATGCACGGAGATTCAAGACCAAGCCCGTCGAGATGCAGACGAAGCCGGCAGGCAAGTTGCTTATGCGGTTCGGCTACCACTTCAGTTCGCTGGTGGCGATCGTGGTGTTCATGGCCATGGGCATGACGCCGTTCCGTGCCGTTGTGTATGCCACAATCCTTGCCTTCCTACTCAGCTTCCTGGACCGGGAATCGTGGATGTCGCCGAAGCGCATCTGGGATGCGCTGGCAATCGGCGCCACCGGCGCGCTGTCGGTCATCCCGGTGATGGCGGCCGCGGGCATCATCGTTGGCGTCATGACGCTGACCGGGCTCGGCCTGAAGCTCGCGAACATCATCGTCGACTTCGCCGGCGGGTCACTGTTCCTCACGGCCCTGTTCTCGGCGATCTCGGTGATCCTGCTGGGCCTTGCCGTTCCGGTGACTGCCAGCTTCATCATCTCCTGGGTCATCATCGGCCCGGCGCTGCAGGACGTCGGCGTCCCCGCGTTCGCCGCGGCGATGTTCATCTTCTACTACTCCGTACTCAGCGAGGTTTCGCCTCCGACGGCGCTGTCCCCGTTCGCGGCCTCCGCCATCACCGGCGGCAAGCCCATACCAACCATGTGGCTGACCTGGCGGTACACCCTCTCGGCCTTCCTGGTGCCGTTCATCTTCGTGCTCTCCGGCCCGGGCGTCGGCCTGCTGATGCAGGGTGGTGTTCCGACGGTGCTCCTGGCGCTGGTCATCTCGGCGATCACGGTGGCTTCCCTGGCCGTGGCATTCGGCGGCTGGATCGCAGGGCCGGCGAACTGGCTGGAACGTGCGCTGATCGGTCTCGGCTCGCTGCCGTTGCTGGTGATGGAGCCGATCTACATGATGGTTGGCGGAAGTATGGTGGCCCTCGGCCTGGTGCTGCACTTCATCCGCCGGAAGCGGCACTCCCACGATGAACCCACACCGGCAGCCGCCGGTGCCGCCGAAACAACCGCGTGAGCCTACCGTCCTCGGGACGGCCTGTGACCACCCTGTTGCAGGCCGTCTCCGTCACTACTACCGGGGTGCTGCCCGCGTTCCTCCTGGGTGCGCTGGCGGTACAGATCCGCGACGACCTCCACCTGGGGCCGGCTCAGATGGGCATCGCAACGGCAACCCTGTTTGCGGCGTCCGGGACCCTTGCCCGACCGCTGGGCGGAGTGGTGCAACGGGTCGGTGCCGGGCGCGGCATGGTCTTCTCGGCCTGCCTCGCGACTGTGGCGCTGGTGGGCGCCGGAGCAGCGCCGTCGTTCCCCGTTCTGGTGGCGGCGCTGTTCATCGGCGGCCTTGCCAACGCCATGGCGCAGCCCGCGGCCAACCTCGGCATTTCCCGCAGCATCGGCAGCAACCGGCTGGGTCTGGCGTTCGGTGTGAAGCAGTCGTCCATCCCGGCGGCGTCGTTGCTGGGCGGACTCGCGGTTCCCGGGGTCGCGTTGGTGTTCGGCTGGCGGTATGCCTTTTTCTTCGGCGCCGCGCTGGCGCTGTGCCTCGCCCTCTGGGCGCTGGTCCGTGGCCAGGCACCGATGGCAACGACGACGGCGGCCAGCCACCCGGAGGACCGCGGTACCCCGCGTGCCGGGCTGGTGGTCCTCACGGTCGGCGCCGGTCTCGCTGCTGCGGCTGCCACCTCGCTCGGCGTGTTCCTGGTGGACTCGATGGTGCAATCGGGCATTGCGCCCAGCACCGCCGGGTACCTCTTCGCCGGTGCGGCGGTCATAGGCCTCGGCATCCGCATCCTGCTCGGCGCGCTCATGGACAGGATGCCCACCCGCAGCCCCTACGTCTTGATCGCCAACCTGCTGGTGGCCGGCGTCGTCGGCTACTGGATGCTCAGTGTCGGGTCGACCGCGCTGATGGTGACCGGCACACTCCTTGCCTACAGCGCAGGCTGGACCTGGCCGGGGCTGCTGCACTTCGCCGTCGTGCGGGATAACCGGCTGGCGGCCGCGTCGGCGACCGGTGTGGTCCAGACCGGTCTCTCGCTAGGCGCGGCCGGCGGGCCGCTGCTGTTCGGGCTGCTGGTGAGCGCCACCTCATATTCCACGGCCTGGGTGGTGGCCGGCGTCGTCTCGCTGGCCGCTGCCCTTACGTTCCGCATCGGGCGCCGGATGATCCGCAAATCGCGCGGAGTTCCGGTGTTCACACTGTCCTCGCTGCGACGCAACCAGACCCCTGTTAAGGAGACCCAATGACAGCCACACGCTATGCGGTGATCGGCGGCGGCATCCTAGGCACCGCCGTCGCCCGGCGGTTGCTCCAGCAGCAGCCGGACGCGAAGGTCACCGTCCTCGAAAAGGAAGCCAAACTCGCCGCGCACCAGACTGGCCGGAACTCCGGAGTGGTGCACGCCGGCCTCTATTACACCCCCGGGTCGCTGAAGGCGACGCTGTGCCGCCGCGGTGTGGAGTTGCTGAAGGAGTACTGCAGCGAGCGCGGACTGATCTATGACGAGTGCGGCAAAGTGCTTGTTGCCCGGAACGCGGTCGAGGAATCGCGGCTGGGTGACATCATGACCCGCGCCCGGGCCAACGGAGTCCCGGGTGTGCGGATCATCAACCGCGACGAGCTTCGCGAGATTGAGCCGCATGTTGAAGGCGTCGGCGGACTGCACTCCCCACACACGGCGATCGTGGACTACGGCGCGGTGACGCGGGCGTTCGCCGAGGACATCGAGGCCGCCGGCGGCACCGTGCACACCGGCTTCGAAGTGACCGGCCTGACCACCCGCGGCGGAGAAACGCTCGTCACCGGACGCCACAACGGCGAGGACACCTGGGAGATCTTCGACTCCGTGATCATCTGCGCCGGGCTGCACGCGGACCGGGTGGCAAAACTCGCGGGCGACGACGAGGACCCGAAGATCGTCCCCTTCCGCGGTGAGTACTACCTCCTCAAGCCGGAGAAGCGGTCCCTCGTCAAAGGCCTCGTATACCCTGTGCCGGATCCGCGGTACCCGTTCCTTGGCGTACACCTGACCCCACGCACCGACGGCGAGGTGATGGTCGGCCCCAACGCGGTGCTCGCGCTCGCCCGCGAGGCGTACGGCTGGGGAACGGTCTCCCCCCGGGACCTGGGCGACGCCGTCGGTTACCCCGGTTTCCGAGCTTTCGCGAAGCAGCACTGGCGTACCGGCGCCGTCGAAATGGTGGGTTCGCTGAGCAAGCGTCGCTTCGTCGCCGAGGCACGCAAGTACGTGCCGGAACTGACGATTGACGACGTCGTTCCCGGGCCCAGCGGCATCCGCGCCCAGGCGCTGGACCGCGATGGTTCCCTGGTGGATGACTTCCGGATCACCCGCCACGGCTCAGTGCTGGCGGTGCGGAATGCGCCGTCGCCGGCTGCGACGTCGTCGCTCGCCATTGCCGAGCACATTGTTTCGCTTGTACTGAACCAAAATCCTGACAGTGAGGAAGCCGCATGACGCATCTAGCAAAGGGCCTGTGGGGCGTGCTTGCCACGCCGTTCGCCGGGCCGTCGTTCACCGTCGACACCGAGTCGCTGAAGCGGGAAGTCGAGCTGTACACGCACATTCCGGCCACCGGAATGGTGGTGCTCGGAGTGTTCGGCGAGGGCGCCACGCTTGATACCGGCGAGCAGATCCTCACTGTGTCCACCGTCGCCGAAGCTGCCGAAGATACCCCTCTCGTCGTGGGACTGTCGTCGCGCACCACGAACGTCGCGATCGAACAGGCCAACACAGCCGTCAGCGCTGCAGGGTCCAACCTTGCCGCGATCATGGTGCAGGCGAACACACCGAATCCGGACCTGCTGACCCGGCACCTCACTGCAATCCATGAGGCAACCGGCGCGGACATCGTGCTGCAGGACTACCCCGTGGCCTCCGGGGTGAAGATCAGCACCGCGCAGATTCTGGCCGTCGTCGAGCGCTGCCCGTTCATCTCCGCCGTGAAGTCAGAGGCGCCGCCCACCGCGGCGGCGATCGCCCAGCTCACTGCCAGGACCGATGTGCCGGTCTTCGGTGGACTCGGCGGCGTCGGTCTGATCGATGAGCTCGCGGCCGGTGCCGCCGGCGCCATGACCGGCTTCTCCCACCCGGAAGCGCTGCAGCTGGCTATCGAAGCGAACCGCGCCGGCGGCTTCCGCGCCGCCCGCGACGTCTTTGCGCCGTGGCTGCCGCTGGCGAACTTCGAGGGTCAACCCGGCATCGGCCTCGCCTTACGCAAGGAAATCCTCAGACGCCGCGGCATCATCGCCGAAGCGCTCGTCCGCCCGCCTGCACCCACGCTGCCGCCGGAACTGGTTGACATGATCGACGCACACCTCGAAGCTGTAAAGGAGCTCGCCTGATGGATACGGGACTCAAGGGTAAGAACGTACTGGTGCCGGGGTCGAGCTCCGGGATCGGGTTGGCTATTGCCAAGGCGCTAGCCGAGGAGGACGCCAATGTGGTGCTCGCCGCCCGCCGCGAGGATCTGGTGCGCGCCGAGGCAGAGAAGCTGCCCTCCGCCGTCGGGGTCGGGATTGACCTGAATCTGGAGGGCGCGCAGGAGCGGCTGGTCGAGGCGGCCGAGGCGGCGTTCGGGCCGATCGACGTACTGGTGCTCAACAGCGGTGGCCCGCCTCCCGGCGGCGCGGCCGACGTGTCGGATGAGCAGGCACTGGCCGCCGTGAACCAACTGCTGCTGCAGCACATCAAACTCACCAACCTGGTGCTGCCCGGTATGCGTGAGCGCGGCTGGGGGCGAATTATCGCCGTCGGATCCAGCGGGGTGCAGAGTCCGCTGCCGAACCTGGCGTTGTCCAACATTGGCCGCGCCGGGCTGGCCGGATACCTGAAGACGCTCGCCAACGAGGTTGCTGCCGATGGGGTCACGGTCAACATGGTGCTACCGGGGCGCATCGACACCGACCGGGTGGCGTCCCTCGACGAGGCCGCCGCGAAGCGCACCGGCAAGACGCCCGAGGAAGCCCGTGCTTCCTCCGAGGCAACCATCCCGGCAGGGCGGTACGGCAGGCCGGCGGAGTTCGGCGCCGTCGTCGCGTTCCTTGCCAGCCAGCCCGCAGCCTACGTCACCGGCGAACAGATCCGCTGCGACGGCGGCCTGGTAAGGAGCTACTGAGATGAGACACACCCTGCATCTCTGCTCGGTCCGCATGGGCGCGGACGAGTTTGCCGCCGTCGTGCACCCGCGGCGCGGCGTCGCGCTGGTCCGCGACCTGCTGCCCGGCTTCACCGGCGACATCCGCGACGTGCTGGTCGAAGAACTCCTGGACCAGTTGGAGTCGGCGGCGGATGCGGCCGACGACGCCGCCTTCCGCGACCCTTCCGATGTCATTTTCGGCGCTCCGTACCGGCACCCGCGGATGCTGTGGGGCATCGGGCTGAACTACGTGGAGCACGCGTCGGATCTGTCCGAGGGTGTGCCGGAGGAGCCGGCGTCGTTCATCAAGGGCGACCACACCATCATCGGGCCGGGTGAGGACATCCCCATTCCGTCGCAGAGCGAGCGGACGACCGCGGAGGCGGAGGTCGCAGTCGTCATCGGGCGGTATTGCCGCAACGTGGAGGTGGACGAGGCGCTGGACTATGTGGCCGGCGTCGTGCCCGTACTGGACCAGACGGCCGAGGACATCCTGCAGCGGAACCCCCGGTTCCTGACCCGGTCCAAGAACTTCCCCGGGTTCTTCTCGTTCGGGCCGCGGATTGTGCCGCTGGCCGAGGCAGTGGGTGACGGGATCCTCGCGGACATGGAGGTGTCGACGGTGGTCAACGGCGAGGTGCTGCGGACCAACACCGTGGCGCATATGCGGTACAGCCCCGAGTACCTGATCAGTTTCCACTCGAAGGTGATGCCGCTCTACCCGGGCGACATCATCTCCACCGGCACGCCCGGAGCCATCCACGTCAAACCCGGCGATACGGCCGAATGCCGCGTTGCCCGGGTCGGCACGCTGAGCAATCCCGTGACCGCGGGGCCCTGAGGCCACACAGCACCACCAACTAAGGAGGATGACGCGCAATGGGCACGTCAGCATCGCGAACCGGTCCCCTCGACGGCGTCCGGGTGGCGGACTTCTCCCGCGTCCTCGCGGGACCCTATGCGTCGATGATGCTCGCCGACTTCGGGGCGGACGTCATCAAGGTGGAGAGCCCTGCCGGGGACGACACCCGGTCCTGGACGCCGCCCGTCGACGAGCACGGCGTCGGCACTTACTTCTCGAGCGTGAACCGGAACAAACGCTCGGTGGTGTGCGACCTGCGGACTGACGAGGGGCTGGCGCGGGCTCGGGATATTGCGCTGCACGCTGACGTGGTGATCGAGAACTTCCGGCCGGGCGTGATGACGAAGTTCGGGCTGGACTACGAGACCCTGCACGCGGAGAAACCCGACCTCATCTACTGCTCCATCACCGGCTTCGGTGCGACGGCGGGGGCTCACCTTCCCGGGTATGACCTCCTGGTGCAGGCGGTCGGCGGGCTGATGAGCGTGACCGGGTCGCTGGACTCGGAGCCGAGCAAGGTGGGTGTTGCGTTGGTGGACGTGCTGACCGGGCAGAACGCCGTCGTCGGAATTCTTGCGGCGCTGCGGCATAAGGACGCGACCGGGCAGGGGCAGCGGATCGACGTGAACCTGCTGTCATCGCTGCTGGCGGGGCTGGTGAACCAGGCGTCGAGCACGCTGGCCACCGGTGAGGCGCCGCAGCGGATGGGCAACGCGCATCCGTCGATTGCGCCCTACGAGACGCTTGCCACCGCGGACGGGCCCCTGGCTGTCGCCGTCGGGACGGACCGGCAGTTCGCATCGCTCGTTCGTATTCTTGGTGTTCCTGAACTTGCCGACGATGAGCGGTTCCAGACCAACACCGAGCGCGTGGCGCACCGGGATGAACTGAAGGCTCTGCTCGAGGAGCAGCTCGCCAAGCGTCCCGCGGCCGAGTGGTCCGCCGTCCTGTCGAAGGAGGGCGTGCCGGCCGGGAAGGTGAACTCCATTGTGGAGGCGCTTCAGTTGGCCGAGGAGCTGGGACTTGATCCCGCCGTCGAAATGGCCGACGACGCCGGCCCACGCACCAGCCACCAGGTCGCCAACCCGATCCATCTCTCCGAGACCCCCGCGAGCTACCGGCGCCTGCCGCCGCTGCTCGGCGAACACAACGATGCGACGTTCGCGTCGCTCTCGACCACCACCCCTTCCACCTGAAAGCCGGTTGAACCATGACTGTCGACCTTCTGTCCATCGACTCACTCCTGTCGGAAGAGGAGATATCGCTGCGCTCCTCCGTCCGTTCCTTTGTGGACAGCGAGATCAAGCCAAACATCGCCGAGTGGTATGACAACGCGGTGTTCCCGCTGGAGATCGTGCCGAAGATGGCGGAGTTGGGCCTGCTCGGCATGCACATCAAGGGGTACGGCTGCCCGGGCCGCAGCTCGGTGGAGTACGGCCTTGCCGCGCTGGAGCTTGAGGCGGGCGACTCCGGCCTGCGGACGTTCGTGAGCGTGCAGGGGTCGCTGGCGATGAGCGCCATCGCCAAGCACGGCTCCGAGGAGCAGAAAAACGAGTGGCTGCCCCGCATGGCCAAGGGCGAGGCGATCGGCTGTTTCGGGTTGACGGAGCCCGGTTCCGGTTCCGATCCCGGGTCCATGGTGACCAATGCCCGTAAGGACGGTTCCGATTGGGTTCTGAACGGCGCCAAGCGGTGGATCGGGCTGGCAACGATTGCGCAGGTCGCGATCATCTGGGCAATGACCGACGACGGCGTCCGCGGCTTTGTGGTGCCCACCGATACGCAGGGCTTCACTGCGACGGCGATTCGGCAGAAGCTGTCGATGCGGGCGTCGATCCAGTGCGATATCGAGTTGGTCGACGTGCGGCTGCCCGAATCGGCGATGCTCCCCAAGGCTCGCGGGTTGCGTGGTCCGTTCGAGTGTTTAAACGAGGCACGCTACGGGATCATCTGGGGCGCAATGGGTGCGGCGCGGGACAGCTATGAGGCGGCGCTGGCGTACTCGAAGGAGCGCATGCAGTTCGACAAGCCGCTCTCCGGGTATCAGCTGACGCAGCAGAAGCTCGTGAACATGGCGCTGGAGATCAACAAGGGCATGCTGCTGGCGCTGCAGGTCGGCCGGCTGAAGGATGCCGGGACGCTGGAGCCGCACCAGATCTCAGTGGGCAAGCTGAATAACTGCCGCGAGGCGATTGAGATCTGCCGGGAGGCGCGGGCGATGCTCGGCGGCAACGGGATCACGCTGGACTATTCGCCGCTACGGCACGCGAACAACCTTGAGAGCGTGCGCACTTATGAAGGTACTGACGAGGTGCACACCCTCATCCTGGGCAACCACATCACGGGAACGCCTGCGTTCCGGTGACTTCATCTGAGCCTTCGGGTCTGCGCCGGGGCCTCACGAGCTACGGCGACGCCGAGTTCTCGCTGTTCCTCCGGAAGGCGTTCATCAAGGGCGCCGGGTATTCGGATGATGCGCTGGACCGGACCGTCGTCGGCATTGTGAACACCGGCAGCGGCTACAACCCGTGCCACGGCAACATGCCGGCGCTGGTCGAGGCAGTGAAGCGCGGCGTGATGTTGGCCGGTGGGCTGCCCGTGGAGTTCCCGATCATCTCGGTGCACGAGAGCTTCTCCTCCCCCACCAGCATGTTCCTGCGGAATCTGATGTCGATGGACACGGAGGAGATGATCCGCGCGCAGCCGATGGACGCCGTCGTACTCATCGGTGGGTGTGACAAGACGGTGCCGGCGCAACTGATGGGTGCGGCGTCGGCTGGCGTGCCCGCGATCTCGCTGGTCACCGGGTCGATGTTGACCGGCGGGTATCGCGGCGAGCGGGTCGGAGCGTGCACGGACTGCCGCGCGTACTGGGGCAAGTTCCGTGCGCAGGAGATTGCAAAACCAGAGGTCGACGACGTGAACTCGCGCCTGGTGGGTAGCGTCGGCACCTGCTCGGTGATGGGAACGGCGAGCACCATGGCGTGCATTGCCGAGGCGATGGGGATTGCGCTGCCTGGGTCTGCTTCTGCGCCGGCTGTGACGGCGGACCGGGTGCGGATTGCCGAGGCTACGGGGACGCAGGCTGTGGCTCTGGCTGCTGCCGGTGTTGCGCCGTCGTCGATCCTGACGCCCGAGGCTTTCCAGAACGGGCTGCGGATGCTGCTGGCGATCGGCGGGTCGACGAATGCGATCATCCATCTGACCGCTGTCGCGGGACGGCTGGGGATCAAGCTGTCGCTGGATGAGCTGGACCGGATGAGTGCCGAGACGCCGGTGCTGGTGGACCTGAAGCCGTCGGGCAAGTACTACATGGAGGACTTCCACCGTGCGGGCGGCGTTCCCACCGTGCTCCGCGAGTTGGGTTCGCTGATCAATCGCGATGTACTCACCGTGACCGGGCGGACGCTGGGCGAAGAGATCGACGACGCCGGTCCGGGCTTCCCGCAGGACATCATCCGGCCGCTGTCGGATCCGATCTATCCGCAGGGCAGCCTGGCGGTGTTGCGCGGGAACCTGGCTCCCGGTGGGGCGATCATCAAGCAGGCGGCCGTGTCTCCTGCGTTGCTTGAGCATTCGGGACCCGCGGTGGTGTTCGAGGACGCGGCCGACCTGGCTGCTCGAATCGATGATCCTGCGCTTGAAGTGACCGCCGATTCTGTTCTGGTGCTTCGGAACATTGGGCCGGTGGGCAACCCCGGAATGCCGGAAGCTGGTTATCTGCCGATCCCTAAGAAGCTTGCGGCCCAGGGCGTGAAGGACATGGTGCGGATTTCGGACGGCCGGATGTCGGGCACTGCGGCCGGCGCGGTGGTGCTGCATGTAACGCCGGAGTCTGCGGTCGGTGGGCCGTTACGGCTGGTGCGGACAGGGGACACGGTCGCGTTGAGTGTGAGTCGGCGGTTGGTGCAGCTTGACGTTTCCGATGAGGAGCTTGCGCGGCGTGCCGAAGAACTCGGGCCCGCGACCCCCTCGTTACCAGAGCGCGGTTATCGACGTCTCTACGTCCAAGAGGTAACCCAGGCGGTCGAGGGCTGTGACTTCAAGTTTCTTCAATAGCCTCCTCGAAGGAATACTGCTTCTCACCGAAGATGAGTGGGTTCACCGCTCCCGTAATCTCTAGCTGTTATACCGCATTGCCACCTTGGCGGGCGCGAACCTCCGCTTGAGAGCTCCCTATTTGCACGACCAACCAACGCCGCAGCCCGTCCGAAAGCGAGGTCATTGGCCCGTATATCGTCGTATGCCATTTGTCGCGCTGCGAAGGCCAGGACCATCCCCCAGTAGTCTCTGTCCCCCGTGGACCGCCTCGCCAGCCACTTCCATGCTTCCTGGAATACCGAGGGAGCCATGCTTCCCCCCCAAAAAAAGCTGAGATGGTGGGGTGCATCATCGGTCCGGCGAGGGAACTCCTCACAAAGTTCGACCGGCGGCCACTCATCGGTGGTGAAGGGTGAGTCACCGTTGAAGAGAGCGCCAAGGAGGAATCCGACAGATCCACACATCCGCTCCCCACCGTTTGGCTCTCCAGATCGATCAGGACAGCGGTGCTGCCACACACTAGGACGTTGCCCGGATGCAAGCCTCCGTGCTGTGCAAATACGCGCGATGTAACAATCATTTCTTGATCGAGCGACGCGAGACTGAGCTCCTGAAGTCGCTTGCTTAGGTCGGTCCACGAGATGTACGGGCGAACCAATTCTTCAAAGCTCAGTACTTATAAATTCACCGGTTGCAGCGCGTCCAGCGCACGCTCAACGTCGGAAAACACTAGTGCTGCATCCCGCTCCGCGGTACCCATCAAGTCAAAGAGAGTTCCGCGTACATCACCCGCGTACTGCGAAACCGTGGCAACATACCCACTGAGTAGCCCTATTTCCTTATGTATCGGACCGGCCACTGATGTTGAGGCAGGAAGAAAAAGTTGCAGTTCTCTACTATCCCGTCTCTTCCGAGAAACCTTAACAACAACGTCGGCGGCAGCACCGTGCACTGACGTTACAGTGCGTACGAGAGACCATACTATTCAATAGACGGCGAGAACCCGTATCAACCACCCGCGCAAGGTCCCGCGGAAGAATTCATCTTGGCGGGCGTAGCTGCGCCGCACGGTCCAGCGAGAGTGGTCCGTCATGTCAACCCGCCCGATGCCCTAGTGCTCTTGGTAGTAGCACCCACGTCCTGCTACGACGCTGTGGCGGTCGATGACGTGTAATGGGCAGACGATGCTCTCTAGCTAGGCGTCTGATCGGCGAACATTGGCACTGCCCAAATAGCCCGTAAGAGTGGGTGTTAGACCGACTTCCTCTCACCGGCGAGGCTGCAGGGTGACAGTGCAAGGTATAGGTTCTGTTCGTCTAACAGCCCCCGCTCGGTTACCAGTGCTGCGATCGTTCGATTGCTGACTAGGGCTTCCTTAGCGAGATCGGCCGCCGCTGAGTAGCCGATCAGTGGTGCCAAGGCAGTGACCACACTGATGGACTCGAGCATTCGCTGCTGAAGTATTGCAGTGTTCGCGCTGATCCCTTCGACACAGTGGGTACGCAAAAGACAACATGCCGCGGTAAGCCAGTCGAGAGATTCGAGAAGGGCATCAGCGATGACGGGTTCGAAGGCGTTGAGTTGGAGCTGACCCGCCTCAACTGCTATCGTCACCGTTGCATCGGCACCAACAATCCTGAACGCAACCTGGTTGACCATCTCTGGGATAACGGGGTTCACCTTGCCCGGCATGATCGACGATCCTGCCTGAACTGCCGGCAGGAAGATCTCCCCGAAGCCGGTCTGCGGGCCCGAGGAAAGCAGACGCAGGTCATTGCAGATCTTCGAGAGCTTCACTGCCGCCCTCTTCAGCACCCCGGATACCAGCATGAAGACACCGGTGTCACTCGTAGCTTCCACCAGGTCCGTCGCGGAAACCAACTGCAGACCGGTCAGAGCATTCAGTTCCTCGATGACGGCATCACGATACCCAGGCGGCGCGGTGATTCCTGTGCCGATGGCAGTTGCGCCAAGGTTGGACTCCCGAAGGTGAGGCAATAATTCCAGCAGCCGCTTCCTGTCTTCCCGGAGAGTTTCCGCAAACGCCCCGAACTCCTGGCCCAGCGTCATGGGCACAGCATCCTGCAGCTGAGTCCGCCCGACCTTGATGATGCCTGCGAATTCCTCGGCTTTAGCAGCGAAGGCGTCACTAAGTCGCTGATGCTCGTCGCACAGGGTAATCAGCTCACGCTGCAAAGCGATCTTGATGGCCGTCGGATAGGTATCATTGGTCGACTGGCTGCGGTTCACATCGTCAATCGGATGCAGGGCGGAGTAGTCGCCCTTCGCACGCCCCATTAGTTCGAGCCCGCGGTTCGCGATCACCTCGTTGACGTTCATGTTGGTACTGGTTCCGGCGCCGCCCTGAATGCGATCGACAAGGAAGTGCTCGTCAAGCAGCCCCTCCATCACCTCGCGCGACGCCGCCTGAATAGCCTCTGACCGAGCCGGTTCCAGCAGTCCGAGCTGTTCATTGGTACGAGCGGCCGCTGCCTTGATGGCGCCGAACCCCCACAGCAGCGAACGCATGCTTCCAATCGTTCGTCCGCTGACGGGAAAGTTCTCCACCGCACGCAGGGTGCTGATCCCGCAGTAGGCGTCGGCAGGAACTTCCCGCTCCCCCAGACTGTCTCTTTCCAGCCGAACGCTGCTAGTCGACGATGCCTCTTGGCTGTTCATGATCTCTTTCTGAGTGATTGTGATGTCCGGGCTACGCCAGATAGTCCAGCGCGGTGAGCGCCAAGGCGGCAGCGCCGTCGTAAATTGCTTGATTCGCTGCCTCACCAACGCAGTGGGCGGCGAAGCTTGGCTGGTGATTGGCTGCCGGGAAGCAGCCCAGACCTATATAGGGGTGAATGGCCGGAACCACCTGGGACACGTTGCCCATGTCGGTGGAGGCGCGGTTCATGGTCGCCTGCTCCGGGGGCGCATTGAAGTCCCGACCCAGCGACTCGGCGTGCCGAACGTACAGCTCAAGGGCCCGCTGGTCGGTCCGGAACTCTGAGTACGGTTCGGACTCCGGCGTGATCGACAGCTCGCACCCGGATGCCAGGGCGCCGGCCTCGAAGCACCGGTACACGCGCTCCTCCAGCCCTTCGAGGTCCGCCAGCGTTTCGGCGCGGACGTACCAGCGGCCCTCCGTCTTCTCCGGAATAGCGTTCGGCGCCTCTCCCCCGCGGGTCTGAATACCGTGCACACGAGTGCCCGACGGTAGCTGCTGCCGCAGCAGGCCGAGCGCAACCTGCGCGACGACAAACGCATCGTTCGCGTTGACGCCCATCTCCGGGTACGCAGCCGCGTGCGCTGACTTGCCCTGGAACTCGATGTGGCTGTGCGCGACGGCGTAGGGTCGGGCATCGGCGGAATCGACGGGACTCGGATGAGCCATCATGGCCAGTTCCAGCCCTTGGAAAGCTCCGCGCTTCAGCAGCTCGATCTTGCCGCCGCCGCCCTCCTCAGCAGGCGTTCCGTAAACCTCGACGGTGAGGTCCCGCTCCTCGGCGAATTCGGCGAGCGCAGCAGCGGTGCCACAGGAGATTGCGGTGATGATGTTGTGCCCGCAGGCATGGCCGAGACCGGGAAGCGCGTCGTACTCCGCCATGAGCCCAACCCGTCGACTGCCCGTGCCGAAGACAGCACGGATAGCCGTGGGGAAACCGAGGTACTCCTTCTCGACCTCGAAGCCGAGACTCGTCAGGTACTCGGCGGCCCATTCGGCGGCCTGGTGTTCCTGCCAACCGAGCTCGGGATTGGCGTGCAGTTGCTCGGAGAGCCCCATCAACCGCTGGTGCTCGGCGGTCACCGCCTCAAGTACGCGGGCGCGTTGCCCCGCATCGACGGAGACATCCGCCGTCGTCTGCTCAGCGGTCATCGCCGGGCACTCCGTAACTGACCGAAGCGGCCGGATCGAGCCCGCGATCCACATAATCTTCGCGCTGTGGCAGCCACACCTCGAGCAGCCGCTCCAGCTCGGCGATGGGATCCTCACGCCAATCCACGCGCAGGTCGGTGTCCCGCCAGCCATGACCCGAAACAACCGAGAGGCCCGCCGACATCACGGGCCCCGCCTCTCCCCCGGCGGCTTCGGCAGCCTTCAAAGCAGCGAGAAGGCGCTCTTCCAATTCTCCCGTGGCAGCCTCGAAACCATCACACAGCGCCTGCGCGACGGCGGAGCTCGTCAGCATGTTGCCGGCAGACACACAGTTCCGCCCCCTGCCCTCGCCGAAGGTGCCGAGCGTATTGGCCCCGCTGAAGACGGCGGATCCACCGGAGGCGTCCAGAACGACGAGCTGCCGGAAATCAATCCCAGGAGCGTCGCGCACGACGGCGACCAGTGCCTCCTGCGCGGACGATCCCGCCTCCATACGGTCCAGGAGCTCAACGCCGAGCCGCGGATCGGTGATGTTCTGCGAACTCACGACGCCGACACCGTCACGCAGGTGCGCACACCGGGCCGCAACGGCGGGTGACGAAGAGGAGACAGCAATGCCAAAACGTCCGTTGCCGTCGGTAGCGGCGATGCTGAACGTCACTTCTCGCCCTCCGGCGTCGAAAGCACAGCGGTCGCGTCGATCTCTACCAGCCACTCGGGCCGGGCGAGTGCCTGCACAACGATGCCCGTCGAGACGGGATACACGCCCTTGAGCCACCGGCCCATGGTGCGGTACACGGTTTCGCGGTAGCGCGGGTCGACCAGGTACACGGTCACCTTGACGATGTCCTCCAGGCCGCTGCCGGCTTCCTTCAGGAGCATGTCGATGTTCGCCATGGCCTTCTCGGTCTGCGCTTCGACGTCGCCGATCCCGACGGACTCGCGGGTGTCCAGATCCTGGCCGATCTGGCCACGAAGGTAGACGACCCCGTTCGCGACCACGGCCTGACACAGGTCGTTGTCGAGGTTCTGCTCCGGGTAGGTCTCCTTCGTATTGAAGGTACGAATGCGCTGGTGCTTCACGTGGCTGCTGCCTCTCCGCTTTGAATGTTCCTGTTCACGGTCACCCTGCTGGTTAAGCAAAGGGGTGCTGGTTCCACCTTCCTCCCGCAGACTGAATCTGTCTAACAGTCATTTCCGACATGTTGCATCAGCAGAAGTGTTGAAGGGAGTAGGCTGTGGCGCATGGATGTCACCTTGACCCAACTGCGCTATTTCGTCGAAGCCGCCGCCCAACAGTCGATGACCGGAGCTGCCCTTCGCCTGAATGTGGCGCAGTCCGCAGTGTCGGCCGCCGTCTCCCAATTGGAGAAGAGCGTCGGCTCACAGTTCTTCATCCGGCAGCGATCCAAAGGTCTGCTGCTCACGCCGGCTGGCGAGCTCTTCCTCCGTGATGCCCAGGCGGTACTCGGGCATCTGGAAGAAGCACTCGACCATGCCAAGGGCGAGCAGCGCAGCGTCGAAGGCCGCATCCGCCTGGTCTGCTTCAGCACTCTGGCGCCCTTCATGCTCCCCGGACTACTGGGACGACTCCGCACTGATCACCCGCAGTTGGAACTCGAAGTAACCGAAGCCGACGCCACCGGCTGCTCAGCCGCCCTCCTCACCGGTCAGGCCGACCTCGCCCTCTGCTACGACCTCGGCCTCCCGGAAGCGATAGCGGTTACCGCCGTCGACAGCGTCCGTCCCTACCTGGCCCTTCCGCCGGAGCACAAACTGGCCTCACGGAAGGAAGTATCGCTGTCCGAAGTGGCCGAGGAACCGTTCGTCCTGCTCGACCTCCCGCACAGCCGCGAGCTGATGCTCTCCATCCTGCGCAGCGCCGGCTTCGAGCCCAACGTGCAGTTCCGCTCCGCCAGCTACGAGACAGTGCGCACCTTCGTGGCCAATGGCCACGGCTACTCGATCCTGCACCAGCGCCCGCAGCACGGACTAACGTACGACGGCGGGCACGTCGCCGCCGTCGCCATCAAGGACAAAGTGCCGGAGCTGAGCATCGTTTTGGCCCGGCTGCGGACCCAGCGCCCGACCGCGCGTATGAGGGCAGTGGCACAAAGCGTGCGCCAGCAGCGCGCGGCGGCGGGTCAGCAGCGCGCGGCGGCGGGTCAGCAGCGCGCGGCGGCGGGTCAGCCGAAGCAGGCAGCGAAGGAAAAGGCCTAAACCACACCCGCGGCTTGCCCGGAGGAAAGCCGGCCCAGTGCTCGCTCCATCATGTGGCGCTGCCGCGAGCCCGTGACCACATAGGGGTCCAGCATCGAAGTGACGTGGAGCCCCATCATGATGTTGAGGAGCTCGTCGACGACCGAATCGGGATCCACCAAAGGCGGGCACTCGCCGTCGTGCTCTGCTTCCGCAAGGAATCCCATCATCAGGCTCCGCCAGTGCAGCAGGGCGTCGCGGCCCACTGCACGCAACGACTCCTCGGTCTGCGCACGCTGCCAAAAGGAGATGGCCACGCGCGCCTCTACGACGGTCAGCGGGTCTGCCGGAATGATCTCCAGACACAGACCGCGCAGCGCCGCGAGTCCGCGGCGACCCTCGGTGCCTGCCTCGATCCGCTCGTTGGTCCGCTCGCAGATCAGCTGGTACGACGCCAGCAGCAAAGCATCCTTGTTCGGAAAGTAGTGGGCCAGGACGCCGGGCGCCGCGTAACCGCACTCCCGCGCGATGTCCCGCATGCTGGCGTTCTCGATGCCCTGCTCAGCGATCAGCCGCCACGTGGTCTCGATGATCGAACGGCGTCGCTCCTGGTGATCTACCAAGCGGGGCATGACGCTCACTCCTCTGTTGCTGGTCTTTGGCCGTGTGCACACTACCACCGCGGGGAATGCTTCCCCGCGGTGGCTCGGTGCTAGTGGCAGCCGCCCGCATCGGAGTGCCCGCCGGTGCCCGCGGCTGTGCTACCAGCTCCGCTTCCGCTGGCGCAATGCCCCGAGGACGACGGCGGCACATTCAGTGTGGGATTCACGTCGAAAAAACCGTGCGGCTTCAGCTTGAAGCCTGTCGTGTCCACGGGCATGATCGGCCAGTCCTCCGGGCGCGGAAAGTGGGTCAATCCGAAGGAGTGCCACACCACCAGGTCCTGGCCGTCGATGTCGCGGTCCTGCGCCACGTAGGCCGGGAGGCCCGCTCCACCGGGATGCTGGTTCACGAAGTCTCCGGCCGCGTACAGTTCGTCCTCCGCATGACGGGTGACCCAGAGGTGGTGGCGCGCAAAAGCCGCCCGCGAAGCGATCGAGGAATCATCCGCCATCGCGAGCGTGGGACCACCCTCCGGGTAGAGCGTGTAGCCCACCGGATGCCCAAGCTGGTTCAGCGACTCCGGGTTGCTGATGTGCCAGACGCGGCCCTTGCTGCCGTCGGCGTCGCGGACCGCTTCGGATTCACGGGCCAACAGCGTGCGCTTCTGCGTGAAGGCATTGCCGTGCGGATTGGCCGTGCTCTTCGGCAGGCGCACCAGGTCCAGCTCCTCGACACGGTTGGCAGCGCCGTCGATCATCATGTCCAGCCGTGCGCTGAAGAGGTGCTGGTGGTAGGGCGCTCCGAGGCCCGGAGCGATTTCCGAGGCGTACGGGTAGTCCTTGTCGGGAAGGGCGGCGGTGAAGACGATGCCGGTTGCCTTGGCCTCGAACTCGATGGTGCCGTCCAGGTAGAGGTACCAGTAGAAGCCGTAGTCGTAGTTGCCGACAGTGGTGAAGAACGAGACCACGAGGCGGCGGTTGCGGCGAACCTCGTTGGAATTGGCCCACTCGTCGGTGTGCTTCCAGAGGATGCCGGCGTCCTCCTCGTGAATGCAGATGCCATTCTCGATGGTGCGAGGATTCCCGAAGTCGTCGGCGACGATTGGCGACATGTACGTGATCTCGCCCAGGCAGTCACAGCCGAGCTTGAGCGAGTTGGCGTCGCGTCCGACCAGGTATTCACCTGAGTCGAAGTAGTTTTGCCAGCTCCGGTACGGCGAAGGGTCGCCGTAGGGAACCACCATTTCCGAGATCGACGCGCGGTGGACCAGCGGGCGCCGTCGTCCGTTGTGTGTGTGGTGGAGCTGCTGGAGGACCAGCCCTTCGCGAGCGTCGAATCCCACCCGCAGGTCCCAGCCGGCCCAGGTGAGAAGGTTGCCCTCGACCGTGAAACTGGGGCCTTCGGGCTGCGTGATCTCGATCGGCTTCAGATCAGTGCGGAGTTCACCGTGGATCGCCGGCTCGGTGTAGTTGCCGTTCACCTCGGGGACGGCGACGGGGCCGTCGTCAATCAGGTGATCCACCCGGCGGTTCTCCACATCGACGAACGCCACGAGACCGTCGATGGGATGAGCCCAGGGGTGGTCACTCGCGTGGTCCTGCCGGAATCCCAGGCCGCGCAGCAGCCGCTTGCCCGTCTCGTTCTCGTACTCGAAGACGCCTGCTGACAGCGGTGCCACCCGGACCTGCTCCGGCGTGAGCCCCCGCGCGGCGAGAGAGGCATTCCATTCGGGATCCTTGGCGAGAATGTCCTCGATGAGCTCGAATTCCTCGAGGAGGACCGGGAGTTGGCCGTCGACGGCGGGGTTCAGCTCGCGCTGGTCGAGAACCCGGCCGCTGGTTAGGGACAGGCGCACATCCAGGGAGCGCGAGAGTGCGGCGTCCCAGAGCATGGCCCGGACGGTGCGGTCGACGTCTTCGTCCTCGACGGCGGCCTTCGGGGGCTCTATCAGGCCCAGGTAGGCAAACCGGGTCGTCTCCGCGACCAGACCGGCATCCGCGAGGATACGGCGGGCTTCGCGGATCTCCTCAGCGGCGAGCTGATCGAGAGGGTGCTGCGTCACTGCAGCCAGAGTGGGCGTCTCAAGGGTCATGACACTTCCTGAAAGTCGGGTTTTGGTGGTACAACTGTTCAACCAACAGTGCGATGTTACGCACCTCACAGGCCCGCCGTAAAGCCCACGGGTTAGGCAGCCGAAAAGTCAGGAGGGAAATGCACCCGTCTACTCAGTCGCGCCCTGCTCGCCTGGCGACTCGACGAATCCAAGTCATCCTCGTCAGTACCGCGGTAGCGATAAGTTCCGCCGCTCATGCGCTTGCAGCTGTCACCGGACCGGCCGGTCCGATGGCGTGGTGGATGGCTGCGATGACCATCCTTTGCCTGGCCTGCGCCGCTCCGATGGTGATGGGTCGACGCTGCTCCCCACGCGCGGCCGAACACCTGCTGGGTATGGGTGCCGCCATGATCCTGATCCATCTGACCGTTCTCGCCCTGCCTGGGACGGGTTCGCATCACGGAAGTGCCCACGGAGCAGGAGCAGCTCACGGTGTCGCGATGCTCGCACTGCTCGGCGTGGAACTCCTGTGCCTGATGCTGGCCTCCACCGCGCTGCGGCTCAGTCACCACAAACCTTCGTCCACACAAGCCTGGATGGCAGCACAGCCGCTGTAGTCCATCAACGCCCTTCATTGACCCAACCTCAAGGAGACCCCGTGAATACCAGCACCACCCTTTCCACCGACTGGCAGAGCCGTGCCGACGCGCTGGCCATTGACGGCCGCGCATTCATCAACGGCCGCCGCGTATCGGCAAGCGGTCAGCTCACCCGCGCCACCATCAGCCCGGTTAACGGCCGCACCCTGGCCGAGCTCGCCGCGTGCCGCGGTGCCGACGTCGACATTGCGGTCACGGCCGCCCGACGCGCCTTCCCGTCCTGGTCCCGCAGGGGTGCAGAACAACGGAAGGAGACCCTGCTTGCAGTCGCTGCCCTGATGGAGCGGCACGCCGACGAACTGGCGCTCCTGGAAACCCTCGACAGCGGCAAGCCCATCCTGCAGACGACGACGGTGGACGTTCCCGGCGCCATCTCCACCCTCCGGTGGTATGCCGAGGCGGCGGACAAGCAGAGCGGTGAGTTGCCGGCCGTCCCTCCCGGAGCCACAGCGCTGGTGACACGGGAGCCGCTGGGCGTAGTGGCCGCCGTCGTGCCCTGGAATTTTCCTCTGGAGATTGCGATCTGGAAGATCGCCCCCGCTCTTGCTGCCGGTAACACCATGGTGCTCAAGCCCGCTGAACAGACGTCGCTGAGCGTGCTGCGGGTGGCGGAACTGGCCGCCGAGGCCGGACTTCCCGACGGTGTCCTGAACATCATCACGGGTAGCGGCAGGGAGGTGGGTGCTGCGCTGGCGCACCACATGGATGTCGATGCCCTGGCGTTCACCGGGTCCACCGCGGTTTCGCGCACTCTGCTTGAGGCGTCCGGGAAGAGCAACCTGAAGCGACTGAGTCTTGAGGCCGGCGGGAAGAGCTCGAATCTCATCTTCGCCGATACTGCGGACCTCGTCACAGCTGCTGCCAAAGCCGCATTCGGTGCCTTCTACAACCAGGGCCAGGTGTGCTCCGCCAACTCGCGCATCCTGGTTCAGCGGGAGATCCACGACGAGTTCGCATCGCTGCTGGCCGACGCAGCGGCCGACTATCGGGCAGCGGATCCGTTGGCCGGCCTTGAGGGGAACGGTTCCCTGATCAGCGGTGCACACACGGACGACGTCGAGGGCTGGATTGTTCGCGGCCGCACCGACGGCGGGGTACTTTTCGGCGGCGAGCGCCGGGAGATCCGCGGCTCGAACGCTTACCTGGAACCGACCCTGCTGGGCGGCCTGCCTGCGAACCATGACGTCCATCGGGACGAGATCTTCGGCCCCGTGGCGGTGCTGCACGCCTTCGACACGGAAGCTGAAGCGGTGTCGCTGGCCAACGCGACAGACTACGGCCTGGCCGCGTCCGTGTGGACCTCGAACCTGTCACGTGCCCACCGTGTAGCCGGTGACCTGCTCGCCGGCACCGTGTCGGTGAACACGGTTGATGCACTCGGCAACACCACACCGTTCGGCGGATTCAAGCAGTCAGGGTTCGGGCGTGACCTGTCGTTGCACGCCTTCGACAACTACACCGCGCCAAAGACGACATGGATCCAGTTCGGCTGACGACATTCATCTGATGAAGTGATGAAGAGTATCGGTATTCAATGGTGTACGTGATGCAGTTCACAGGCCTACGCTTCTGGCAGTGATGACGCCGGCACCCGTAAGACACGGCGAACGACGGCACCCTTCCCGCCCGTTTTGCGCGCAGTAGCAAACTTAGCAAGAGCAAAGGACCGATCATGGATCAGCCAGTAGGCAAAACCCGCCTCGCGGAGGAACAAAGCAAGCATCTGCAGAAATCGCTCGGCCGCTTCGACATCCTGCTGCTGGTTGTCGCTGCAGTAATCTCCGTCGAGGTCCTGGGACAGGTCTCCGGCTTCGGCGGAGAGACCTTCACCTGGACGCTCATCTTGGCTGTGACCTTCATGATTCCCTACGGCCTCATCTTCGCGGAGACCGGCGGCGCCTTCACTGAGGAGGGAGGGGTGTACGTCTGGACGAAGATGGCGTTCGGCCGTGTGGTCGCCGCAATCACGTCGCTGTTCACCTGGGTGACGCAGCCGGTTTGGGTCGGCGGAGCGATGGCATTCGTCGCAGTGGAAACCTGGTCCGAATACGTCGGCCACATCGAGGCCGGCAGCGCAGGCGACTACATCTTCAAGCTGGTCTTCATCTGGATCACCGTGACCTCAGCCATCATTAGTCTGAAGCATGGCAAGTGGCTGCCTTCGCTGGGAGCCATCCTCAAGGTGCTCTTCCTGACCTTCTTCATCCTGGTCACCATCGTGTACGGGTTCCAGCACGGGTTCAACGGACTGGATCTCGGGTTCTTCTCCCCCACGTTGGCCGGGTTCCTCGGCGTAACACCGTTGCTGCTCTTCTCCTTCCTGGGCTTCGAGTCAGGCAACAGTGCAGCCGGGGAAATGAAGAACCCCGCCAAGGACGTTCCCATTTCTGTCGCCCGTTCCTCGGTGATCGCGGCCGCCAGCTACCTCCTGCCGATCCTTGCCATCCTGCTGGTGGTTCCGGTGGACCAGATCACAGGCATCGGCGGATTGTTCGGTGCGATTGCCACCGTCTACACGGTCTTCGGTCCTGCCGCCGAGATGATGTTGGCGATCTCCGCGATGGTCTTCTGCTTCGTGCTCGTTTCCCAAGGCGCCGCGTGGATGATCATCAGCGACCGCATGCAGGCGATGGCCGCCGCCGATGGTTCCTTTTTCGGAGGCTTCTTCGGTTACTTCCACCCCAAGCTGGGCACCCCTATCCGCGTCAACACGTTGTCAGGCGTAGTGGCGACTCTGTTCATGCTCGCTGCAATGCAACTGACCGGTACCAGCAGCGCCCTGTTCGGAGTGGTGCTGACCATCGCGATCTCCACCTTCCTGCTCAGCTACCTGCTGGCTATCCCGGCCGCAGTGAAGCTCCGCACCAAGTACCCGACTACCTATCGCCCATTCAAGGTCCCTGTCTCCGATACCGGATTCAAGGTGCTCGGCGCCATCTGCTTCGGCTGGATCCTGATCGGCTCATGGGTTGCGATCTTCCCCGGCACGCTCGATGTTCTCTTCGGCCTGGAATACAACTTCGAAGAGATCTGGGGCGTCTCCCAATTCACCTTCGAAGCGTTCGCCCTCGGTACGCTCGGCTGCATCCTCGCCCTGGGAATCGTGGGGTATGTCCGGGGCAAGAAGGTCCGTGACGCTGTGGCCCCTCGCGACGCCGCTGTAGCCGAGAACGAGCCGTTCACGTCCGGCGTCTGACTCAACCGGTCCACCAATCGTCCGCAACTCATCGCACGAAGGAGTGCACTCATGCTTGACACACTCAAGAACTCCCGCTCAAACAGGGCCACAAAAGGGGTCACCTTCGAACGCCGTCATATCCGCCCGATTCCCCTGGATGAACGACACGGCACCACGCGAGGATTGTTCTTCGTATGGCTCGGAATCAACATGCTTCCGCTAACGGTCGTCACCGGCGCGCTCGGGCCGACGCTGTTCGGTCTGTCCCTCGGCTGGACCATCACTGCGGTAATTATCGGCAATGTCATCGGTGGGTTAGGGGCTGCCTTGCACGCTTCCCAGGGACCCCAGCTGGGAATTCCGCAGATGCTTCAAGCCCGTGGGCAGTTCGGCTACTTCGGCGGAAGCATCCTCGCGCTCATCGCGCTCATCATGTTCCTTGGTTTCTTCGCTTCCAACCTCGTCGTTGCGGCGCAGAGCTTCGCGGCGGTTTTCCAGAGTGACTCGATCAACGCCGGGATCATTGTCTGTGCCGTGATCGCTCTCGCCGTCGCAATCTTTGGTTACGACCTTGTGCGCAAGCTGATGGGCATGTTCTCCGTCGTCGTCGGGGTACTCGTAGTGATCTCCATCTTCATCGCGGCGTCGAACCCTGCGACCTTTGCAGTGCAAAGCGACCTCGGCTTCACCGCGGCCGGCTTCTTCGGAATGCTCGCTATCGGCGTCACCTGGCAGCTTGCCTATGCACCCTACGTCTCCGACTACTCGCGATACATGCCACGCGAGGGCGGAGCAAAGCAGGCGTTCTGGGCCACCTACCTCGGTCTCGTCATCGGCACAGTGCTGGTAATGATCCTCGGTGCGTTCGTCGGCCTCACGACCACCGACGGTGACGCCATGGCTGCGCTTGGCGGACTGCTCGGAGGATTCGGTCCGATAGTGCTCTTTGCGTTCGGAATCGCCTCGGCGGTGATGAACTCGTCCAACATCTACTCCGGTGTGATGTGCTCTCTGACCGTATTCGAGACCCTCTCATCCAAAATTCGTATCGATACGGTCAAGCGCGTTGTCATGACAGTTGCTTATGCACTTCTTGCCATGCTCGGAGCGCTGCTGGGAAAGGATGACTTCCTGGTCATCTTCGGCAACTTTGTCACCATCCTGCTGTACGTCCTCATTCCCTGGTCGGCGATCAACCTGGTTGACTACTTCATCCTGCGGAAGGGTCACTACGCGGTGGATGAAATGTTCCGGCGTGACGGAGGGATCTACGGTCGTTGGGACAGGATCGGACTCGTGAGTTACCTCGTCGGCATCCTCGTGCAGATTCCTTTCATGGTGACCACGATGTACACCGGGCCATTTGCGGAGCCGCTCGGTTTCGTCGATGTTGCGTGGATGGTTGGGTTCGCGGTACCAGCAATCGTTTATGGTTTTTGGAAGCGTTCCGCGATCACCGCAGTGGGGGTGCAGTGAGCTCTCCGAGCCTCGTCATTACCGGCGCGCAGCTGTGGTCCCCTGACCGCAGCCGCGCCACCGCGCTAGCCGTCACTGATGGGAGGATTACCGCAGTCGGCAGCGACGATGAGATCCTCCCGCTTGCCGGTTCCGAGACTCAACTGATCGCAGCCGCAGGTGCGGCTGTCCTGCCAGGTTTCCATGATGCGCACATCCACGCACAAGCGGGTGGACTTGCGCTACTTGGATGCAATCTCGACGCCGCGCACTCACTCGAGGGATACGCCGGCCTCATTCGTGCCTTCGCGTCGAACCATGTCGGCGAATGGGTGGTGGGGTCCGGTTGGTTCGGTGACGTGTTTCCCGGCGGCCTACCGTCCCGGCATCTGCTCGACGAACTGGTGCCGGATCGGCCCGCTGTCTTCACAAGCCACGATGCACATGGCGTTTGGGTGAACACCGAAGCTCTTCGCCGAGCGGGCATCGACAGGAACACGCCTGATCCTGCGGCAGGTCGAATCGTCCGGGACTCACACGGCGAGGCAGCAGGCGTGCTTATGGATGCAGCGGGCGAGCTCGTCTCCAGGCTCATCCCTCCTCTCCGTCCAGAGGATCTCCGCCAAGGGCTACTGACGGCTCAACAGCACCTGTTCTCCCTTGGGATCACCTCGTGGCATGATGCAATCCTCGGTGCCTACCTGACCCTGCCCGACTCCCTTCCTGCCTACATCGAAACCATCATTGACGGTTCCCTGCGCGCACGGGTGACGGGGTCCATGTGGTGGCCTCCAACAGCCGGACCCGAGTACGTCCCAGAGATGCTCGAACGGCTAAGGGCGAGCGGTGAGGCTGGCTTCAACGTGCATAGCGTGAAGATTATGCAGGACGGCATCTGTGAAAACTGCACAGCCGCACTTATCGAGCCGTACAGGGGCGTGCATCCAGAAGCCCGCGGTGATTCCGTGATCAGCCCCGAGCACCTCGGCGAAATTACTGCAGAGCTCGACGCCGCCGGGCTCAGCATCCACTTTCACGGAGTCGGCGACCGCGCGGTCCGAGAATGCCTGGATGCCGTGGCCCACGCTCGCCGCCGGAACGGTAGGGGACAAAGACACCAGATAGCGCACCTTGACGTCGTCGATCCAGCCGACTTCGGCCGGTTCGGCGAGCTCGAGGTAACAGCCAACCTGCAACCCCTGTGGGCTCGGAACGACCAGGAGATTCTTGAGCGGAAGTTTCCCCTTATTGGCGAGGAACGGGCCCGATACCACTTCCCCTTCGCATCACTTCGCGACGCCGGCGCGCATCTCGCGATGGGCAGCGACTGGCCGGTGACCAGCCCTGATCCGCTGTGGGGCCTTCACACGGCGTGCACACGCACTGCTCCTTCAGAGGATGTGCACGCCCTGAATCCCGAATCGCGGGAGCCTGCCCAGCCGGAGGAACAGCTTGGTATTGATGAGGCCATTCGGGCGTACACGCTTGGGTCAGCCGAGGCTTCGGGGACAGCAGGCGAGCTGGGAAGCTTACAGCGGGGCAAACTCGCCGATCTGGTGGTTCTTACCGGCCGGATCGAGGGCCCCGAAGGTTTCGATCGCGTGCAAGTGGCCAGGACCATACTTGGCGGCGAGACGGTGTATGAGCGAGCACTAGATCAAACGTTATAGTCAAGCAGTCGAATCTGAATTTCAGATTCAAAAGGTCGGATTTATTAGTTATGCAGATGAAACACCACGGACAAGAATGAGATGACAAGGAGGTGCAACGGCAGCCATTTGATGGAGCCGGTCATCGCACCAGAGCGCACAACTTCGAATGTCGCTCACCCCAATCACAGTTCGTCTCATGCAGAGGAGATCCACATGTCCAACCCCGAGGTTGAGGTCCTCGTTGTAGGCGCAGGCCAAGCCGGCGTCGCGATGAGCGAACATCTGAGCGAGCAGGGAATTCCGCACCTGGTTCTGGAACGACACCGCATCGCAGAGCGGTGGCGCTCCGAACGGTGGGACTCCCTGGTTGCGAACGGGCCAGCCTGGCACGACCGCTTCCCCGGCATGACGTTCTCCGGCGTAGAGCCGGAAGCTTTCGCTTCCAAGGAGCAGGTCGCAGATTACTTTGTCGCCTACGCCGAGAAGATCGGAGCACCGATCCGATGTGGTGTGGAGGTGACGTCCGTGCGCCGGAACGTCGGCGCACCCGGTTTCAAGGTGACGACGTCGGCGGGAGACTTCACCGCACGCTACGTGGTGGCTGCTACCGGGCCGTTCCAGCGTCCGGTGATTCCCGCCGTCGTTCCCGACACCGCTGGTTTGACCCAGATGCACTCGAGCAAGTACCGCAACCCGGACCAGCTGCCCGAAGGTGCAGTGCTTGTGGTGGGAGCCGGATCATCCGGCGTCCAGATTGCCTCCGAGATCCAGCGGTCAGGCCGCCAGGTGTACCTGTCAGTGGGTCCCCATGACCGGCCCCCGCGAAGCTACCGCGGACGGGACTTCTGCTGGTGGCTCGGAGTGCTCAACAAGTGGGAAGCTTCCGCTCCTCCACAGGGCGCGGAGCATGTGACGATCGCGGTGAGCGGGGCCGACGGCGGCCACACCGTCGATTTCCGCACTCTCGCCGACGACGGCATCAAGCTGACGGGCCGGACCGTCTCTTTCGACAAGGGAACCCTGCGCTTCGCCGAGGATCTTCGGGACAACATCGCTAACGGTGATGCGCACTACCTTGCGCTACTGGACGAGGCTGATGCCTACGTCGAGCGCAACGGCCTTGATCTTCCCGAGGAGCCGGAGGCACGCGAGTTGCGACCGGATCCGGAGAGCGTATCCAATCCCCTCCTCGAACTGGATCTTGCAGATGCCGGCGTCACCACAATCATCTGGGCAACGGGCTTCGCCGTTGACTACAGCTGGCTGGAGGTCGATGCATTCGACGAGAAGGACCGTCCGCGGCAGCAGCGCGGGGTTTCCACTGAGCCCGGCATCTACTTCCTTGGGCTACCCTGGCAGTCACGCCGCGGATCGAGCTTCATCTGGGGCGTGTGGCATGACGCCAAGTATGTCGCTGACCAGATCAGCATTCAGCGCAGCTACCTTACGCACAACGAGCAGTCCGCGGTGGTGGCAGGCCTTTCAGCTTAGCGCGGTAACAGGCGCCGAATCCGCGGCCGGTCAGGGACTAAGACTCCTGACCGGCCGCTAATTTTCACTACTCGGCGCTGGCTGCACCCTTCGCCGCACGGAAGCCGGTCTCGAGATCCGCCAGAATGTCGTCAATATGCTCAAGTCCCACCGAGAGCCGGACCAAACCAGGCGCGACACCAGCGACAACCTGCTGTTCCGGGGAGAGCTGGCTGTGCGTGGTGGATGCCGGGTGGATGACCAGGGACCGGACGTCTCCGATGTTCGCGACGTGTGAATGCAGCTCGAGCGCGTCTACAAACCGCTTGCCGGCCTCGGCTCCGCCGGCCAGGTTGAAGGAAACAATGGCACCGGTCCCCTTGGGTCCGTAGTGACGACCGCGCTCGTACCACGGGCTTGACGGAAGCCCGGCGTAGGCGACGGATTCGACGTCGTCCCGTGCCTCCAGCCAGCGGGCAACTTCCCCCGCGTTGGCGACGTGGCGTTCCATCCGCAAGCTCAACGTCTCCAGTCCCTGGGAGATCAGGAAGGCGTTGAAGGGCGACACCGCTGAGCCCAGGTCGCGCAGGAGTTGAACGCGTGCCTTGATGATGTAGGACAGGTTGGCACCCAGGGCGCCGCCTTCCCCAAGGTCACGGCTGTAGACCAACCCGTTGTAGGTGGGGTCCGGCGTGTTGAAGCCGGGGAAGCGCTCCGGGTCCTTGCCGAAATCGAACTTGCCGGAGTCCACGATTACCCCGGCGATCGCTGTGCCGTGGCCGCCAAGGTATTTGGTCGCGGAGTGGACCACGATGTCCGCGCCCCACTCGAGCGGGCGGATCAGGTACGGCGTCGACAGTGTGTTGTCCACGATCAGCGGCACTCCTGCCTCATGGGCAGTGCGGGAAACGCCCTCGATGTCGAGGACGTCCTGACGGGGATTCGACACAACTTCGGCGAAGAACAGCTTGGTGTTGGGCTGGACGGCGTCGCGCCACTGGTCGAGATTGTCGGGGTCCGCTACGAAGGTGACGGAGATGCCGAACTTCTTCAGCGTGTGGGCAAACAGGTTGTAGGTGCCGCCGTACAGGCTTGGGCTGGCGACAATGTGGTCGCCAGCCTCGGCAACATTCAGGACCGCGAAGGTTTCCGCCGCCTGCCCGGAGCTGAGCAGGAGGGCAGCCAAACCGCCCTCCAGGCTCGCGATCCGCTGCTCCACCGCGTCCTGGGTGGGATTGCCGATGCGCGTGTAGATGGGCGCCAGCTCGGCCAGCGCGAAGCGATTAGCGGCGCTTTCGGCGCTGGGGAATACAAAGGACGTGGTCTGGTAGATGGGCAGTGCCCGGGCACCTGTGGTGGCGTCAGGCTCCTGCCCGGCGTGGATCTGGCGTGTTTCGAAGGACCATCCGTTGGACATTCAAGGCTCCTCTACTATTGGCCCGGCATGCTGGGAGCACCACGGGCCGCGCTTGCCATCCGGCCCTTCGCCGGACAGCCAGGTCCTCACCCGGGGCACCCCGCCGCGGATGGAGGGTTGCCGGCCAGCAAGCCGGGGCTTAATGCTGGCGCTCATGACCTACGCACAGTGTAGGCAGGCGAGCTGTAGTGGGCGCCAAGATGACGAAGATGTATCCGTCGAGAGCGAAGCCAGGTGAGCGGTCCCAAGATTCCTCCATGGCGCCCGCGTTAGCTTTTGCTAAGCGCGGGATGAATCCGGACGGAGGCGCACCGATGTCTCGACTTGTATCTGCGGTTGTGATGGTCTCCCTGCTGGTCGCGGGATACGGGGCGTCGGCTACGGCTTCGGCCGAGCCTTCGAGCGCGACCGGAGTACACGAGCACGGTCCGGTGGCTCCGGCTGTCGTCTCGGATGCGGCCCCGGAGTCCGAGGAACCCACCGCGAACCTGACGGTTCAGGCTGTGACAAGTGAGTCGCAGGGATCCTGGGGCCCGACGATCAAATTCCCGCTTGTCCCGGCTGCGGCGGCGCTGCTGCCTGGCAACAAACTGCTGACCTGGTCCGCCTACTCCCCCACCACGTTCAGCGGGGCCAGGGGATATACCCAGACGTCCATCCTGAACCTCACCACCGGCGAGGTGAGCCAGACCCAGGTGTCCAACACCGGTCACGACATGTTCTGCCCCGGGACGTCGATGCTGCCGGACGGGCGGATCATGGTCAGCGGGGGCAGTAACAGCACGAAGACCTCGCTGTACAACCCTGAGGCGAACAGCTGGACCGCGGGGCCAGCCATGCAGATCGCCCGCGGTTACCAGTCCAACGTGACCACGTCCACCGGCGAGGTGTTTACCATCGGCGGGTCATGGTCCGGCGGCGTCGGCAACAAGCACGGCGAGGTGTGGTCCGCCGTCGGGGGCTGGCGAAGGCTGCCAAATGTGTTGTCCGGCAGCATCCTGACCGCTGATCCCGCGGGCGAATACCGTTCCGACAATCATGCCTGGTTGTTTGCCGCCCCCGGCGGCCGTGTGTTCCACGCCGGGCCGAGTCGCCAAATGAACTGGATCTCCACCACAGGCAATGGCAGCATCACCCCGGCGGGTCTGCGCTCCGATAGCCCCGACGCCATGAATGGTAACGCCGTGATGTACGACATCGGGAAGATTCTCACCGTGGGCGGAGCACCTGCCTACTCGGGTATAAATGCCACCGCGCGGGCGGACACGATCGACATCAATAACGGAGTCACCGCGGCCCGGACCTCAAACATGGCCGTCAACCGGACGTTCGCGAATGGAGTCGCGTTGCCCGATGGCCAAGTGTTGGTGGTCGGTGGTGAGGCCGGGCCTGCTCCGAGGGCTCCGGAAATCTGGAACCCGGCGACCGGACTGTGGACCACGCTCGCCTCGATGGCCACCCCCCGCGCCTATCACAGCGTTGCCCTGCTGCTCCCGGATGGCCGTGTCTTTGTCGGCGGTGGTGGACTGTGCGGCAACTGCACAACAAACAATTTGGACGGACAGATCTTCACGCCGCCCTACCTGCTGAACGCAGACGGCAGCCCGCGCACCCGGCCGGAAATTTTATCCGCACCGACGTCGGCCGCGCCCGGCAGCACGATTGCGGTGACCACTGGAGCGCCGACCACCGAGTTCTCACTGATGCGGATGGGTACGGTGACCCACTCCGTGAACACCGATCAACGGCGGGTTCCGCTGACCGCGACAGCGGTTTCGGGCAACACAGCGTCGCTAACGTTGCCGGTGGATCCCGGCGTGCTGGTGCCGGGCAATTACCTGCTCTTTGCCGTGGACGGCAACGGCGTGCCCAGTGTCGCCTCGACGATCAAGATCGGTTCGCAGCAACCGGCTTCCGCTCCATTCCGTCCGAGCATCGGCAGCGCCGCAGATATAGTGGCGGCCGGGCCGGACGGCGTGCTGTGGAATTACCCGGCTACAGGCCAGGGCGGCTTCCAGCCCCGGCAGAAGATCGGTTCCGGTTGGTCCGGGCTGTCGAAGGGGTACGTGACCGACTGGAACAGCGACGGCGTCTTCGACATCATCGCGCAATGGAAGGACGGCCGGCTGAGTTTCTACTCCGGGAAGCATGGTGGAGGGTTCGCGCCCGCCCAGGCCATCGGTTCAGGATGGAGCAGCTACCACTTGACAATCGGCAGCTGGCGCACGGCCGACCGGTATCCGGGCATCGTTGCCTACGACGCTGCAGGGACTCTCTGGTACTACGGCAACGGCGCGGGAAAGGGCTTGAGTCCGCGCACCAAGATCGGAACCAGCTGGGGCGGCCTCTACCTCACCATGGTGGACTTCGACCAGGACGGAAGGCAGGACCTTCTCGCCAGGCGCAGCGACGGCAATCTGCTGCTGTACCGCTCCACGGGATCCGGCACCTTCTTCACCGAGCCCAGGCGCGTGGTAGGCACCGGGTGGAACGCTGTCGACAGCATCACCACGGTGGCGGCATTCACCAGCGGAAGCCAGGGAGTCATCAGCCGACTGACTGACGGAAGGCTCGCCCACTACCCCTATAGCAGGGGTGCGTGGGGCACGCGCACCATCGTCGGCTCAGGCTGGGGCGGATACAACATCTTCCGGTGACCCTCGGGCAACCAGCGGCAATCCGTGAGGATGCCCGGTTGGGTGCTGTTGGTCCCAAGGTTCCTTCAACCTGCGGAGGATACGAATGGTGGGCGGACGCTACCGCTGAAGCTGGTATCGAGGCTAGTCCGAGAGGCTCAATGCACCCGGACCGAGTGGGGGGACCGATGTCGAGTGACGAACGCCTTGGTGGGGAAAGCCCGGGACGCGCCCTTCGCCTGACGCTGGCTGGGTGGGCCGTTGGGATCGTCGTTACCGGCCTTGTGGTGTGGAGTCCCCACGTGCTGTTTGGCTACCGCAGTCCTGCCGTGCACTTAGTGCTGGACTCTGTGGACGCGTGCGTGGCTTTGCTGGTGGCATACCTGCTTGCCGGCCGGTTCAAGCGGCGGAGAAGGCTTCAGGACTTGCTCCTCGCCCAAGGCCTCGTGCTTCTGGCTGCCGCCGGAACGGGCATGTCGTGGCTGACGGCCTCCTTGACAGGGGACCGCGAGGGGAGCCTCGATGTGTGGCTTCCGCTTGCGCTCCGGTCTATCGGTGCAGCGCTCATCGCGACCGCGGCCCTGGTAAGCCCGAACCGGGAGTCACCGTCACGTTCGGGGCTGCGGACGGTGACGATTCCAATAGGTCTTGTCATTTTGGGGTCTGCGGCCCTGTGGGCGGTAAGGGGCCACCTGCCCGCTGCCTTGGACCGCTCCATGGACGCAACGACGCAGCCTTCGCTGTTTGCCGTCCACTTTCTGTTTCTGGCAGCCCAAGCCGCGGCGGCTCTGTGCTTTTTCCTGGCATCCGTCGCCTTCACGAGGCGTGCGGCTAACCGCGACGACCCCTTGCTGCACTGGCTTGGCCCGGCTTGCGCCGTTGCAGCGTGCGCCCGCGTCAACTACGCGCTGTTTCCCTCGCTATACACGGATTGGTTCTATACCGGCGACCTGCTGCGGACCGGCTTCTACGTCTTGTTGCTGATCGGCGCCAGCCGGGAGATCAAACAATATTGGGACGCGTCTTCCCGGGTTGCCATGCTGGAGGACCGGAGGCGGCTCTCCCGCGAACTGCATGATGGTGTCATCCAGGAGCTCGCTCTGCTCCGGATGGAAGGTTACTCCCTGCCGTCCGATTCGCCGGCGCGGACCCGGATCCTCGCTACCTGCGATCGAGCTCTGGACGAAGCCCGTGCCGCCGTCCACGCCCTCGGCCATGGCGGGGACGAGTCGCTGGATTTCGTTTTGCGCCGGACAACGCGAGAGCTGGCGCAAAGGTACCGCGTGCATTTGGACATCGAGGTCGATGATTCCATCGACGCAAATTCGGAGGAGCAGCACACCTTACTGCGGATCACCCGCGAGGCAGTGGCAAACGCAGTGCGCCACGGCCACGCTGAGCAGGTAAGCCTGCGGTTGGGCAGGGACCGTGACCGGCGGCAACTGGTTGTTGAAGACGACGGCGTGGGTTTCGATGTTGACGGTGCGACGGGCGCCAATGCCGGCTACGGGTTGATCAGCATGCGGGAAAGGGCTCGAACCCTGCCTGGGTTCGTTGACATCACGTCCCGGCGGGGAGAAGGAAGTGTGGTTACGGTGACATGGTAGAGCAGCAGCGTTTACGGGTAGTGATGGCCGATGACCATGCCAGGATCCGGGCTAAGGTCCGCGAGGCGCTCCAAACGGGCGGCTGGCAGGTTTGCGGGGAGGGTGCCACTGCCGGGGAGGCGGTTGAGCTGGCACTGGAGCACCGCCCCGACGTGGCCTTGCTTGACATCCACATGCCCGGCAACGGGATCTCGGCCGCCCAGCAGATCAGCAGGACGCTGCCGGAAACCGCGGTCGTCATGCTGAGCCAGTCAGCGGACGATGAGGATCTCTTCGATTCCTTGCGGGCAGGAGCGTCCGGATATCTGCTCAAGACCACGGACCCGGCGACTCTGACCGATGTCCTACGCGGGGTCCTCTCCGGCGAAGCGGCGATGTCCCCTGCACTCGTGACCCGCATCCTGCAGGAGTTCAAAGCACCCGCCCGAAGGGCTTTGAGCTGGAAGCCGGCGGCCGTGGCGAGACTGAGCCCGCGCGAGTGGGAGGTCATGGAGCTTCTTGCCACTGGACTGTGCACCGAGGACGTCGCCAAGAAGCTCTTTGTTTCTCCGACGACGGTGCGGGTGCATGTGTCAACGGTCCTGCGGAAGCTCCGGGTGAAGGACCGGCAGAGCGCCTTCCGTATATTGAGCGAGCAGTAAGCAAAGGGTGCGCGATCCGTCATCGAAGATCACGCACCCTCCAAACCGCGCTCTGCTAAGGAAGCAGTACGGAAGCCCCTTGATAGCCGATGTAGAGGCCGCCGGAGGAACCTGTCTGAACGACCGATGACCACGTTCCACCATGGCCTTCGTTGCCCATGCAGGGTCCGCCAACCTCTGGAACGGAGCCCGAGGAAGTTGAACTGCCCAAGCCGGTGAGATTGAAGCCGGTGATTTGGTTCTTCACCCGGAGATCATAGGCGACGGAGCTTGCAACGCCCGTGCTCACCTTGTGGGAGACGGTGTGGGTTTTCTCGCCCTTCTTGCCCTCGCCTGTAACCCACTCACATACGCCGTCGTACGTGTCCTCCGACTCATAGGAGAAGGTGACACCGGAAGCGTTCTTTTGTAACTGCTGGTTGTTCCAGACAAAGGCAGTCTGTACATCCCCCTTACCGACGAAACCAGTGCCGGTGGCCGGATCGAAGGTGACAGCTGCGGAGGCCGGTGCCGCCAGGACCAGTGAAGCTGAAAATGCGGTGGCCGCCGCAGCCATCAAGACGTTTTTGCGCATGGTGATCTCCCGATTGTTGCCCGCTAAGGGCATTGTGTTTGGAAAGAGCAGGGATAACGAGGTTTCCCTTTCGTGCGTATCGGCCGGCCCGCTACGTTGATTCAAGGCTACGTTGAAAAGGTGCAATAGTGCCCTGCATCGAGCGTTCAAAAGCCTAAACGCCTGCGCGGAGACGTCGGTAGTGTGTCTGAGGTGAGTGAGATCCGCATTGGCACCTCCGGGTGGAGTTATGACCATTGGAACGGCGTCTGCTACCCGCACGGTACGCCGTCGGTGAAGCGGCTGGACCACTACAAGGCGCGGTTCGACACGGTCGAGCTGAACGCCAGTTTCTACCGATGGCCGCGCGACACAACGTTCGCCGGTTGGCGACGTCGTCTTCCCCACCGATTCGCTCTGTCAGTCAAAGCGCCACGTGGGCTGACGCACGGAAAGAAGCTGTACGCGCCGGAGGTCTGGATCGAGCGGATCGCCCGCTGCTGGCATGAGCTCGGCGACCGCCGCGCCGTGCTGCTCGTTCAGCTCCCACCGGCTATGGCGCGGGACGACGCCCGCCTGGACTACTTCCTGTCCCGCGTGCCGTGGTGGATCCGTGTGGCAGTCGAGTTCCGTCACCCGAGCTGGGACGACGACGCCGTCTACGCGCTGCTCGAGCGGCACGGGGCTGCGTATTGCGTGATGAGTGGAGCCGGACTGCCGTGCGTCCTGAGGGCAACGGCGCCGTTCGTGTACGCGCGGCTGCACGGGCCGGACCACGGGTACCTGTATGCGGGCTCGTACTCGGACGAGGATCTGCGCTGGTGGGCGAACCGGATTCTGGAGTGGCACGGGGCCGGCCGGGACGTCTATGTGTACTTCAATAACGACGGCGGCGGAAACGCCGTGCGGAATGCGGACACGCTACGGGGAATGGTCGGGGCGGGGTAACTCTCCGGTAACAGGGCCCAGCCGAACCGTGTTCCCGGTCACAAGCGAAGTGGCTCTTAGCTACTGTGAGGAGCAACTACTTCTAGGGGGAAACAATGGAGTTCGCAGAACGATTGACCGCGCTTGCCGCAAAGGTGCGCCACCAGAAGGGTCAAATCGAAACAGAAGAAGCGACTAAGAACGCTTTTGTTATGCCGTTCATCTCGACGATTCTCGGATATGACGTGTTCAATCCGCTTGAGGTTGTGCCTGAGTTCGTTGCCGACGTCGGCGTAAAAAAGGGCGAGAAGATCGACTACGCCATCATGCATGGCGGCACAGTACAGATTCTTATTGAGTGCAAGAAGTCCAAAGAACCCCTGCGAATAGAGCATGCGTCGCAGCTCTTCCGGTATTTTGCCGTGACGAACGCCCGCATCGCCATCCTCACCAACGGCGAGGTGTATCAGTTCTTCACAGACCTCGACGCGCCGAACAGGATGGATGCCAAGCCCTTCCTGGTGCTCGACCTGAACGACGTCGATGAGACCCTCATCCCCGAGCTGATGAAGCTTTCAAAGGACGAGTTCGATCTTGATTCCATCATCAGCGCCGCGGGCGAACTGAAGTACATCGGTGCCATCAAGAGAGCCATCGCCACAGAGTTCAAGGAGCCGAACGACGACTGGATCATATTCCTGACGTCCAAGGTCTACGACGGTCCATTCACTCAGAAGGTGCGTGATCAGTTCACCGGCCTCGTCACCAAAGCCACCAAGCAGTTCCTGAACGAGCAGGTCAACGATCGTCTCAAAACTGCGCTGGGTGCTCCGAACTTCCCGATGGCCAACGACGCAGAGATCGCGGCAACGGTTACTAGCGAGCTTTCTGTAGAAGAAGACCTGGTGGAGACCGGCATCGAGACAACCTTGGAAGAGATGGAGGGCTTCCACATCGTCCGTGCAATCGTCTGTGGCGATGTTAAGCCGGCCCGTGTTGTTCAGCGTGATGCCAAGTCGTATTGCGCCGTCTTGCTCGACGACAACAATCGCAAGCCAATTGCGCGCCTGCACTTCAACCGCTCGCAGAAGTACCTCGGTCTGTTCGACGAGAACAAGGCGGAGACTCGAGTGCCAATCAGCTCTCTGGACGAGATTTATGAGCACACGGAAGCGCTCCGTGCTTCCGTGAAAACCTATCTGGAGCCTTCAGCCAACTGACGTTTACGTGCATGAGAAGGACGTGCCAATTCGACGTTCCACCAACCGCAACTGATGGGGAACAAAATGACAACAGTCTCAGCACAACTGAACAATCTAGCCGGTGCGGTCGCGGACCTGAAACCTCAACCGCGCGGTGCACGATGGGCACACCTCTCACTCTGTACCCTCGACGCCACGTTCTCCATCAACGCCCGTTACGATTCCGTAGTTGCGCCTCTCGTCCGGCGATATGCCGAGTGGGCTGAGCTCCATAAGGTGCTGCTTCGCGGAGATGACCTGGTAAGCGGGACGCCACGGGAGGATGAGCAACGACTTAGTGACTTCCTCAAGTCCTTCAATCGAAAGACCGATCAAGAGTTTGCCGCGGACGTCGTGCGCAACAGGAACCGGACATCATCGCGAGGTGGGGTCCTGAAGGCGGAAGCTGCCCGAAGGATTTCCCAGATCCTCGTCGAGCACGGCGTCGAGACCCTAGACGATGTCAGCGAATTGCTGGCGGACCTGGACCGAACTAAAAGGGTCGAAAAGGCTTTAGCCGTAGTGCCCGGGCATGGATCGGGGATCCGCACCAGCTACGTCTGGATGACAGCCGGTGATGACCAGCAAGTGAAGCCGGACCGTCACGTCCTCGGATGGTTGACGCAGAAGATGGGCCGGAACGTCGGGGTGTCTGAGGCGCGTGTGCTGCTGGCCAATGTAGCAGCCCAGCTCGATACAACTCCTTGGGCGGTCGACCACGCGATATGGGTAAGCAAGGCCCGTCGACAAGCCGCCTGAGCAAACCTGGTTGTCTGGAAGGGATCAGGCTGCGGCACGGTTTGATCCTCCGCTCGGTGTCGCACAACCACGGTTCACGACGCCAGCGGCTGGTCCACGCGCACTTCCTCCACCGAACGACTACAGTCGGTGCGACGACCACCCGATGCACATCACAGTGGGAATCTTTCCCCGGTCATCTTTTGAGAGGGGCCCATCGTGGTATTCACGGTTCGCGGACGCACCATACTGATCACCGGCGCCGGAATGGGGATGGGCAAGCTGTATGCCGAGCGAGCCGTCGCTGAAGGTGCTGCCGCCGTCGTGCTGTGGGATATTGACGGATCCGCCCTTCAAAACGTCGCAGCGGGTCTTGCGTCCAGCGCGACGGCGGTTCACACCTACGTGGTCGATGTAGCCTCGGTGGAATCGATCACCGGCGCCGCGGCGTCGGTGATGAACGACGTCGGTGTGCCGGATGTTCTCATCAACAACGCCGGGATCATCCGAGGAAAATACTTCTGGGAGCACGACCACCACTCGGACATAGATCTCACCCTCCGCATCAACACCGGCGGGCCGATGCATGTCACGCGCGCATTCCTTCCGGCGATGATGAAACGTGGAACACCAGCGCGCATCCTGAACGTCGCCTCCGCGTCCGGGACACTCTCCGTTCCCCGAATGAGCGTGTATGCGGCGTCGAAGTGGGCCGTCATCGGCTGGAGCGACTCCCTGCGTCTCGAATTGAAATCCACCGGCCACCCAATCGCCGTCACAACCCTCATCCCCAGCTACATCAAGACCGGAATGTTCGAGGGAGCGCGCGGGCCCCTGCTGACACCGCTCATGGAACCGGAGTACGTGGTGGACAAGGTCTGGCGGGCAACCATCGCAGGCAAGGCCCGCGTTCAGCTGCCGTGGACCGTGCAACTCGGCGGAACCCTTCGCAACATCCTCCCGCAACCCGTCTGGGACCTCGTCGCAGGCCGTGTCCTCAAGGTGTACAGCTCGATGGATCACTTCACTGGACGGTCGGATCCCACAAACCAGGAGGATGGCAGCCGATGAGCGCCGCAGCGCTTCTAACTGACCAACGGGAGTACTTCCACACCGGCGTCACCCGGCCGGCCGAATGGCGACGGGGACAGTTGAAAGCTCTCCTGCGAATGCTTGCCGAACGTGAGGACGAGCTCACCGGTGCCTTGGAGGAGGACCTCGGAAAGAGCCGGACGGAAGGCTTCCTCTCCGAGATCGCCGTCGTCCGGGCGGAAGCGGCTTATGCCCTGAAACACCTTGACCACTGGATGGCGCCGGAAAAGGTCTCTGTTCCCACCGGCCTGCGTCCGGCCCGAGCGTGGACGCAGGCTCGCCCGCTCGGCGTTGTACTGATCATAGGACCCTGGAACTATCCTCTTCAGTTGATCTTGGCGCCGCTGGCCGGTGCGCTCGCTGCCGGGAATGCAGCGATACTCAAGCCCAGCGAACTGGCTCCCGAGACCTCCCGGGCACTCGCCGATCTCGTTCCGCAATACCTCGATACATCGGCAGTAGCCGTCGTCGAAGGCGGAGTGGACGTTAGCACCGACTTGCTCGCGCAACCGTTTGACCACGTTTTCTACACGGGTGGGGAGCGCGTGGGAAAGATCGTCATGAAAGCCGCCGCCGAACACCTGACGCCGGTGACCCTTGAGCTGGGAGGCAAGTCCCCCGCCGTCGTCGTCGGTGGTGACCTCCGGGCCGCAGCCCGGCGCATCGTCTACGGCAAGTTCATGAATGCTGCCCAGACCTGTGTGGCACCGGACTACATACTGACGACGCCGGATGCCGCTCCCGTGTTGGTGACAGCGCTCGCGGACGCTGTCCGGGATTTCTACGGGAGTGATCCGCGAACCTCCGGGGACTACGGGCGGATCATCAACGAGCACCACTTCGACCGGCTTGTAGGACTCATGGCGGACGGTACCGTCGTCTCCGGTGGAAGCCACGAGCGATCCGAGCGGTACATTGAACCGACTATCCTGCGCGACGTCAACCCCGGTTCCGCGCTCATGCAGGAAGAAATCTTCGGCCCGCTCCTGCCGATCCTCGAAGTGGAAGACCTCGACGACGCGATCCGGTTCATCGGCGAGCGCCCCCATCCGCTCGCTGCGTACCTCTTCAGTGACCGAAAGAAAGACCTCCAGATCTTCACTGATCGGGTCCAGGCCGGGGGTATTGCCCACAACGTCTGCACCATCCAGCTAGCGGTACCGGGGCTGCCCTTCGGTGGCGTCGGCACGAGCGGCACCGGCAGCTACCACGGCCGGCAGTCCTTCCACACGTTCAGCCATGTGCAACCGGTCTTCTCCAAGCCCACCGCAGTGGACACGCTTCGGTTTGCCTACCCGCCCTTTGGTCCCATCAGGAGGAAACTGCTGCGCAAACTCCTCTGAGTGGGCAGGCTCGGGCGTTCGTTGAGAGACGTCCTTGTTCACCTCGATGCGCGCTGAGTCGACCGCGTAGAATATATGCCCTGGTGAGAGGCAACCATGGGGATCAAGGAATCGGTGGAACTCGGCCGCGAAGCATATGAACGCGGCGCCTGGGAGGACACCTACAAGCTGTTGTCGGAAGCGGACATCTCGTCCTCTCTGGCAGCGGCGGATCTCGAACGTCTTGCGTTTGCCGCCTATCTGACGGGCCGGGAAGACGTTGCCGTCGAAGACCTGCAACGTGCATATCAGGCTTATCTGGAGCAGGACGCGACCAGCCGATCCGTGCACTGCGCCTTCTGGTTAGGCATCACGCTGGTCCTGGGCGGTCAGCACGCGCGTGGCGGAGGATGGCTGGGCCGGGCACAACGGCTGGTCGAGGAGCGATTGCCCGATTCGGTTGAAGAGGGATACCTGCTGATACCTGAAGGTCTGCAAGCCCTGGGCAGCGGTGATCCTGCTACCGCTTATGAGTCGTTCGGCAAAGCCACAGCGATCGCCAGGAAATTCAAAGACGCCGATCTCATCGCTCTCGCTCAACTCGGCGTCGGCCAGGCTCTGGTAGCCATGGGCCAACCTGGACGGGCTGTCGCAATGCTCGATGAGGCAATGCTCTGTGTGACCACCGGAGAGGTGTCGGCGGTCGCCGCAGGGATTGTTTATTGTGCCGTGATCCTGGCGTGCAGGGATATTTTCGATCTGGGACGGGCCGAGGAGTGGACGGCGGCACTCAGCCACTGGTGCGTGAAGCAGCAGGGCCTCAAACCGTACCGCGGACAGTGTATGGTGCATCGCTCGGAGATCATGCAATTGCACGGCCAGTGGGCGGACGCAATGACTGAAGTTCTCCACGCCTGCGAACACTTCTCGACACAGCAGAGTGCGCAGCCGGCCTTGGGAATGGCACAGTACCAGCGCGCAGAGATCCTCCGGTTGCGCGGCAAATACGCGGAGGCGGAGGACGCCTACCGCCAGGCTTCCGCTCTGGGGCACCCAGTGCACCCGGGGATGGCCCTCCTGCGGCTGGCCCAGGGCAACGTCAGCGATGCATATGCGGCGATCCGCCGGGTGGTGTCAGGTACCGAGGGCCCGGTTGGACGACCCAAAGTCCTTGCAGCTCTCGTCCCGATTGCACTGGCGGCAGATGATGCTGACACTGCCCGATTGGCAGTCGCAGAGCTGGATGAAGTTTCCGGACGCTTCCACTCCCCTTACTTGCAGGCAATGGCCGGGTTGGCACGCGGAACTATGCAGCTTCACGACGGCGAATACACCGCCGCCTGCGCCACCCTGCTGCAAGCCCGGGCTGCTTGGCGGGACGTGGATGCGCCCTACGAAGTGGCGCGTCTTCGCGTTCTCATGGCCCGCGCGTATCAGGCACTTGGCGATGACGACACCGCGAAGCTGGAACTCGATGCAGCGGGCTACGTCTTCGAACAGCTCGGCGCGGAACCCGACCTGGTCGAACTTTCAGCGATATCGCATCGTGCGGCCACACACGCCTCCGGTGGACTGAGCAGGCGGGAATTGGAGGTCATCCGTCTCGTCGCCACCGGCGCCACCAACCGCCAGATCGCGCAGACCCTTGTGATCAGCGAAAAAACCGTCGCCCGTCACATCAGCAACATCTTTAACAAGCTCGGGCTGTCATCACGGACTGCTGCAGCAGCTTATGCGTACGCCCACGGGCTCGTATAACACTCGCAACCGCACCAGCGGATACCTTCCGTCGGGCGAGCGCCGGGTCGCCTACACAAAATGACCCATTCCATTCGCACGCCCTCTTTGGGCCATATATCCGATGCTCCCGCGTGCGTCGGAGTGAGACCCTCAACCACAAGGAATACTTCGAGCACAACAGGTGAGAAAGATGAGCAGCGTTGGCAAGCAGGGTGGCAGCCATCCCCGGAACAGTGAGGTACGACGACGGCTGGCCGCCATAATGCCGCTGGCTGAAAACATCCGCGACATCCACGGTGTCTCCACCGCTGTTTTCGAGGGCGGGGAGGGTTCACCCATGGTCCTCCTTCACAGCATCGGAGAGTTCGCTGCCGTGTGGCAACCCGTGATACCTGAGCTGATGAGAACACACCACCTCGTGGTTCCCGATCTACCGGGACAAGGTGCCTCCGAAGTCGCGGGCGAGTTTCCCGACGCGGAGGGTGTGCTCCGGTGGCTCGATGAACTCATACGCCAAACCTGTGATTCGCCCCCAGTGCTGGCGGGTCACCTACTGGGCGGTGCCATCGCCGCAAGATACGCGGTTGAACATGGGGGAAGTATTTCCGGGTTGGTTCTCGTCGACACCCTCGGACTGGAGTGGTACCGGCCCTCGCTGAGATTTGCAGCACCGATGATGGGCTTCATTGCCCGACCCTCCGCCGAGAGCCAGGACCGGTTCTTCGACAAGTGCTTCCTCGATCGGGATCGTGTCCGGAGTGAAACCGGCGACAACTGGCAGCCGCTCATGGACTACGCGCTCGATCGTGCCCGCACCCCGAGTGTTCAGGCGGCAGTGCGCCAGCTGGTGCGCAAGTTTGGCATGCCTCCGATCCGATCGGAGGATCTGTCCAGTATCGGCGTTCCGACGACGCTCATTCACGGCCGGTACGACCTGCAGGTGCGTCTGAAAACAGCCGAGCAGGCCGCTGCACGATACGGCTGGAGACTGCACGTAATCGAAGACTGCCGCGACGATCCTGCCATCGAACAGCCCTCGGCCTTCGTCGAGATCCTGCACAGTGCGTTGGGGCCTTCTTAGCCTTGGTTCAGCATTCCGAAATACCAGCACACACATATACCGAGTAGGAGTTCACCGTGACTGCCAACCCACGAACCGGTCCCGGAACCGCCCCAACGGTCCGAGAACCCTGGGACCTGATTGCACCGGCGTTTGACGAATACGTCACGCCTGAGAACATCGCCTGCGGACAAGAGGTGATTCGTAGGGCCAATCTTGGACCGGGCACTGCATTTCTGGACGTGGCCGCCGGCAGCGGCGCCCTCAGCATTCCGGCCGCTCGCTTGGGCGCAGACGTCCTCGCGGTCGACATATCGCCGGTAATGATCGAACTTCTCGTTGAACGCGCCCGGTCTGAATCATTGCCGAATCTGCGTGGCCGAGTGATGGACGGCTGCGCCCTAGACCTCAACGATGACACGTTCGACGTCGCCGCGTCGCAGCACGGGGTTTCCATCTTCCCAGATCTGATGCGCGGACTCTTTGAGCTGCGGCGAGTGACCAAACCCGGCGGCCAGGTGATTGTTGCGGCTTTCGGCGACCTGCGGAAAGCCGAATTCCTAGGGCTCTTCCTGGGCGCCGTTCAGGCGGCGGCGCCGGAGATCCCGTCCCTGCATGCGGATTCTCCCCCGTTGCCATTTCAGTTGGCGGATCCCATCGTCTTCCGCGACAAACTCACGGAAGTGGGACTGTCAGATGTTGCTGTCGAAGCGACCACCTGGAACATGCAGGTCGGGTCCGCCCAGCACCTATGGAACACCGTCACGTCGAGCAACCCACTTGGAGCAGGCATCAATGCACGTCTGTCCAACAAGGAACGCTCGGATGCAATCCAGATACTGGATGGAATGCTGCGTGAGCGATCCGCCGACCAACCGGAAGCCGTCCTCCACGCAGAGCTCAATATCGGTACTGGGCGGAAGTGAGAAAATGAGGGTTGGAGGTGTTCGCGGAGGTGCCAGGCCGGCTCTTGACTTGTACCGCCAGCGGGATAAGCATGTGCACAAGCCCGACATTCGTGTCCGGCGCCCACTGCTGCAGCACCCCCGTAAGGCGATGATCCAGAATGTCCAGCCCTCAATCGTGGGACCCCAATGGTCTGCCGGTAGTGCGGGTTCCGCTTCAGGTCTCGGCCGTTTGCATGGCGGTTAGCGGCTTGTTGGTGGCGGCTGCCACGCCGCCGCATCCCAATATCCTCAACACTTCAGTCAGCGAGTCCGTGACGGGCACCCCTCTGTGGGCCGTCCTTCACCTCGCCCTGCTGATGGCCATAGCACTGGCTTTCGTGGGGGCTTGCGGCATAGTGGCCGCGCACGGCAATCGGCTTGGGCGCTGGGGTCAGGTGGCCTTGGCGGCCAGTCTCGTGGGTAGCGTCGGGGGGGCTGCCGTCATGGGGCTGGAAGCGATCGCTTTTCCCACCCTGGCAGCCGAGGCTCCGGAACTCCTTGCTCTCGACGGTCCCTTGCTTACCTCTCCGACGATGATCGGTGTGGCGATACTCCTCCTGGGATGGCCGATCGGCTTGACCATTCTTGGAGTGGCCGCTGCGCGTGCTCGTGTTTTCCCCCGCAGTGCGGGCGTGCTTCTTGCCATTGGTGCTCCGGCCTTCATCGCCCTTGAGGGGCCGTTCCTGCCTGTCCTCGGAGTGTTGTCCGCCTTCGTCTTGGCGGCGGCTCAGCTCTGGTGGGGCTGGCTGCTCTGGCGTTCAGGCGCACGCGTTCGACGGGATGACAGCTCAGTGTCTCTCCCGCACGTGCGCCGTGGTTAGTAGTTTTCTTTGGGAAGCACGATCCACAGAATGATGTAGACCAACTCCCCAATTCCTACCAATCCGAAGATCACGAATCCGATCCGGACGAGCCACTTGGGCAAGCCGAACCCGGTCGCAAGAGCCGCGCAGACTCCTGCTATTACTTTGCCGCTACGAGGACGAACCAGTGTGCCAGCCATGCGGCGACTCTACGCCTCCGGTTGTAGTGATGGAACCCCGGGTCAACGGCGCCCCCCTACGATTCACTTTTCCGCCGGACCATCTCGCCGATCCAGATCGGTGCGAACGGTGAAGTGCAGCCCGGCGGCGTCGGGTAGTCCTTGAGCACTTCCAGTCGCTCACCGATCTCGAGCGCACGGTCACGGTACTCGGCATGCTCGATCCCGATCTGCGCCAGACAGGTGTTCATCGCCCACTGCAACCGCTCGGGCGCATCCTTCATCTGCCCCTCGATGAGGTTGAGCAAGCCAGACAGATCGATGTCCTCCGGCTGCTTCACCACTCGCTCGGATGTGAGCGCCCAGCCCGCACTCGCCACCACCGGATCCGCATCGTTGAACCACGCCAGCCTCAACTCCTCAACATGCGCCGACTTTTTCACCACGTAGTTCACGAGCCAGTCCTGTACCTTCAGCGAGCGTGACTGGCGCAGCATCGCGTCCAGCTCGTCGCGTCCAAAATCCTTCGGCCGGCAGATCAGTAACGCGAGCAGCCGCGCTGCGGAGTCGCCGGTCGCCCAGAGCTTCTGCGCGAGGTCCTGCTGGGTCTTGAGCCGCTTCGCCACCGCCCGCAGCTTGGTGAGGTTGACCCCGTGGTCGTCACCGTGCTTTTCATTCACTTCGCGGATCCTTGGGTCTTCGAGGGCCGCCAATTCAGCTAGTACCTCGTCCACCGTCGTTTCACTCGTTGCTGTCGTGGCCATGTCACGCTCCTGTCGTCTGGTCCAAGATCCAGATTACGAGGGTCCTCCGATCGAATCGAGCCCTGGCTGACCGCTCGGAGCACAAGACTCGATCTACTGGCGGTGAGGGTTCGGAAAGCTAGTAGCCGAGCCAAGACTTGCGAGTAAACTGATGCGCATGACCGGGCAGGATCCGGCTCCGTTGGGAGCCGGCGCGGTTTCTCACGGTGGGGGCCTCTCCGAGGAAGTGGCAATCCCCTCCATTCGAGCCGGTGGAGCTGGCGCTGCGCTACCGCCTAATGACGACGTCATTGACACATCACTACGCAGCCCGGCGGAAAGATTCCGCACTTTCGTGGGAATCCTGACGAACACTGCGGTCGCGAACATCACTACCAGTTATCTCTGGTTCGCCCTGACATTCTGGGCTTACCTCCAGACGCGGAACGTGATCGCGACCGGGGTCATCGGCGGCGCGTACATGCTGTTGATCGCCCTTTCGAGCGTCAGCTTCGGCACCTTCGTGGATCGCTACCGCAAGCTGGCAGTGATGCGATTCGCCGCCGGGTTCACCCTGGTGATGTTCGTGCTCGCCGGGGTGATGTTCCTGCTCACGCCCAGGACCAGTCTGCTCGACCTGAGACAACCGTGGTTCTGGGTCTTCACGCTGATCATCCTGGTTGGTGCGGTTGTAGAGAATATGCGCAACATCGCGCTCTCCACCACTGTCACCATCCTCATCGAGCCGGATCGGCGGGCCAACGCCAATGGGTTGGTAGGGATGGTGCAGGGCCTTATGTTCATCATCACCTCCGTGCTCTCCGGGTTGTCGGTCGGACTACTCGGGATGGGTTGGACTATCGTCATCGCCCTTGTGCTGACGGCGTTGGCGTTCGCGCACCTGCTCACGCTGCGCATGCCTGAAGAAGTGCGCGCCGCTGCCTCTGATGCGCACGGCGGCTTCGACCTACGCGGTTCCTTTACCGCCGTGATGGCCATTTCGGGTCTGTTCGCCCTGATCCTTTTCTCCACGTTCAACAACTTCGTCGGCGGCGTCTACATGGCGCTGATGGACCCCTACGGCCTCGAACTGTTCCCGGTGGAGTTGTGGGGAGCCTATTTCGCACTGGGCGCTACCGGCTTCATTGTGGGCGGTGCCCTGATCGGTAAGTTCGGCCTCGGGCCCAATCCGTTACGCACTATGCTCATCGCCGTAGTCCTGATGGGAGTTATCGGCGCTGTGTTCACGCTGCGCGAGTGGGCATGGCTTTACATCGCCGGGATCTGGCTTTATCTGGTGCTGGTGCCGTTCATCGAGGCAGCCGAGCAGACTGTAATCCAGCGGGTGGTTCCCCTGCCCCGGCAGGGGCGGGTGTTCGGACTCGCCATGGCTCTCGAGTCCGCGGCGGCCCCGATCACCGCGTTCCTCATCGCGCCGATCGCTGAAATCTGGATTATCCCCTACGCCCGTTCAACCGAAGGCGCAGCCCAACTGGCCCCACTACTCGGGGAGGGTACCTCCCGAGGGATAGCCCTGGTGTTCCTGGTCGCAGGGATCATCATTATTGTTGCCGCGCTGCTGGCCTTCGTAACTCCGGTCTACCGTCGGGTCTCCGATTCATATGCACGGGCGGCGGCCGGGACTCCGGGGGCGTTCACACCGTGACGAAGCGACTGTCCCACTAGGGCGTCGGCGTAAGCACTTCACGTGCGATGCCCCGTCGACCAGCCTCTCTCAGGCTGACATACCCATTTTGGGGAGTCTGCCTAGTAATAAGCGTGCTTCCTATCTGACCGGTTTGGAATTACCGTTTAAGTACGACGTCGACATCCTAAGTACGACGTCGACATCCGAAGGCCGTCAACTAGCGAATTCCATCCACTAGCACTGAATAAGCCCCCAGGAGAGACCATGAGCACCAGCGCAGGATCCGCCCACAGCGGGCCGGACGACAACGACCGGGATCGCACCCGGCGCCTCGACAGCGACCCGGACCACACACGGCGCGACGACATCGACCGCGACCACACGCGGCGCGACGACATCGACCGGGACCAGCGGGACCACCTGCTGGAACGGGAAAAGGAAGAGTTCGGCGGCATCAAGATCGGTTCGGCCTTCTTCGGTTGGCTCACCGCCACCGGAACCGCAGTCCTACTCACCGCTCTAGCCGCGGCACTCGGCGCAGTTATAGGCAACGCAACGAACACGAACGTGGCGAGCGAAGCCACGCAGGACCCGCAAACCGCCGGAATCATCGGGGCGATCATCCTGCTCGTGATCCTGTTCATCGCCTACTTCTGCGGCGGTTACGTCGCCGGGCGAATGGCCCGGTTCAACGGTATGAAGCAGGGCATTGCGGTGTGGGTCTGGGCCGTCGTCATTGCGATTATCGTCGGAATCCTCGGCGCAATCGCTGGAGACCAGTTCAACATCCTCGCCCAGGTCAACACCTTCCCGCAGATCCCCAACGCGGAGAACCTGACCACGGCGGGCATCATTTCCGCAATCGTCGCCGCGGTCGTAGCCCTCGTCGGAGCGATCCTCGGCGGCATGGCCGGAATGCGCTTCCACCGCAAGGTCGACAAAGCCAACCTCCTCGACAACAGGTAGAGCCGAGCCCTAGCGCTCGTATTTCGGCCCGCCTCCCCAGCTGGGGAGGCGGGCCGTTGCCTGTCCTGATGATTATTCGGGAGGCTAGGAGAGCCGGATCGCGCGGTGCTCCCGCAGCCAGAGGAGAGTAACCGTCGCGGCGCCGGCCACTGCTGCAGCAAGGGGCCAAGCCCAGTCATTCGGATCTGGGGCAAGGAGCACCGTACCGTCCTGCCAAGGCCAGATGGCCCGGAGGGAACCAAGGATCAAACCGGTAGCGACCAGCAGAGTGGGGCGGCGGTGTTCGCGCAAGAGGTAGGCGAGAGCCCGTACCAGGGTTGCGAGTCCGACCACCGTGCCGGCACCAAAAAGGGCGATGTACCCCAGGTCCCGGGTGCTCACTGCTTCAAGGGTTGGCTCATACATACCCACGGTAAGCAGGACGAAAGAACCCGACAATCCAGGCAGTACGAGCGCGCAGATAGCCACCGCTCCGCTGATGAGCAGTACCCACCACCTCGGTTCTTCCACCTGTATTGCGGGGATGCCGAGGAGGAGGAAAACAGCCGCTGCCACAGCGAGTACAACGCAGGCGTTACGGAGAAGAGGGGCGCGGCCGGGCGGAGTCAGCCTCTGAACCATAGTCGCCGGCACCAGCAGGCTAGCGAGGACCATCCCCAGGAAGAGCGCGCGTGAGATGACGGGTTGAGTCTCCACGAAGTGGTGGAGCGGCCCCGCCAACATGAACAGGGCCACAACCATGCCGACGAGCAGCGGAAGGACCAGCGCCCACTCGACCTGCTTGAGGTGTGCCGCGGCCAGCGTTCGGCCCCGCCTGCCCAGGAGCGAAGTAGCTGCCCGTACAACATGGTTCGCGGAGTGGATCAGGCGGTCGTAGATCCCGAGGACGAGGGCGATGGTGCCTCCGGATACACCGGGCACCAGTTCCACGAGGCCCATCAGCGCCCCCTGAAGAATGGCAGGAAGCGACCGACCCCATCCCGTCGAAGGTGCAGGTGCGCTGGATGCGGGTACATGGCTCATCCCTTTTACCGTACGTGAGGTCATCGAACCACGAGATATCAATCGCCCCGAATGACCCTACTTGTGACCAACCACGCAGTCGACGCAGTTAATGTGGGCTGACGGAGTCAGACCGCCCGCTCAGATGCTGGATGATGTCCGGCTGCGTGGGATACCGCTACGAACCGGCACAAGCTGACCCCTCAAGCAGTTCAACGACGCGACGGAATCCCTCTGCGTGCCGCCGATTGTGTTCGACGGAGGTCGGTTCCGGTCCGGAGGAGAACTTCACGATGACCGTTTGGCTGAGGGGATCCGTCCAGATGAATTGTCCGTGTATGCCTGCGGCGTAGACAGCCCCTCGTTCATCACCGGGGACCCACCACTGGCTGCGGTAGGAGCCGTTCGGGTGAACCTGTTGGTAGGCGCTGCTGCGCGCGAGCGAGGGATCGCCGCCCTGGAAGATGTCGGTAATCCATTCTTCGGGAATGACCTGCCGGGTGTCTTGTCGTCCACGGTTCAGCATCAGCTCTCCGATGCGGAGCAGATCCCGCGCAGTACAGGCGATGCCACCGTTCGCGAAGGCGAATCCAGCTTCGTCTGTGGTGATGTAGGCATCGTCCTCGCAGCCAATGAGCGACCATAGTTCTTCTGAAACGACCTCCGGGTAACGGCTGCCGGTGACGTTCTCTGCAATCCAGGCTAGGACGTCCGTACCCGCAGAACGGTACTTGAAGGAGGTCCCGTGCTCCCCCGCTGCCCGTAGTTCTGTGAGGAACTGATACGTGTCGGCCGGGTCATTTGGCAGCGGATTGTTCCACCGGGCTACCCGGTCCTGTACGCGTACTTCTGAGTCGGGGTCCGCGTAGTCCTCGCTGTAGTGGACTGCGGCGGTCATGTCGAGGACTTGCCTGACTGTTGCATCACCGTAGCCGGTGCCGGCGAGCGCGGGCACGTAGGCTTCGACCTGCGCTTCCAGGTCAATAAGCCCCTTCCCCACCAGCGCACCGATGACGAGGGAGCAGATCGACTTGGACACCGACATCAGGATGTGGCGGTCCTGTCGCCGGAACGTCCCCAGGTACCTCTCATAGGCAATCCTGCCTTTGTGGAGGACGACAAACGCGTCCGTGTACGTCTCCTCCAGGAAACGGTCCACCTCGGCCCACTCAGGGCTGGAAGCCGACGCCGTGCTCAGGATCTCCCAGGGACGCGCTGCGTCACTGCCCCTGCGGATACTCGCCGTCGTGATCAGTTCGCTGACATGGGCGAAGCCCCACCTGCTGTAAGGCGCCTGCTGCCAATTTTCGAGCGTAATGGGCGCCGGGAAGTTTTCTCCCGGGTATCGGTCTACTTTGATGCTGGATTGGACGTGCACGTGTTGGCTGCCTTCTGTCTTGGCCGGAATCGCGGGGCGAACTAGAGCCTGCTGGCGTGCCCAGGAGTCGCTGCGATGAGTTCTTTGGTGTAGTCGTGGGATGGGTTGTCAAAGACGTCGGAGGCCGTGCCGGACTCAAGAATGCGGCCTTTCCTCATCACGGCGACGTCATCGCTCAGGTACCGAACCACGTCCAGATCGTGGGAGATCACCAGGTAGGTCAGGTCCATCCGGTTCCTGAGGTCCTGGAGCAGATTCAGGATCTGCGCCTGGACTGACACGTCAAGAGCGCTGGTCGGTTCGTCCAGTACAACCAGTTTTGGGTTGGTGGCCAGCGCCCGGGCAACCCCCACGCGTTGGCACTGACCCCCTGAGAGCTGATGAGGGAAACGGCGATAGTGGTCCGGCCCGAGGCCTACTTCATCGAGGAGCTCCAGTACCCGTGATGTTACGCCGGTCTTGGAGAGGTTCCCGTGCGCCTGGAGCGGCTCCGAGATGGAGGCCCCGATGGTCATTCGCGGATTCAACGCCGCGATCGGGTTCTGCAGGACGAAGCCGATGCGTGCGCGGATCTTCCGCAGCTCGCGTTCACTGGCCTGGCACAGGTTCCGGCCCTCGAACCACACCTCGCCGCTGGTGGGGCGGATCAGCTGCATGGCGCACCGCACCAGGGTGCTCTTGCCTGAGCCGGATTCTCCTACCAGCCCGAAGACGGACCCGGAGGTGACTGACAGCGACACCTCGTCAACCGCCTTGATTTCGGTCCGTGCGGGGCCCCTGAAGGTCTTGGTGACGCGCACTATGTCCAGCAGGTCGTTCACAGTTCGTCCTTCCGGAAACAGGCAGCGGAGTGGTTGCCGCCGACCTGTTCAAGCTCCGGGTCGTTGGTACGGCACGTTGCGATTTCGAGTGGGCACCGGTTAGCGAAAGCACAGCCTTCAAGGTTGAGCAGGTTACCCGGAACGGTGCCCCCAATAGCGGCTAGACGCTCGCCGGGCGCCTTACCTGCGGGCAGTGCGCCGATGAGTCCTTTGGTGTACGGGTGGCGGGGGCGGCTCAGGACGTCAGCTACGGGTCCGGTCTCCACCACCCGGCCCGCATAGAGCACGGCAACACGATCACAGGTGTCCCGGATGACTCCGAGGTTGTGGCTGATCAGCAGGACCCCGAATCCGAGTTCATTGCGCAGCTGGCCCACGAGTTCCAGAATCTGCTTGGAGACCGTTACATCCAGGGCCGTGGTGGGTTCGTCGAGGATGAGAAGGCGCGGCTTGCGGAGCAACGCCATTGCGATCATGGCGCGCTGCAGCATCCCACCGGAGAGCTCATGCGGGTATGCGCCATAGACACGCTCCGGATCAGGTAGCCGCACCTGCCCGAGCTGGTGCAGCACCTCGGCTTTGGCTTGCTTCTTGCCCATGGGCTTGAAGCGGGTCAACACATCCGTCAGCTGCCTGCCGAGTGTGAAGACCGGGTTGAAAGCTGTACCGGGATTCTGGAAGACCGTGGCAACCGCTGGGGATCCGTCGTCGTGCCGGGAAGAGTGCAGCACTTCTCCCGAAGACACCAGCCCCTGCGGAAGGTGCCCCAGGATGGCTAGCCCGGTCAGGGATTTGCCGCACCCGGTTTCACCGACCAGGCCGAGGATCTCCCCCGGCGCAAGATCGAGGTCGATTCCGCGGCACGGGCGGTTTGTCACCGTTCCGCGGTCCACCACTTCCACGTTCAGGTCTCGGACCTGCAGCAATGCGGTCATCGCTTCACCTGCCGGGGGTCGAGGAGATCCCGCAGGGAGTCTCCGAGGAGATTGAAACCGAGGACGGCCAGGAAGATGGCCATTCCGGGGAACACCGATATCCACCAGGAGGTGAAGACCACACCGCGGCCTTCGGCGACCATCAGTCCCCAGTCGGGCAACGGTGGTTGTGTACCCAGGCCAAGGAAGGCCAGGGACCCGGCCGCCAGGATGACGCTGCCGATGTCCACTGTGGCTTGGACAAGGATCGGAGTGGTGCAGTTCTTCAGGATGTGGCGCGTCACAATGCGGACCGGCGAGATTCCCATGGCCCGCGCCGCTTCGACGAACGGGCGCTCTTTCAGGGAGCGCGCTTCCGCCCGGACAAGCCGGGCGTACCAGGGCCACCAGCTGATGGCCAGAGCGATTCCGGCGTTCGTCAGGCTGGGTCCAAGGATCGCGACAGTGACCATCGCCAGAAGCAGCGGCGGAAACGCCTGGAAAACCTCTGTGATGCGCATAAGCATCTCGTCGATCCAGCCGCCCCGATAGCCAGCGACGGCGCCGAGAGGTATCCCGATCAGGGCAGCAATTGCAACCACCATCATGGACACGGCCAGAGCCGGCTGGGCGCCCATGACGATTCGGCTGAGGACATCGCGCCCCAGTTGGTCCGTACCCAGCCAGTTCATCGCGTTGGGAGCGAGATTGCGGTTTGCCGAGTCGGTAGCACCCATCCCCTGTTCGGGGAACGGGACAATCCAGGGCGCGAACAGCGCGGAGAGGACAAACGCCACGATGATCACCAGCCCGAATGCTGCCAACCGGTCGCGCCGGAGGATGTTGAGGATGTGTCTGGCCGTTCCCGGGGGTCGGCTCTCCGTTCCGGCGTCCGGCACCGGTGTGGACGCCGGGCCAATTGCTGTTGGGAGTGTTCCGTCGGTTGCCGGCTGCGGATTCCGTGCTTCCACAGCCGGCTCCTGCTCGGTTCGGTTGGTCATGAGATTGCCACCCTTGGATCGATCCTGGCTTGCACGACGTCGACCACCAGATTTGCGACCAGGTAGCCGAAAGCTCCCAGGAGCGTGATGGCCATGATGGCCGGGTAATCGACCGCCAGCATGGACGAGCTGGCGAACTGGCCTATGCCGGGCCAGTTGAAGACGATCTCGACGAAGAACGTACCGGTCAGCGTGTACGCCGTCGCCATGCCGGTGACCGTAAGGACGGGCGGGAAAGCGTTGCGCAGCGCGAGGCGCCACCGGATGCTCCGTTGACGCAGGCCGTAGGCCTGCGCGGTGAAGATGTAGTCCTGGTTCAGGACCTCAAGCATCGAGGACCTGGTCATCCGCGCAACCAGTCCCAGCGGGTACGCGGCCAGAGTGATGGCCGGCAGGATCAGATGCTGGAGCCCGTCGCCGAACGCTGCAAGGTTGCCGGTCAGGAGGCTGTCCAGCATCGGAAAGCCGGTCACTGCAGTGATGGGGTTCGTGTACCGGAGGTCGTTGCTGAATTGCCCTGTTGCCGGGAGGAGTCCCAGCCCTCCCACGAACAGCAGCTGAAGCAGCAGGCCCAGCCAGAAGGCCGGCATCGACACGCCGCCGATGGAGAGGAAACGCACCAGCCCGTCCACGAGCTTGCCGGGCTTCCGTGTCGCCCATACGCCGAGGACGACTCCACCGGCAACGGCCAGTCCCATAGCCGTCACGATCAATTCAAGCGTGGCGGGCAACCGGGTGAACAGTTCTTCCAACACCGGGCGCTTGGTAGCCAGTGATGACCCCCAGTCACCCGTGAGCAGGTCCCTCAGGTACGCGAAATACTGCTCGTAGACCGGCCGGTCGAATCCCAGTTCAGTCCGGATGCGAGCCAGTTCCTCCGGGGGCGCCTTCGGCCCGGCGTAGATTACGGCCGGATCGCTGGGGACGAGCCTCGAGAGGATGAACACGAGCGCGGTCAGCACCAGCAGAACCAGCAGCGAGGTGACCGCTCGTTTCACGATAAAACGCAGCATTTGATTACCCGATGTGTAGAGGTGGGGCAGGAAGGATCCGGCGCTGAATCACGAGCCCGGCTTCATCCCGGAGAAGAACACCGTGAACGGGTAGTTCTCATTGAAGGGCGGGGCCTCAAGGCCTGCGGGGACGACTGAGACCGCCTGGGCATCGTAGAGGAACGCGGCCGGAGCCTCCTGATGCAGAAGTTCCATCGCCTTGGAGTACAGCTCCTGCGCACCTTCCCTGTCGCTTCCGGACAGTGTGACGGCCTCATCCACCAGCTTGTCGTACTCGTCGTTCTTCCAGTAGCTCAGGTTAAAGAACGGGTCTTCGCTGGAGTGGAACAGGGACACCAGGTTGTCGCTGCCGGCGTCGCTGTAGGTCGGCCAGTAGTAGAGCACAAAGATGTCCTGGGCATTTGCCGGATCGGCCTTGGCGCTTTCCCACTGCTGGTTGAACAGCTCGGCCTTGACCTCGAGGTTCACGCCGATCTTCGCGAAGGCGTCCTTGATGAGGGGGACAAAGCGCACTTCGGCCGGGTTCTCCGAGGCGTAGGTCAGTTTGAGGTCCAGGCCATCACCATGGCCGGCTTCCGCGAGGAGTTTCTCGGCCTTGTCGAGGTCCTGCTCATACTGCGGAACCGACTCGTCAAAGGGGTAGATGCCCTTGGGAACGGGCCCGTGGGCCTGTGTTCCATATCCCTGTCCTCCGACGTCGATTATCTCGTCGTAAGGCATCGCGTAGCTTAGCGCCTGCCGCACCTTGGGGTCATCCAACGGTGCGCGTTCGGTGTTGAACATCGCGAGGAAGTTGAACGGGGAGTTGTATTCGTTGACGGTGAACCCCTGCTGCTGCAGCGACTCGACGTTCTCCAGCGGAACGCTCGTGGCGTAGTCGACCTCACCCGCGGAGAGCATCTGCTGCGCGGTGACGGAGTCCGGCGTGATCGAGACGTCGATGATGTCGTAGTGCGCCGGTGACTCGGTGTTCCAATGCTCTTCGAACTTCTTGAGGACCACCTTGGAACCGGGGGTATAGGAATCGACCGTGTACTGGCCGGTTCCGGCGTCGATACCTTCCTGGAAGTAGTCCTCATCTTCGGTCGACGCCTCCAGCGCCTTCGGCGACACAATCCAGGCGCCGTAGGTGGAAGCGGCAATCAGGTCCAGGGGCGCCGCATAGGCGAGTCGGATGACGACGGTCTGCTCATCAGCGGCTTCGATCGACTCAACCGGGGCCCAGATGAACGAGGCTGCTGCCCGCTCCCTGGCCGCGTCGATGCTGGCCTTCACTGCTTCGGCGTTCACCGGTTCGCCGTCGTGGAACGTCGCTCCGCTGCGGATGGTGAACGTCCATGTTTTCCCATCCTCGCTGGCGGACCAGGATTCGGCGATGCCCGGCGAGAACTCTTCAGCCGACCCGGCCGGGTTCTTCCACAGCAGGGGCTCGTACACGTTCCCCAGGTAGAGGGCCTCAGTCGAGAACGAACGGATGGGGTCCCAGGTGGTGACAGCAGCCGACGCTGCTGCGGAGAAGACCTTCGGGGTATCCCCGGATTCCGGGCTGCTGCACGCCCCGGTTCCGATGGCCAAAGAGATTGCTACGGCTGTCGCCGCAACGGCGCGGCGAGTGAGAGTGAAAACCATCAAAGTTTCCCTTGGTTAGAAGTGGTTGAACGGGTACCGGGATCGAGTCTAGGCGCGGTCGCATATGCCTGTGAAATGCCTATACTGGTCGAAAAGCATGCCTAGGAGGCATATGGAACTCCGACACCTGCGCTACTTCACGGCCATCGTCGACGCCGGATCGATCAGCCGCGCTTCCGATCAGCTCCTCATTGCGCAACCGTCGCTTTCCCGGCAGCTCAGGGCGCTGGAAGCGGAGCTGGGGCTGGCGCTGTTCGAACGTCAGGCCAAACGGCTCATTCTCACCACGGCAGGAAAGGCTTTCCTGGGCCTCGCCCGCGACCTGGTCGCACGTGCGGATCAAGCGATGACCGCCGCCCGCAGCATGGCATCGGGGGCCGCCGGATCTCTGCGGGTTGCAGCGGCGTCGGCCACCATCTCCGACATCATCACGCCGTTCATCGCGAGCCAGGGCGCGGAAGGCATCCTTAATGACGTCGTCCAGGCCACGCCTGCCCAGGTGTACGGAGAACTGGCCTCGGGCGAAGCCGATTTCGCGCTGGGAACACGCCCGCCGCCCGCCGAGTACGCCTCAATGGTGGTAGGTCAGGCATATTTGTGGGCGCAGTGTTCCCCGGAACATCCAATGGCGGAACTTGAGCGCGTGCCCCTTGTTCAACTGGTCCAATGGCCACTCATCACGATGACCCGGGATTTCTGGGTCCGGCGTCTCTTTGACGATGCGGTCGCTGGAGGGAAGCTCACCTACGTCGCCGAGTATGAGCGCCGGTCAACGGAGGTGATACAGGCGCTCGCTGCTGCAGGCAGGGGGGTAGGCGTGCTGTCCGACGATCCCCGTTTTGGACTACAAGCCAGGCCGATCATACACGACGGCAAGGACCTGGCCTTCACGATCTACGGGGTGTGGCGCCCACTGCACTATGCGGCCCCAGCGATACTCGAGTGCCTGACCGACATGAAGAAATTCATGTCGGTCCTCTATGCACCGCCGGAGGATAGCTGACGGTTGGACATCGGAGCTAACTGCGATCGGCCAGCGAGCGTAGAGCCAGGGCAAGAGCTTGTTGGGGATCATTCCGCGCTAACAACTACGCAGTGAAGGCCGGCTGCCCTGGCCCCCGTGGAGTCCAGGACAGCCGGCTCTCTTGGAACCTGAAGGTTAGACACCCACCTTCGTGTAAGCCGGTTCGCGCCGCTTGTCGAAGACGGTTGCGCCGACTTCCTGCTCACCCTGGTTGTCGATGGACAGGTCTATTCCCTTGCGGTCCCGCAGAATGAGCACTGCAGTGACCGAGAGCAAGGTCATGCCCAGAAGGTAGAGCGACACTGACGCGCTGGTACCGGTGCTCTGGATGAGGGCCTGCGCGATTGTGGGTGCGAAGGCGCCGCCGAGAATCGCTCCAAGTGCGTAGGAAATGGATACGCCCGAGAAGCGAACCGAGGCCGGGAATATCTCGCTGTACCAGGCGGCCTGCGGACCGTAGCTCAATCCCAAACCGATGGTGAAGAGTCCGAGTGCGACATAGAGCAGCGGCAACGACCCCGTGTCAATAAGCCAGAACAGCGGGAACACCATGAGCGCCTGTGAGCTGAACCCGATTAGGTACGTCCTCTTGCGGCCGATCCTGTCAGCGAGGTAGCCGGAGATGAACGTGAAGACGAACCACATCGCCGCGGCGAAAGTAATTGCAAGGAGTACATCCGTGCGGTCCAGGCCCACCTCGGTTGTTGCATAGCTGGGAATGAACCCGCCGGTTGCCATGTAGCCTGCGGCGTTGTTTCCGGCGAAGACGAGAGCCGCCAGGAGAACCAACAGCCAGTGCTTGCGGAAGAGCTCGGCGGCAGGCACCTTTGTCTGCTGCTTCCGTGCAGCGATTTCCTCGAACACCGGTGACTCATCCACTGCACGCCGGACCATGTAACCAACGCCGATCAACACGATGCTCAGGAGGAAAGGAACCCGCCAGCCCCATTCAATGAACGCTTCACCGGGAGACACCCACCCGGTCATCACAGCCGTAACGCCCGAAGCCAGCAGCATTCCCAGGGGAACACCCAGCTGAGGGAAGGAACCGGCGCGCCCACGACGGTCGCGCGGAGCGTGCTCCACGGCCATCAGCACTGCGCCGCCCCACTCTCCACCCGCCGAGATCCCCTGCAGGATCCTCAGCAGCAGCAACAGGATCGGGGCCAGGACCCCGATGCTCTCGTAGGTCGGCAGCACACCGATCAGGGTGGTGGCCGCGCCCATGAGGATCAGGGTCATCACCAGCATGGGTCGCCGACCGATTTTGTCACCAAAGTGCCCGGCCAGGAACGCACCCAGCGGACGGAAGAGGAAGCTGATGCCCACCGAGGCGAACGCCAACAGCAGACCAATGGATTCCCCTGCCGGCGCGAAGAAAACCTGCGCGAAGACCAGGCCGGCGGCCGTGGCGTAAATGAAGAAGTCGTACCACTCAATGGTCGTTCCGACGATGGTGGCGAAAGCAACGCGCCGCTGCGTCGTCTTCGACGCGGCACCTGCCGATACTGCACTCATAGATGCTCCTGGATAGGGATGGATGATGCGGTGGCTGAAGGGCTACGCAGGGCTGAGCAGGGCAAGCCGTGCGTAGGCTTTGAGACTGAATCCGGCCGTGGCGGCCTCTGCGGCGGAAGGGCCCACACCCGCAGCGAGCAGTTTCCGGGCTGCCATGTGATCCGACGGGGAGTTCACGGATTCGACCGCCACAAGTCGCTCCCCGCGGTAGCAAAGAACAGAGAAACTCGCAGCGCCCGGATCCCCGATGACCAGGGTTTCGTCCTCTGCACGGGCCATCCCCACCATTTGGAGACGCAGAGAACCCTGGGTTGACCAGAACCAGGGAGTTTCTGTGTAGTCGCTCGCGGAGCCGAGGATGGTTTGCGCTGCATGGCGGCCGTGCGCCGCAGCGTTCTGGACGGACTCGAGGCGAGAGACAGTTCCGGTGTGAACGCTGGGGAAGCTCGCGCAGTCCCCGATGGCGAGGACCGCCGGGTCTGAGGTCCTGAGCGCCGAGTCCACCAGGATCCCATTTCCGGTGCCCAGGCCGGCCCGCGCTGCAATGTCATCATTCGGTACGACGCCGATGCCCACTACGACGAGATCGGCGGCATATTCGTTCCCTGCGGTGGAAACGGCGGTGGTGACCCGGCCATCCTGACCGCCTTCAAAATGGCCGATACCCTCGTTCAGGCATATTTGAATGCCATTTTCCTGATGGACGGCTGTGAACCACTCCGCCGTCGTCGCAGTCAATGCGCGCCCCATCGGACGAGGCGCGAACTCCAGCACAGTCACAGCGCATCCATGGGCACGGGCGGCCGCGGCGAACTCCAGGCCGATAAAACCTGCACCGACGACGAGCACGTTCCGAGCCGTAGTGAGCGCGCCGTGCAGCAGTTGAGCGTCCTGAAGCGTTTTGAGGTAGTGGACGCCTTCCAGATCCGCTCCGGCACACGAGAGCTCCCGGTTCCGCGCACCCGTAGCCAGGACAAGATGCTCGTACTCAAGGACGGTCCCGTCTGAGAGGGTGACCGTCTTCGCGTCGCGTTGGATTTCGGTCGCGGCGACGCCGGCTCGCAGGTCAACGTCCTTGTCGGAATAGAACGACGCCGGACGCAGCGGCAATGGAGCCGGGTTGCCTGTCGGGGCGAGATAGTCCTTCGACAGCGGCGGTCGCTGGTAAGGGAGGCCCTGCTCACCCTCAAGGATGGTGATTGACCCGGTGTAGCCGCCGGAACGGAGGGAGTCGGCTGTCTGCAGCCCGGCGTGACCCGCGCCGACGATGACGATGCCCACCGTCTACACCTGGTCCGAAGGGACGTCGACGATGATGCCGTCCAGTTCCGCGCCGACGCTTACCTGACAACCGAGGCGGGAATTATCGGTGCGTTCCGCCGTCGTGCAGTCCAGCATTTCCTCCTCATCCTCACTGATCTCAGGAAGCGCGTCACTGAATTCGGGACGGACGTACACATGGCAGGTGGCGCACATCGCCTGCCCGCCGCACTCCCCCACAATCCCGTCCACGCCATTGACGACGGCGGCGCGCATCAGGGAAGTGTTCTCGTCCACGGTGACGGTGTCTGACTGTCCGGTCGGCTGGACGTAGGTGATGGTAGGCATGGTGCTCCTTAGGGGTAATGAAACGGCCGGTCAGTTCCAGAGAACCGGCATCTTGATCAGGCCGCGGAATACCCAACCGGCATCGATCGACGCATGGTCAGGGTCCAGCCGCAGGCCGGGAAGGCTTTCGAACAGGGCAGGCATGGCGACCTGAGCCACCTGTGCCCGTGCAATCCAGGTGCCGGCACAGAAGTGCTCGCCACCGCCGAAGCCAAGGTGCGGCTTCTTGGGACGGTGGATGTTGAAGGACTCGGGGTCCTCGAAGACTGCGGGATCGCGGTTGGCTGCGCCGAGCACCACACCGAGACGGGCGCCTTCGGGGAGGCGTACGCCTTCCAGCACGGTCTCGCGTGTGGTTTGCCGGGGGTACATCCCGATGGGTGCAACCCACCGCACCGATTCCTCGAACGCGACGGGGAACAACTTGGGGTTCGCCAGCACGTCGGACAGTTGCGCGGGGTTCGAGAGCAGTGCCCAGACCGTCGTCGCCAGGACATCGCGCGGCTCGTTGAGACCGCCGCCGATCGTCATTTTCAGGTTTGCCCTGATGGCTTCCAGCGGGATCGGCATGGAGGCCAATCCGGAGAGGAGGGAGGGATCAGGGTTCTTCAGCAGGTACGGGATCATGTCATCGATCGCCGCGTCGACCTCGGCTGACGCCGTCTCGCTCTTGGCCCAGACATCAGGATCATCGGCGTAGTTGCCCGTACCGTCGATCATGGACTGGCTCCAGCGCTGCAGGTCTTCCTGCGTGGAGTTGTGGAATCCGCAGATGAGTCGAAGGTTCTCCGCTGCATAAGGGGCTGCGTAGTCCCACACGAAGTCAGATCCCGGTCCCTTGGCGAGAAGTTCATCCAGGTACTTGCGGTTGTTTTCCTCGAAGATCGCCGCCCAGTGCTTCTTGATGGTGCCCGGACGGAGTGTGCTCCCGTAGGAGTCGCGCTCGACTCGGTGTTCCGGATCATCCTTGCGCAGCATGGAGTGCCCCATCGCGCGTTTCATGAGCGAATCGGTCTCATTGGCGGAGAAGATGCCGGCGTCCTGCTCGATCGCGTGGCAGGCGGCGTAGCTGGTCACCATGTACCGGTTGACGGCGGGCACCCAGTGTACGGGCGCTTCCTCGCGCATCCGCCGGTAGATCGGGAAAGGATCGCGATGCAGGTCGGGGATGGTGACCCAGTCGGCAACGGGTGGCTCCGCGGCGGGCTCCGGGTCCCCTCCGACCACCGGGCCGGCGTGGTCCTCAGGAATTGAGGCCAGCGCTGCTGCCCTCTCTGCCGGATCGTCCGGTAGCTCCCCGCTGAAGGGACAGCCTTTGGTTTCCTGGGTTCCCGGGTCAATCATCGATGATCTCCTACGTGAGCGACGCTGCTTTGTTCCTGTCCCAGTGTGAGGTCGTTCATATCATCGGGTAAAGTACAAGTTAGCGGGTATATTCCACGGTTTTGGTGAGGTGTGGTGGCCAGATATACGCTCCGGCAGCTCGATGCGTTCGTCGCTGTTGCTGAACAGGGAAGCCTGACGGCCGCGGCCGAATCCCTCCACGTCTCGCAGTCCGCTATCTCCGGCGCGCTCAACAGCCTCGAACGGGTGTTCGGTGCGCAACTGACCATCCGGCGCAAGGCCCATGGAGTAACGCTCACACCTGCGGGCCGGTACGTCCTTGACCGCGCGAAAGGCCTCCTGAACGCGGCATCCGACCTGGAGCTGCATGCGGCCGACGCCGGTGCTGAGCTGCGTGGCGCCCTAACACTTGGCTGCTATCTGACGCTGGCACCGACCGTTCTTGCTGGGCTGATCGATCACTTCAACCGGCGCCACCCGCTGGTCGAGTTGGACTTCTTCGACGGGCCCCAATCCGAAATTCAGGCCCGCCTCCTCTCAGGTCGCCTGGACCTCGCCGTCGCCTATGACCTTTCCCTACCTGCCGGCCTTCAGCGCCAGCGGCTTTACGACGCCGCACCCTCCATCGTCCTGGCGGCTGACCATCCATTGGCCACACGTGCTTCGCTCGGACTCAAGGACGTGGCCGATGAACCCATGGTGCTTCTGGATGTCGATCCAAGCCGCGAAAACACCATGATGATGTTCTCAAGCGCGGGCCTGCAGCCAAACATCCGGTTCCGGACCACCGACTATGAAGTCACCCGGTCCCTGGTGGGGCGCGGAATGGGCTACGCGATCCTGATCCAGCAACCAGCCGGGAACCAGACCTACGAGGGCCGGCCGCTTGTGGTCCGTCCGATCGAACCCAGCGTCCGAAGCATCCCGGTCTCCATCGTGTGGCCCCAGAACGTCAGGCCGTCCCAAAGTGCTGCGGCCATGGTTGACCTCGCTCTAGAGCTTTATTCCGGAACCGGGTGGCAGTAAGGCGGGGCTGGCCTCTCCCACATCAGTCCTGACAGACTTCTTCTCATGACTTCTTCCCGTCCTTTTGCGCAGGTCGATGTGTTCTCTCCGACTCCCTACCTTGGCAACCCGGTCGCCGTCGTACTGGATGGAGAAGGACTGGAGGACGAGGCGATGCAGCGCGTCGCGCGGTGGACCAACCTGTCCGAAACGACGTTCCTGCTGCCGCCGACCAGCCCGGAGGCAGACTACCGGGTACGGATTTTCACACCGGGAGGCGAACTGCCGTTCGCCGGTCATCCGACCCTCGGTTCCGCGCATGCCTGGCTTGAGGGCGGCGGCACGCCACGGCGGGACGACATCATCGTGCAGGAATGCACTGCGGGCCTGATCAATGTCCGGCGCGGAAACGGGATCCTGTCATTTGCTGCTCCCGCCACGAAGCGCACCGGCGAAATCGAGAGCGAATACCTGGCGCAGATCGTGGACGCGTTCGGCATCCGCGAGGACCAGCTCCTCTCCCACCAGTGGGTGGACAACGGGCCGGGGTGGGCGGTCATCCGGCTCGCCACCGCCCAGGAGGTGCTCGACCTCGAGCCCGACCTGTCGCGGATTCCGACGGCGATGATCGGCGCGATCGGCGCCTATCCCGAAGGATCCGAACACGCCTATGAGATGCGTACCTTCGCCCCGGGCGTCGGCATCGTCGAGGACCCGGTCTGCGGAAGCATGAACGCCTCCGTGGGTCAGTGGCTGACCGGTGCCGGCGAGGTGCCCAGCAGTTACCGGGTTTCCCAGGGCACCCGGCTGGGCAGGGCCGGAGACATCACGATCACCGCCGACGACGACGGCACCGTCTGGGTGGGCGGCGCCACGACCACCTGCTTCAGAGGCACTGCCGGCATCTGACGTTTTGAGGGAGCTAGTGGGCCACCGTATTCACGACGGCGGTGGCTTCCACCTCGATGGCCGCTCCATGGTTGAGCGCGCTGACCCCAACGACGGCTCGAGCCGGCCGATGCGAGCCGATCCACTCGCCATAGATTTCGTCGAACCCCGGCCAGTCGGACATGTCGGTGAGGTACACCCTCACCTGGACCAGATCGGAGCGGTGAAGTCCTGCAGATACGAGGCAAGCGTCGAGATTGTGCAGTGTTTGCTCGGCTTGCACGGCGAAGGTCTCGGAGGTGACCGGTTTGCCCTCACTGTTCACCGGTAACTGTCCGGAGATGTAGGCAGTGCCGTGGGCGATGGCGACGTGACTGTACTTCCCCCGAGGAGGCATCAGCCCGTCTGCGTTGATTTGCTTGATGTTCGGTTCGTTCGGTTGCATGGCGTTCACCTTACGGAGTTATGGAGCGCCGTCCACAGGTCTCCCAGTCAGGGAACCCGCGAGTGCTGCTGCACCGGCGAGCGCCAGGACGCCTCTGACGGTATTTGCGCGGGCCCACGGACGTTCGAACGCTCGCCATGCGTTCAGGTCCATGCCCCCGGCCGGCACGCGGGCGAGCGCGTTGTTGAGGGGAACGTTGACGGCGATCGTCACCCCGAGGCTCGCCAACGACAGTGCCGCACCGGTCAGCCTCAGCACGGGCGACTCCGAGGTGCCGGCGGTCACCGCTGCGACCACGGAGGGAAGTGCGCCACCGAAGAAAAGGACCATGAACGGTGGTCGGACCGCCATAACGTTGATGCGCTGCATTGCGCCGATTGCCTCACTCCCCGCTCGGACATTCAGGGCGGGCATGACCATGGTGGAGAACGCCACGTAGACGCCGCCGGTGGCCCCGGCGCACACCGCCGCTGCAGTTGTAGCGACCGTTTCGAGGAAGTCTGAAGCTGTCATGGATCAAGCACATCGCGATTCGCTCAGACTTTACATAGTTGTCCTGCGCGACTTCATACGTAATCGTCTAATGTAGGCAGCGTGGATCCCCTCGTTCACTTTCTGGACGGCCCGCACGCCCGCCGGGCCTTCGCACTACGTGTGGCGATGACCTCTCCGTGGTCGCTGGATGTGAGGGACCGGGCTCCGTTGACAGTGATGGCTGTGCAGTCGGGGCAGGCGTGGCTCATCGCGGACGGCGAATCAATCTCACTTGGTGCCGGCGATATAGCGCTCGTTCGAGGGCCGGAGCCCTACGTCGTCGCTGATAAACCTGGCCGCGAGCCGAGCATCGTGATTTACCCCGGCCAGGAGTGCGCCACCTTCGTCGGCGAGCCGGTGCACCTGACCATGAGCCACGGGGTCCGCACGTGGGGGAACACTGCGTCCGGCGAGACCACCATGCTGATCGGCACCTACGAGAGCGACGCCGAAATCGGCTCCGCGGTGACGGCAGCCCTGCCGCGGACCGCCGTCGTTCCCGCGGGTGCCGTGAATCCCGCACTGGTGCAATTCCTTGCGGAGGAGGTTGGAACGGACGCGCCCGGGCAGGGAAGCGTAATTGACCGGATGCTGGACGTACTCCTCGTCCACTGCGTGCGTGCGTGGACCGATGCGCATCCCGAGAGCTCTACGGGCTGGCTGTCGGCGAGTGCCGACTCCGTCGTCGGGGAGGCTCTGGAGTTGCTTCATGAACTGCCTGCGGAGCCGTGGACGCTGGAATCACTAGCCCACCGCCTCAATGTCTCGCGTGCCACGCTGGCCGCCCGCTTTCGCTCCGCCGTCGGCGAGCCGCCGATGACGTACCTGACGAACTGGCGGATGCTTCTGGCCAGCGAACTACTCGTGGACCCTCACCGCACCACTGCGCGGATCGCGAGCGAGATCGGATACGGCAGTCCGTTCGCGCTGAGCACGGCCTTCAAGCGCCGGTTCGGTGTAAGCCCAACCGAGTACCGCCGTCGTAAGTATGCGGCGCCTGCGTAAGCAGGTTCACCTTACGTAGTGTGGGAAGCAGATCAGCACTCACGATGACGAGGGGCAGCTATGAAGCAGTACGCCGCAGACACCGTACGGGAACAGATCCTCGCGGTCCTTTCCGCCTGGGGCTTGGCTCCGGAGAAGGCTGAAACCACCGCCGGGGTCATGGTGGAGACCGATCTGATCGGAATCGACTCGCACGGGATCTCCATGCTGCCCATGTACCAGCAGCTCATCGACGCGGGGAAACTCAACACAGGCGCCGACGCGGTCATCGAGCAGGAAAGCGCGTCGACCGCGGTCCTCGACGGTGGGCACAACCTGGGACACTCAACGATGGTGACAGCGATGCAGCTTGCCACCTCGAAGGCACGTGAAACCGGTGTCGCGGTGGTCACCGTGCATCGTTCGCACCACTTCGGCGCGGCGGGACACTACGCCACAATCGCCGCCGAGGCCGGCCAGCTCGGGCTGGTCAGCTCAACCACGCCCACCAAATCAGTGGTCCCCACCCGCGGGTCGCGGCCTGTGCTCGGGACCAACCCGCTGGCATTCGCAGCACCGAGCACCCACGCCGATGAGCCCTTCGTCCTGGACATGTCGACGAGCACCGTCGCAGTAAACAAGGTGAAGGTGTACGACTACCTCAATCAGCCGCTGCCCGTCGGGTGGGTGCTCGACGGCCTCGGCCAGCCCGTCACCGACGCACACGCCGCCTACAGCCAGCTCCGCGGTGAACAACAGGGTGGATTGAGCCCACTGGGAGGAACCGAGTCGCTATCCAGCCATAAGGGCTACGGGCTCGCCGTCATGGTCCAGATTCTGGCGGGCGCGCTCGCCGGCGCCACCTTCGCTCCACTGAGGAGGCCTGCGGACCCGAACGACATCGGGCACTTCTGTCTGGCCATCGACCCCGGGTTCTTTGGAGAGCCCGAACAGTTCACGGCGTCGGTTTCACAGATCCTGGACACGCTCCGTTCCGAACCTCCGGCGTCCCCGGATCGTCCGGTCCTCGTGGCCGGCGACATGGAGCGGACCGTGCGCGCGGAACGGCTGAACACGGGCATCCCGCTCAGCGACGTCCTGATCGGCCAGATCCGCGACATCTGTGCCCGGAATCAGGCGCCGTTCCACCTCTAGACTCGGGTCGGATGCGCGCGCTACACCACACCCAGCGCAAGCATCGCATTGGCCACCTGAACGAAGGCGGCGATATTCGCGCCCGCCACATAATTCCCCGGCAAATCGTACTCATCAGCCGTTGAAGCGCAGCGCTCGTGGATATTGGCCATGATGTCCTCCAGCCGCTGCTCCGTGTAGTCGAAGGACCAGGCATCGCGGCTGGCGTTCTGCTGCATCTCCAGAGCCGACGTTGCCACACCACCTGCGTTGGCCGCCTTACCGGGGCCGAAGAGGATTCCCGCCTCCTGGAACAGCTCGATCGCTTCCGGCGTGCTCGGCATGTTGGCACCCTCTGCGACTGCGACCAACCCTCGGGAAAGAAGCCTCTTCGCAGCGACGTCGTCCAGTTCGTTCTGCGTGGCGCAGGGAAGGGCGACAGTAGCGTCAACGTCCCACACCGAGCCGTCTGCGACGAAGACTGCTCCTGACCCGCGCTCCGCCGCGTAATCGCTGACGCGGCCACGCCGGTTTTCCTTGATATCCCGAAGTAGTTCAGTGTCGATGCCGTGCTCCTCCACGACGTAACCCGAAGAGTCAGAACAGGTAACGACGTTTGCGCCAAGTGCTTGCGCTTTGGCGATCGCGTGCAGCGCGACATTCCCGGAGCCGGACACCACAACGCGCTGCCCCTCAAACCCGAGACCCCGACTGGCGAGCATCTCACGGGTGAACAGGACGGCACCATAACCGGTTGCTTCCGGCCTGACCAGGGATCCGCCCCAGCCGGTCCCCTTGCCGGTCAGAACACCGGACTCGTAGCGATTGGTGATCCGCTTGTACTGGCCGAACATGTAACCGATCTCGCGGGTGCCGACACCGATGTCACCGGCGGGAACGTCCGTATGCTCACCGATGTGGCGGTAGAGCTCCGTCATGAACGACTGGCAGAAGCGCATGACCTCGCCGTCGCTGCGGCCGCGCGGGTCAAAGTCGGATCCACCTTTGCCGCCGCCTATCGGCAAGCCGGTCAGCGCGTTCTTGAAGATCTGCTCGAAACCGAGGAACTTGACGATGCCGAGATACACCGAAGGATGGAACCGGAGCCCGCCCTTGTAGGGACCCAGAGCGGAATTGAACTCGACGCGGAAGCCGCGGTTGATGCGCACCTTGCCCTCGTCATCGACCCACGGGACGCGGAAGATGATCTGGCGCTCAGGCTCGCAGATGCGTTCAAGGATCGATGCCTCGACAAACTCCGGGTGCTTCCTCAGCACCGGGGTGAGGGAATCGAAGACCTCGGACGCGGCCTGGTGGAATTCAGTCTCTCCGGGGTTCCGGCGGGCTACTTCATCGCGGATCGCTGCCATTACCGGGTCCATAATGAGCTCCTTCGCTATGTGATTCACCAAGCCAGCGTACAAGTCTGCACCTAAACAGCCACAGCCGCTCCCGAGGTCGTGCACCCTCCGCAGTCACAATGGAACAGTGGAACAGGGCTGACACGCCGGAACCCGGGTGCTCGCGCGTGGGCCTCTTCGCTTTTGGTCGCCAGTCACCGTTCAACGGCTTCCTCCCCCGTCCCGGATTCCCCAACTCCTGCCTGAAGACAACGCGCAATGGCGGCGTGTCGCGGAGACACGCCGCCGGGCCGGCCAGAACCCGGGGAAGGTGGTCCGCAGCGCAAACCGAAACGCGTCTGGAGACCGCTGTTGACCTCCCCCAGTGACCTGTGCCATAGTTTGTAATCGATTCCATGGAAACGATTCCATGAGCAAACTCAGGAGCACAGGTGCGATCAGTGACGATCAAAAACGTCGCCGACATGGCGGGCGTTTCAGTAGCCACCGCCTCCCGCGTGCTCTCCGGCCACCCCTCCACTTCCGAGGAAGCACGGGCAGCGGTCAACGATGCAGCCAACAAGCTAGGCTTCCGCCCGAACGCGCAGGCGCGATCGCTCCGCAAGACCAGCACGCAGACCATCGGCCTGGTGCTCCCCGACGTCCGCAACCCCTTCTTCGCGGACCTTGCCCATGCCGTCGAACAGCGTGCCCGTGACTTCAAATACCTCACGCTTTTCGGCAACGCCAACGAGGATGCTGAACAGCAGGACCGTTATTTCGACATCATGCTCACGCAGCGCGTCGACGGCTTGATCGCCGCCCCCCAGGGAGACATCGCTGATCTTCAGGCAGTCCTCGACAGCGGCGTCCCCACCGTGTTCGTTGACCGTGTCATCCCCGGCACCGCTGTCCCGAGCGTGACTCCGGACAACACCACGGGCATTCAGGAAGCCGTCCGCCATCTGACCAACCTGGGTCACCGCCGCATCGGCTACATTGCCGGGCCCCAGTCCACCTCGACCGGACGCGAACGTCTCGCCGCGTTTCAGGACGCACTCGCGGACACCAACGCCGACGACGACGCCGGCCTCATCTTCTTCGGTGACTTCCAGTCAGCCAGCGGTGCAGCGGGCGCCCACCACCTGCTGGAACTCCCCCAGCCGCCTACCGCCCTGCTCGCCGCCGACAGCCTCATGAGCATCGGCGCCATCGGCGTCTGCAACGAACGCGGCCTGGCCATCGGCACCGACCTCGCGTTCGTTGCCTACGACGACATCGAAGCGTTCACCCTCATCAACCCGGCTCTCACCGTGATCGCCCACGACGTCGATGCCATGGGCCGTCTCGCCGTCGACCTTCTCACCCAGGTCATCGCCGGCGAAACCCCCGAATCCGTGATCCTCCCCAGCCGCCTCATTGTCCGCGGTTCCACCCCGTCCCTTCCAGGAGGCATATCATCGTGAGCGATAACGCAGGGACCGACAATCCCATCCTGACGTTGGAAAACGTCACGAAATCCTTCGGGCCGGTGGCGGTCATCAAGGGTGTGACCGTCAGCGTCTACCCCGGCAAAGTACAGGTGCTCCTCGGAGAGAACGGCGCCGGCAAGTCCACGCTCATCAAGATGATGGCCGGCGTGTACCAACCTGATGGCGGCCGCATCCTCGTCGACGGCAAGGAAGTCCGCCTCGCCGACACCAACGCCTCTGAAGCCCTAGGTATTGCCACCATCCACCAGGAACTCAACCTCGTGGGCTCGATGACCGTCGCCGAGAACATCTGCATGGGGCGCTTCCCCCGCCGCTTTGGTCTGGTGGACCGACGGAAAATGCGCGAGGTCGCTCGAGAGGCCCTCAGCATGATCGGGCTCGACATCGATGTGGACCACAAGGTCGGCGAACTGGGCATCGCCCGCCAGCAGCTGGTCGAGATCGCGAAGGCGCTCAGCCTGAACGCCCGCATGCTGATCCTTGACGAGCCGACGGCGGCACTCACCAAACGTGAAATCTCCGCCCTGTTCTCCGTAGTCGAGGATCTCCGCCAGCGCGGTGTGGGCATGGTCTTCATCTCGCACCACCTGGACGAAATCGCCGCCATCGGCGACTCCGTGTCGGTACTGCGCGACGGCGAATTCGTCGCCGAGGTCCCCGCGGACACCCACGAGGACGAACTTGTCCGGCTCATGGTCGGGCGCTCCATCGAACAGCAATTCCCCCGCCGCCGGGAGTACGACGGCCCGGCCGACACACTGCTCGAAGTGGAGGGCCTCTCCACCAAGGGCCTGGTGAACAACGTTTCCTTCACCGTGCGGGCCGGTGAAATTGTGGGTCTGGCTGGGCTGGTCGGTGCCGGACGCACCGAGGTGATCCGTGCCGTCGCAGGTGTCGACCCCTACATAAGCGGGTCCGTCCGCGTGCGGGGCAAGGAGCTGCCCAAGTCCAGCATCGGCGCGGCCATCCGCGCCGGCGTCGGGCATGTCCCGGAAGACCGGAAGGCGCACGGGCTGGTGCTAGGCGCACCGGTCAACGAGAACATCGGGTACGCGACGCTCGCTGCGACGGCGAAATCCGGACTCGTGGACCGCACCGGCCAGCGCAAGCGCGCACAGGACGTCGCGGACAAGCTGCGCATCCGCATGCACAACCTCGACCAGGTGGTGGGTTCCCTCTCGGGCGGCAACCAGCAGAAGGCGGTTTTCGCGCGCTGGATCGTGGCGGGTTCCAACGTCCTGCTGCTGGATGAGCCGACCCGCGGCGTCGACGTCGGCGCCAAGGTCGAAATCTATGAACTGATGAACGCAATCACCGCAGCGGGCGGCGCCGTCGTCATGGTGTCGAGCGAACTGCCCGAGGTGCTCGGCATGAGCGACCGCGTGCTGGTGATGAGCGGTGGACACATTTCCGGTGAATTGAACGCCGACGACGCCACGCAGGACGCCGTGATGTCGCTGGCGGTGCGCGATGTACAGCGCGATCTTGAAGACAAGCTGATGGAGGACGGTCATGAATAAGGTTGCAACGGCTACCGCGCCGAAGAAGACGCGCGGCGGCGGCTCACAGGTGGGCCGGTTCCTGGCCGACAATGGCGCGCTGGTTGGGCTCTTCGTCCTTGGACTGGCGCTGTTCATCGCGACGCCGGACTTCCTCACCGGGCCCAACCTGCTGAACATCGGCATCCAGGCCTCCGTCATCGCGGTGCTTGCGTTCGGGCTGACCTTCGTCATCGTGGCCGCCGGTATCGACCTGTCGGTCGGCTCCGTCGCGGCGCTCTCGGCCATGGGGTCCGCGTGGATGTTCTCGCAGGGCTCGATGCCGGGATGGGTCGCGCTTGTCGGCGGGCTCCTGATCGGCGCACTCAGCGGTGCGGTGAGCGGCTTCGCCGTCGCGTACGGCCGGCTGCCTTCCTTCATTGCGACCCTCGCGATGCTGAGCGTCGCCCGCGGACTCACGCTGGTCATCTCGGACGGCCGGCCCATCAGCACCGCCGCTGAGGTGTCCTTCCTCGGCGGCAACATCGGCGTGATTCCCATGCCGATCATCGTCCTGGTCATCGCGGGCATCGTTGCAGCATTCATCCTGAACTTCACGGTCATGGGCCGCTACATGTACGCCGTCGGCGGCAACAAGGAAGCGGCGCGCCTGTCCGGTGTGCCCGTCCGGAAGGTGCTGGTCACCGTGTTCGCGCTCTCCGGGCTCTTCGCCGGCCTCGCCGGTCTCCTGCTCTCCGGACGCCTCGACTCCGCCCAGCCGCAAGCGGCCGCGGGTTACGAGCTCGATGCAATTGCCGCCGTCGTCATCGGTGGCGCTTCACTGGCAGGCGGCGTCGGGCGCATCAGCGGCACGCTGGTAGGCGCGCTGGTGCTCGTGGTGATCCGCAACGGCCTCAACCTCCTCAACGTCTCCTCCTTCTGGCAACAGGTGGTCATCGGCCTGGTGATCGCCGTGGCCGTAGGAATCGACTCCCTGCGCCGGAAGAACACCCCGCACTGAAGACCTTCCGTCAGAAAACCCGTCCAACACATCGAAAAGGAACCAACAATGAAGTTCTCCGCACCCCGCAAGGCAGCCGTGCTCACCATGTCGCTTGCCCTCGCTTTCACCGCCACCGCGTGCAACCGCGGCGGCGAAGAGGCGGCCGAAGGATCAGCATCCGTCACGCTCGCCCTGTCCACCCTGAACAACCCGTTCTTCGTTGAACTGCGCGACGGCGCCGAAGCTGCCGCGGAAGAGGCCGGCATCGACCTAGAGGTGGTCGACGCGCAGAACGACTCCGCGACCCAGACCAACCAGCTGGCCACCGCCGCGACGAGCGGCACCGACGGCGTCATCATCAACCCGGTCGATTCGGACGCCGCTGCGGCCGCAGTTGCCCCGCTGGTCCAGGGCGACATCCCGGTGGTCGCCGCAGACCGCGCAGTCAACGGCGCTGAGGTGGCCTCCCTCGTTTCCAGCGACAACGTAGCCGGTGGCAAGCAGGCAGCCGATGAGCTCGCCAAGGCCATGGGTGAAGAGGGCAAGGTCATCGTCCTGCAGGGCGTGGCCGGTACCTCCGCCAGCCGGGACCGCGGCGCAGGCTTCGAAGAGGGCATTGCTGCGTACCCGAACATCGAGGTGGTAGCCATGCAGACCGCCAACTTCGACCGTGCTGAAGCCCTCAACGTTGCCACCAACCTGCTGCAGGCTAACCCCGACGTCACCGGCATCTTCGCGGAGAACGACGAAATGGCCCTCGGCGCCATCCAGGCCCTCGGTGACAAGGCCGGGTCCGAGGTCAAGGTGGTCGGATTCGACGGCACCGAGGACGGTCTGGCCGCCATTGAAGGAGGCACCATGACTGCCACCATCGCGCAGCAGCCGGCCGAACTCGGCAAGCGCTCCGTCGAGGTCCTTCAGCAGGTTCTTGCCGGTGAGACCGTCGAAGAAACCATCCCTGTTCCGGTCACCACCGTGAACACGGAGAACGTTGGTGAATTCACCGAATGAGCACTCAGTCGCCGGGCGTCGTCGTTGTAGGGTCCATCAACGCCGACCTCGTAGTAACACTGGAACGCCACCCCCAGCCGGGCGAGACCCTGCTGGGACGGACCATGACGGTGATGCCCGGCGGCAAGGGCGCCAACCAGGCCGTAGCTGCGGCGAAGCTTGGAGCCCCAACCACCATGATCGGCGCGGTGGGGCGGGACTCCTATACCGACGTCGCACTCTCCGGACTGCATGCGGCCGGCGTCAATACTGACGCTGTGCAGCGGGTCGGGGACACTACCGGCGTCGCCATTGTGGAGGTCGACGACGCCGGCGAGAACACTATCGTCGTCATCCCCGGTGCGAACGGCGGAGTCACGCCGGAGCTGGTCGCCTCCGCAGCGGATAGAATTGCCGACGCCGGTGTGCTGGTTCTACAGGGCGAGATCCCTGCCGCGTCGGTTACTGCGGCGGTTGGGGCTGCGCTTTCCGGCGGTCGTACGCGGGTGCTGATTAACCTTGCACCGGTGATCGAACTGGACCGTAAGACGCTGCTGTGCGCAGACCCGCTGGTGGTCAACGAGCACGAGGGGGCGCTGGTGCTGGCGCAGCTCACCGGCGCTCCGGCACCCTCTGATCACGCCGAAACGACCAGGGCTCTTCTTCGGTGCGGCTTCCAGTCCGTCGTCATGACGTTGGGCGGCGCGGGCGCGTTGTTGTCGAATCCTGCCGGTGTCCTCGAGGTGCCCGCGCCGTCGGTATCGGTCGTAGATACCACGGGCGCCGGGGACGCCTTTGTGGGAGCGTTGGCTGCCCGGTTGGTTGCTGGAGATGCGCTGCCCGACGCCGTTCGTGTCGCCGTGCGGGTCGGCGCGTTCGCCGTCGGTGCGGAGGGTGCACAACCTTCCTACCCGTCGTTGACCGATGCGCTCCCCGAGGCGCCGACCCCGCAAGGAGCCGAGGCTTGAAGAAGAACGGAATACTGAACGGCCCCATCAACACCCGGCTCAGCACTTTGGGCCACGGGCATCTGGTGATGATCACGGACTGCGGCATGCCGCTGCCTGACTCTGCCGCCGTCGTCGACCTCGCCCTGGTGAAGGGGACGCCGGCATTCGCGGAGGTGCTGCGCGCGGTGCTGGCCGACCTCGAGGTTGAAGGTTCAGTCATCGCATCGGAAGCAGCCGGGACCGTTGTTGAGGACACCGTCCGGGCCGAGGGCCTCTCCCCCGAGTCGGTGAGCCACGAGGAGCTGAAGACACTGCTCGCGGAGGCAAGGCTCATCATCCGGACGGGCGAAGCGACGTCGTACGCGAACGTTGCGCTCCGCTGCGGGGTGACGTTCTAGGGGCCGTCAGGGCCGACCCTGCTAGATTTCTTGCAGGCCACTCTGAACCTACCCGCCACCGCAGCAGAGGATTGTGATGACCAATCTGGACGCGCACCCGCAGGAAATGCATTGTGCAGGAACCCCAGCCCCGGTTGCTGCTGAGCTGCTGGCCCCCCGCGATGTGCCGCTGGGAGGGCCGCGGGCAATGACCGTGCGCCGGACCCTGCCGCAGCGGCAGCGCAGCCTGATCGGCTCATGGTGCTTTCTGGACCATTACGGCCCGGACCCAGTGTCGGAGTCCGGCGGAATGAGCGTGCCGCGGCACCCTCACACCGGACTGGCCACCGTTACCCTGCTCTTCACCGGAGGGATCAGCCATCACGATTCCTCCGGCGCCGGTGCGCTGGTGCGCCCAGGAGAGGTCAACCTGATGATCGCCGGGCGCGGGATCTCCCATCAGGAATTCTCCACACCCGACACCTCGCTCCTGCACGGCGTGCAGCTCTGGTACGCCCTGCCCGACGCCACCCGCCACATGCCGGCGACATTCGAACACTACGAACCCGAGCCGGTCACAGGTGAGGGAACGCTGCTCCGGGTGTTCCTCGGATCCCTGGCGGGGTCCACGTCACCGGTCGAGACCTACACGCCACCGCTGCTGGCCGCCGAAGTCAATCTGGAGGCCGGAGCCCGGTTGGATCTGAACCTGGACCCGAAGTCCGAGCACGGCGTACTGCTGGACACCGGTGACCTCATCCTCAATGGCTCAGAGGTTCCGGGAAACCACCTGGCCTACCTCCGGCCCGGGCAGCGCTCCCTGGTGCTGGAGGCCGGAGAGCAACCTGCTCGGCTCATCCTGATCGGAGGCGAGCCCCTGGCCGAGCAGATCGTCATGTGGTGGAACTTCATCGGGCGTACCCATGACGAGGTGGTCGCCTACCGTGCTGCCTGGCAGGCCGAAATCGGCGCGGAACCGGCCGGCGCACCCGCTGACGACCACTACGACGACGGCGCCCCCTACCCTCGCTTCGGCCCTTACCCGGAGGGGCAGCCTGCTCCGCTGCCGGCGCCGGTGATGCCCTCAGTACAGTTGCGTCCCCGGGGCTAGGCGCGGGAGACGCGGCGACCTCGCAGGCTGTCCTGGTCTTCGCGAGCGGCTGGTCCAGCTTCATCACCTGATGTGCCAATTTGTCGACGGTGGCATGGTGATGCGGTCACCGACCCTCAGTCCACGAACTCCGACTGGATTTCAATGAAGTCCCAGTCACGCGGGTCGAGCGTGGAACCGCTCAGGTCCGGCCCGCCCGCCTCACGCACCGCGTTCGCGGCACCCGGGTCAACCTCCGGCGCGCGTAGATTTTCCCGGAACCACTCCTTGTGCCTGGTGTCCAGAAGTATCCACCACTGCTCAATGCGAAGCTCTGCCATGATGCACCCTTCGAATCGGTCTGGGGCTTCCACGGTAGGCCCGTGGACCCGACGGCAACATACCTAGCGCTGCTATGCTTCTTTTACCTAACACCTCTAGGTATCTGGAGACATTGTGCGCATCGACAAAGACCTCGTGGCTGCCTCCGCCACCCCGCTCGTCCTGGGCATCCTCGCGGAGGGTGACCTCTATGGCTACGCCATCCTCAAACGCGTCAGCGAACTCTCCGGCGGCAGCATGCAGTGGACCGACGGAATGCTCTATCCCCTGCTGCACCGGCTTGAACGGCTCGGCTACGTGGACTCATCGTGGGGCACATCGGAGGCCGGCCGCCGTCGTAAGCACTACGCCATCACCCAAAGCGGGCGGGAAGCCCTCGCCGAACGCCAGCAGCAGTGGACCGTCGTCGCCGATGCGCTCCGGCAGGTGTGGCGCACCGCGCCGAGACCGCCCGCAGTAACCGAGGGGTGGGCGTGATGGCGATGCACGCAGAGCTCGAGGTGCAGATCGGCCGCTGGCGCAGCTACGTTCAGCGCCGGCAGGCGATCTCTCCCGCCGACGTCGATGAGCTGGAAGACCACCTCCGTGAACAGATCACTGAGCGGCAAGCCACAGGCCTCGACGACGAGGAAGCGTTCCTCGTCGCCATCAAGCGCCTGGGCAACCTCGACGCCGTCTCCCGCGAATTCGCCCGCGAACACTCCGACCGGTTGTGGAAGCAGCTTGTGCTGCTCCCCGAAACAACCAACGACGACGGCGGCACCCCACCGTGGCGTGAACTGGCCGTGGTCCTCGCCCTGGCTGTGGGGGCGGGCACCGCAGTGAAGGTCGGCCTTTCCCTCATCGAGAACGAAAACGTGTTCGCGCGAAACCTCGGACTGCTGGTGTTCCCGTTCCTGGCCGGCTACTTCGCCTGGAAGCGGCAGCTCACGCCCTATTTCGGCGCGGCATTGCTCATTCCCTTCGCGGCCCTCGCCGTCATACTCAACGTCTATCCGTTCTCCCCCGGCGGTTCCACGGAGTTACTCGCGGTTCTCCACGCCCCGGTGGTCCTGTGGCTGCTGGCGGGGCTCGCCTATGTCGGCGGGCGATGGCGGTCCGACGGCCGCCGCATGGACTTTGTCCGCTTCACGGGCGAGTTCGCGATCTACTACACGCTGCTTGCCCTCGGCGGCGCCGTGCTGATCGGCCTCACCGTCGGCGCCTTCGCGCTCATCGGCACCGACTTCGAACCGGTCCTGGCTGAATGGATCCTGCCATTCGCTGTGCCCGGGGCACTGGTGGTGGCAACCTGGCTCGTGGAGGCCAAGCAGAACGTCGTCGAAAATATCGCGCCCGTGCTCACGCGCATCTTCACCCCGCTCACCATTGTGATGCTGTTGGCGCTGCTGGGGGTGATTGCTGCCGCGGGCGGCCTCGTGGACGTCGACCGTGAACTGCTCATCCTCATGGACGCAATCCTCGTGCTCGTGCTGAGCCTGCTGCTGTACTCGATCTCCGCGCGGGACTCACTCGCGCGGCCCAACCTGTTCGATGGGTTGCAGCTCGTTCTGGTCGCGGCGGCAATTGCCGTCGACGCGGTGATGCTGACCGCGATGCTCACACGGATCGCCGAGTTCGGCTTCAGTCCCAACAAGATCGCTGCGCTCGGGCTGAACGTTCTCCTGCTTGTGCACCTGATCCGGGCGGCGTGGCTGACCGCCAGCTTCCTGCGTAGACGGCGCCCGTTTGCGCAGCTCGAAAACTGGCAGACCCGGTACCTGCCGGTCTACGGCGCGTGGGCAGCCGTCGTCGTCGTTGTGTTTCCACCGCTGTTCGCCTTCTCCTGACCGGCCACTCAGAGAAGCGGCTCACGGCTCCCGCCAGGAAGAGCGAAAGCGGCATGTTCGAGCAAGAGTTGCCCGGACATGCCGCTTTCGGTCGAGAATGTCACTCGACCTTTGGAGTGAACTACCCCTTCTCAGCCGCAGCCAGCGTCACGCGTTCAGCCGCGATGGTCGTGTCGTCGCCGTGACCCGTGTGAACCACGGTGTCTTCGGGCAGCGTGAGGAGTTTTTCCTGGATTGAGGCCACGATGGTCGGGTAGTCGCTGTAGGACCGCCCAGTTGCACCGGGACCGCCGTTGAACAGCGTGTCACCCGTGAAGACCGTTCCTTCGCTCTCCAGGTAGAAGCAGGTGGACCCGGGCGAATGGCCGGGAGTGTGCAGCGCCCGCAGTTCCCCGCCCGCAACCCGGAAAACGTCGCCGTCGTTGAGCTGATTATCCGGCTGCAGGTCCGTGTAGACCTGCTCCCACAGGACCTGGTCCTCGGGGTGCAGATAGAGGGGGGCCTTGACCGCTTCGGCAACGTCGCGGGCCGCGCCGATGTGGTCGTTGTGCGCATGGGTCAACAGGATGGCCAGGACTTTGCGGCTGCCAACCTGGTTGATGATCGCGGCGGCGTCGTGCGGGCAGTCGATGATGACGCATTCGTCGTCGTTACCCACTATCCAGACGTTGTTGTCCACGTCCCAGGTGCCGCCGTCGAGGGAAAACGTTCCGGATGTGACCAGCTTCTCAATACGGAGGCTCATTAGGAGACCACCGACCGATCGATCTCGACGACGGAGCGGAGAACTTTACCTTCGTGCATCTTGCCGAAGGCCTCCTCCACCTGGTCTATGCCGATGCGTTCTGTGACGAACGCGTCCAGGTTCAGGTTGCCCTGCTTGTAGTGGCTGACGAGCATGGGGAAGTCACGCGAGGGCAGGCAGTCGCCATACCAGGAGGACTTCAGCGATCCTCCGCGGCCGAAGACATCGAGCAGCGGCAGTTCCAGCTTCATCTCCGGCGTCGGGACACCCACCAGGACCACTCGTCCGGCGAGGTCACGGGCGTAGAACGCCTGCTTGTAGGTTTCAGGACGGCCGACGGCGTCGATCACCACGTCCGCGCCGTTGCCTCCGGTCAGCGCCCGGATAGCCTCGACGGGGTCTTCGGCCCTGGAGTCCACGCCATGGGTTGCGCCCAGTTCCTTGGCCATCTCGATCTTGTTGGCGTCGATGTCGACGGCAATGATCGTGGTGGCCCCGGCCAGCTTTGCGCCGGCGATCGCGGCAATACCCACGCCGCCGCAACCGATCACAGCTACCGATTCACCGCGCTTGACCTCACCGGTGTTGATGGCCGCGCCGATGCCTGCCATGACACCGCAGCCCAACAGCCCGACAGCGGCGGGATCCACTTCCTCGTCCACCTTGGTGCACTGCCCGGCAGCAACCAGGGTCTTCTCCGCGAAGGCGCCGATGCCGAGTGCGGGGGAAAGCTCAGTGCCGTCCTCAAGGGTCATCTTCTGCGTCGCGTTGTGCGTGTTGAAGCAGTACTGCGCCTGGCCCTTCGCACACGCGCGGCACTCACCACACACGGCACGCCAGTTCAGGATCACGCGATCGCCGGGAGCCACCTCGGTGACATCCGGACCGACGGCGCTGACCACGCCCGTTGCCTCATGTCCCAGCAGGAACGGGAAGTCGTCAGAGATGCCTCCCTGCTGGTAGTGCAGGTCGGTGTGGCATACCCCGCAGGTGAGGATGTCCACCAGCGCCTCTCCCGGACCCGGATCCGGTACCAGAATCGTCTCCAGTGTGACCGGAGCGTTCTTTTCCTTGGCAATGACAGCTTGGACTTTATGAACCATGAGTTGGTTCCTTTCCAGAGACGCAGGGACTCAAAGGGTCGTGGATCGTCGGCCGAGCGCAGTTGGCACCTGTGCCACGATTCGAATACAAGTATTAAGCTGATCAGACAACTGATATATGAGTACGCTAATCTGGCGCTCATAGGCTGTCAAAGCGTGACGCTATATCCGCTGTTCCAAGCTTGTACCCGCCGGCAGAGAGGACACAACCTTCCCGCGCCTTCGCCGCGGATCTCGCCGTCGAGCCGGTTTTACCAACCGCGCTCGGCGAGGCGGTGCGGCTGCGGGATCTCTTCGACGTTGATCCCGACCATGGCCTCGCCCAGGCCGCGGGAGACCTTGGCGATCATGTCCG